>CAXMNX010000089.1:0-71538 GCA_964194845.1 uncultured Boseongicola sp.
GCCCGGTGGCTGACCCAGATTGCCGCGCATCATGTCGATGACACTGTCGGGGAAGGCGACTTCTTTTTCTGAATTTTCAACGTCTTGCCGCGTCAGGTTTTGACTGACCATCATCAATGCCATGTCGCCCACGACCTTGGATGACGGCGTGACTTTCACGATGTCGCCGAACATCTGGTTCACGTCCGAATAGGTCTCGGCCACTTCGTGCCAGCGATCTTCCAGGCCGAGGCTGCGCGCCTGTGCCTTCAGATTGGTGAACTGGCCGCCGGGCATTTCGTGCAGGTAAACCTCGGAAGCGGGCGCCTGCAGACCGGACTCGAAGGCGGCATAATGGCCGCGCACCGCCTCCCAGTAATTCGACATCTCGCGCACCGCGCCGATATCGAGGCCAGTATCGCGTTCGGACCGGTTGAGCGCCTCGACGATTGTGCCGAGCGTTGCCTGGCTGGTGTTGCCCGAAAGCGCGTCCATCGCGCAGTCAACGGCATCGACGCCTGCCTCTGCCGCCGCAAGGATAGTGGCGCAAGCTATGCCCGCCGTGTCGTGGGTATGAAAGTGGATCGGCAGGCCAACCTCGTCTTTCAGGGCTTTGACCAGAATGCGCGCAGCCGCAGGTTTCAAAAGGCCTGCCATGTCTTTCAGACCCAACACATGAGCGCCCGCGTCTTTCAGGTCTTTCCCCATGTTTACATAATATTGCAGGTTATACTTCGCGCGTTTGGGGTTCTGAATGTCGCCGGTGTAGCAGATCGTGCCTTCGCAAATCTTTCCGTTGGCCACGACGGCATCCATCGCAACGCGCATATTCTCGACCCAGTTCAGGCTGTCGAAGACGCGGAAGATGTCGATGCCGGTTTCCGCCGCCTGTTTCACGAAGAACTGGACCACGTTGTCGGGATAGGTCGTATAGCCGACGCCGTTGGCGCCCCGCAGCAGCATTTGCGTCATCAGGTTGGGCATGGCCGCGCGTAGATCGCGCAGCCTTTGCCAGGGGCATTCCTGCAAGAACCGGTAGGCGACGTCGAAGGTTGCACCACCCCAGCATTCGACACTGAAAAGTTGCGGCAGGTTGGCGGCATAGGCCGGGGCCGCATTGATCATGTCGATGGACCGCATCCGCGTCGCCAGAAGCGACTGATGGCCGTCGCGCATCGTCGTGTCGGTGATCAGAAGTTGCGGCTGGTCGCGCATCCAGTCGGCCACCGCTTCGGGGCCAAACTCATCAAGGATATTGCGCGAACCTGGCGTCGGGGTATCGGTGCGAAGCATGGGTACAATCGGATCGCGCGCTTCGGCCACCGGGCGCGGTCGACCGGTGGTTTCGGGATGCCCGTTGATCGTGATGTCGGCGATATAAGTCAGGATCTTGGTGGCGCGGTCGCGGCGCGGTTTGAATTCGAAAAGCTCGGGCGTCTGGTCGATGAATTTGGTGTGATACTCGTAGTTCAGAAAGGTCGGGTGCTTCAGCAGGTTTTCGACAAAGGCGATGTTGGTGGAAACGCCGCGGATGCGGAACTCGCGAAGCGCCCGGTCCATCCGCGCAATCGCCGCCTCGGGCGTCGGTGCCCAGGCGGTGACCTTTTCAAGCAGCGAGTCGTAGTACCGCGTGATGACAGCACCTGAATAGGCGGTGCCGCCGTCCAGCCGGATGCCCATGCCTGTGGCGCCGCGATAGGCGGTGATGCGGCCATAGTCGGGGATAAAGTTGTTGGTCGGGTCTTCGGTCGTGATCCGGCACTGGATGGCGTGGCCGTTAAGTTCAACGTCGTATTGGCTGGCCTTGCCGGTGGCCTCGACCAGCGATTTGCCTTCGGCCACCAGAATTTGCGCCTGAACGATGTCGATGCCGGTGACTTCTTCGGTCACCGTGTGTTCGACCTGCACGCGGGGGTTCACCTCGATGAAGAAAAATTCGCCGTCATCCATATCCATCAGAAACTCGATGGTGCCGGCGCATTCGTAACCGACGTGTTCAGCGATCTTTTTGCCGAGATTGCAGAGTTTTTCGCGCTGGGTTTCGCTCAGATAGGGCGCGGGCGCGCGTTCAACGACCTTTTGGTTCCGGCGCTGGACCGAGCAATCGCGTTCCCAGAGGTGATAGATGTTGCCCTGGCTGTCGCCGAGGATCTGCACTTCGACATGGCGCGCCTTCTGGATCATTTTCTCCAGATAGCCCTCGCCGTTGCCGAACGCGGCTTCGGCCTCGCGGCGGCCTTCCAGAACTTTCTCTTCCAGCTCTTCAGGTTTCAGGATCGCGCGCATCCCGCGCCCGCCGCCGCCCCAGGACGCTTTCAGCATCATCGGATAACCAACGTCGTCCGCCTGTTTGCGGGTAAGCGCCATATCGTCGCCCAGCACTTCGGAGGCCGGAATGACCGGCACTCCGGCCTCGATGGCGACCTTGCGCGCGCTGGCCTTGTCGCCAAGCGCCCGCATTGTGTCGGCCTTTGGGCCGATGAACGCGATGCCGTGATCTGTGCAGGCATCAACAAACTCTGGGTTTTCCGACAAAAGACCATAGCCCGGATGGATCGCGTCCGCGCCGCATTCGCGCGCGACGCGGATGATCTCGGCTATCGAAAGATAGGCCGCAACCGGTCCCATCCCCTTGCCGATCCGGTACGCCTCGTCCGCTTTGAAGCGGTGCAGGCTTAACTTATCTTCCTCGGCATAGATCGCGACGGTGCGTTTGCCCAATTCGTTGGCGGCGCGCATGACGCGAATGGCGATCTCGCCGCGGTTGGCAACCAGGATCTTTGTGAACTCGGCCATGCGCATCCCCTTCGCGGATGCCGCATGTGTTAGCGGCGAAGAGGCGCTGGGGCAAGCGCGGGTAAAGGAGGTTCAGGCTAGCTTCGCGGCCAAGTCACCCAACGTCCGCGCGCCGATATTGCCCATGGCCAGCCGCATGTCATCGGCCAGCATGTGGATCAGATGCGGCGGGCCGCGCCCCGCCAGCGCGCCGACGGCATAGTGAAACGCCCGCCCCAGCATGACAAAATCGGCACCCAAGGCCAGCGCGCGCAGGACGTCGACGCCGCCGGTGATGCCGCTGTCAAAGATGATCGGGGCATCCGGCACCGCATCGCGGATGCGGGGCAGGGCATCAAGGCAGGCCGGGCCGCCGTCGAATTGCCGCCCGGAGTGGTTTGAGATCCAGATCCCATCGACACCCGCCGCCGACAGACGCTTTGCATCGTCGGGTTTTTGCACGCCTTTGACCAGAAACGGCCCGGACCATTCAGCGCGCAATTCGTCGATGTCTGACCAATTGGGCCGGCCCCGGATCACATGACCGGCGTGCGCGATGGAATTAAATCCGGTCTTCTGATCGACATAATCCTCGCAGAATTTCAGGCTTGGGATACCTTCGCGCAGCGTGCCAATCGTCCAGTTGGGATGCAGCAGCATCGCCCAGATCATCGCCAGATCGAGCTTCGGCGGGATGATCAGGTTGGCGCGCCTTTGCCGTTCGCGGCGGCTGTCTACCGGCACGTCAACGGTCAGGATCAGGTGGGTGAAGCCTGCGTCCTTCGCGCGGGCCAGCATGTCGGACCGGATGCTCTTGTCGTGCGGCATATAAAGCTGGAACCAGCCCTGATCGCCGATGTGCGGCGCAAGCGTTTCCGGCACCACGGTCGCGACCGAGCTCATCGTGTAGGGAATGCCCGCCGCCGCGCAGGCGCTTGCGATGAACTTTTCCGCGCCGGGCCACATGATCCCGGACATCCCCACCGGTGCGCAGCCGAAAGGCAGAGGATAATCGCGCCCCAGGAAATTGGTCGTCAGGTCGGGGTCAAACGCCCCTTGCAATATCGAAGGCATAAAATGCACCGCGCCGAGCGCCTGCATATTACGCCGATGCTGGTCCTCGATACCGGTGGCGCTGTCGAGGTATTCAAACACGAAATGCGGCACCTGCCGACGCGCGCGGTCGCGTAAATCCGATATGGCGGGAAAGCGGGTATCAAGGTCCATGGTCCTCTCATAATGGCTTTGCCGGAAAGGAAAAGTCCCGCTGCATCATCTTTTCCCAAATACGCACCTTAGCGACGCGGCGAAGCTGCGCCGCAAGGCCTTATATATATCATCCCTGAAAGCAGAACAGAGCGCGAACACCTCTTTCACTCGCGCGGCAATCGGTCTAGGCTTGCGCCATGAGCAGCGATCCCGACCACAGCGATTTTCCCGACCGCGCACCGCTATCGGAACAAGCGCTCGCCGCGCGTCCCGCGCCCTATATGGATGACCTGAACGACGCACAGCGCGAAGCGGTTGCCGCACTTGAGGGGCCGGTTCTGATGCTGGCAGGCGCTGGCACCGGCAAGACCAAGGCGCTGACGACGCGAATTGCGCATCTGCTGGCCACCGGCAAGGCGCGGCCGAACGAAATTCTCGCCGTTACATTCACCAACAAGGCCGCGCGCGAGATGAAGGCGCGCGTGACGCGGCTGTTGGGCCAGACGGTCGAGGGGATGCCCTGGCTTGGCACGTTTCATTCGATCTGCGCGAAGCTTCTGAGGCGACACGCAGAGCTGGTCGGGCTGAAGACCAATTTCACCATCCTGGATACCGACGACCAGAACCGGCTGCTGAAACAGCTGATCGTTGCCGCAAATATCGACGAAAAACGCTGGCCTGCGCGGCAGCTGGGGCACATTATCGACAGCTGGAAAAACCGCGCCTGGACGCCGGAGAAAGTGCCCGCTGGCGAGGCCGGTGCATTCAACCACCGCGCCGTCGATCTTTATGGCGAATATCAGGAGCGGCTGCGGACGCTGAACGCCGTCGATTTCGGGGATCTGCTTCTGCACGTTGTGACGATCTTGCAGGCGCATGAGGACGTTCTGGCGCAATACCAACGCTGGTTTCGCTATATTCTGGTGGACGAATATCAGGACACCAATGTCGCCCAGTATCTGTGGCTGCGGCTATTGGCGCGGGGCCACAAGAACATCTGCTGTGTTGGCGATGACGATCAGTCGATCTATGGCTGGCGGGGTGCCGAGGTTGGCAATATCCTCAGGTTTGAAAAGGATTTTCCGGGCGCGAAGGTTGTGCGGCTGGAACAAAACTATCGCTCGACCCCGCACATCCTTGCTGCCGCCAGCGGCGTGATATCGGCCAATCAGGGTCGGCTTGGAAAGACGTTGTTCACGGATGTGACGGAGGGCGAAAAGCTTCGTCTGATCGGGCATTGGGACGGCGATGAAGAAGCGCGCTGGATCGGCGAAGAGATCGAGGCGATGCAGGGCGGCACGCGCGGGCTTGATCCGTTCGGGCTGGAAGATATGGCGATCCTGGTGCGCGCGTCGCATCAGATGCGGGCGTTCGAGGATCGGTTTCTGACCATCGGGTTGCCCTACCGGGTGATCGGGGGGCCGCGATTTTATGAGCGCCGGGAGATCCGCGACGCGATGGCCTATTTCCGGCTTGCCGTCAGCACGGAAGATGATCTGGCGTTCGAGCGCGTCGTGAACACGCCCAAGCGCGGGCTGGGCGACAAGGCGCAACAGAAAATTCAGGCCGCCGCACGTTCGAACGGTGTGTCGCTGGTCGAAGGGGCGCGGGTGCTGCTTGCCGCCAAGGGTCTGTCGGGCCGGGGTGCGGGCGAGCTTGCGCGGTTACTGGACGGCATTGACCGGTGGCATGCGCTGGTGCGGGCGGGTGTTAGCCATATCGAGATTGCCGAGCAGGCTCTGGAAGAAAGCGGCTATACCGAGATGTGGCAGCTTGAAAAAACGCCCGAGGCACCAGGGCGGCTGGAAAACCTGAAAGAACTGATCAAGGCGTTGGAAGCGTTTGATAATCTTCAGGGATTTCTCGAGCACATCAGCCTTGTCATGGACAACGACAGCGAAGACGGCGAGGCCAAGGTCTCGATCATGACGCTGCACGCGGCCAAGGGGCTTGAGTTTCCCGCCGTTTTTCTGCCGGGCTGGGAGGACGGGCTATTTCCGTCGCAGCGGACAATGGATGAAAGCGGGCTCAGCGGTTTAGAAGAGGAACGGCGGTTGGCCTATGTCGGCATCACCCGCGCTGAGGAACTTTGCACGATCAGTTTCGCAGGCAACCGGCTGGTTTATGGGCAATGGCAAAGCCAGATGCCGTCGCGCTTTATCGACGAATTGCCGCAAGCGCATGTCGACGTGCTGACGCCGCCCGGGCTTTACGGTGGTGGGTATGGCGCGGCGGCTTCGCCTGCGATGGCGGGGGCGCCCAAGAGCGATCTGCACGAGGCGGCGGCCAAGGCGGATGGATACAATTCACCGGGCTGGAAGCGGCTTCAGGCGCGCAGCCAAATGCGCGGCATGTCGCAGCCATCCGAGGCCCGGAACGTGGTGATCGACCTTGATGCCGTGTCGGCATTTACGCAAGGCGACCGGGTGTTTCACCAGAAGTTCGGTTACGGCGTCATCACCGGCATCGAGGGCGACAAGCTGGATATCGCCTTTGAGAAATCGGGTGAGAAAAAGGTCGTTGCGAAATTCGTAGCTGCCGCCACGACCGCCGGCGATGATGTGCCGTTTTAATTTTCCCCCCAGTTTCCTTCACGAAAAACCGCGACGCGGTCACCGGTATCGGTAATCCCGTCGATGTCTGTCTCCGGCCCGCCGATCATCCAGTCGACGTGGATCAGGCTGGCGTTGCCGCCGCGCGCGGCGACGTCCTGGTCGCTGATGTCATTGGCATCAAGCAGACAGTCCTTGTAGCACTGACCGAGCGCGATGTGGCAGGCGGCGTTTTCGTCGAAAAGTGTGTTGTAGAACAGTAGGCCGCTTTCAGAGATTGGCGAGGCATTCGGCACCAGCGCCACTTCGCCAAGGCGTGCCGCGCCTTCGTCGGTTTCGAGAAGTTTGCGGAACACATCCTCGCCGCGCGCCGCATTTGCTTCGACGATCCGGCCCTTTTCGAACCGCACTTCGATATCTTCGATCAGGCTGCCCTGGTGGCTGAGCGGTTTTGTCGCCCGTGCGACGCCTTCGACACGGCCCGCGTGCGGCGTTGTAAACACTTCCTCGGTCGGAATGTTCGGGTTGCAGATGATGCCGTTTTTCGCTTCCGACGCACCGCCTTGCCAGAGATGACCTTCGGCCAGACCGACGGTCAGATCGGTGCCGTGGCCGCGAAAGTGAAGGGCGGAAAACCGCTGATTATTCAGCCAGTCGCGGCGGTTTGCGAGGTCGGCATTATGCGCCGCCCAGGCCCCGACCGGGTCTTCACGGTCAACGCGGCTGGCCGCGAAGATGGCCTCGGCAAGCTTGCCTTGCGCGGAATCGCCGTCGAGATCGGGAAACACCAGCTTCGCCCAGGCGCGGCCCGGATACGAGACGATCGACCAGTTGATCGCGAAGCTTGAGATCTTCTCGAGCGCGGGTTTGTAAGCAATCGACTGGGCTTTCGAGGCGCGGGCAATTTTTGTCGGGTCCATATCGCTTAACGCCATCGGGTTTTCGGAACTGACGTGCAGACGTGCCGCGTTGGCGCCGTAGGCGTTGGCCATGCCGTCGAACAGCCAGCCCGGTGCTGCGTCAAAACTGGCGTCGACCCCGTGAATATATCGTGCCTTCGACACATCCTCGTCTGAAAGGATCGGCGTGACGAGGCTGGCGCCCGCCTTATAGGCCGCGTCGGCAATCCGGCGAACAAGCGGCAGGGTTTCCGCCGATCCGGTGAGAATGACTTGTTGGCCCGGTTGCAGATTAAGCCCGGTGCCGACGGCGACATCGCCAAGCCGGTCAAGCAATGTCAGGTCAAATGGAAGTGCTGCGTCGGACATGGGGGGTCTCCCGAGAGGGTTTGTCGGAGATAATCTTGGCTGCGGCAGGGGCAAAGAGCTACGGGTTGGCGGGCCTCGTCAAAAAGAAAACGCGCCACAAACGGGCGCGTTTTTTTTCAATTCAGGTCTGTCAGTTGGCTCAGGCGGCGCGGGCCTGCTCGGCCGCGTGCCGACGTTCGCTTTCTTCGCGAGAAAGCGCGACCGAGGTGCGGACACCCTTGCCGACGAAGTCCATCAAGCCTTTAACAACGCGCTCGTTGGGGTCAATTCCTGCGCAGGTCAGCACTTCGCGACCATCGCGCGAGCGCGACCAACGGGCAATCTGCTCGGGGCCGTTGCCGTATTTCTTGTCGTCGGCAATAGCATCATCCAGCGCTGCCAGGACCACTGCTGCGAAAAGTTTCCGCGCGCGATTCCCTTGCTCGTGGTTGAATGCTGTGCTGTCTACAAAGTCAGCCATTCGATATCCTTTGTTCTTGCTCTTGCTTTTTCTGGCATGAGGCCCCTTATGACGGGTCTTGCGCCACTTTAGTCTTTCTTTTTTGGAATGGCTCCTATGCGTCAGACGCATAGCTATCAGCCTTCCTCCGGTTGATTTCGCCGTCTTGTCAGCGGCTTGTGGCTCGAATATAGGGACGCCAGCTTTTTTATCAACTTTTACGCGTGGTTGACATCTATGCCCCGGATAAATGGAAACGAGATTCGGCCAGGAAATGTGCTTGATCACAACGGTGGGCTTTGGGCCGCGGTTAAGGTTGACCACGTCAAGCCGGGTAAGGGCGGTGCCTTTGCGCAGGTCGAGCTTCGAAACCTGCGAAATGGGTCAAAGCTGAACGAACGGTTTCGGTCTGCCGACAAAGTTGAGCGCGTTCGCCTGGAGCAGAAAGATCAGCAGTTTCTTTACGAGAGCGACGGGATGCTGGTTTTCATGGACAACGAGACATACGAGCAGATCGAACTGCCGGCGGTCATCCTGGGCGATCGGCGGCCGTTTTTGCAGGACGGCATGACAATCAAGATCGAATATTACGAGGCCGAGGCGCTGAGTGCCACGCTGCCGCAGAAGGTGACCTGCAAGGTGGTGGAGACTGAACCGGTGGTGAAGGGTCAGACGGCGGCGAATAGTTTCAAGCCTGCCGTGCTGGACAACGGCGTCAAAGTGTCAGTGCCGCAGTTTGTCGGGCAGGACGAAGACATTATCGTGAACACCGAGACGATGGAATATTCCGAGCGGGCGTGATCCGGCGGGCGCGCCTGCGGCGCGATACTGGTATTTGCGCCACCTAGAGTGGCGCGGCCTTCGGCGAGCGTATTATTCGAAAAGATGAAGTCTAGAGTGGCCTGCGAACTGTGGCCTCTCCGGCGGTCATATCGCCGGTTGCCCGATCAAAGCGCAGATAGGCGATGGCCCGGCCGCCGGACTGGGTGAACAATGTGCCGACAGGTTTGCCGCCTTCGGTTAGGATTTCGGTGCCAGGTGGCGCGGTGCCGTCAATGTCGACAACGGCGAGGCCCTTTTTCAGCTCGGTTTTGTGTTTCATCCGCGCGGTCACTTCCTGACCGACGTAACAGCCTTTCTTGAAATCTATGCCGTTCAACCGCTCGAAACCGGCCTCGAGCGGATAGGTATCGTTCGCGACAAGTTCGATCGCTGTCTCGGGGATGCAGTGGGCGACGCGGAGCGCGGTCCAGTCGGCGTCTTCGTCGGCCTGCCCGTCGTAGGCGCGCCAACCAAGTGTGGTGTGACGGGGATCGGCAAATGCGCCCGCCGGCGCGGGGCCGGTGCCGCGTGACGGCTTGATATCTGTCTGTTCGATCTGCACGTCGGCGCGCAGGCGGTACATGCCGAGGCGCTGATGGAGTGCGGCGGCGATACCTTCGGTCACGTCGAGGAATATCGCATCATCTCCGGGCACGAGAAAGAAATCGGCCAGATACTTGCCCTGCGGGGTCAGAAGTGCGGCCCAGACAATTCCGTCCTTCAACCGCGTCACATCGTTGGTGACGAGGTTTTGCAGAAATTCTTCACAATCGCCTCCGGTCAGGCGGAATACGGTGCGTCCTTCCATGCTGGTCTCCTGTTGCCTCTCAGGCCTATATAAAGCGGGTAATCGGATTCTGCATCCATGGTCGCACCAATTTCTGTCGTTATTCCGACGCTCAACGCGGCGCGCGACCTGCCCGAAACGGCGGCCGCACTGATGCCGGGGCTGAGCGAGGGGTTGATCCGCGAGTTGGTCGTCTCGGACGGCGGGTCGACGGACGGGACGCTTGAGGTCGCGCGGGGGCTTGGTGCGGCGGTTGTTGAAGGGCCGCCGGGGCGCGGTGGGCAGATTGCGCGCGGGGCCGCGATTGCGCAGGCGGACTGGTTGTTGATCCTGCACGCCGATACTCATTTAGGGCCCGGCTGGGCGGAGGCGGTGTGGCGTCACATTGAGGCTGCTCGGAATGAAGCGGGATATTTCCGACTGGCGTTTCGCGCCGAGGGGATGGCAGCCAAACTGGTTGCGGCGGGCGCGAATTTACGGGCGCGCTGGTTGGGCCTGCCTTACGGCGATCAGGGGCTTTTGTTGCCCCGCTCAGTGCTTGATGAGATTGGCGGCGTGCCTGGGGTGCCGCTGATGGAGGATGTGATCCTTGCGCGCCGCCTGCGCGGTTTGTTGCGACCGCTGAACGCCGAGGCCCGGACTTCGGCGGATCGGTATCTGCGCGATGGCTGGACGCGCCGGGTTGTGCGCAATCTCTGGACGTTGGTGCGGTTTCAGATGGGTGTCGCGCCCGAGCGCCTGACGCGCGATTATTACGGGAAATCAAAAGATTAAAGCGATCTGTCTCAGGTTTCGCTGAACTGTAATTCGTAGAGCTTGTTGTAAATACCACCGCGGGCCAGAAGGTCTTCGTGGCGGCCCTCGTCAACAACACGGCCCTGATCCATGACAATGATCTTGTCGGCCTTGCGAATGGTCGAAAGCCTGTGCGCAATCACCAGCGTCGTGCGTTCTTCGGCCAACCGGTCAAGCGCTTCCTGCACGCGAACTTCGCTTTCGGCATCAAGCGCGGAGGTCGCCTCGTCCAAAAGCAGGATCGGCGCGTTTCGCAGAAGCGCGCGGGCAATCGCGACGCGCTGGCGCTGGCCACCAGACAGCGCCGAGCCGCGCGGACCGGCGGGGGTTTCAAGCCCCGCCTCAAGCCGTTCGACAACCTCGGTCAAATGGGCGGCTTCGACGGCGTTGGCGATATCCTGATCAGTGATGCCAGCGGTGTTCAGAACGATATTGTCGCGCAGGCTTTCGTCGAACATCGGCGCATCCTGGGTCACAACGGAAAAAAGTCCGCGCAAGTCGGGCAGCGTCAATTCGGTGGTTGCGACGCCGCCGATCTGGATCCGGCCGGAGCTGGGATCAATCAGTCGCGCCATCACATTGAAAACGGTTGATTTACCGGCACCCGACGGACCAACCAATGCTGTCGTTTCACCGGCCCGCGCGGTGAAGGTGGCACCACTTAGCGCGCTTTCGGTGCCGAAACTAACAACCACATTCTGAAACACGATATCGGCGCTTGCCGGGATATCCGGGGCATATTTTGAAGTAGCGGGCGAGGTGATCGTCGGTTCGACCAAAAATACCGAGTGGATCCGTTCGAGGCTTGCGCGAACCGTCTGCCAGGTGCCCGCTACATTTGCGATCCGACGCACGGGTTCAAACAAAAATCCCATCGCCGTGAAAAACGACATGAATTCGCCCACTGTCTTTTCGCCGTCGATGATCTCGCTACCGCCGTAAACCAGAACGCCCGCAAACCCGATTGCGGCGACAATGTCGGTCATTACCGGAATGCCCGCGCGACCGACACGGGCTTTCATTTCCTGGCTGAGAAATTTCTGCGCAGTTTCGCCAAACCGCTGGTTTTCGCGGTCTTCGCTTGTGTTCAGTTTGATCGTGTTGATGCCGTGGAATATCTCGTCCAGCCGCGTCGAAAGCCGCCCTGCGGCCTCGCGCGCCGAATGTGTTCGGCGGCGGACATAGCGTTGCAGCGGCAGCACCGGTCCAAGCAACAGCGGCGCACCAGCAACCACAATCAGCGTCCAGAACCAATCGACAGATATCGCCACTGCAAGAAGTGCGATAAGGCTTACCAGGTCGCGACCGAACACCGACAATACAGTGGCCCAGATATTGCTGGCGAGCGTGGTGTCGCCGCGGACGCGCTCGATCAGCGTGCCGGGCGGGTTCGCCTGGAAATACCGGCTGTCGAGCGTCAAGAGACGTGCGACCATGTCCTTTTGCATACCTGTGACGATCCTGAGGCCCGCGCCCTGCATCAGGATGCGGTGCCCGAAGGCTGAAAGCGCGCGGACGACAAATATGCCGCCGACCGCCGCCGCAACCCAGTTCACGGCACCACGGTCGCCGGCGATAAGCACCTGGTCAAACATCGGCCGCACAATATAGCTGAGCGCGCCCAGCATCGACCCTTCCAGCGCCATCAGCAGAAACGCCAATAACATCCACAGTTTCTGCTGGCGCAGGTAAGTGGACCAGAGCCAGCCAATGAGCGGTCTGTCGTGTGTGTTTTGGGGTGTTGGTGGGCTGTGCGTCACTTGGGGTTGCTTTGTTGCCTTCAGCCCTGACTATCGCCCCAGCGGGGCACAGACAAGCGACGGGTGATTGACGCGGTCAACGCAGGCAACTAACTCGGGCGAACGGCTACATTTGCGGGGAGAAACGCGCATGACCCTTGGAAACGGACGCCACTATCTGGCCATCCCGGGGCCATCTGTGTCACCCGACCGGGTGCTTCGGGCGATGCACCGGACATCGCCAAATATCTATCACGGCGAGCTGACGGAGATGGTGCCGGGCATTATCCGGGACCTGAAGCGTATTGCGAGGACCGACGGCAGTGTTGCAATTTACATAGCCAACGGCCACGGCGCGTGGGAGGCCGCTTTGTGCAATGTCTTTTCGCGTGGCGACCGGGTGCTGGTTCTAGCCACCGGCAGCTTTGCGCACGATTGGGCTGATATGGCCGAAGGCGTTGGTGTCGTTGTGGAAACGCTTGATTTCGGGGATCGCAACGCGATTGATATGGGCCGCGTCGAAGAGGTTCTGGCGGCTGACAAGGGGCATGAGATCAAGGCAGTTATGACGGTGCAGGTCGACACGTCGACGAGTATTCGCAACGACGTGGCGGCACTTCGCGCGACGCTGGACCGTGTTGGGCATCCCGCGCTTTTGATGATCGACTGCATCGCCTGCCTTGCCTGCGACGTTCTCGAGATGGACGCCTGGGGTGTCGATCTGATGGTCACCGGAAGCCAAAAGGGTCTGATGACGCCGCCGGGGCTTGGGTTTGTTTTCTTCAATGAAAAAGCAGACCGCGCGCGGGAGACGGCGAACTGTGTCACGCGATACTGGGACTGGCGAACGCGGGTGGAACCGGAAGTTTTTTATCAGTATTTCTGCGGCACCGCGCCAACGCTGCATCTTTATGGGCTTCGCGAGGCGCTTGATATGATTGCGGAAGAGGGGCTGAGCGCGATCTGGCGGCGGCACGAGGTTCTGGCGCGTGCGGTTTGGGCGGCGTTTGAGCGCTGGGGCGAGGCGGGGCCGCTGGAGCTTAACGTCATCGATCCGGCTTTTCGCAGCCACGCGGTTACTTCGGTTAGGGTTGGAAGCGCAAAAGGCACCGAATTGCGCGACTGGTGCGAACAACGGGCGGGCCTGACGCTGGGTATCGGTTTGGGAATGGCACCCGAGGAACACTTCTTCCGGCTGGGCCATATGGGGCATGTGAATGCGCACATGGTGCTGGGCGCGCTGGCGACGATTGAGGCGGGTTTGAAGGCAGTCGGTATTGATCACGCGCCCGGCGGGGTTGAGGCGGCAGCCGAGGTTGTCGCGTCGGCTGCTTAAAGCGGTTTGCGTTTTCGATAAATCACTTGCATCAAAATTCGTGTTCGAAATCAGCAAAATGCTGATCGAGAGGCAGCAAAATTTGATTCAAAATTAACGCAATCCGCCTAGCCGCTGCGCCGCCCGAGACCAGTGGTCATAAACCGGTCGGCGACCCAGCTGATAATGCCTGCCACGATCAGGCCCCAGATCGCCCAGATTGCGAACAGCATCATGAAGACAATGACGCCAAACGTCGCGAGAAACGCGTTGGTGTGGTTTTCAACCGGGGTCGGGTGAGTGGGACGATCAGACCGCATAGATGCAAAATAGCGCGTTAATGTGTCAAAACCAATAATTTGCGCAACAAAGTCGTGTGACGGCGAATTTCAGCGCGCCCTCGCGGCTTTAAGCGCGTCTGGAAGTGCCCCGGCAAAGAGATCGAGATCATGTTCCCGACCGCAACTGACACGGATGCAGCGGTTGCCGGGTTGGGCAAAGGGCATCCGCACGAAGATGTCGCGGGCCACCAGTTCGTCCAGCACTGCTTTGGCAAATGCGCCGTCGCGGCCGCAGTCGAGAGCGACGAAATTTGTCGCTGAAGGTAGCGGTTCGAGGCCGTTTTCACGGGCAATCGCGGCGATGCGATCCCGTGCGGCAGCGACTTGTCCCTGCACCTCGGCAAGGTATTCCTGATCGGCCAGCGCTGCCAGCGCGCCGATCTGGGCGATCCGGTTCATGCCGAAATGGTTGCGCACCTTCTCGAACGCGCGGATCATTTCGCGATGGCCGAAAGCATAGCCGACGCGGGCACCCGCCATGCCATATCCCTTTGAAAAGGTGCGCATTCGGATAACTTGTGGGTTTGAGGTGTCGATCACCGGGGCGGTGCCTTCGGGGGCAAACTCGATATAGGCCTCGTCCAGCACCAGCAGGCAGCCGCCCGGCAAGTCGGCGATCAGATCGTCGATCACGCCCGCCTTGTGGTGGCTGGCCATCGGGTTGTCGGGGTTGGCGAGGTAGATGAGTTTGGCATTTACATCCCAAGCGGCTTTCAGGAGTGCCGCGGGGTCTTCCTTGTCATCGCGATATGGCACAATGGTCAGCGCGCCGCCGTAGCCCGCGACATGGTAGTTGAACGTCGGGTACGCGCCGTCGGACGTGACCACGTTGTCGCCCTGCGCGACGAAGAGGCGCGCGAGATAGCCCAGCAAGGTGTCGATGCCTTCGCCGACGACCACTTCGTCAGGTTCGATGGAAAGATGGCGGGCGAGTGCTGTGCGCAGGTCGTGGCTTTCGGGGTCGGCATACATCCAGACGTCGCGTGCAGCGGCCTCCATCGCGGCGATTGCCCTGGGGGATGGCCCAAAGACGCTTTCGTTCGCGCCGATCCGGGCGGCGAAGGGGCGGCCGCGTGCGCGTTCAGCGGCTTCCGGCCCGACGAAGGGCACGGTGGCGGGCAGGCGCTGGGCGAGGGATGTCAGGCGGGGTTTGGTCATGTCAGTTTCGCCGCTTTCATAGACGTCGCCCGGCGTATTTGGGAAAAGATGAAGCGGGTCACGCCACTTCTGCCAGCCGGTCGAGGGCGGTTTGTAAGCGGGTCGCTTCCTGGCGTTTGGTTTCGGCCAGTTCGCGGGTTTCCTCAACCACGTCTTGCGGCGCGCTTTGAAGGAATTTCGGGTTTTTGAGCCGTCCGTTCAGGCCGCCAAGGTCCTTGCCGAGTTTTTGCAGCGACTTTTCGAGGCGTGCCTTTTCGGCGTCAATGTCGATCAGACCTACTAGCGGGAGGGCGAATGTGCCGCCGTCGACTGCGATTGTTGCGGCACCTTTGGGGGCGGCATCGGCATCGGTCAGGGCTTCGATCCCGGCTTCGCGGTCGCGCAGGATGATCGCCTCGTTCCGCGCCCAGGCGGCTTTGCCCGCCGCATCGAGCGAGAGTTTCAAAAGGGGCGCTTTCAGGCTTTTCGGCACGTTCATTTCGCCCCGGATCCGGCGGACCTTTTCGATCAGATCGCGGACCCAGCGCATCTCGGCCACGGCGGCATCATCGACCAGTTCGGTGCCATAAGTGGGCCAGTCGGCGTGGATCAGCATCTTTTCGCGAGCGGCGGAGAGCCCCCAAAGTTCTTCGGTGATGAAGGGCATTATCGGGTGCAGCAGGATCAGCATTTGGTCCAATGCCCAGCCCATGACGGCGCGGGTTTCTTCCGCTGCGTCGGTCTCGTAGAGCGGCTTGGAGAACTCCAGGTACCAGTCGCAATAGGTGTAGGTGAAGGCGTATAGCGTGTTCGCGGCGTCGTTGAAGCGGAAGGCGGTGAGGGCGTCGTCAACAGCGATGCGGGTCTTGGCAACTTCGCCGACGATCCATTTGTTGGCAGTTGCGGTCAGTGGGTCGCCGGGTTGCCAGCGGGCGTGGCCGAAGACGCCGTTCAATTCGGCAAAGCGCGAGGCGTTCCAGAGCTTGGTGGTGAAGTTGCGATAGCCCTGGATACGCTGGGTGCTGAGTTTCAGATCCCGGCCCATCGCGGCCATGGAGGTGACTGTGAAGCGAACGGCGTCGGCGCCAAATTCGTCAATGAGTTCAAGCGGATCGAGCACGTTGCCGAGGGATTTCGACATCTTCTTGCCCTTCTCGTCGCGCACCAGCGCGTGGACATAAACGGTGTCGAAGGGGCGCTGGCCGACGGTGGCATATTGCATCATCATCATGCGGGCGACCCAGAAGAAGATGATGTCAAAGCCGGTGATCAGGACGGAGGTGGGGAAGTATTTTTGGAGCGCTTCGGTGTCTTCGGGCCAGCCAAGCGTGCCGATGGGCCAGAGGCCGGAGGAGAACCAGGTGTCGAGGACGTCATCGTCTCTCGAAATTACTGCTGTGCGCTTTCCTGTCTTCGGGTCTCGGCGCAAGCTTGTGCCAACTCGATCCTCAAAGTTTTCAACTATAACCTCGTCCACCAAATCAACATAGTAAGCTTCAGCTTGAGAGATTGCCTCAGCTTCAGTCGCTGCACAGAACTCCTTGGTCTTGAAGGACGGTGCTTCGGGCTCATTCCAGAGGCGAGTGAAGTCTTCGGTCTTTGGAAATCCGTGCCAAACCGGGATCTTGTGCCCCCACCAGAGCTGGCGGGAGATGCACCAGGGCTCGATGTTTTCCAGCCAGTTGAAATAGACCTTTTTGTGCTGCTCGGGCAGGATCTGGGTGGTGCCGTCGCGGACGGCCTCCAACGCCGGGCCGACAATCTTGGCGGTGTCGACGAACCACTGGTCGGTCAGCATCGGCTCGATGATGACTTTTGAGCGGTCGCCGTAGGGGGCCATGATTTTTCTGGCTTCGACGAGGGGGACGGTTGGTGTCTCTTCGCCTTCGGTGGGTTGAAAACCCACCCTACCGAGGCGGGGATCATCGGCCTTGGTCATCACCGCGAGGCCCTCGGCGGTGATCTGGGCGATGACCTTCTCGCGCGCCTCAAACCGGTCCAGTCCGCGCAGGTCGTCGGGGACTAAGTTCACCGTATCCGCCTCAGCCTCACCCAGTTCGCGCTCGCCCTTGGCGACGGTCATCGCGGTGGCGGCCATTTCGGCATAAGGCGCGCCGTCCTCGCGCATCGTGCCTTTGGTGTCCATCAACCGATACATCGGGATGCCGCCGCGTTTGGCCACCTGGTAGTCATTGAAGTCATGCGCGCCAGTGATTTTTACCGCGCCGGAGCCGAAGTCGGGGTCGGGGTACTCGTCCGTAATGATCGGGATCAGGCGGCGGTGTTCCTTTGGTTCAACCGGAATTTCGCAGAGTTTTCCAACGATTGAGGCGTAACGTTCATCCGAAGGATGCACCGCGACCGCGCCGTCGCCCAGCATGGTTTCGGGGCGCGTGGTGGCGATTGAGATATAATCCCGCGTCTCGCGCAGGGTCACATTGCCGTCTTCGTCTTTCTCGACGTATTCATAACTTGCCCCATCCGCGAGCGGGTATTTGAAGTGCCACATGTGGCCGTCAACTTCGACGTTTTCGACCTCGAGATCGGAGATTGCGGTTTCAAAATGCGGGTCCCAATTGACCAGCCGCTTGCCGCGATAGATCAGCCCGTCTTCATACATCTTGACGAAAACGCGGATCACGGCGTCATGGAAGTTGCCTTCCTCGCCTATCGGCGCGCCCGGCGCACCCGACATGGTGAAGGCGTTGCGGGACCAGTCGCAGGAGGCCCCCAAACGCTTCAACTGCTCGATGATTTTGCCGCCGGATTGTTTTTTCCACTCCCAGACTTTGGCCGTGAACGCTTCGCGAGCCATTTCGCGGCGCGAGGGCTGCTGGGTGTTCGCCAGCTCGCGTTCGACCACCATCTGCGTCGCGATCCCGGCGTGGTCCATCCCCGGCTGCCAGAGCGTGTCGTGGCCGCGCATCCGGTGCCAACGGGTCAGAATGTCCTGGAGCGTGTTGTTGAACGCGTGCCCCATATGCAGAACGCCGGTGACGTTGGGCGGCGGGATCATGATCGAAAAGGTTTCGGCACCTTCTGCCGCGTTGGCACCGGCCTTGAACGCGCCGCTGTCTTCCCAAGCCGCGTAGAGCCGCGCTTCGGCCTCGGCTGCGTTGAAATTCTTGTCCATCGGTTCACGCCTTTATCAACGCGCTTCGTTTAGCGTGCCTTTTTGCGAAGGGAAAGCGTCAGAATGCGCGGCGGTCGATGCGGGTGGAAAGGTGAATGAGCGATTCCGAGGACCGCACGCCCGGAACATCGCCGATGGCGTCAAGTGCGCGATCCAGCGCGTCTGTGGAAGAGGCGGATAGCCGGACGATCAGGTCAAACCGACCGCTGGCTGTGTGGGCGGCGCGGACTGCGGGGAGCGCTTTGAGGCGCGACAGGACCGCGGGCAGGGTCATCGGTTCGATCTGTAAAAGGGCGGTTGCGCGGATGCGTTCGCCGCGCGCGGCTTCGCCAAGCCGCAGCGTATAGCCCGCGATCATGCCGTCGCGTTCCAGCCGTTCAAGTCGGGACTGCACCGTTGACCGCGCCAGCCCCAGCGATTTTGCCAGATTTGCGACGGGCGCGCGGGCGTTCTGGGTCAGTAATGACAGCAGTTTTTCGTCGATTTCGTCCATTTGTAAGCTCTGATCGTTATTTTGACTGAATTTACACTAATAATCGCCTGATTTCCACTGTGAATCGGCGGTGATAGTGCGGATATTTAACGGCCCACAACGATTGGAATTGTTATGACGCTCGTTCCAGCCCTTTATGCGACGCCGCGCGCGCATCTTCTGACGCAGGAACCGGATCGCCCGGTTCTGTATTTCTCGCCGTCTGTGTTGCAGGCGACCGCTGCGCGGTTTCAGGCGGGGTTTCCCGGTTTGGTGACCTATGCGGTCAAGGCGAACGACGGCGAAGAGGTGCTGGAAAACCTGATGGCCGCCGGGATCGACACGTTCGATGTGGCCTCGCCGCATGAAATGGACGCGGTCCGGCGGCTGATGCCGGGTGCGGTATTGCATTACAACAATCCGGTCAGGTCGGAGGCCGAGGTTGCCTATGCGGTGGCGTTGGGTATTGCGTCCTACGCGGTCGATGGCCGGACCGAGCTTCAGAAACTGATCCGGGGCGGTGTGCCTCGTGGCGCGGAAGTATCGGTGCGGCTGCACCTGCCGGTCGAGGGCGCGGCTTATGACTTCGGTGCCAAATTCGGTGCCGACACGCAGGATGCGACCGATAATCTTCGGGCCGTGGCGATGGCCGGTTTCAAGCCGTCGATGACCTTCCACCCCGGCACGCAATGCGCCGATCCGGCGGCGTGGGTCGCATATATTGCAGCCTGTGCCGACGTGGCGCGAAATGCCGGTATTACGCTCAGGCGGCTTAACGTTGGCGGTGGTTTTGCAGCACACAGAACCGGCGCTGCGCCTGATCTTGAAGGCATCTTCCGCGATATCGCGAAGGCGGTCGATGAAGCGTTTGGCGGGCACGCGCCAGCGCTGGTCTGCGAGCCGGGTCGCGCGATGGTGGCGGACGCCTTCACGCTGGCGGCGCGGGTGAAAACCGTTCGCGACGATGGCTCGGTCTTTCTGAATGACGGCATTTATGGCGGGCTGGCCGAAGCACCGATACTGGGCAACGTCGACCGTATCGACATCGTGAGCGTGGATGGCCCGCGCATCGCTGCGGCAAAGGCAAGATCGGTATTCGGCCCGACCTGCGACAGCCTTGACCGGTTGCCCGGCACGCTGGCGCTGCCAACTGATCTGGCGACCGGCGACTGGGTGTTGTTCCATGGGCTGGGCGCCTATTCCACGGCGACTGTTACCCGTTTCAACGGATATGGTGCGATCGAGATTGTCACGACAAAATCGCTGCGCTAACCCGCGACACCGATCCAGACGCCCCAAAACGCCGCCGCAACAATTCTCACGGTGATTTTCATGGAAAGCTAAGCGCGGTGCGCTTAACTGATTTCCATGAAACCGCCGCAAATATACCCGGATTTTGCGTCAGACTTGGACAAATGGCGCTAAGAAATCGCATACGCGGCCTTCTGGGCTTCTTTCGCCGGACCGAGCGGTCGGTTCCGAAACACAGTCGCGATCCCATTGATCACGTTGTGCTGGTGGACGGCACGATGTCGGTGCTGGACGACGGGCAGGAAACCAATGTCGGCCTGATCTATAAGCTTTTGTCCGAAGCCGCGCGCACCGAAAACGTCAGCATCATTTACGAGGCTGGCAACCAGTGGACCGACTGGTCGCGAACGCTTGATATCATCGAGGGGCGCGGCATCAATCGCCAGATCCGCCGGGCCTATGGTTGGCTGGCGACAAGATACCGGCCCGGCGACCGGATATTTCTGATCGGGTTTTCACGGGGGGCATACGCGGTGCGTTCGCTGGCAGGCGTGATCGACCGGATCGGGCTTTTGACCAAAGAAAACGCGACCGAACGGATGATCCGCCAGGCGTACCGGCACTACCAGCTTGATACCGACGCCGAGGTTTGCGCGACGTTTGCGAAAAGTTACTGCCACGCTGAAACGCCGGTCGAAGCGGTCGCGGTTTTCGATACAGTGAAGGCGCTCGGGTTTCGCGCGCCATTTGTCTGGAAGTGGGAAGAGGTCAAGCACGCCTTTCACAACCACCACCTGGGCCCGTCGATCCGACATGGGTTTCATGCGCTTGCGCTGGATGAAAACCGCGAGGCGTTTCAGCCGGTGTTGTGGGAGTGCAAAGACGATTGGGACGGCCACGTCGAACAGGTCTGGTTTCCCGGTGCGCACGGCGATGTCGGGGGGCAATTGGGCAGCTTTCTTCCGGCTCGCCCGCTTTCCAACATCCCGCTGAGCTGGATGCTGTCGCGGCTTGAAGCTTGCGAGTTGCCGTTGCCAAAGGACTGGCGGGCGCGGTTCCCGACGGAGCCAGAGGCACCCTCGGTCGGGACATGGCGCGGCTGGGGCAAATATTTCCTGGCCCGCAAGAAGCGCGTTGTTGGGACTGATCCAAGCGAGGCGATCCACCCCACAGCGCAGGATAGGGCCGAGAAGTTTGGGCTGCCTGTCGCGGCAAGTGAGTTTGGCATCGCGACGGCGATATAGGTGCTTTAGAGCAAATAAATTGTCCTGATCGAAACGCCTCGCGATCCGGGGCTGATGCCCCGGGAAGAGTCATATTCGATGGGATTCATGCTATTTCTTCTTGCGTTATGCGATGCGCAGGTAGCAACGGCCTCGCAAGTGTGTCTGGCTTGGCCGTTTAAGCCACTTTCTGAAGCGCTGCTTCGGGTGCCAGTCCCAGGGCGTGGACCACGTCGCGGGTCAGCGCGGGCTTGTTCAGCGTGTAGAAGTGAAGATGGCCCGCGCCTTCGTCCAGAAGCTCGCTGCAAAGTTCGGTGCAAACTGCGGTCGCTAATAATTCGGTCCGGTCGTCGCGTTCGGCGGTTTCAAAAATCTTCACCAGAGGTTCGGGAATCGCGGTGCCGCAGCGTTTTGCGAACCACTTGACGCCCTGCCAGTTTTCGATCGGCAGGATCCCCGGCAGGATGTCGGCCTCGATACCCGCCGCAACGCAGCGGTCGCGAAATCTCAAAAACGTCTCGGCCTCGAAGAAAAACTGGGTGATCGCATTATTGGCACCGGCGTCTATCTTGCGCTTTAGCCAGTCGATGTCGGCCCCGTCATACGTGGCTTCGGGATGCGGATCTGGGTAGGCCGCGACGGTGATCTCGAACTTGCCGGTCTCGGCAAGTGCTGCGACCAGTTCAGTGGAATTTGTGAATCCGTCGGGATGCGGCTGAAACCGGCCCTGACCTTTTGGGGGATCGCCGCGAAGTGCGACAATCCGGCGGACGCCCGCCCTGGCATATTGTTCGGCAATCGCCAGCGTTTCTTCGCGCGATGCGTCGACGCAGGTTAAATGCGCCGCCACATCGAGGCCCATATGCGCGCCAAGTGCTTCGACGGCGTCGTGGGTCAGCTTTCGTGTGGTACCGCCTGCACCGTAGGTTACCGAGACAAACGCCGGGTCCAGAGGTGTCAGTGTCTGAACCGTGTCCCAAAGCCGGAACGAGGCTTCGAGGGACTGCGGGGGGAAGAACTCGAACGATACGGTGGGGCGGGACATAGTCAGGGAGCCTCCTTGATGGTGTTTGCCTTGTCTCACGGCGAGGATTGTGAGACAAACTCATAATCTTCAAATTGATTATGAGTTTTGTTCAAAAATGCACATCGAATTTCGCCACCTCAGAACCATCCGCGCCATCCATAAAGCAGGCGGTCTGGCGCGCGCCGCTGATACACTGAACATCACCCAGTCAGCACTGAGCCACCAGGTGAAGGGCCTTGAAGATCAGGCCGGTGTCGAATTGTTCGCGCGGCGTTCGAAACCGTTGAAACTTTCGTCTGCCGGGCATCGGTTGCTGAAGCTTGCCGAGCGTGTGTTGCCCGAGATTGAAGCCATGCAAGAAGATTTCCGCAATTTGCGATCCGGCAAATCGGGCCGACTTCATATCGCAATCGAGTGTCACGCATGTTTTGAGTGGCTGTTTCCGGTGCTGGAGGAATTTCGCAAAGCCTGGCCCGAGGTTGACGTCGATATACGACCTGGATTGGCGTTTGACGCCTTGCCTGCGCTGCGCCGCGAAGAGGTTGATCTGGTTGTGTCGTCGGACCCTGAGTTGATCAAGGACGTCGATTTCACGCCGCTTTTTGACTATGAGCCGGTGTTTGTGGCCGCGTCGCAGCATCCGTTGGCCGCGAAGGAATTCGTTGTCGCAGAAGATTTTCGCGACGAATTGCTGATCACCTATCCGGTTGACCGGTCGCGGTTGGATGTATTCACCGAGCTGCTTTCACCGGCCAAAGTCGAGCCACGCAGTGTGCGACAAGTTGAGCTGACGGCAGTGATCCTGATGCTTGTTGCGTCAAATCGCGGCGTCGCGGTGTTGCCCGATTGGGTGGTGCGCGAGGTTCGGTTTCATTCGGACTATGTGACCCGCCGCGTAACGCAGGCTGGGCTTTCCAAGCGGCTGTATGCGGCGACGCGAAGCGACGAGACCACCAAACCTTTTATGGCCCATATCCTGAAGCTGGCCAGAAAGATCCCGGTTCAGCTTCAGCGCAAAAGCTGACTGCGTTGGTTCCCCGGATGGAAACCATTTGTTTCCAAGCGTTTAGTTTCTTTACCGGCAACCCGCATGCACTTAGTATTGACCAAAGGTAAATAGTGCGAGTGTGGGGTATGCCGCGAAAAAACGTTGGAACCGCCGAGAGGATTCTCGACGAAGCGCGAACAATTGTACGCGATCTTGGGCCGGACAAGCTGACGTTTGACGCGGTGGCGGCACGGGTCGGCGTCACCAAGCAAGCCGTCATCTACTGGTATCCGAACAAGGCGCGTCTTGTCGAAGCGCTGGTGCGCCCGGCACTGGAAGCGGAGGCGACGGCGGGCAAGGTCGCACTTGGTGCAAATGTGGCACCCGACGACGCGATCCGGCGATTGGTTGAAGCGCTTGCCGCGTTCCACATGTCTGACCTCGACCGGTTTCGGCTGATGTATGTCACCCCACAGATCGGGCATCGGCCGGGTCGCGCGGGCGCGATGCTGACGACGCTGGGGCGAATTCATCCCGCCACAACCGAAATGAATGACTTGCTGGCCGAACGGCTTGTCGAAGGCGGCCGTTATCGTCGCCTGATCGAAGCACGCCGGGCTGCCGTTGCGATCCACACGTCGCTTCTTGGCCTGCTGTTGCGCATGGCAATGGCCGATACGCTGAATGCACCGCTTCGCCACCGCGACGACGCCTTGATCGAAGCCCTGCTCGGGGTGATCGCACCGCAAGCCGCCTGACCCCTTGGCACCTGGTGTCCCGGAGCTTAGCTTGAAGGCAGGCGGAGCGGGGCGCAGGCAGTTATGGCCAGGATCGGCATTATCGGAATGGGCACCATGGGTGCCGCGCTGGCGCTGAACATGGCGGAAAACGGGTTCGACGTTGCCATCTACAATCGCACCCCCGAGGCCACGCGAGGCGTTGTGGCCGGTGCCGGGGCGCTATCGGAGAGGCTCACACCCAGCGAAAGCCTTGAGGAGTTTGTCCAGAACGTGGAGACGCCGCGCGCCATCCTGTTGATGGTCAAGGCGGGCGCACCGGTGGATGCGGTGATCACGTCGCTGCTGCCGAATTTGGCAAAAGGCGACCTGATCATTGATGCCGGTAACGCCGATTTTAACAATACGCGCCGCCGGGCCGAATGGCTTGAGGGCGAGGGGTTCAGTTTCCTGGGCATCGGTGTGTCGGGTGGCGAGGAGGGTGCGCGGAACGGGCCGTCAATAATGGCCGGTGGATCGCGGCAGGCGTATGCGCGGATCGCCGATATCATCACGAGCATTGCCGCGAAGTTTCAGGGTGATCCATGTGCTGACTGGCTTGGGCCGGATGGCGCCGGGCATTTTGTTAAAACCGTCCACAACGGCATCGAATATGCCGATATGCAGCTGATCGCGGAAGCCTATGGGCTTTTGACGGCAGACGGACGGTCGGTGAGCGATATGGCGGGTCTGTTCGGGCGCTGGAATACCGGGCGTTTGCAGTCATATCTTATTGAAATAACGACGGAAATCCTGAAATCCGTCGACAGCGCGACCGGCGCGTCGGTGGTTGATGTGATCCTTGATCAGGCGGGGCAGAAAGGCACCGGCCGCTGGACGGTGATCGAAGCGCTGAAGCTTGGGCAGTCAGCAACAACGATCGAAAGTGCTGTCGCGGCGCGGTCCTGGTCAGCGGCCCGCGACACACGCATTGCCGCCGAGGCGATGTTCCCGCCCGAGCAAAAGGCGGCCATGGTTCTGGATAACGACCTTGAGGCCGCACTTCTGGCCGCCCGCATTATTACTTACGGCCAGGGCATGGCGCTGCTTGCGGCGGCGTCCGATCATTTCGGCTGGAAGCTCGATCTGGCGCGTATCGCGGAAATCTGGCGGGCGGGTTGTATTATCCGGTCAGCGCTTCTGGACGATATCTCGTCGTCAATTCGAGCTGGTTTGCCGCATGGGCAATTGATCTTGTCGCCAGTGTTTGCCGAGATTCTGAGTGCCGAAGTTCCCGCACTTCGGCGCGTTACGGTTGCAGCGATGAAATCAGGCCAGCCGGTGCCTGCTATGGCGGCGGCGTTGTCATATTTCGACACCATTCGGCGGGCACGCGGCACGACCAATCTGATCCAGGCGCAACGCGACTTTTTCGGCCGGCACGGGTTTCAGCGCACCGACCGCGAGGGCGAAGGTTTTCACGGGCCCTGGGCCGGCTAGGCCCGTGCACGAGCCTCAGCCGCGCATCTTCTTGACGACCATGCCAACGACGACTTGAACAACAAGTCCGGCAACGCCGCCGCCCACAAAATTCGTCGCCAACGAGGCGATATCCAGACCGCCAGCCGCTGCCGCGCCCGAACCCATGAGACCGCCAAGCAATTGACCGCCGCCGAAGCCACCGGCAGCGCCAGCAACCACATTGCTGAAGCTACCCATGTCGCCGCCTTTGGCGATCCTGCCGCCGCCCATTCCGCCTACGGCTCCGCCGACCAATTGTGCGAGTATCTGTTCCACGTTGTCGCTCCTTCCCTATTCTGCGAGGACGCCTGGACAGAGAGTAGCCCGACGACGTCATGTGTTTCACGGGAAAATTGACGTTTATGGCGTATGTTGACGAATGGGCGTTATTTTTCGCCAGATGTGCTTTGCGTATTCAATAAAATTCAATCCTTTCAATTGGTAATGGCGGTATATTGCGGCGGTGCCCGCCTGCCACACCTTGCGACTTTTGGCTTGCTGACATGGTCAAACGTCCTTACACGCCGACAGATTACATCGAGGGTCGCCATGCAGGGCAGTGCAAATCTTAACGTCATGATCAAGGCCGCGCGAAGCGCTGGCCGAAGCCTTGTCAAGGATTTTCAGGAAGTCGAGAACCTGCAAGTTTCTTCGAAAAGCGCGGGCGACTTCGTCAGTCGCGCCGATATCGCGGCGGAAAAGATCGTGCGCGATATTCTGGTCGAGGCACGACCGAACTACGGCTGGGTCGGCGAGGAAAGTGAACCTGTCCAAGGCAAGGATCCCACCCGGCGCTGGATCGTCGATCCGCTGGACGGAACCACCAATTTTCTGCACGGGCTGCCCCATTGGGGCGTCTCTATTGCGCTGGAACACAAGGGCGAGATCGTGGCGGCGGTGGTGTTTGACCCGGCGAAAGACGAGATGTTCGTGGCCGAGAAGGGTCAGGGCGCCTACCTGAACGAAGGCCGGCTGCGGGTTTCAGATCGAAAACTGTTGATCGAGGCGGTCTTCGCGAGTGGTCTGCCGTTCGGCGGGCGCAGTGATATGCCCGAGGCGATAGCGGACCTGGCGCGCCTGCTTCCCATGACCGCCGGGGTTCGGCGCTGGGGTGCGGCGGCACTTGATCTGGCCTACGTCGCCGCAGGCCGCTTCGATGGCTTTTGGGAGCGAAAGCTCAGCATTTGGGACACCGCTGCGGGCGTGCTGCTGGTTCGCGAGGCAGGTGGTCTGGTTGAAGGCATCGTACGGGGAACAAACCCTTTGGAATCCGGGAATGTGCTGGCGGCGGCTGAGCCGATCTTTGATACATTCGCGAAGGTGATCCGCGCTAAATAGCGGCAATACACTTACGCGCCGTCATTTTTTCGCCGCATTTTTTGCCCATCATGACCGCATGTTGCCAAATTTTCGGGACGAGGCTGGGGGCCTTCCGGTATGGACGATTGCCGTTCTTGCCGTTCTCGTTCTGTCGCTTCTGATGGTCCGGCCCATTGCAGCAAAAAATACCACCCTTGAAGACAGCCTGGGTTCGGACATTCAGAC
The DNA here is from genome assembly GCA_964194845.1 of uncultured Boseongicola sp. Lineage (GTDB taxonomy): Bacteria > Pseudomonadota > Alphaproteobacteria > Rhodobacterales > Rhodobacteraceae > CAXMNX01. The sequence goes on from CAXMNX010000089.1 coordinate 27,035, forward strand.
TGAAATCTTGCCACTTTGAGCAATATTGCCGCTGTGCGGCATTATTTCACTTGTTTTTCTGCGGCAGCACGGTAATTAAGTTGCGCGTTGGCTGGTTTGAAAGATAGAATGTTGCGGAAGGGTGGGGGAATGTTGGATAATAATCCCAGAGGCACAATCGTTATCGAAGACCTTGAGATCGGGATGACCCGATCGCTCGTGAAAGAGGTCACCGATCTTGATATCGAACTTTTCGCGCAGGTTTCCACGGACCGCAATCCGGTGCATCTGGACGACGCCTATGCGATGGACACCATATTCGAGGGCCGGATCGCGCATGGCATGCTGACCGCCGGTCTGATCTCGGCGGTGATCGGCGAACAGCTGCCGGGGCACGGCACGGTCTATCTGGGGCAAACTCTGAAATTTCTGGCGCCCGTGCGTCCCGGCGATATGGTCACAGCCGAGGTTGAGGTTTTGGAAATCGACTATTCCAGACGCCGCGTCAAACTGGACACGCGCTGTCTGGTAAACGGCAAGCCGGTGCTGAAGGGCGAAGCGACGGTATTGGCGCCTTCCGGCAAATTCGACTGAGGGTTGCAGCCCTTGCTGGCGCGCGCTAGGGCGTCGCCATGCGCATCCATCGCGACACTGCTTATCTTGATGTTGCCGACCGCGGCGCGACTGCGGCAATCGGCAATTTCGATGGTGTGCATCTAGGCCATCAGGCGGTCTTGCAGATTTCCGCCAAAGCATCGGACGCGCCGCTGGGTGTGGTCACATTCGAGCCGCACCCGCGCGAATTTTTCGCGCCCGACGCCGCGCCCTTTCGCCTGATGAATGCCGACGCCAAGGCGCATCGTCTTGAAAAACTTGGCGTTTTGCACTTTTATGAACTGGCCTTCAATTCTACGATTTCCGAACTAACGCCCGAGGATTTCGCGCGGAAGATCCTGGCCGAGAGATTGGGGCTGGCGCACGTCACTGTGGGACGCGACTTTTGTTTTGGCAAAGATCGGGCAGGCGACAGTGCTGCACTGGAACAATTCGGTTCTGCGATGGGATTTGGCGTGACCATTACCGATCTGGTGGAAACCGGCGGCATCGAAGTGTCGTCAACACGCATCCGCGCGGCCCTTTCCGATGGACGGCCAGAGGACGCGGCACGGATGCTTGGGCATCTGCATCGGATCGAGGGCGTGGTCGAGCGCGGCGAACAGCGCGGTCGCGACCTGGGATATCCGACGGCAAATATGTCGATTGCCGGTCTGCATCCGCCGAAGTTTGGTGTCTACGCGGTGCGAGTGAGTGTGCTGACCGGCGAGAATGTCGGTGAGTATGACGGTGTCGCCTCGCTTGGGGTCCGTCCGATGTTCGATGGCGATGTTGCCAACCTTGAAACGTTCCTTTTTGATTTTCGCGGTGATCTTTATGGCGCCGAGCTTTCTGTCGCGCTGGTGGCTTATCTGCGGGCCGAGGAAAAGTTCGACGGCCTTGATGCGCTGATCGCCCAGATGGACGCCGACAGCGCGCAGGCGCGCGGGCTGCTTGGGCGATGACCGACCCAATTGATCGGACCGGTCTGCGCGACCGCTATTGGGAGCGTGTGCCGCTTAAAAACCTTACGCGACGGGAATGGGAAGCGCTTTGCGATGGTTGCGGGAAATGCTGCCTGAACAAGCTAGAAGACCCCGATACCAGCGAGATCGCGTTTACCCGCGTTGCCTGCCGGTTGCTGGACGCCGAAACGTGCCGCTGCGGGCAATACGATATCCGCAAACAATTCGTGCCCGATTGCGTGCATCTGACGCCGACAAACATCGCGGACATCGCCTATTGGATGCCCGCCACCTGCGCCTATCGACTGCTATTCGAAGGCAAGCCGCTTTACGACTGGCATCCACTGGTTTCCGGTGATCCGGCTTCGGTTCACGAGGCAGGAATATCGGTCAAAGGCTGGACTGTGCCCGAGTTCGAAGTGCCCGAGGACGAGTGGGAAGACCATATCATCGAGGATCTGACATGAATTTCGCCTCGGACAATGCCGGGCCCGTCCATCCCAAAGTTCTGGAGGCCCTCGCGCGAGCCAACGACGGCTATGCGATGCCATATGGCAACGATCCCTTGACCGCGCGCGCCGAGGAGAAGGTTCGCGAGCTGTTTGAAGCGCCGGACGCCGGTGTGTTTCTGGTCGCCACCGGGACGGCGGCCAATTCGCTGTGTCTGGCAACGCTGGCAAATCCCTGGGAAACGGTTTTTTGCGCGCGGTTCGCCCATGCCCACGTGGACGAATGCAATGCGCCCGAGTTTTTTGGCGGCGGCATCAAGATTTCAACGGTGGGCGCGGCCGATGACAAATATACGGCTGCCGAGCTGGAAACGGCGATTGCGGCGTGGGATCCGGCGAATATTCAGAACCCGGCGTGGGGGCCGGTTTCGGTCACTCAGGTCACCGAGCGCGGCACGCTTTATTCTTTAGAGGAAATTTCCGCAATTGCGGGTGTCGCCAGGGCGCATGGGTTGACGCTGCATTTGGATGGCGCGCGTTTCGCCAATGCTGCCATCGCGCTGGAATGCAGTGCGGCGGACATGTCATGGCGCGCGGGCGTCGATGCGGTGTCGTTCGGGGGCACAAAAAATGGGCTGATGGGCGTCGAGGCGGCGGTGATCTTCGACGGCGACAAGGCGGAGGAATTTGCCCGGCGGCGGAAGCGGGGCGCGCATCTATTCTCGAAAAGCCGGTATCTGGCCGCCCAGATGGACGCCAGTCTCACCGACGATCTTTGGCGCGAAACCGCGACGGCGGCCAATGCGGCGGCGGCGCGGCTTGTTGAGGGTCTGAAAGGTGTTAATGAGGCCGAGTTTGCCTTCACGCCGCAGGCCAACATGATCTATGTCTGGATGCCGCGCGCGCTGCACCGGCGTCTGAACGATGCCGGGGCCATTTACTATATCGAGCAAGGCAGGCTTGAGGGCGCAGATCCGGGCGAATTGCTGCTTGGACGGCTGGTGTGCGACTGGTCGACGACGAAAGAAAGCGTGGACCGGTTTCTTGAGGTTGCACAGGGGTAGGTCTCAGGCAAAGCCCTCGCGAACCGCACCATCGCGAACCACGGCAGCTTCAATCGCCTCTGCCCGATGAACCCGCCGCGTCTGGCCGTCGTTTTCAAGGCTGATCCCAACCGCACCGCCGGTGGCGCGCAGCGAGTCCCCGACGGCCACGGCGTATTCCATCAGGAAACTTGACGGCTTGATCACACTTGTCCGTGCGGCGACGACATATTCCTCGTTCTGGCGAACCGGGGCCAGAAAGTCCGCCGTCACCCGGCGCACGACCAGCATAGGATCGCCCGGGCCGTAATCGGTGAACCCATAATCCTGAACATACGCCACCCGGATCGTTTCGAACCACCGCAGAAACACGACGTTGTTCACGTGGTTCAGCGCGTCAAGTTCGTAAAACCGCACCCGGTCGCGATAGCCATAGGCAAAGCCGTCCAATCCGGCCCGGGCCAGCGTTTCGGCGTCGAGGTGGGTGAGAAAATCAGACATATCTTTAAGCGCCCTGGAGCGGGTGAAGGGAATCGAACCCTCGTCTTTAGCTTGGGAAGCTGCTGCTCTGCCATTGAGCTACACCCGCTGATCGGAAAAGGCTTAGTTCAAGGGGTTTTTCCGGTCAAGCGCATCGCGGGATTCGAGTGGTCAGCGGATCGGCATGCCTTTTTGCCGGATCAGGCGTTTCTGAGCGGCGATCCGGAAAGGCGCGTTGGGTGCTCCGTAGCCGTTGTAGTCTTCCTGACGCTCGACGATCTCGAAGAAAAACCCTTTCGCGTCCGGGCGGCCATAGAGTTGCAGGTATCGGCCCAGATCGTCCTCGTCATAAAGGATGTTCGACGCCTTCAGTTGTGAAACAAAGCTGTCGTCGACATTGAACCGGGTTGCCAGATCGCCGTAGTAGTTTTCCGGAATAGGCAACGGCTCAAAGCCTGTTACCGCCAGCCTGGCGGCGGTGTCAAAGATATCGTCGGTCGCAAAAGCAACGTGCTGAACCGTCGAGCCAAGACTGTCGCTGAGAAAATGACCGGCAAGTGTGCGATGGGTTTCGGCGCCATTGAGGGTTAGGCGTACTGCACCATCTGGGGCTTCGATGCTTTGGCTCCTCACAAGCCCGTCGGGATCGACAATGTCCAGCATCGGAGATGTCTTGAGGTCAAATATCGATGTGTAGAACAGCGACCAACTCAGCATCTCGTCGTAGTCCATTGTCTGCCCCACGTGATCGATACGATTGAGACCGGCACCCTTGCTGTCGCCCGTCTCATCCTCCGCGAGAAACTCAATTTCCCAGACGTCGGACAGCCCGCTTTCATCGTCGATAAAGTGCATGACGCTGCCGCCAACGCCGCGGATTGCAGGTATGTTCAGCTCGCCGGGCCCAATCGGTTGTGAAAATGGCGCGGCACCCATTGCCGAGGCCCGTGTCACCGTTCGGGCGACGCTGGCGACATGCAGGCCAAGATCACAGATGCCGGTGCCGTGCGCGTGGTAGAAGGTCTGCGCGAAACCGGACGGGTCCTCGTTGACAATAATCCGGATCGAGCCCTGCTGCCAAAGTGTGAGTTGCTTTGCGATATGTACGCCCGCGCGGCGAAAACCCATCCCTTGTAGCGCCTGCGAGAAAGCGTGCGCTTCTTCGCCACGGGTCGCAATCTCTATGAATTCCACACCTTTAACCGCCATACGCGCCGGCAACTCGGGCAAGTCGATCTTGATATCAGGCTCAGCGCGGCGCACATCGTCCATTAGGGCAACCAGTGAACGGTGCCCGTCACGGGCAATGCCTGATGGGCTGCCGCCTCGGAATTGATCGTTGAAGATCTCCAGGCTGATCGTACGACGGCGTCACAGCATCGGTCCGCATGGCAGACGGAACTATGAATTTGGTCCAAACGGATTTTCTTGCCGGTTGCGATGGCGGATCGAGCCCGGTTCGCAATGCTCTCGGGATCAGTCTGCGCGGCGAAGGCGATATCCTGCGGCTGCGTCAGGCACTTTTCCGCTGCGATACCCTGTTTGACCAATTGCCGATTGGCGGCGGTCCGGGCACGGGCCGACATTACCACGTTGCCGATGATGCCCATTCCTTTCTAATCATGCAGGATTCGACCCGGCACTGGACACTTCACGCAGTTGTCGAGGACGACGCGGCGATGGCCCGGCAATTTGAGAAGATCGTGGGCGTGCCGATTGACTATGAGATGCTGTATGTTGGCGGTTGGAAACAGAACCTTCTTCTGGCGGACAAATACGGAGAAGGGCGCGTCTGGCTGGCGGGAGACGCCGCGCATCTGGTAGTTCCCACCGGTGGGCTGGGCATGAATACCGGGATTGGTGATGCCGTCGATCTTTCGTGGAAACTGGCAGCCGTACTACAAGGGTGGGGCGGCCCGGAGCTTTTGCCGTCCTATGAAATTGAACGACGGCAAGTCGGCGACCGCAACATCGGCGCGTCACGCCATGCATCGACCGGCAGGCGCAAGTGGCGCTCTCTTTGGCGGCCGGAACTGGACTGTGACGCACCGGATTACGATGCCGCACGCACCGAGTTTGTCCGCGTGGCCGATGAAGAACAGCGCAAAACCAATGAAATGATTGGGGCAGAACTGGGCTATCGCTATGTGGGCAGCCCGGTGATCATCGAAGAACCCGGCGGGCCGGAGCAATCTTTTCGGACCTACGACCCGGCCGCCTGGACTGGCGTTCGCCTGCCGCATTCCTGGATTGCTCCGGGCCAGTCCGTTCTTGACGCATGTGGCCCGCAATTCACTGTCCTACGGTTTGGCGCGGAAATCGACGCCGCAGAGACAATAGTTCGCGCATTTGAAGCGGTTCACGTGCCGGTTCGCGAAGTTGCAATCGAAGACGAGCATCTCCGCAAGCAATACGGGCGCGATTTGTTCCTTCTGCGTCCCGATCTGCACATTGCATGGCGGGGCAACACAGTGCCAACCGACCCCATGGCGCTGGCTTTACAGGTCTCCGGAAACAACAAAAGGGCGTGAAGGCATGAAAAAAATTGACGTATTCACGCATATCTGGCCGGAAAGCTATCACAAGGCATTGATCGATCTGGTCGGTGAGACGACCGATATCACGCGTCGGTCCGAGGCGGTGCCGATGATGGTCAATCTGGATCGCCGCCTTGAGGTCATGGACACGTTCGGGCCTGACTATTGCCAGATCCTGTCGCTCGGCTCTGCGTCCTACGAACTTGTGGCCGACCCGGATGACGCGCTTCGTCTTGCCCGCATTGGTTCCGATGGCATGGCTGACCTTGTCGCCCGTGACCCCGGGCGGTTTCCCGGCTTCATCGCGACGGCTGTCATGTCGAACCCGGATGCGGCCGTCGGCGAAGCGCGGCGCGCGATCGAACAGCTTGGGAAGCTGCTGCTTTGCCATTGAGATACACCCGCGCGAGGCTGTCCTATGCCCCAGCCGTGGAGCATCGGCAACAAAAACCCACTTAACCACGGTCGCGGCTGTGTCAGCGACGCCGGGCGCTGTAACCTTGGGCCAAAATACAAACAACGGACGGCAGGCATGAGCAATTTGAGGGAGATTCTGGCGGCCGGCGAGGTGGCTTTGGCCGAGGGTCGCGGCAAAGACGCATTTGATCATATGAGCGACGCCATGGAGATCCGGCCCGGGTTTGCCCCCATCGCCGAATTTTATTTGCGCGCCTGTCTGGCAAGCGGGAAGAATGACAACGCCTGGCAGGCCGCCGAGCATCTGGCGCTTCTGGTGCCAGACAGCAAGGACGCGGCAGACGCTTTTCGCGTCGCGGGCAAGGCGCTTGACCGGGAGCATGAAGGTGCGCGGCGGGCGACGGACATTTATGCGGCAATTGCAAAAGCAAGCGGCGGGGCTTTGAAAAGCAAGGTAAAGGGTCTTTTCGCCCGCAACGCGCCGAGCCCGGACCTGGCCTGCCTTGACGCTGCACTCGCCAGTGATCTGCCGGCAGGACTGAAAACATTGCTTTCGCGGGCGCGGGACCAGTTGCAGGGCGGCCAGCACGAGGCGGCGAGCCGCAGCGCGGCAGAATTGTCCGAGACGAAGGTAATTCATCCCGCCGCCCGTTTGCTGGCTGGAATTGTCGGCCTAGCCGAAGGCCAGTTTCAGGAGGCGCTTGCAAATTTCGATGCAGCGTCCGAACTTCTGGGCGATCACGCCGCACTTCGTGTGTTGACGCTTCGCGCCGCAGTTCAATCGGAAAAAATCGCGCGGGCCGAGGCCATCGTGAGTGGGATTGCGGAAAAAGACCGGATGGGCCCTTGGGTTATGATGATCCTTGCGGAACTTTCTCAGAAACGCGGTGATCTGGCGAAAGCACATGAATTGGCGGCGGAGCTGGAGAAAAAGCACCGGACGCCCGAGGCGGCTGTTTTACAGGCACGGCTTTTTGCCGCTGAGGGCAGGTTTGAGGAGGCGGCTGCATCGCACAAGACAAGTGCTGAGCGCGCGCCGCTGTCAGGACGACCGTTTTATGCCGCCGCTGTCGAGCGACAGATGGTTCAGGGCACGGATTTGTTTTCGCTGGCCGAAGCGCGGCTTTCCAACCCGTCAATGGCGCAAAACGAGCGCGCCTATATCCATTTTGCGCTTGGAAAGGCGCTTCAGGCCACGGGCGGGCCCGATGCGGCATTCGATCACTTTCGCCGCGGTAATGCGCTGATGGATCGGTGGTACGATCCCGATAGCGAGCAGGGCGACATCGATGCACTGACCCGTCACGTCACAGCCGAGCGGCTTGGGCGCGCGTCCGCCAACGAGCGTGGCAAAGGGATTGTCGCTGTCTGCGGCATGCCGCGATCGGGGTCCACGCTTACGGCGCAAATTCTTGGGCGGCACCCGGGGGCGATTTCGATAGGCGAGGCTTTTGCGTTCAGTCACTGCCTCGATGTGGCGACGTCTGCCGGGTATCCTGAGAAGATTGACGAGATTGATGGTGCCTTTTTTGAGGAACTGGGTGATCGCTACCTGTCAATGCTGCCCGAGGCCGCACAGGACGCCGACATTGTGGTCGACAAGGCCCTGATGACGTTTCGGGATCTTGGGTTGTTGCGGCTGATGCTTCCCGGCGCAAAGGTCGTTCATGCTCGCCGCGATCACCGTGACACATGCTTTTCGATCTATTGCCAGCGTTTCGAAGGCTATCACGGATACGCTTACCGACTGGATACGCTGGCGCATTTTGCCCATTTGCACGATGAGATAATGGCGCATTGGACGGCGACGATGGGTGCGCAAATCCAAACTGTCGAATACGAGGATGTGGTGGAGAACGTGGAAAATGCGGCCCGGCGAATTCTGGACTTTGCCGGGTTGGATTTTCGCCCTGAGTGTCTGGATTTCCAGAAAGCGCAAGGCCAGGTCACAACCAGCTCGGCCTTTCAGGTGCGCCAGAAGATTTACAGCTCGTCGGTTGGCGCATGGAGGCGACACGAGAGCGATTTGGCAGTCCTACTGGAAGGGTTGAAAAATAAGCCATTTCAGAGTCTTACGGAGGAAACCTAGCCGCATAGATGCGCGGCGTTTGCGTCAAACTGGCGAAAACTTTTATCCGCGCCGCCGCGGGCGTCTGCGGCCACCGTCTTCATCGCCGCCACGGGTGTTGAACGACACGTCGGGAAGCGTGACGATGTGGCTTAGCTCGGTGAAGGGAGCTGTGGCATGGGGGATGGCGTTGGCGGCAACGAAATGTTCCTGGAACTTTGGCTCGATCGCGGTTTCGACCTTGTGGATGCGATGAACTTCGGCCTCGATTTTCGCGCGTGCGGAAATATCGCAAAGCGCGATCCGGGCACCGGTTCCGGCGGCATTGCCGGCCGAGGTGACCTTGTCGAGTGGGCAATCGGGGATCATCCCCAGCACCATCGCGTGTTTGGGGCTGATATGCGCGCCGAACGCACCGGCCAGAACCACCCGGTCCACCGTGTCGGTCTGAAGCTCGTCCATCAAAAGCCTGGCACCGGCATAAAGCGCTGATTTCGCAAGCTGAATTGCCCGGATGTCGCCCTGGGTGACGGTGATAAATGGCCCGCCATCCGCGGTGCCGTCGCGGATCACGTAAGCATGGGTGCGGCCTTCGGGGATATTGCGCGCGGTGCCGGTTTGCGCGGCTGACCCGATCAGCCCGGATGGATCAACCAGCCCGGCCATACGCATCTCGGCCACAGCCTCGATGATGCCCGAGCCGCAAATGCCGGTGACCCCGGTGATCGCAATGGCATCGTCGAAGCCGTCCTCATCGGACCAGATATCCGAGCCGATGACGCGAAAGCGCGGCTCTTTCGTCACCGGGTCAATTTCGACCCGTTCGATGGCGCCGGGTGCGGCGCGCTGGCCGCTGGAGATCTGCGCGCCTTCGAATGCAGGCCCGGTGGGCGACGAGCAGGCCAGGACTTTCGTTTTATCGCCAAGCAGGATCTCGGCGTTGGTGCCTACGTCGCATATCAGCACGAGATCTTCAGACTTATAGGGTTCCTCGGACAATGCGACCGCCGCGCAATCCGCACCGACGTGCCCGGCGATGCAGGGGAGGATATACACCCGCGCCGCCGGGCTGACGGTTGTGAGACCAACGCTGGATGCAGGGCAACGAACAGGCTCGGAGGTTGCAAGGGCGAAAGGGGCCTGTCCAAGCTCGACCGGATCGATGCCCAATAAGAGGTGGTGCATGACAGGATTGCAGACGATGGTGGCCTCAACAATCTGTTCGATCGGGACTTCCGCATCCTCGGCCAGATCCCGCGCCAACGCGCCCAACGCCTCGCGCACGGCTCCAGTCATCTCGACATCGCCGCCGGGGTTCATCATCACGTAAGACACCCGGCTCATCAGGTCTTCGCCAAAGCGGATTTGCGGGTTCATGACCCCGTCAGAAGCCAAGACGTTGCCGTTTCTGAGATCGCAAAGATGCGCTGCAATGGTGGTCGAGCCGAGGTCGATCGCCAGCCCATAGAGCCGACCTTCGAAAAACCCGGGCCAGATATCGACAATTCGGTGGACCGTATCGATGTGGTCTTTGTGGAGTGCAACCGTGACGGTCCACTTGCCATTGCGAAGCGCAGGTTGCAGTTTTCGCAGGACGGGAAGCGGTGCATCCAGCCCATCGACATCCCAATCGCGCTTCAGCGCTTCGGCCAGACGCTGAAGATCCCCCGATGGTTCGTGCATATCGGGTTCGCGCACTTCAACGTAGTAAAGCCGCGTCGCCGGATCCATTGTGATCTGGCGCACCGTTGCGGCCTTTCGGACAACCTGCTTGTGAACCTGGCTTTCGGGCGGCACGTCGATCACAAGATCGCCCTGGATGGTCGCCTGGCACCCCAGGCGGCGGCCTTCTTTCAGCCCGCGCTTTTGATGGTAGCGGTCTTCAACGGCGTTCCAGCTGGATACGGCGTTTTCCTCGACCGTGACCCCGTGCTTTGGAAAGTTCCCGAATCCGGGCGAGACCTGACATTTTGAACAGATGCCGCGACCGCCGCAGACCGAATCGAGGTCGACCCCAAGGCGCCGCGCAGCCGTTAGGATCGGCGTGCCCAGGTCGAACTGGCCTCGTTTGCCCGAGGGCGTAAAGATCACCAAAGCTTTGTCAGACATATATTTTCCGCCACTGTCGCGGCGAAGAATACTGCGCTTTAGGGCAATTGAAAGGCCAGTCGCGCCAGAATTGGTCCCTGAAACGTCATCTTGGAAGCGCGGTGTCGCCTCAATATTGAATTAAAACAAAAGACGTAAAGAGTTCGGGAAAGGTACTCCCATGGATCCCATTGTTCTGGCGACCGTTGCGGTGGTTTATGTGTCATTGCAAGGTGCTGCACTTGCGCGGTTTTCCGGCCCCTGGCGGGTCGCAGCCATCATTCCGGTTCCGGCACTTTGTGCGATGCTGATCGTATCCGTTGTCGGTGGCCTGTTTGGCATCGCCGGATCCGAGATCGCGTCGTTCATCGCGGTGCCGGTTGGTCTGTTGTATCTGATCGCGCTGATTGTAGTGGCGCAGGTTGCGCGTCTATTTCGACTGCGCCTGGGCTAACGATCTTGCAATGTATCGGTGGCAGGATTCCACACAAATAAAGCATCGACGCCATAGATCCATACGATCAAAGGCACCCACGACACTGCAAGTGCAATTACCAGGATCGTGATGGCTGGTCGGAAAAGTCGGCTGAATCCGGCGATAAAAGCGATGCCGCCGCCACCGCCGATCACCGAATTGCCCGGCACATTCAGCAAAATCCCCAAAAGCAAATAGCGACCTGTCCGAACCATTGGCCGCAACCAGCGAGGGGCACGCGCCGCCATGTGTTCGAGCCTTTGCTCGCGGCTCATCGGCGCCAATCGTTCAACCAGCCCGGCTGCGCGGCGAAGCCGCAGATCAGCCAAAAGACCATGCAGCCAGCCGTAGGGTGTGAACCGCCCCGCCAGCAGCGCGAGCGAAAGCCCCAGAACGGTCGCGGCATAGACAAGCGGCGCAATCGACGCGCCCTTCAGAAACAAAAGGCTGATGCCGATCTCGATCCCCGGCATAAAGGGAATTGCGATCAGCAAAGCATAGGCCAAAAGCAACGCCGACAGCACGCCGATCATAAGACCGTCGCGACCGGCGGCCTCGGCCCGCGCGGTGGCCCAGTTCATCATCAAATGGATGGCAAAAACCGCGACTACGATGACGACAATCCGCGCGCCCAGGCGAAATAGCCCCAACCAAAGCGGCGGTAACTGATCCTGGTCTGACATTGTCCCCAGCTTTCCGGTGCGTTATTCCGGCGGCGCAGCCTCCCACGCGCATAGATCGACGCCCGGAAAGTCGAGCATCCGCGCGATGCTATCACCCGGAACACGACGCGAACAGCCTTCAAGTTCGCCTGCGTTTGCAAAGACCGCGACAGTTCCGGGGCCATCACCCTGAAGGCAAAGGCGCGCGTCTGGGGCAAGCGTTGCAATCGCGCGTCCGCCGGCATCGCTGGCCACGGTAAAAAGCCAAATGTCGCCGCTGACATTTTCCACGCAAAGCGCTGCCATAGCGCCGTTGGCACCAAGAAATGTGAAGGCGAAAACCGCGCGTGCAATTCGAGACATGGAAGAAGTGTGCGACTAGTTTTGAGGCTTCGTCCAATAACTTTTCTCGCACGCGATGGTGATGGGATTGTTAGCGAATTTTGACCGCAGTTTAGTCCTTTGCGCGGCTAGGGTCGCCGAACAAAGAAAGCCACCGGAGGAACTTCATGACATCAATTAAATACGCCTTTGCCGTCTCGGCCATGTCACTTGCATTGTCTTTTCCTGCATCCGCGCAGGAATTCGGCACCGAAGCCGACGCCAACTACGCAGCATTTCTTTGGGCGGTCATGGAGGAGGGGCGACTGGTCGGGGATAGCGCGTTATACGGTTACCCTTACGAGGGCGGCGAACCCCACGGCGCGCTTCTGGAGACGTTTTATACCGAAGCGACGATTGGCGGGCATACCGGCACCCTGGTCGTGAAACGGAATTATGGCCCCGCAGAGGTCGAAGTTGACGAGGTGATTGGCGATCCAGCCGGGCATTTGGGCGCGATAACCGTCATGTTCCAACGCGAGGCCGGTTATGACGCGGATAATCAGAACTGGTTCTGGGTCAAATACCTGCCCGATGGCACGCTCGACAAGAACCCCAAGGGCATGAGCCTGGCCGGTCGTGTTGCCAAAGGCGCGGACGCCGGGTGCATTGCCTGCCATTCGGGCGAAGACGATTATATCTTCACGTCTGATGCTGTAGCGACGATGCGGTAAAAACGCGGCGGCGACCGACCAGGTCGTCGCCACACCCAATAAGATTTTTCCAAGTGATTTCAGCGACGTTCATCATTTCTTTAATTTATGATGCCACACAATTTTTCGGACGAAAAATTGTGGCGCGGGCCGAAGGCATCGAGAATTTTAGAACCGGGTCGAAGGCGTCGGGAATCTGCGGGCCGGGCCTTGGTCTCAATTAATCATGCGAATTGGGTTGCGATTGCACACAACAACAAACTGACCGCCGCATTCCAGCAGGTGAAATTTGCGCGCCTGCACCTCGGCCACAAATCGGTCGCGTCCGATCTCTCGCTCGACCAGTTTTACGGATCGACGGATCACGCCGCCGCTTTTGACGGCCTTGGCGGCAAAGACCTGGTCAATCCAGATCTCCGGGGCCGGATGGCGAGACAAGCTCATGCCTCCGGGGATCTCGCGGCAAAGTTAAAATTTGGTGAAAGCCGGCTTCAGGCACGCCGCCGACGCCGCCCCTCGCGGCCACCCCGACCGCCGCCGGCGGTTGGCGTTTTGTTCAGTCGGATCCAGTTTGCGCCCGAGGGGTCCTGGTTCACCAGAAAATCGGCGGCACGGATCGACAATGATTCTTCCGAAGCCACGCCGGTTTTTGGCGCCAGGCCCAGTAGCGGCGCAAGTTTGCGCCGGTCCAGATCGTCGGGCACAACGATACCCAATGCCATCAGCCGCGCCAGCCGTTCGCGCACCAGATCATCGCCGATCGCCATGCCGAACAGCGGCCCAAGCGCGCCCAGATCCACATCGTCGGGCGCTGTGATCCCCAGCGATTTCAACTCCTCCAGCCGGTCGGTGACGGCCTTGCGCGTCTTTGGCATCGCGACCGGGTTCATGATGGCGCTGGTCATGCCAGCAGCCGACGCCATGGCCAGGAAGGCGTTGTTGATGCCGTGGCGGTTTGGCAGTCCGAACGAGATATTCGACGCACCACACGTCGTGTTCACGCCCAGTTCAAGGCGAAGCCGTCGCACCAGCGAAAAGACCTGCAAGCCGGCGGTGGCCATGGCGCCGATGGGCATCACCAGCGGATCAACCACGATGTCATGCGCCGGAATGCCAAAATCAGCGGCGCGTTCCACGATCTTCTTGGCGACTTCAAACCGAACATCGGGGTCTTCGCTGATGCCGGTGTCGTCGTTCGAGATCGCAACGACGGGCACGTTGTATTTCTTGACCAGCGGCAGGACGATTTCCATCCGTTCTTCTTCGCCGGTGACGGAGTTCAAAAGCGGGCGACCTATCGCCGCTTTCAGACCTGCCTCCAGCGCGCCCGGCACCGAGCTGTCGATACAAAGCGGGGCATCCACCAGCCCTTGCACCAATTTTACCACACTGGTCATCAGCGGTGGCTCGGTCTCGTTGGGGTTGGGGTTCGAATTGTAGACAACGCCCGCGTTCACGTCCAGCACCTGCGCGCCGCAGGCCACCTGTTCCAGCGCATCCTTTTCGACGGTCGAAAAATCACCCGCTTCCAGTTCGGCGGCAAGTTTCTTGCGGCCCGTCGGGTTGATGCGCTCGCCGATCACGCAAAACGGCTCGTCGAAACCGATCACGACGGTTTTGGACTTGGATTCGAGAACGGTGCGGGTCATTTTTAACTTTCTTGTGTGAGTGCGTTAAGCCGTTGCGGCCGCTGGCCTTGCCGACGCGCCGCCGCGCGATATTGCCCAGTTCGCGCAAGCCTTGATCCCGCCCAGCGGGAAGAAATGCACTCGGGCGACTGCGAAGTCCGGGTTCGCGGCCTTGTGCGCGGCAAGTGCGGAAACCACATCGTCCGGCTCGTACGGCAGGACCAGCTTGGTCACGTCCATTGCGCGCTTTTGCAGAACTTTCAAAGACGGACCGACGCCGCAGGCAATGGCAAACTTGATCAGCGTTTGCAGCTTGGCGGGGCCTGCGATGCCGATATGGATCGGCAGGTCGATGCCCGCCGCCTGTACATCCGCTGCCCATTTGATGATCGGCCCGGCGTCGAAGGCAAACTGGGTGGCGATAGCCATTTCCGCATCGGTGCGTTCGTTAAAGTCGTTCTTCCACTTCAGCGCCGCCTCGACGTTCGCCGATCCACCCGAGGGGTCGATGTCACGGTTGCCTTCAGGGTGACCTGCGACGTGCAGGTGCGAGAAGCCTGCTTTGTCAAACAAGCCGGTATCCAGAAGCTGCATCGAGCTTTCGAAATCGCCCACGGGCGTCGTCACACCACCGGCCAACAGCAACGCCTGCTCAACGCCTGCCTCACCCTGATAGCGGGCGATCCAGTCGGCGAGCGTTGCAGTGTCCTTGATGATCCGGGCCGGGAAATGCGGCATCACCTGAAAGCCGTCCGCCGCGAGCCGCCTGGCGGTGACCACCATATCCTCGATCGGCGTGCCTTCGATGTGGGCGATATAGACCCGCGTGCCTTCGGGCAGAAGCGCGCGGAAATCTTCGACCTTCTCGGCGGTGCGCGGCATGACCTCGATCGAATAGTCGGCGAGATACGCTTCGACCTTGGGGTCGTGCGGTGCATCGACCTGCGCCTTCCGCTTGAATTGCAACAACGCCATCAGCGCATTCCTTATGTCGCGGGGCCTCAGGCCCATCCGTCGTTGGCGATCAGGGCCTTCACGCGGTCCTGATCGTAATCTTGGTCAATCCGCGCGGCCTCAGATGCCGCGACCTCGGCGGGATCACCTGCCACTTCGTATGGCGCGGCTTTCCGCCATTCCGAGAGATAAGCATCGCCTTCTTTCGCGCCCACCTTCATCGCGGCCCGGTCAATCGCCTGCTCGAAGCGTTCGGGCAACTGCGCTTTCGAACCACCGCGGCCCTTGCCCACAATGACTTGCGCGGGGATGTCGCGCCAATAGACGATGGTAACTCCAGGCACAGGTTTTAACTCCTCGTTTCGCCCCTCCTACGCCCGGGCGCGCCGAAAACGACGCCGGATTTCGACATCTTTGGTAACACTCGCGACGCGCGCACATTATTTGCCTGCGCCCGCGGGCGACAGGGCCGCAAGATGAAAACTTCTCAGCATGATCGTGAGGCTTGCGCGATGACCCAGCCCGGCCTTAGGGTGAGGCCAACCAGAGATCGGAGGGCGATATGGCGCCCAGGCGTCCGCCGGGCGCTGACCGGTTCCCCAAAGCGGTTGAACCCATCGTGCCCGGACAGGCTGATCCAGCCGAGCTTTATGCTGCGCTGGATCTTGGCACAAACTCGTGCCGGATGCTGATTGCCCAGCCAAAGGGCAATCAGTTTCATGTCGTCGACAGCTTTTCCAAATCGGTGCAGCTGGGGCTGGGCCTGGAACGCACGGGCAAGCTTAGCCGTGGTTCAATGGCTCGCACCATTCAGGCATTGAAAATCTGCAAAAAGAAGCTGAAAAAACACAACGTGCAGCACATGCGCCTGGTCGCGACCGAGGCGTGTCGCCGGGCGAAAAACGGCACCGAATTTCTGAAAGCTGTAAAGCGCGAGGCAGACCTTACGCTGCACATCATCGAGCCCGAGGAAGAGGCGCGTCTGGCGGTTATTTCCTGCGCGCCGCTGGTGTCCACAAAAACCGAGCAACTTCTGGTCGTCGATATTGGCGGTGGGTCGACCGAGCTGGTTTGGATCGACATCAGCCGGGTGCCAAAAGTTGAACGCCCTCGCGCGATCATGCGGCTTCATGCGGGGTTTGTGCAGGACAAGGAAACGCCGTTTCCCACCGCGCGCGTGGTTGACTGGATTTCAGTGCCACTTGGCGTTGCGACGCTTCGCGATCAATTTAACGACGTTCAGGACGACGCCGCGCGGTTCGCCCTGATGAGCTGGTTTTTCGAGGAAAACCTTTCGAATTTTTCGCCATATGCGGCAGAACAGGCCCGCGAAGGGTTTCAGATCATCGGCACATCGGGAACAGTCACAACCGTGGCCGCCAGTCATCTGGGGCTGCGGCGGTATGACCGCAACAAAGTGGACGGATTGCGCATGACGTCTGATCAGATCGACACGGTGATCCGCAATTATCTGGAACTTGGCCCCGATGGGCGGCGCAACGATCCCAGGATCGGCCGCGACCGGCACGCGCTGATCATGTCGGGTGCAGCTATATTGCAGGCGCTCCTCAGGGTCTGGCCGACGGACCGCCTGTCAGTCGCGGATCGCGGCCTGCGCGAGGGATTGCTCTATTCGCAGATGTCGGCAGACGGTGTGCTGGATGACGGTCCGTATTGAGCTGACATCGCCCGGATATCGCGCCTAATCGGAGCGATTGGATCGTTTTGATTGCGGGGCAAGGGCGGCACGCTTTGCCGGTTGTTAACTCGCACTCCGATTGTGTGTCCGTGCATAGAGAGTGGCGATCATACGGCTTGCGGTTTTTTCGAACAGACATGGTATCAAGGCGTGAACCAGTGCGGCAAATGCCGCCCCGAAAAGCTTTAGCGAAAAGCCGAACGCAAACCGCGCGTGCTCGCCGTAGGTTTCGTCAACGCTTGCCGGGTGATCGTTGAAAATACGTGCAATCATGTCTGCCTCCAGTTTTGATCTCTGCATATTGATAGATGTTTCCCGTTAATGCTTCCCAAAATCGCGGCTTTCTGGCAGTATGACGATATGAATTTCCCAAGAATTAACAGATGTCCGAAAATATCGACCACATAGATCGCCGTATCCTCGACGCTTTGCAGCGCGATGCGAGCCTTAGCCTTGACGCAATGGGCGAAAAAGTCGGGCTTAGCCGCAATGCCACCTGGCGGCGGCTGCGGGTGTTGGAAGCGGCGGGTGTTATCCGGGGCAGGGTGGCCATTCTGGACGCCGACAAGCTGGACTTGAGGCTGTCGGTATTCATCCAAATCCGCACCAGTCGTCACGATCCGGACTGGCTTGGCGGTTTTGCCAAAGCCACACGCGACATGCCCGAGATACTGGCGGCCTATCGCATGTCCGGCGACCTTGACTATCTGGTCCATGCGCGGGTTGCTGATATGGCGGCCTATGATGCGTTTTATCAGCGTCTGATCCGCAGGGTCGAGATGTCGGATGTCTCGGCCTCGTTCGTTATGGAAGTGTTGAAAGAAACCACTGCCCTGCCGCTTTAATTTCAGGAACCGCTCATGCCAGCGCATTACATATATCTGATCGTCGCCGTTCTGGCCGAAACCATCGGCACGACGGCTTTGCAGGCCAGCCATCAGTTTACCCGTTTGGGTCCGTCGATCGTTGTGGTGATTGCCTACGCGGCCGCTATTTACCTGCTTTCGCTGACGCTGACCATCATGCCGGTGGGGCTTGTCTATGCGATCTGGTCCGGCCTTGGCATTGCCCTCATTGCGCTTATCGGGCTGGTGGTGTTTGGCCAGCGGCTTGATTTGCCAGCAATATTGGGGTTGGGGATGATTGTCGGCGGCATTCTTGTGATCCACCTTTTCTCAGGCTCGACCACGCATAGTTAGGCGGTCAGCGCCGCACCTTTGGCACAGTTGTCCGCACCCAGCGGTATTGGGCATCTGGATGCGGCGGATGACCGTCGGTGCGTTGCCAGAAACCGGCAGCACCGCGCCTTAGCCATATCGGAATCGTGAGGATCAGACCGGCGGCAAAGCCGCCCGCGTGCGCCCAATATGCGACGCCGCCCAAGTTGGCCGGTGTCAACGAACCCAGGACGATCTGAATACCGAACCATGCCCCCAGCACGATATACGCAGGAACCGGGATGACCCGGATAAAGACGATCAGGATGATCAGAATATCGACCCGCGCCTTGGGATAAAGCAGTAAATACCCACCCATAACGCCGGCGATCGCGCCCGATGCACCAACCATCGGCACCGTGCTTGCCGGATCCGCCGCAAATTGTGCGCCCGCCGCTGCAAGCCCGCCCGCCAGATAGAATATCAGAAAACCGATATGGCCAAAGGCATCTTCCATGTTGTCGCCAAAGACCCAGAGGAAAAGCATATTGCCGCCCAGATGCATCAGCCCGCCGTGCAGGAACATCGAGGTGACGAATGCCTCGGGCCGGGCTGCCGCCGGAACCAAACCCCAATCGAAAAAGAAATGCGCCAGCGCACGTTCATTGGCGAACAGGCTCCAATAGCCAAGGAAGACCGCGACGTTAATCGCGATCAGGGCCCATGTGATGTAAGGCGTTCGGCGGGACGGGTTGTGATCGCGGATCGGAAACATTGGTCCAACGGACCTTGTCCGCAGGTCGGCGTCAAGCGATTGCAGCTTCAGCAAGCAGGGCGGCGTTTCCGCCTGATGCGGTTGTATCAACACAGAGGTGGCGCTCGTGAACCACGTCCAGAATGCGGGGGGCGTCGGTGATCAGCGGCAGAATTGCGCCGTCGCGTGCGGCCAGCGCCCTGGAATACGCGCGCGCCCGGTCGTCGTCGCCCCACCAGATCGCGCCGGATATGTCCTTAGCTGCGGTCACTTCCGCAGGTGAAAGCCCGTCAGCGCTGGTGCCCTGGCCGCCAATTTCCTCAAGCGCCGCAATCTGGCGTTCGATCAGCTCGCTCCCGGGGCCAAGACACAGATACGGGGCCCGCGCGACAAGGCTCAGCCGGTTGGTCTCGCCGGTTGGTCCGGGCATATCGCGCACAGCCGCCGCCATTGGATTGCCGCCCTTGCGGAACCTCCAGGGATAAAGCGGGCCGCCAGCTTTGGGCCCGGTGCCCGACAGACCCTCGCCGCCGAAGGGCTGACAGCCGACCACCGCGCCGATCTGGTTTCGGTTCACGTAGATGTTGCCGACGTCGATCTGCTCGACAACCTCCTGAACGCGGCTGTCGATCCGCGTGTGCAGGCCAAACGTCAGGCCATAGCCTGTACGATTGATATCGGCGATTATGCTTTCAAGCTCTTCTGCCGCAAAGGTCGCCATATGCAGCACCGGCCCGAATATTTCGCGCTCCACCGCGCGGATCGAGGGAACTTCGATCAGGGTTGGCGGGCAGAAATGCCCCGTCTCGGGTGCTTTGGTCTGACGGGAAATATTGCTATTTTTCAGGTTGTTGGCGATTGATCCGTGCGCTTGGGCGTCGATCAATGGGCCGACATCGGTCGAAAGCTGCCACGGATTGCCGACTGTCAGTTCCTCCATCGCGCCGACCAGCATTTCGCGGAACGCATCCGCGATATCTTCCTGAACATATAGGCATCTGAGCGCGCTGCATCTTTGTCCTGCCGACTGAAACGCCGAGGCAACAACGTCGCGAACCGCCTGTTCCAGAAGCGCGGTTGAATCGATGATCATCGCGTTGATGCCGCCGGTTTCGGCAACTAGCGGCGCGCCGGGTGCCAGATGCTCGGCCATCGCGGACCGGATGACTTTTGCGGTTTCGGTCGAGCCGGTGAAGGCCACGGCGTTGATGCGCGGGTCGGATGTCAAAGCCCGGCCAACAGTCGCACCGTCGCCGGTCAGAAACTGCAATACGTCGCGAGGGACTCCGGCGTCGTGAAGCAGCCTGACCGCCAAATGCGCGATCAGCGGCGTTTGTTCAGCCGGTTTGGCCAGCACACCGCAACCGGCGCTTAGCGCCCCGGCAATCTGCCCGGTGAAGATCGCCAGCGGAAAATTCCACGGCGAAATGCAGGTCACGACGCCCACCGGTTCGCCGCTTAACCCGACGGCCAGATGCGCATAATACCGCAGGAAATCGACGGCCTCGCGCAGTTCGCCCACTGCATCAAGCAATGTCTTTCCGGCCTCGCGCGCGAGAACGGAAAAAACCTCGCCCGAGTTGGCTTCGTAAAGATCAGCGGCGCGGGACAATATGGCGGCCCGATCGCCGGCACTTGCATCCCACATCCGTGACGCGGCGAGTGCCGCCTCGACCGTTTCGGCATCGGCGATTGTGGTTTTGCCAACGATATCAGACGGGTCGGCGGGGTTGAAATTGTCGAGCGTATCGCCGAATGGCGCGTCACTGGCGATCAACGGCTTGCATGTCCACAGATGCGTCCGAAATGGTTCGCGCGCGGCGTCAATTTTGGCGAGCGTTGCACCGTCGGTCAAATCCCACCCGGATGAATTCGGGCGTTCGGGCAGAAATATCTCCCGCCCCGATGGGATCGCGCGGGCCGCGCCCAGGGCGTTGAACGGATCCGCCACCACGTCTTCGGGCGGAATTGCCTTGTCCACCACCTGGTTCACGAAGCTTGAATTTGCGCCGTTTTCCAGCAATCGCCGCACCAGATAGGCAAGCAGGTCGCGGTGCGCGCCGACGGGTGCGTATATCCGGCAGCGCGTCCCGTGACGCGCGCGCACGATCTCGTGCAGTTGTTCGCCCATTCCATGAAGTCGTTGAAACTCAAAGGCTTGAACACCGTCGCTCATCTGCACAATCGCCGCTACTGTGTGTGCGTTGTGCGTCGCGAACTGCGGATAGATGCGGTCGGTCATGGCAAATAGTTGGCGCGCGCAGGCCAGATACGAAACGTCCGTTGCCGCCTTGCTGGTGAAAACCGGAAACCTGTCAAGCCCGTCAACCTGCGCGCGTTTGATCTCGGTATCCCAGTATGCGCCCTTTACCAGGCGCACCATAATCCGGCGATCAAGTCGCTGGGCCGTCGCATAGACATGATCAATGACCGGGGCGGCGCGAGGGCCGAAGGCCTGGATCACGATGCCAAACCCGTCCCATCCGGCCAATTCGGCGTCAGCGAGTATCGCGTCGATCACATCCAGCGAAATCTCTAACCGGTCCGCTTCCTCGGCGTCGATATTCAGGCCGATGTTCAGCGATGCCGCCAGTCGCGACAGCTCGCGCAATCGCGGCACAAGTTCGTCCATGACCCGATTCCGCTGTGCAACTTCATAGCGCGGGTGAAGGGCGGATAGTTTGACCGACACACCGGGTCTTTCCGCAACGCTGACGCCGGTTTTCGACGACCCGGCGGTGCGGATTGCGTCGCCGTAAGACCGGAAATAACGCGCGGCATCGCCCGCGGTCATCGCCGCTTCGCCCAGCATATCGAACGAATAGGTGTAACCCCTGGCCTCCATCGCGGTCCCGCGCGCCATCGCGTCGGCCATCGTCTCGCCCAGCACGAACTGCTGGCCCATCTCGCGCATCGCCTGCTTGGCGGCGGCGCGGATCATCGGTTCGCCGACCCGCTTTATCGCACCCCGCAGCGCGCCCGCGACGCCCGGACCCGTCTCATCCAACACGCGCCCCGTCAACAGCAAGGCCCAGGTCGAAGCATTGACCAGCGACGACGACGAATGGCCCAGATGGCGGCCCCAATCGGACGGCGCGATCTTGTCCTCGATCAGCGCGTCGATCGTTTCCGCGTCCGGCACGCGCAAAAGCGCCTCGGCCAGACACATCAGCGCAATGCCTTCGTCCGTCGAGAGCCCGTATTCGGCCAGGAAAACCTCCATCAGCCCCGGCCGCCCGCCATCCCGGATTTCGGCGACCAAACTGGCGGCCTGTCTGACGATCTCGCGGCGCTCGCTCTCGGTCAAATCGGCTGTCCTGACCAATTGTTCGACAACGTCCGCTTCGATGGGAAACTTATCGAATCGCGAAGAGTGGTGATAAGACATGTGGGCACGATATCACGGCTATTGTAGGCGAATGGGATTAAATGGTAGATACTCGTAGGCGGAAACACTATATTTCGCGTTGATATCGGGCTGTAAGGCTATGGAGCTGGATGATTTAGATCACCGAATACTTGACATACTTTCGGCTGACGCCCGGATCACAGTCGCTGAACTTGCGCGGCGAATTTCGCTATCCAAAACACCGGTGCAGGCGCGGATGCGGCGGCTGGAGAAAAACGGCGTCATTCTTGGCTACCGGGCGCAACTGGACCCGGTCCGTTTGGGGCGCGATCATGTCGCTTTCGTTGAGGTGAAGCTTAGCGACACCCGCGAAGCCGCGCTTGCGGCTTTCAACAGCGCTGTGCTTTCGGTCGCTGAGATCGAAGAATGCCACATGATTGCCGGTGCCTTTGACTATCTTCTGAAGGTTCGCACGCAGGACATGACCCGGTATCGGCACGTCCTGGGCGAGCGGATTTCAAGCCTGCCGCATGTCGCACATACCGCCACGCACGTCGCGATGCAGGCGGTCAAGGATGCCGGGATCGTGACTTGACCCGGCACGGATTGACCGGGCCATTATTGCGGATGCGATACCCAATTCTCGCCCTGTGCCTGATGTCTGCGAGCGCTGCCGCGGCAGACTGCCCGCCGTCGCCCGACATCGCCGATGCGCAGGACCGCTTGCTTGCAGAGGTTCAGGTGGCACCCAATGAAGGCTCGGCGCGGCAAATCTCGGACCGGCTTTGGGATCTTTGGGCGAAGGCACCGGATGAGCCGTCGCAGGAATTACTGAACCGCGGAATGCAGGCTCGCAGGGAGTTTAATTTGATAACTGCGATTGATGCCTTCGACAAATTGATCGCCTATTGTCCGGACTACGCCGAAGGTTACAACCAGCGCGCATTTGCATACTTCCTCGGCCAGGATTTTGAGCTGGCGCTTGGCGACCTTAATCGCGCCATCGCGCTGTCGCCTAAACACGTGGCGGCCATTTCGGGCAAGGCGCTGACGCTTATTGGCCTTGGCCGCGATGATGAAGCGCAAGATGTGCTTCGGATCGCGTTGGCAATGAACCCGTGGATTCCCGAAAGACGATATATTGTTGAGGATCCGGGCCAAGAGCTCTGATCTTGCCCCCGAACATTTGCCGCCTTGTGCGTTTCAGGTTTTGGCAGGAACACCACGTATCGAAATGCGTGTTCGAGCCGCAGGCGAGAGGCAGAGTATTTCAGTGTCGTTCGAACCGGATATGCACTAAGCAAAGGGTCATGCGGGCGTGGCGGAATGGTAGACGCATGAGACTTAAAATCTTTGGGGCGCAAGCCCGTGCCGGTTCAAGTCCGGTCGCCCGTACCATCCCTGATATTAAACCACTCACGAGAATTTCCAGCTGTTGATGCCGGTCAATCCGGAAACTCAGCTCTGATTTTCAAATCATCCCGAATAGTCTTGCTTTCGCTTCGCGGGTGGCAGCCGCTGACCTCGCCGCCCATAATATTTTTTGTAAATTTCGTTTCGAGGAAGATTATGCCTGCTGATTACTACTCACCGACCGGTGGTCACCCGGGACAGGAGCAGCTGTTGACTGACCGTGCGGTCTTTACCGAGGCTTATGCGGTCATCCCCAAAGGCACGATGCGCGACATCGTTACCAGCCAACTGCCGTTCTGGGATTTGACCCGGCTTTGGGTGCTGGCGCGCCCGCTAAGCGGTTTTGCCGAGACGTTCTCGCAATACATCATGGAAGTTGGGCCGGGGGGTGGTTCGGACCAGCCGGAAGCGGATGCTGGCGCAGAAGCGGCGCTTTTCGTGGTCGAGGGGATCGCAACACTGGCGATTGACGGCGCTTTGCATGAACTCACGCCCGGAGGGTTCGCGTATCTGCCGCCCGATACAAACTGGACATTGCGCAACAACGATGACCGGACGTTGCGTTTTCATTGGATACGGAAGGCTTACGAGCCGGTGCCGGGACTGGCTTTGCCGGACGTCATCATCACGAACGAGCAGGAGATCGCACCGACCAAAATGCCGGGAACGGACGGCAAATGGGCGACGACGCGCCTGTTTGATCCCGCGGATTTGCGCCACGACATGCACGTGACTATCGTGACATTCGAGCCCGGTGCGGTGATCCCATTTGCCGAAACCCATGTGATGGAGCACGGGCTTTATGTGCTTGAAGGCAAAGCAGTTTATCGCCTGAACCAGGACTGGGTCGAGGTTGAGGCGGGCGACTATATGTGGCTACGCGCGTTTTGTCCGCAGGCCTGCTATGCCGGTGGGCCGGGGCGGTTCCGCTATCTTCTTTACAAAGACGTCAATCGGCACATGGCGCTGCGTCCTGCCGGGTCTTTTGTCGGGCAACCGTCGCTTCTCAAGGCTGCCGCCGAATAGGTTTGCCGCCAAGGGCTGCGGTAATTGCGTTCGCGGCACCGATGACAAAAGCACTCAGCGCGGTGATATTCGCGGGCCCAACGCGGCTGGTCGGGCCGGACACCGAAATGCCCGCGACAGCTTCCTGATTGATGTCAAAAACCGCAGCCGCGATGCACCGCATACCAAGCGTTTTTTCTTCGCCGTCGATTGAGAAGCCGCGCTCGCGGGTGGCCTGAAGCTCGCGGCGCATGGCGTCCACATCCGAGATTGTATGTTCGGTAAAAATCTCCGGCTTTGCCTTTGACAATATGCGGTCCAGTCGCGCATCGTCCATTTCCGCCAAAAGCGCCTTGCCGATCCCGGATGCGTGCATCGGCGACAGGGTGCCGGGCGGAAAGAACGCCCGGATGCTTTCGTGGGTTTCAACCTGGCTGACGAAAAGCACCGATCCGCCCTGTTCGATGCCCAGATTGGCGGTTTCGCCGGTGTCGTCCATCAGATTTCGCAAAATCGGTCGCGCGCGTTCCACAAGGCTCGTCCGCTTGAGGAATTTTGCCCCTATTACGAAGGCATTTGGACCGATGTGCCAGACCTGCTCGATCGTATCCATTTCGACCAGCCCGCGCGTTTCGAGCGTTGTCAGAATGCGATAAACCGTGGCGGGCGACTGGGCGAGCTCGGACGCCAGTGCCGAAAGCGTCATCCCCGGCGTTTCGCTGAGATATTCGAAGACCATCATTGCGCGATCCAGCGACTTGATCGTGTTCTGATCGGTCTTGTCGTGCCATCCGCGAGGCCGGCCACGCGCGCGTCGTGGGGTGGTTGTGGCATTGTCCTGAGTATCCATAAGCAGCCTCGGATTTATTTGTGAAATTAATATTCACGATATGAAAAATATAAGAGGCTGACAATAATGAATTTTCCCACACCATCCAGCTTTAGGGCGCGAAATCAAAAAAATTTCCAACCCTGCACATCGGGCGTATTCTGCCAGTTATAGATCAGAGGATACGATCATGAGCTTGCAAAACCCTGTCTTCATTCCCGGCCCGACAAATATTCCCGAGCGGCTGCGTCGCGCGTGCGATATGCCAACCATTGATCACCGCTCGCCGCTATTTGCATCCATTCTGAAACCTGCGCTTGCGGGCGTTCAAAAGGTGCTGAAAAGCGAAAGCGCCGAGGTGTTCATTTTTCCGTCGACCGGCACCGGTGGCTGGGAAACAGCGCTGACGAACACGCTCAGCCCCGGCGACAAAGTGCTGGCGGCGCGCAACGGCATGTTCTCGCAACGTTGGATCGACATGTGCAATCGCCATCAACTTGAGGTCGAGGTTGTCGAGACACCCTGGGGCCACGGCATTCCGGCGGACCGCTTCGCTGAGATTCTGAAGGCGGACACAGCGCACGAAATCAAAGTCGTGCTGGCCACGCACAATGAGACCGCGACGGGTGTCCTTTCGGATATCGCGGCGGTGCGCAAAGCACTTGATGCTGCTAACCATCCGGCAATGCTGTTCGTCGACGGCGTTTCCTCGATCGGCTCGATGGATTTCCGGTTTGATGAGTGGGGCGTCGATGTCGCCGTCACCGGAAGCCAGAAGGGTTTTATGCTGCCGGTCGGGCTGGCCATCGTCGGCTTTAGCGGCAAAGCGATGGCGGCGGTGGAAACCGCGCGCCTGTCGCGCACATTCTTCGACATTCACGATATGGCAAGCGGATACGCAAAGAACGCCTATCCCTATACGCCAGCGGTCGGCCTGATGAACGGGCTGAACGATTCCTGCCAAATGCTGTTGGCCGAGGGGCTGGAAAACGTCTTTGCCCGGCACCACCGCATCGCCGAAGGGGTTCGCCTGGCGGTCGCTGCTTGGGGACTTGAGCTTTGCGCGGCAAGCCCGGACCTTTACTCAAACACGGTCAGCGCGATCAAAACGCCGGTGGGTTTTGATTCCACCGACATCGTGTCCCATGCCGCAAAAACTTATGGCGTCGCCTTTGGCGTGGGCCTTGGCGAAGTTGCGGGCAAGGTCTTTCGGATCGGCCATCTGGGCAGTCTGACCGAGGTCATGATGCTGAGCGGGATTGCCACGGCTGAGATGTGTATGGCTGACCTTGGGCTTGATATCAAAATGGGCTCTGGTGTTGCCGCCGCACAGGATTACTATCGTGGCCATCCGGCACTTGCGCATCGGGACGCAGCTTAACGAAGGACCACAGAAACATGGAAATCCCTACATTTGACGATGTGGTTGCCGCGCACGAACGGATCGGGCCGTATATTCACCGCACGCCGGTTCTGACGTCGTCGTTCCTGAATGAGCTGACCGGCGCAGAGCTGTTCTTCAAATGCGAGAATTTCCAGAAGGCGGGCGCGTTCAAGGTTCGCGGTGCAAGCAACGCGGTCTTTGGCCTGTCGGATGAAGGCGCGCGGAACGGCGTCTGCACACATTCCTCGGGTAACCATGCGCTTTCGCTCAGCTACGCGGCGGGCCGACGGGGCATTCCCTGCAACGTGGTCATGCCCCGCACCGCGCCGCAGGCGAAGAAAGATGCGGTCATTGGATATGGTGGAAGGATCACCGAGTGTGAGCCGTCAACTTCCAGCCGCGAAGCCGTCTTTGCCGAAGTTCAGGCCGCAACCGGCGGCGATTTTGTTCACCCTTACAACGATCCCCGTGTCATTGCAGGGCAGGGCACCTGTTCGCGCGAGTTGATGGATCAGACCGGCGGATTGGACGCGGTGGTGGCACCCATCGGCGGTGGTGGCATGATTTCGGGCACCTGCCTGACGCTTAGCAACATCGCACCTGAAACCCAGGTAATCGCGGCTGAACCCGAGCAGGCGGACGACGCCTATCGAAGTTTCAAGGCGGGTCACATCATCGCCGATGACGCGCCCGAGACCGTGGCTGACGGGCTGAAAGTGCCATTGAAAGAATTGACTTGGCATTTCGTGTCTTCGCATGTGACCGACATTCTTACTGCGTCCGAGGAAGAGATCGTCGAGGCGATGAAACTTATCTGGAAACGAATGAAAATTGTGATGGAACCCAGCAGCGCTGTGCCGCTGGCCACAATCATGAAAAACAAAGACCGGTTCGCGGGTAAGCGGATCGGCGTTATCATCACCGGCGGCAATGTCGATCTCGACGCGCTGCCCTGGGCCAAGTGAAGGAATTCAGACCATGAACGCTCCCGTAAATTTCGATACGCTTGAGGTTGGCTATGATGTGCCCGCAGTTCCGGGCATGGACGAGGCTGATATTCAGACCCCTTGTCTGGTGCTGGATCTGGATGCGCTTGAGCGCAACATCCGGAAAATGGGCGATTATGCCAAGGCGCATGGTATGCGTCACCGGGTGCACGGAAAGATGCACAAGTCTGTCGATGTCGCGAAACTTCAGGAAAAGCTTGGCGGCGCTGTTGGCGTCTGTTGTCAGAAAGTCAGCGAAGCCGAGGTGTTCGCGCGCGGCGGTATCAAAGACGTGCTGGTCTCGAACCAGGTTCGCGATCCGGCTAAGATCGACCGCCTCGCAACCCTGCCGAAGCTTGGCGCGCGGATCATCGTCTGCGTTGACGATATTGCGAACGTCGCCGAACTGTCGGCAGCAGCGGTGAAGCATGGGACCGAGCTTGAGGTATTGGTCGAGATAGATTGCGGCGCGGGGCGTTGCGGTGTGACCACCACGGAGGATGTTGTTGCGATTGCTAAGGCGGTGGAGGCCAGCGATGGCCTGAAATTCACCGGCATTCAGGCCTATCAGGGCGCGATGCAACATATGGACAGTTATGAAGACCGGAAAGCGAAGCTGGATATCGCCATTGCGATGGTGCGGGATGCAGTGGATGGATTGACTGCGGTCGGCCTTGAAGCGGAACTCGTCTCGGGTGGTGGCACTGGGTCGTATTATTTTGAATCGGGTTCGGGCGTCTTTAACGAACTTCAGTGCGGATCCTACGCGTTTATGGACGCGGATTATGGCCGCATTCTTGATAAGGATGGCAACCGGATCGACCAGGGCGAATGGGAAAACGCCTTCTTCCTTCTGACCCAGGTGATGAGCCACGCGAAAGCGGATAAAGCGATCTGCGATGCCGGTCTGAAGGCGCAATCGGTCGATAGCGGCCTGCCGGTTATTTTTGGCCGCGATGACGTTGAATATATCAAGTGTTCGGACGAACACGGCGTCATTGCAGACCCCGACGGCGTGCTGTCGGTTGGCGATAAGCTTCGACTGGTGCCGGGCCACTGCGACCCGACCGCCAATGTTCACGACTGGTACGTGGGCGTGCGGAACGGCAAGGTCGAAACGCTGTGGCCGGTATCAGCGCGCGGCAAGGCGTATTAAGAGGTTTCGGACCGGCTGATGCCGGTCCGACCAACCGGGGGCGCTGCCCCCCGACCCCCGAAGTATTTTTTCCAAGAAGAAAGTCAAAGCTCATGTGGATCGTTCCGGAGCGCGAGATTGCATCGCTGATGACGCGGGAGGCGGCGTTCGACGCCGTCGAGAAAGTTTTCGCCGCGATGGCGGCAGGTGATGCTTACAACTTCCCTGTCGTGCGCGAGGCCATCGGCCATGTTGATGCGCTTTACGGGTTCAAGGGCGGGTTTGACCGGGCGGGCCTGACGCTGGGCGTTAAGGCGGGCGGATACTGGCCGCAGAACCTGGAAAAGCAGGGCATCATCAACCACCAGTCCACGGTGTTTCTGTTCGACCCCGATACCGGGCGGGCCAGCGCCATGGTGGGCGGGAACCTGTTGACGGCACTCCGAACCGCCGCTGCATCATCTGTTTCAATCAAGCACCTGGCGCGCCGGGACGCGAAAACACTCGGCATGATCGGAGCGGGTCATCAGGCAACGTTCCAGTTGCGGTCCGCACTTGAGCAGCGAGACTTTGAACGTGTGATCGGCTGGAACTTCCACCCTGACATGCTGCCCAACCTTGCCGCCGTGGCGGACGAGGCGGGTCTGCCATTTGAAGCCGTCGACCTGGACGATATGACGAGGGCCGATGTAATCATCTCGATCACGTCTTCTTTCGATGCCATTCTGGGTGCCGATCAGGTCGGCCCCGGCACGCATGTCGCCTGCATGGGCACAGACACGGTGGGCAAGCAGGAAGTGGCGCCCGAACTGCTGACGCGGGCGACGGTTTTCACCGACGAAGTGGCGCAATCGATCAGCATCGGCGAAGCGCAGCACGCGATTGCGCAGGGATTGCTGACGGCCGACGACATCCAACAGGTGGGTGCGGTGATCAACGGCACGCACGCCGGTCGCGCCAGCGACGATCAGATCACGCTTTTTGACGGCACCGGCGTTGGATTGCAGGATCTGGCAGTGGCAGCCACGGTCGTGGACCTTGCGATTGAGAAGGGCGTCGCCATCGAGGTTGATTTCTGATGGTTGCACTGAAAGGGCGAGGGCTAATTCCTGGATCGGCAATTGCGGTTACAGCCCTGTTCGCGGGGTTTGCCGCCTTTGCACAATCGCCGCCAACCGAGGCGGACATCGCGGCATTTTCAGAACTGCACAGTGCCGCCCACGTGGGCGATATCGCGGCAATCGAAGCGGCAATAGATGCGGGCGCAGACGTCAACTTGCTTGACGCCAAGCAACGAACGCCGGCCCACGTCGCGGCCTTTGCGTCGCAAGACGCCGCGCTGACGGCGCTGGCCGAAGCGGGAGCCGACCTGAACGCGCTGGATTATCAAATATACGACGTGCTGACTATAGCCGCCGTCGCGAACGACCCGGCGTTGGTCGCGCACGCCATCGAGCTTGGGAACCGGCCCGACCTGACGACCAGCAGATACGATGGCACGGCGTTGATCGCGGCCGCGCATCTGGGCCATCACGAAGTTGTCCGCATTCTAATCGAAGGTGGCGCGCCGCTTGACCACGTCAATAATCTGGAATGGACCGCGTTGATCGAGGCGGTGATTCTTGGCGACGGCGGCCCCGACCACATAGCGACGGTTTCGCATCTGCTGGATGCGGGCGCGGACCAATCCATTGGCGACCGTTATGGCGTGACGCCGCTAAAGCACGCCAGGGCGATGGGTTTTTCCGAGATTGTGGCATTGCTTGAGGCCGCGGCAGACTAATCGCCAGCGAGCGCCTAAATAGAAAAACCCCCGCCGGTTAGGGCGGGGGTCTGGCTGTCATGATATTGCGGTCTTATTCGGCTGCTTCGGCCTCGTCATCCTCGGGGATGATAAGGTTCAGGACAATCGCCAGGATCGCGGCGGGCAGAAGGCCCGAGGTCATCAGGATGCGCATTGTATCGCTGAGGAACGTCATCGCGTCGGGCACCTGTTGCAGGCCCAGACCGACCGCCAGCGAGGTGGCGAAGATCACCATGTTGCGCCGGTTCCAATTTACATCCGACAGCATGTTGATACCTGCCGAGGCGACCATGCTGAACATGATGATGACGCCGCCGCCCAGAACCTGGAAGGGGATCGTGCTGACCAGCGCGCCAATCTTCGGGATCAGACCCGCGAACACCAGCAAAAGCGCGCCGTAAGTGACGACGTGGCGGCTCATCACGCCGGTCATGGCGACCAGCCCGACGTTCTGGCTGAACGTGGTGTTGGGCAGGCCGCCGAAAACCCCGGCGATTGCCGTTCCGAGGCCGTCAGCGAACGTAGCCCCCTGGACTTCATCGTCAGTAGCTTCGCGCCCGGCACCACCCTTGGTGATCCCGCTGGTGTCGCCGACCGTTTCGATGGCCGAGATGAACGCCATCAGGCACATGCCGATGACGATCGCCCAGTTGATCTCGAAGCCAAAGGCAAAGGGCCGCGGCACCGCGAACCAGCCGGCGCCCGCGACGTTGCCAAAGCTGACATCGCCCATGACCAGTGCGACCAGATAGCCAGCGATCAGGCCGATCAGAACGGCGGCCACCGACATGAAACCTTTGACGTAGAACTTGATGCCAAGGGTCACGGAGATCGCGACCAGCGCCTGGAACCAGTTGCCGATCCCGCCCCATGTCGGCTTCGAGCGGTTAAAGTCACCGGCACCACCGGCGGCGTATTCGATGCCGACCTTGATCAGTGCGAGACCGATCATCAGCACGATGAGGCCGGTGACCAATGGTGGCAGGGCAAATCGGATGCGCTTGATGAAAAGGCCGATGCAGAAGTGGAATATTCCGCCGATGATGACGCCGCCCATAAGGCCCGGCAGACCGGCGGTTCCCGCGCCGACCATCGCCGGGATCATAACCGGCAGGAATGCGAACGAAGTTCCCTGAACGATGGGTAGTTTCGCACCAATCGGACCAATGCCGATCGTCTGGATCAGCGTTGCGATGCCAGCGAACAGCATGGAAATCTGGATCATGTAAATCAGCGTGCCGACATCCGGCGATCCAAAGCCAAACCCGGCGACACCCGCGATGATGATCGCAGGCGTTACGTTTGAGATGAACATCGCAAGAACATGCTGGATGCCTAGCGGCACAGCCTGCTTCAGCGGCGGCGTATAATTCGGGTCGCGGAGCTGTTCCGGTGTCCCAAGTGATGCATCGGTCATTGTCTGTCCCTCCTGAAAACGATGCCTGCGCCAGCCATTTGCTGACAGATCTGCGCTTGTGATTCATTGAATTTTGAAGCGTAGATGATTGAAAATAGGCACAAATCAACGCCCGCGGCAGGTTCAAGGTGAACTGCCGGTGTGTGATCGGTTATGTCGCATGCGTGACGATACAACCGTTGCCCCTCCTCGTGGCCCCACTTCTAATTTTAAAAAATCACGCTGTTTTTCAATTCTTTTTTGAAAGAGTCTTTCGGGTGCGCTGGTTTGCTGTTTGTGCAACAGATCGAGATGATGACGAGGCAATTGGTGGAGCCGGAAATGCCTGGATACTTGACGACCCACGTTCTGGATACCGCACTTGGTGTGCCTGCAAAGGGCCTGAGAATTGACCTTTACCGGGTCAGTGGCGACGAGCGGACGCATCTGAAATCGCTGGTGACGAATGATGACGGTCGAACCGACGAGCAGATATTGCCGGAAGCGGAATTTGCCATCGGCACGTATGAGTTGGTTTTCCACGCGGGCGACTATCTGGACCGTGCCGGTGCGGCGCCAGAAAACCCGCGCTTTCTCGATCAGGTGCCGATCCGCTTCGGCATGTCGCAAGCGTCGCACTATCATGTGCCGCTTTTACTGTCGCCGTTCGGGTTTTCGACCTACCGCGGCAGCTGAGCGCTCGCCTCGGTCTTTTTGATGACGGCACCGATCCGCGCGATCATAAACTCCATGAAAAGCCGGGTCTTTGGATCCTGGCGGCGGCGATGCGTGAAAAGGCAGGCCATCTGGATCGGTTCGGGCGGCGTTTCAACCGCGACCGGCACCAATCGCCCGGCCAACAAGTGATCGGCGACTTCGAATATCGGTTTCAGCGCAATCCCGTGCCCCGCCAGCGCCCAATCGGTCAGGACGTCGCCGTCATCGGACTCGTATCGCCCCGACACCCGAAACCGCTTAGGGCCTTCGTCAGTGATCAGGCGCCATTGAAATTCCGTGGCCCCGGGAAATCGCAAAATCAGGCATTCGTGTTTGTCGTTGATCAGATCGTCGCCGGTCGCAGGCAAACCGCGCGCCCCGATATAACTGGGGGCGGCGCACAGAACCCGGCCCACATCGGCGATCTTTCTGATCCGCAGGTTGCTGTCTTCGGGCTGGCCCAGAAAGAACGCCAGATCGAGCCCCTCGACGGTCAGATCGACCTTGCGGTCGGTCAGCCGGAGCCGGACGCTGACTTCGGGGTATTCTGCAAGAAAAGCAGGCACTTGCGGCGCGATCAGGCGTCGCCCGACCCCCAATGGTGCCGCCACAAACAGCGACCCCTTCGGATTGTCGGTAATATTGACGACCTGCGCTTCGGCGTTTTCAACCGCGTCGAGTACCTCGCACGCGCCGCCGTAGAACGCCTTTCCCTGCTCGGTCGGCGTCAGGTTGCGCGTGGTGCGTTGAAAGAGGCGCACGCTCAGATGCTCTTCCAGTTGCGAAATGCGCGAGGATGTCACCGCCGGAGATATTCGCAGGTCGCGCCCGGCGGCGGACATGCTGCCAAGTTCGTAGACACGAACGAATGTGCGGATGTTGTTGAGATAGGACATTATACTGATTTTTTTGATGCAGCTTGGTATTTGCAGGTAATAGCAGAATAATAGGACAGCGCATAGTCTGGCGAAAACAAACCCCGGGAGACGCCTCATGTATGAATTCGCGGTGATGTGGGACTGGCTGGGTTTCGCCGTCCGATGGCTTCATGTGATCACCGCGATCGCCTGGATCGGTTCGTCGTTTTACTTCGTCGCGCTGGATCTTGGGCTGCGCAAAGTGCCCCACTTGCCAGTAGGTGCCCACGGCGAGGAATGGCAGGTTCACGGCGGCGGCTTTTATCACATCCAGAAATATCTGGTCGCACCCGAACAAATGCCCGAACACCTGACCTGGTTCAAATGGGAAAGCTATGCGACCTGGCTTTCGGGGGCAGCACTTCTGATGATCGTCTACTGGGTCGGCGGAGAGTTATTTCTGCTAGATCCAACCAAGGCGGATCTGTCGCTTTGGCAGGGCATTTTGATATCGGGGCTGTCGCTGACAATCGGCTGGCTGGTCTATGATTTCTTGTGCAAGTCCGGGCTGGGCGAGCAACCGACGTTTCTGATGGTATTGCTGTTCATCCTGCTGGTCGCGATGTCCTGGGGTTATCACCAGATTTTCACCGGTCGGGCGGCACTGCTGCACCTTGGCGCGTTTACCGCGACGATCATGACCGCGAACGTGTTTTTCATCATCATGCCGAACCAGCGCATCGTGGTGAAGGATTTGCAGGAGGGCCGCACGCCCGATCCGAAATACGGCAAGATCGCCAAGCTCAGATCGACGCACAACAACTACCTGACCTTGCCAGTGGTTTTCCTGATGCTCAGCATTCACTATCCGCTGGCGTTCGCGACCGATTATAGTTGGATCATCGCCAGTCTGGTCTTCCTGATGGGTGTCACGATCCGGCACTATTTCAACGCGCATCACGCGCGCAGCGGCAATCCGACATGGACATGGCTGGTGACTGTAATTTTGTTCCTGGTCATTGCCTGGCTATCCACCGCGCCGATGCTGGACACTTATGAGGAAAGCGAAGCGCGCCAGTTGAATTCGTATGAACAGAGGTTTGCGTCCGCTGAGGGATTTGACCAGGCGTTCGACGCAGTTCAGGGCAATTGCTCGATGTGCCACGCGCGCGAACCGGTGTGGAACGGCATCCGCTGGCCACCCAAAGGCGTAGTGCTGGAAACCACGGCCGATGTCGCGCGCCACGCCGAAGTGATCTTCATGCAAGCGGGCGTCAGCCACGCGATGCCGCCGCCGAACGCGGTTGAAATGGACGACGAGGGCCGTCGCGCCATTGTGGCTTGGTTTCGGGCGGCCAGGTAGCCATCCCTACCTGTAACGAGCTCGCCGCGCCCTGAGGTGCAGAATTTCTAGCCTCAGAAATGAACGCTGCGATGTCAGCCCCGCTCGCGCGGGATCATCGGCGGCCAGCGAGGCGAGCTGCCTGTTGATGCTGCGGATTTCCCGTTCTGCATCGGCGATATCCTGACCAATGCTGTGCCAGCGCAGTCCGCGTTCGTTTGCAAGCTCCAGCGCGTCTTGCAGCTCGATCGGGCAGACCGACCGCAGCCGACGCCCATTCGCGCCTTCGCGATAGACATTCCTGGCCGTGCAATAGGTCTTCAAACCTTGCTGGCGTCCGGCTTCCCATTTCGACTGATCGACAGCGATGCCATAGCGCGAACAGGCCTTTGTATGTTGGTCGATGAAGTCGGGGCTGCGACCATTGGACCCGTCGCGCAGGCCAATATCCGACCAGTTGCCCCCTCGGCAGGCGTCTTCGCTAAGCGTCGCGCAAGCGGCCAGCGCCACAACGGCGGCGGTTACGGTTATTGTCGCTCGCATCAAACTCATTGATTTGCCCTTTCGTTCCGTTCGACCTTATCTGCGATTTCCCGAATGCGCTTTTCCCGCGGTTCCTGGCGGACTGGTCATCACGTGCTTCTGCGAATCTCACGCATAGAAGACTAGCAGCAGCGCCCATGATATGAACTATCAGCCGCTTGTCGGGCGCGCGGATGCGCTATATCCGCTTGGACCCAAGGAGTGTGCCAAATGGCAAAAAAAACCAGCGGTCGCGGTGCCCGCGATCTGCGCGTAAAGGTGAAATCGGCGCGCGGGCGCAAACTAAGCTCGACACTTTGGCTGGAACGTCAGTTGAATGACCCTTACGTTCGCCGCGCGAAGGACGACGGGTATCGTGGTCGCGCGGCCTACAAGATCCTTGAGCTCGACGATAAATACCGATTTCTGGTGCCGGGCGCGCGGGTTGTCGATCTTGGCTGTGCGCCGGGCGGCTGGTGTCAGGTGGCGGTGCGCCGGGTCAATGCGCTGGGCGACAGGGCGGGCAAATCGGTCGGGCAAGTGCTGGGCATCGACCTGCAGGCGGTCGACCCGATCCCCGGTGCCGAGATACATCAGCTGGACTTCCTTGACGACGGCGCGGATGACAAGGCGAAGGGATGGCTTGGCGGCAACGCCGATGTCGTCATATCGGACATGGCCGCAGCCAGTTCCGGCCACAAGCAAACCGATCACCTGCGGATCGTCGCGCTTTCTGAAGCGGCAGCGGAGTTTGCCTTTGATGTGCTGGACCCTGGTGGCACGTTCGTCGCCAAAGTTCTGGCCGGTGGCGCGGAGGCTGGACTTCAGGCGCTTCTGAAACAACGCTTCGAGACGGTGGCTAACGTGAAGCCGCCCGCATCACGGTCCGACAGTTCGGAAAAGTTTGTGGTCGCCCGGGGGTTTCGGGGCCGGGAATGATGGTGTTCGCACATCGGGGGAGCGTTTAGAGCCAATGAAATCGGAAATATTCGCACAATGTCAAAGCCTGTTCCCGGAATGGGCTGATCTTTCGATGTCAGATTTTGAGATGGACGATCCCAAGGGATTTTCCTCGTTCACGATGGGCATCCGATCCAAACCGCACGTTCACCCATTGGACCCGCAGGCGGTTCTTTATCGTCGCCTCGAAGGGAAAGAGAACGCCATCCTGGATTTCGAGACCGAAAAGCGGGTGTTCCTGACGCTTGGTGCGAACAAAATCGCCGCCCATTGTCATCACTATGACGAAACTTGCCGGATCGAAGCCTTCTACCAGGGGCGCACACTTCTGCCCGACGACCTTTTCGAACCCGACGTCCTGCGCGGCATCGCGAACGAGCTTTATCGCTTTCACCAGCTCAGGCCTACAGCGCTGCCAGCCGCGATGTTTTTCGAGATGCTGCACGCGCAATGGGGGCAGTTGGGCAAGCAGGTGTTAGAGGGCCAAATTGACGTATTCCCGGCGAACGAACAGGCGCTTTGCGAGGATCTGCGCGAGATATACGCGCCCGAGACGCTCGAAAAGGTCAAGCGATGTTTGCCGGAGGGAGAGCTGACGTTTTGCCACAACGACACTTACCACGGCAACATCATGAAACTGGCGAGCGGCGAGATTAAGTTGCTTGATTTTGAATTTTCCTGCCTTAACCACAAGACCTATGACTTCTCAAATCTTTTCGCCGAAACGGTGATGCGCCACGGGCAGGCGGAATACCCGTATTTCCATATCGCGGAACCGGAATTTGGCGACCGCGAACTGGGCCTGCTGATCGGGTATTATCTGGACAACGCCGATTTTGAGACACCTGAGGGCAGAGAAACGGAATTTCGGAGATTGCTGGGCGACACGAAAAACACGTTGATGATGTCGGATTTCAAATACGCGATGGCAGCACTTCCTTTGTCGTTGGAGCCAATTCAGAAGATCCGGTTCATTCCCTACGCGCACCAGCGATTTACGAAATTCCTGAAGGCGTATGAGCAACGATTCAAGGGCGTTTGACACGTCAAACCAAGGGGGTCCGATGTCGGGACATATCGCAATTCTGGGTGTTTTCGTCGCCGATACCGCGTTTCGGGCCGACCGCGCCCCCCGGATCGGGGAAACGATCATGGGCAACAGCTTTGCGCTGGGTCCGGGCGGCAAAGGGTCGAACCAGGCGGTTGCAGCGGCGCGGGCTGGCGCCAAGACCCATTTTCTTACGCGCCTTGGCAAGGACACGTTTGCGGAACTTGCGCTGGCGACCTGGGCGGAAGCCGGCGTTATTCCCGAAGTGTCGCAGCACGATGACGAATACACAGGTGCTGCCTACATCTTCATAGAAGAGGCCACGGGCGACAACGCGATCATCGTCTGCCCTGGCGTGGCAATGGGGATCACTCCGGCGGATATCGAGGCGTGCGCGGAGCTGATTGCAAGCGCGTCGGTATTTGTGACCCAGCTTGAACAACCCATCGATGCCGCGATGCGCGCGCTGGAGATCGCCAGGTCCGGCGGTGCGCAGACAATCCTGAACCCTGCACCAGCGGCGGAACTGCCGCCGGAGATATTCCGACTTTGCGATTTTGTCACGCCAAACGAGTCCGAAGCCGAAGCGGTGACCGGGATCAAAGTGACCGACATCGCGTCTGCCAAGGCCGCGGCGGGCGCCTTTCTGGAGCTTGGCGTCGGGGCCGCGCTGATCACGCTTGGCGAAATGGGCGCGCTTCTGGGCGACAGGAATGGCCATGTTCATGTGCCCGCAATCGAAGCAGGCGCGGTGGTGGAAACGACCGGCGCCGGGGACGCCTTCAATGGCGGCTTCGCGGTCGGTCTTTCGGAAGGAATGACGCCGGCCGACGCGGCCCGGTTTGGTGCTGCCACGGCTGGCATTTCGGTGACGCGGCCAGGAACCGCGCCATCAATGCCCAGGCGCGACGAGATCGACGCGCTTTTGCGTCGCCGCTCGTGAGCGTCTTCGGGAAAAAGCGGTGGTTGAACCGCCGCAGAAATAAATGCACGCTGACGTCTTCGGCATTGCCGAAGTCCGCGGATTGTTCCAGTTGGCAAGGCGAACGCACGAAGCCCAAAAGGCACGCATGACGCACCCATTGATCACCCAGGCCGATGTCGACGCTTTTCAGCGGGATGGCGTGGTATTGGTCAGGAACCTGTTTGCCGATTGCGTCGATACGATCCGCGCGGGCATCGAAAAGAACATGGGCGACCCCGGCCCGTATGCCGCCGAAAACCTGAAAGAGGGCGAGGGCGGTCGGTTTTTCGACGATTACTGCAACTGGACCCGGATACCCGAGTTCGCGACGGCGGTTCACAAGTCACCGGCTGGCGAGGTTGCCGCAGATCTGATGGGATCGCGACGTGTTCAGATGTTTCATGATCATATTCTGGTCAAGGAACCCGGCACGTCAAAGCCAACGCCCTGGCATCAGGATGCTCCGTATTATTTCGTCGAGGGCCGCCAGACGGTCAGTTTCTGGTCACCGATGGACCCGGTGAGGGACGCGTCGCTTCGCTGTGTTGCCGGTTCGCATAACTGGGAAAAGCCGGTATTGCCCACCAAGTGGCTGAGCGAGGAGGATTTTTTCCCCGATGAAGGTCTATATATGGCGGTGCCCGATCCGGACGCCGAAGGAATGACAATTCGCGAGTGGGCGATGGAGCCCGGCGATGCGGTGGCGTTCAGTTTCGGCACGCTTCATGGCGCGCGCGGCAACAAAACGGGTCAGCGGCGGCGGGCGTTCTCGCTGCGCCTTGTCGGCGATGATGCGCGCTATGTTGAACGCCCAGGGCCAACGTCGCCACCGTTTCCCGGTCACGGGATGGCGGAGGGCCAAGCGCTGCGCGAGGACTGGTTTCCGGTTATTTTCGAGCGCTAAAGCAGTTCTAGCGTGAGACGATATTCGATAAATCCCGCCGCAATCCGGGGCGGAGCTCCGGGGCCGTTCAGGATCGGCGCGCCAAGATCTATATTCCACAAACGATGAAATTGATTTGACAACGTGAGCCCGATATTCGATCGACCCTTCCGGGCAGGCTTTCAAACGCCCATTAAGGTTAACGCCCATTAAGGTTGAAGGGTTTCCCGGGTAGGAGGGCATCGTCTTACATTTCAGAGAATACGTCGCCCAAGGCAAAACAAAACATTGATTGAACCGCCTCGCCACGCGCTAGGGTCTGGAACCATTAAACCTGCGCCATCAGCGCGAGATCAGTCTTTGCCGCAAGGGCGTGCAAAATAAGAAGATGTGGCGGGGTCACATAGGTATATTTTGTGCGCCCTTGCGGTGAAAACAGGCCGCGCCCTGCGGGTTCGCCCTGAAAGCCTTTCCTGCCGCTTCATTCAAACGTGACATAGAGCCACTCTGTTACCGTTTGAATTCATTGTAATAAAGACTTTCAGAGCGAACTGATGGTGGAGGATTAGTGGGTCCAGACCGTAAGGTTCGTGTTTGCCCGGGCCGGTGCGAGCACAGCGCCCGTCTTCGTGCTGAAAGCACGCCTGTGGCGTGACGCGCGTCCTCTCGTGCATTGCGGCAAAATGCACGAAAAACAGGCGATTGCGTGCAATCGCCAAGAGGCAGGCGAGATCCGTTGCGGACGACCCGGTCGGTCCAACGTAATTTGGTCTAGCCCTCCAGCAACTCGCCAATGTTTGCGTCCAATGCTTCTGCGAAACCAGCGTCATTGCCGGGGTTTGCCGCGCAATGGCCGAATTCGGATCGGTAGGGGCGGAAAGTTGCATTCGGGATCAACCGCGCTTCGATCTCGTTGTCTTCTGGCGGAAAATACAGATCGTGGGTGCAGGGCATCAGAATGCACTTCGCGCGGATAGACCCAAGTGCAGCCTCAAAATTGCCGTCAAAATCGGGACCAGCACTCACATCCCCCACCTGCCAGGTCGCGAGCTTGCACAAAAGATCATTGGCGTCCCAGTTGGCCGCGTGATCCTCGGCCCAGTCTTCCAGCAGATCATCGAGCGTCTGAAAGCCAAGTTCGCGATAAAGCCCGTTTCGGTAAAACGCCTGGCTGAACGCCCAGCCTGCATAGACCCGTCCAAAGGCCCTCAACCCCTCGACCGGCGGCGCCGAATAACGCCCGCCTTGAAACGAAGCGTCAGCACAAAGGGCGGCCTTAACACCTTCCAGGAAAACGAAATTATGCGGCGAGGTTCGGGCTGACGCGCAAAACGGCAGGATCGCGACCACCATGTCGGGATACTGAACCGCCCAGTGATAGGCCTGGCACCCGGCCATCGACCAGCCCATGACCAGCGCGATCCGGTTGACGTTCAGATGCTCGGTCAACAAGCGGTGCTGGCAGG
This sequence comes from uncultured Boseongicola sp., assembly GCA_964194845.1. GTDB lineage: Bacteria > Pseudomonadota > Alphaproteobacteria > Rhodobacterales > Rhodobacteraceae > CAXMNX01. The sequence continues at coordinate 68,078 of CAXMNX010000089.1, forward strand.
CGACGTTGTCCTGAAACGAAATCGCCGGAAAGTCCGCGCCCGCTTGCGTGGAGTCGGCATTGCTGGGGGAGGTGGACAACCCGTTGCCGAAAAGGTTGACGGAGACAATGAAATGCCGTGCCGGATCAACCGCGCGGCCCGGGCCAAAGAACCCTTCGTTGCGCTGATGCGTGCCGGTAAAAAAAGTCGGCATGACGACGACGTTGTCACCGGCGGCGTTCAGCGTGCCGTAGGTCTTGTAGGCCAAGTGAGCCCTTTTGAGGACGCCGCCGCCGGTTAGCGATTGGTCGCCAAGTTTGAAGACATCATAATCCGTCATGACTTTGATACGGTCCCGCAAAGCGCAAAGGATCGTGTCTGCCTGGGCGGGAGCGAGAATCGCGGCCGCCCGGGGGCGGGCAGGCGCGATCCGGTGCTGATGCCCCGGAAAGAAATAGATTTGGTCGCGTGAGCCATGCGTGTCAATTTTAATAAAGCCTCAGATATTCCTGCACCTCCCAATCGGTAACCGCCTGATGATACCGTTCCCACTCGTCGTTTTTGTATTCGATGTAGGACCGGCGCATGACCTCTCCCATGACATCCCCGGCAAGCTCGTCGTTGCGCAGCGCCTCTATCGCCGCGAACAGGGTGCGGGGCAGGCGGTGGATGCCGAGCGCTTTCAGCTCCGCCTCGGTCTTTGCATAAAGATCGAAATCCGTGGGATCGCCCGGCTCAATCTTGCCTTTGATCCCCTTCACCGCACATGTCAGCGTCATCGCCATCGCCAGATAGACGTTCATCGTCATGTCACAGGCGCGGTTTTCAATGCAGTGACGGTTCTGCGGCAGCCGGAATTGCGCCGACCGGTTGTTGTAGCCATAGGTGATATTCGTTGGTGCCCAGGTGACCGTGCCGCCCTCAAATCCTCCAACCCGCGGAACCAGCCCGTTATAGGAATTTACGGTCGGACAGGTGATCGCCGTGATCGCTTCGGCATGGCTCATCAGACCGCCGACGGCGTGGCGTGACGCGTCGCTCCAGTTTCCATCCGCCGTGCCGAAAATGTTTTCGCCCGGGCGATCTTCGTGCTGCATCGACAGGTTGATATGAGCGCCCGACCGCCAGTCGCCAATGGTCGGCTTGGGCATGAAGGTCACGAACATGCCGTGCTTTTTGGCGACCTCTTTCAGGACGATCCGCAGGAACACCAGCCGGTCCGACATCTCCAGCAGGTTGGTATAGTGGAAATCCAGTTCGAACTGCGAATAGCCGCCTTCGGCCACTACGTCGTGGAGGTTCCAGCCCATGTCTTCCAGGATGTCGATCAATTCCTTCAGATAGGGCATTGAATTGATGGAATATTCCACATCATAGCCGAACGCCTGACGCCGTGGGCGTATCCCGTCAGCAGGGTCGTCATCGAAGGCCTTCACCGGCTGCCCGGCGTCATCGTATTTCATCACGATGAACTCCGGCTCGACGCCCGCATAGGCGGTATAGCCTTGCGCCTTCGCCGCCTGCATCGCGCGTTTCAGTGCTTGCCGGGGACAAACATTATACGGCGCGCCTTCCCAATAGAGATCGGAGAATATCATCGCCATGGATTTGTCCCAGGGGCAGACATAGACCGCATCAAGATCGGGAACGACGACCTGATCGCTGTCAGCGGGGGACAATTCGGGGACGTAGGATATCGAATGCACCGCGAATTGCGGGCCTTTGCCAAGGCAAAGTTGCTCAAAATCGCTCATCGGCACGGGTTTGGTTTTGGGAATGCCGTGCAGGTCGATCCACGCGGCCATCACGTATTTGACGCCGGCGTCTTCCAGCCGCTTTCTGACCTCCGGGATCCGTGGCCGGTTGCGCTCAACGGCTTCTGAAAAGCTCTCGTAGTAGATCTTGTCCGGCATAAATCCCGTCCTTCTAAGATATTGATTCCGACTTACTCGGTGAAACCCATGTCTTCCGGGTCAATGCCTGGAACATGGGTCAGACCGGCAAGTGCCTTCCAGTTATGCGGGTAGGCGGCGTAAAAAATGACGCAGCGATCATCGGCCTCGTAAGAGATGTGGTTATCCTTTGGCACGAAAAGCACGTCGCCGCGGTTGCAAATGTATTCCTCGCCGTCGCAGACCAGCCGGAATGTGCCTTCAAGAACATAGATGAGTTCATCGCAGGTAAGGTCCCACGGAACCTTGATATTCTTGAGGACATTGATGCCGCCGCACATAGAATCGCTAATTTTGCTGGTGACCAGCGGCTTTATGTAAGTATCGCCATCACTTTCGCCGATGCTATCATAGCGATCTTGAACGATATTGAATTTGAAAAGACTTGGTTTGTTGCCCATCGATTGGTGCCTTTATGCCAGGTGTTTCAGGATGCTTTCGTTCAGCTCGACTTTATAGCCATCCGGGTCTTCGCAGAACGCGATCACGCGGGTGCCGTTTTTCATCGGTCCTGCAGGTCGGGTGATATTGACGCCTTTGGCGGCCAGGTCTTCGCAGGCTTTGTAGACGTCCGGGGTCTCGATGCAGATATGCCCCCAGCCGTTGCCCTTGTCGTAGGATTCAGTCTGATCCCAGTTCGCGGTCAGTTCCAGCGTCGGAAACTCGGCCTCGGGTCCGTATCCGATGAATGTATTGGTAAATTTGCCGTCCGGGTAATCGGTGCGGCGCAGCACCTGCATACCTAATATTCCGCAGTAAAAATCGATGGACTTCTCCATATCGAGAACCCGGATCATCGTGTGGGCCAGCCGGAACCTGCCGGCACTGGCGTCATTGCTCATGTGGTTGCCCCCCATTCCATCAATCCGCAGCCATCAGATCGCTGACAATCTTTTCCTGAAATGCCCGCACGCTGTCTTCCCAGACCGGCGACAAGACGCCGCCATCGGTCGCGGCATTTGACGCGCGGCCCTGATACATCCGCTCGACCATTTCGTGGTCTTCCTTGTGGACATCCCACCAAAGCGTTTTCAGCGCCTCGACCTCGGTCTCCGACAGGCTTTGTCCTTCGGTGGCGTAGATCACGCGCTTTTGCGCCATACGCCCCGGCCCAAGCGGGATGTTCAGGTAAACCCCCAGCTGATCGGGGAAATATCGACCGAATATGAAATTCGGATACAGAGTCAGATAGCGTGAACTGACCCCCAGACCGCCGGATGTTCCGCTTTCTTCCTTCAGATCGACCGCGCTGCCAAGGCAATTTCCGTCGATAATCGTATAGTGATCTTCCAGTGGCTGTCTGGTGGTCGAAACATGCACAAACTGCACATGGTAGGGTTCGATGAAGTTCTCCATGATCAGTTTCCAATTGGTCTCGATCACGCCGAAGTCGAGCGTCCCAATCGGTTGGATCTTGCGGAAATCCAAACCCTCAAGGCGCGAAATCAATGGCGCGGCATAGTCCTCAAATTCCGGCGCATCGCCGCTCAGATTGACGAATATCCAGTCGTGCCAGACATGGCTGCGCAC
>CAXMNX010000090.1:0-3674 GCA_964194845.1 uncultured Boseongicola sp.
GCTGGCCTTTCGCGCACCACCGTTGGGCACAAACTTCGCGCTTTTTTACGCAACCGGCCTGCTGCCTTACATGCTGTTTCACGACGTCAGCCAGAAAGTTGCCACCTCGGTTCGGTTCTCAAAGCCGCTTTTCAGCTTTGGTGCGGTTCGGTATCTTGACGCATTGATTGCGCGGTTTTGTCTGAACCTGCTCACGCATTGTCTTGTCATCCTGCTTGTCCTGAGCGCGATTATCGTGGCTTTCAGAACCGGCGCGGACCCAAATCCGCTGGGCGTCGCGGTCGCACTTTCCATGGCTGCTGCCTTGGCCGCAGGCGTCGGCGCGATGAATTGCTATCTTTTTACCGCCTTTCCGGCGTGGGAGCGGTTGTGGGCCATCGCGACGCGGCCACTTTTCATTATTTCTGGCGTGGTTTTTCTGTTCGAGGACGTTCCCGATCAGTATCAGGCGTTGCTTGGCCTGAACCCGCTTTTCCATATCACCGGTGAAATGCGCGCGGCGATCTATCCGACCTATGCGCCGGATTATGTCAGCGCAGTTTATGTGTTCGGCGTTTCGACCGCGCTTTTTTGCATCGGGCTGATGCTGCTGGACCGGTTTCAAGACGATCTGGTGCATAAATGAGCGATTTTTCGTCCCTTCGATCTTTGCCGGTCTGGTCACCGCCCCGACACCCGGGCGCTGATCACGTCACCATATTGCTGGCAACTTTCAACGGTGCAGCTCATGTCGCGGAACAGCTGCAAAGCTATTGTCACCAAACCCACGGTGACTGGTCGCTTCTGGTATCCGACGACGGCTCGACAGACGATACTTGTGCAATCGTGCGCGATTTTGCGCGGCGAAACCCCGAGCGGCGCGTGACGCTGCTCAGGGGGCCGGGGAAAGGTTCGGCTGCCAATTTCCTCTCGCTACTTCGCGCCGCAGGAAAAGCGCCGTTGGTCGCGTTTTCCGATCAGGATGACGTTTGGTTTGCCGACAAACTGGCGCGCGCCGTCGCGGCGCTAAAGGCGTGCGACGGGTCCGGTATTTACGGTGGCCGAACGACGATTGCTGACAAGCACCTGCGACCGTTGCACAATTCGCTGCTGTTTAGGCGCGCACCCAGCTTCGGGAATGCTCTGGTTCAGAACATTGCCGGTGGCAACACAATGGTGATCAATCGCGCGGCGCTGGATTTCCTGCAACCGGCAAGCCACCACGCCGACAAGATTATTTCGCATGATTGGTGGTGTTATCAAATGGTGACCGGGTCGGGTGGTGCGATGATTTATGACGCCGAACCCTGTCTTTTCTATCGCCAGCACGGTGAAAACCAGATCGGGGCAAACGATTCACTGGCGGCAGCCGCATCCCGCGTCAATGGGCTGTTGCAGGGGCGGCTTGCGGCCTGGACGGCGGCGCAATCCGCCGCCCTCAACCGGTCGCGGCGGTGGATGACGCCGGATGCCCAGCGCCAACTTGATCTGTTTCTTGGCGCGCGAAATTTTGGGCCAGTGGGCAGACTCCTGGCGTTATACCGCGCCGGGATCATTCGACAAACGCGGCGCGGATCCCTGGCGCTTTGGCTGGCCGCGGGGCTTGGCAAATTGTGAACGGCAAGACCCGGCACCTAGGCCGCCTTGTTGGCAATCCTGTCGCCTTCTGAATGGCTTAGCGAGGTAGCATCTGGTTGTGCCGGCGGGCGCGCGACCATGCCCTGAGCCTTGACCTTGCGTTTCGTGTCGGCCTTCCCTGGCAGCAAACCAGCGAAAGTTCGGTAAATCACGAACGCGTCCAGGGAAAGCGACCGACGGCGCAAATACAGGATGTCGAGCCGCGCCTTTATCGGGACGCAGGCGCGGCGGTATACCTCGTCGGTTTCAATCGCGGATGCGCAGGCTTCCAAAAGACGCCGCTCGCGTTTGTGCAACATGACCGTTGCCAGGCCGGTGATGCCCGGTTTCGAAGCCAGCACCTGGGCATAGATGTCCGGGTAAGCGTCGACATATTTTCGCAACGGCGGGCGCGGCCCGATGAAACGAACATCGCCTGCCAATATATTGAAAACCTGCGGAACTTCATCCAGTCTGGTGCGGCGCAATATCCGCCCGAGCAAGGTTACGCGCGCAAACTGATCACCGCCCAATACCGTGAGCGCCGCGCCGTTGTCCGCGCGCATCGTTCTGACCTTCCAGAGGCTAAACTCGCGAGTTGGCGACTTCATGCGTTTCGCGCCATAAAGAAACGGCCGACCATGACATATCAGGGAAATCGGCCAAATGACTGCAAGTAGGATGGCCACCGCGGGCGCGAGCAACATGGCGACCACGCGATCGACAATCGCGTGGTCATAGACCCAGGCACGGATCGAAACCAATCGAGTGCGAGAGGCCTTCAGCAGGCTTTGGCTTTTGGACCCGTCCGGGTGGGCCGAAGACACAAGTTCGGACGGCACGCCCGAGGCCACGCGGGTCGGCGGATTTACCACGGCGTCACTCATCCGGCCTTTGCCAGTTCGATCCCTTGTGGGCGCAGTTCGTCGAACAGCGCATCGAGCACCACTTCGAGTGGGGCACCCAGGGGATTGAGATCAAACTTCCTTTCCGCGGTGGTTGCGGGCGCAGCTTTCCAGGCTGCGGACAATGCCCGCGATATTTCGCTCGCGGTCGGTGCAACTGAATGTATTGAAGACGTAAGCAGACCGAGGTCTTTTGCGGCAAATGTATTGGTCACGACCCGAGCGCCTGCTGCCGCCATTTCCAGCGGAAGGTGGCTGGGATGCGGCGACAGCATCAGCGATAGCCCAACATCAACCGTGGACAAAAATTGCGGATAGTCGGCCCAGGGTATTTTCCCGAGGCTGGTCAGCCGCTGACCGCCACCAATATTGACATCCGGATGCGCCAGCCCGACGCTTAGAAGCTCAACCTCGCCGACACCAAGTTCTTCCAGCGCGAGAAAGGCCTCGATCGATTCCAAAGCGGTGGCGAACATATTGCGCGGCACTTCCGGGCGACCGTAAAGCACCAACCGTCGCCGTTCACGGGCTTGTCGCTTAAGGGACTGGTAACGACCCAGATCAATCGACGGCTGAAAAGTGAGCGCCGCGCCGGACTTTGGTGTCAGGCCAAGCGCCTCGAAATGGCGCTGTAATGGGATCGAATTGAAAATAGGCGAAAAATCAAGCTGATAGCTGGCCAGCGCGCCGGCGTATTCGCCGCCCCAGGGATAGAAACCCGGCTCGTAATCCTGAATCAGATAGTAGAATTTTCGGTCGGAAAATCCGCCCTGACCGAGGATGCCTTCGATCAGATGCGCGCTCCACCAAGCTGTGGCCAGAAACCGGTCCTGTGGGTGAAAGTCAATCTTTGGCTCGGTCACGCCGCACGCAACAGTGATATCCGACGGCGCGGAACCCTGCGCCGCCCCGGCGCGATCAGCGATAAAATCAAACGTGTGGTCGCGGCTTGCAACGGGAAGATCGGTTGCCAGGAACAAGACCGACTGCCCGCGGCGCGCAAGCCCGATACCGATATCTATTGCGGTGGCGATGCCAGCAAAAATCTCCGACGGGTTCAAGCTGGGCACCAGGATCACGAAGCGCGGTTGCGGGCCGGGCACCATCGCGACGCCAAATTTGCAGGTGACCCGGGTTTCGCGAAACGATGCAGCACTCAATCGCGGTTTTTCG
>CAXMNX010000091.1:0-16362 GCA_964194845.1 uncultured Boseongicola sp.
GGCAGCACTGACCGCTATGATTGCGATTAATCTTTTCATGATGCTTTCAGGACATGATGGCGCGGATTTTGCAAGACCAAGGATGCACGTTGCGGCAAGCAGGTCAGTCTTTCTGGATGGATCTCTGGTGCCCGAGGGGGGAGTCGAACCCCCACGATGTTACCATCGGCGGATTTTGAATCCGCTGCGTCTACCATTCCGCCACTCGGGCACACCTCGGGTTTCTTAGCGCGCGTTTGGCGGGAGTTGAAGTCTTAAAGCTGATCGGCCCCGAAGGTATCGCAGTCGCTGATTTCACCGGATTGGTAGCCTGCCGGGAACCAGCGCTGGCGCTGTTCGGACGTGCCTTGGGTAAAACTGTGTCGCTGCGGCACACGTCCGGCATTGCGCTGCAAAGTATCGTCGCCAATCTGTTTTGCGGCGTTCATCGCTTCGGCAGTATCGCCGTGCTCGTGCGAGCCGAACCTGATCTTTGCCGCCCACGCCACTTCATGGCACGCACTCACAGTTAACTTGTCGCGCAAGTTTCGCACGGGCCGCCCTTGACGGCAACGTGCCCGTTGTGGCCTAGGTTTCGCAAAATGAGGCAGCGCGCATGATAAGGTGGCTATACGATCGGACCCTATCGCTTTCCGCGCATCCGCGCGCGATCTGGGCGCTGGCGATCGTCGCCTTCGTGGAAAGTTCGGTCTTTCCGATCCCGCCGGACATTCTGATGATCCCGATGATCCTGGCGCGCCCATCGCGGGCGTGGATCATCGCTTTGGTGGCAACTATTGCATCGGTCGTGGGCGGGCTTTTCGGTTATTTTATCGGTGCGGCACTTTTCGACACCCTTGGGCAACCGATCTTCGATTTCTATGGCAATACCGAAGCGGTCGAAAGTTTCAACCAACGCTTCAACGACTACGGCGTCTGGGCGGTGCTGATCGCAGGGGTCACGCCGTTTCCCTACAAAGTCATCACGATAATGTCGGGCTGGACCGGGTTGTCATTGCCTGTATTTATTGTCAGTTCAGTAATCGCGCGCGGGCTGAGATTTTTTGTGCTGGCGGGACTTCTGTGGAAATTTGGTCCGCCGATCCGCATGTTTATCGAGAAGTATCTGAGCCTTCTGTTTACGCTTTTCATCGTGCTTCTGCTCGGCGGATTTTATGTTCTGAGGTACCTATGACACGTCGACAATTGATGCTGACTGCCGCCGCCGGATCGCTCACGCTTTTGCTTGGTGCATTTGTTTTTCAGGCATTGGGGTATGCGCCGTGCAAGCTTTGCATCTGGCAGCGCTGGCCTCACGGGCTCGCTGTTGGCACAGGCGTATTGGTGGCATTGACGGGGCCGCTTGCCCTTTGGGGGATCCTGGGCGCAATTTCGGCGCTCGCAACCGCCGGCCTTGGGCTTTACCACGCGGGCGTTGAGTTGAAATGGTGGCAAGGCCCGACCTCTTGCACGGGCGGCGGAAACGCCTTGGGCGGGCTTTCGGGGGATCAACTTTTGTCACTGGACGCGCCTGTGGACATTGTGATGTGCGACCAGGTTGCCTGGGCCTTAGCCGGCGTCAGCATGGCGGGGTGGAATGCGATATTGTCGGTCGCGCTCGCGGGGCTTTGGATCGCGGCACTGCGCCGGGACTGAGCCGCGTTCGCGCTAGTTTGCATCGAACGCATCGCGCGCGCCTGCCGGCCCTGCGGCTGATCCTCCCTAAAACCCGCCGACAATTCCCCCGATTTATCGTACGAAAAATCGTGGCGGTTGCGCGTTAAAATCCGCCTAACGCCATCGCATATTTTAGTGCAGCGTGAATTCTCCGGTCACGTTTCGCCATTCACCTGGTGCCAGCATTTTCCGATGCACGAACCGGACCGAATGTAGCGGCCCTTCGATCTCATCCTGCCAATATTCAATGAACTTGAAAAGCTTGGGATGATCCGGCGCAAGGTCGTATTCCTGCCAGACAAACGTGTTCAGAACACTCTGAAAATCCGGCATTCGATAATAGAATTCCGCCGTCGTCAGCCCATAGCCCTTGAGCATCAACTCGGTTTCCGACACAGACATTTTTACCTCACATACTGCTGGACACTTAAATTGAGCCACAGCATTTGTTACTTTTCAATGAAAACAATGTGTTATCAATGTGGCGGGTCGGCTGCCAATACTGCGCGCAGAGGGCCATTGCACCTAGGTCTAGCGGTCTGATAGAAGGATAGTAACCACATCTAGACGGTCTCAAATTCAAGCGAGCAGCACGTGACCGATACGCCGGAACCACCTGAAAACATCGACGAAACCGCGCCCGATCCGCCACGTTATGACGGCCCGACAATCTCGATCGCTGACGAGATGCGCAAGAGTTACCTCGACTATGCGATGTCGGTTATCGTCAGCCGTGCGATCCCGGATTTGCGTGACGGACTAAAGCCGGTGCATCGCCGAATTCTTTATGCGATGCACGAAAGCGGCAACACTCCGGACAAGTCCTACCGCAAGTCCGCGCGGCCTGTTGGCGACACAATGGGAAAATATCACCCCCACGGCGACGGCGCTATCTATGACGCGCTCGTCCGCATGGCGCAGCCGTTTTCAATGTCATTGCCGCTTCTTGATGGTCAGGGAAATTTTGGCTCAATGGACGGCGATAACCCCGCCGCCATGCGCTATACCGAAGTCCGGATGGACAAGCCCGCGTCCTATCTACTGTCCGACATTGAAAAAGACACAGTCGATTTTCAGGACAATTACGACGGCAAAGACCGGGAACCTTCCGTTCTGCCCGCGCGTTTCCCGAACATGTTGGTCAATGGCGCGGGCGGTATCGCCGTGGGCATGGCCACGAACATCCCGCCGCACAATCTGGGCGAGGTCATCGACGGCACGTTGGCGCTGATCGACGACCCCGATCTTACATCCGAAGCGCTGATGGAATTTGTCCCTGCCCCGGATTTTCCGACCGGCGGCCTTATTCTCGGGCGCTCTGGCGCGCGGAAAGCCTACATCGACGGCCGTGGAAGCGTCATCATCCGCGCAAAATCCCGGTTTGAGGAGATTCGCAAAGATCGCTTCGCCATTGTCCTCGACGAAATCCCTTATCAGGTGAACAAGGCCGCGATGATCGAAAAGATCGCCGATCTTGTTCGCGAAAAACGGCTCGAAGGCATCAGCGGCATCCAGGACGAAAGCGACCGGGTCGGCGTGCGTGTGGTGATCGAACTCAAGCGCGACGCGACGCCCGATGTGGTGCTCAACCAGCTCCATCGCTTCAGCCAGATGCAGACCTCGTTTGGCTGCAACATGCTGGCACTCAATGGCGGCCGCCCGGAAGTGCTGACGCTCCGCGATTTCCTCACCCACTTCCTCACATTCCGCGAGGAAGTGGTCGCGCGCCGCACCGCGTTCGAGCTTCGACGCGCCCGCGAGCGCAGCCACGTCCTGTGCGGGCTCGCGGTGGCGGTATCCAACGTTGACGAGGTCGTCGCGAGTATCCGCGCCAGCGCCGACGCGGCAGAAGCACGGGAAAAACTGATGAACCGTCGCTGGCCCGCCGGTGACATCGCCGCTTATATCCAGCTGATCGACGACCCGTCGCACACCATGAATGAGGACGGCACCTACAACCTTAGTGAGGCCCAGGCCCGCGCGATACTGGAACTTCGCCTTCAGCGCCTGACCCAGCTTGGCGTCAAGGAAGTCACCGACGAGTTGGAAGAGCTTGCGGGTAAGATCAAGGATTTCCTCGACATCCTCGGCTCGCGCGAGCGGATCATGGCGATTATTTCGGGTGAGCTGAAAGAGGTGAAGGAGAATTTCGCCGTCCCCCGCCGCACCGAGATCGTCGAATGGTCCGGTGACATGGAAGACGAAGACCTGATCGAGCGCGAAGACATGGTCGTGACGGTCACGCAATCGGGCTATATCAAACGCACGCCGCTTGCAGATTTCCGCTCGCAGAAGCGCGGCGGCAAGGGGCTTTCCGGTGGCACGCTCAAAGATGACGACGTGGTCACCAGCCTCTTCGTCGCAAATACCCACACGCAGCTTTTGTTCTTCACCACAGATGGCATGGCCTACAAGCTGAAGACCTGGCGCCTACCGCTTGGTGGCCGCACGTCCAAAGGCAAAGCAATCGTCAATATCCTGCCAATTCCCACCGGTGTATCAATCGCGGCGATGATGCCCGTGGACCGCGACGAAGATGAGTGGGACGAGTTGCAGATCGTATTCGCGACATCGACCGGCGACATCCGACGCAACGCGCTTAGCGATTTCACCAACGTTAAATCCAACGGCAAGATCGCAATGAAACTGCCCGAGGGCGTGAGCCTGGTGAATGCGCGGATCGCATCCGAAGACGACGACGTGATGCTGATCACCGCCCGGGGACGCGCCATTCGTTTTGCGACCACCGCAGTGCGCGTCTTCGTGGGGCGCGGCTCGGTTGGCGTACGCGGGATCAGGCTGGCCAAAGGGGATATCGTTGTGTCGATGTCGGTGATCCGCCATTTCGAAGCGACACCGGATGAACGGGCCACCTTCCTGAAACGCTATCGCGCGGAATTGGGCGCAGATGAAGATTTGGAATCAGACGACGAAGAAGTAACGACCGACGAGGCTGTACTCACTGACGAACGGTATCAGGAAATGCTCGAAGCGCAGGATCTGATCCTTACGATCGCCTCGAACGGCTCCGGCAAGCTTTCGTCCAGCCACGACTATCCGGTGCGGGGACGCGGCGGTCAGGGCGTTCGCGGAATGGATGCGCCGATGCGCGGCGGCGACCTGGTTGCAAGCTTTCCTATCGTGGTCACGGATCAGATCATGCTCGCCACTTCGACCGGTCAGTCCATTCGCGTGCCTGTTCAGGGCATTTCTTTCCGCTCGCGCGCAGCAGGCGGCGTCAAGGTCTTCAACACCTCCGAAGGTGAAGAGGTCGTCTCGGTGGCCTGGATTGCCGATCAGGATGACGACGAGACAGATGACGAATCACTTGAGGCGTCCGAAGAATAGCCAAGGCGATCAGTAGCTTCGCCTCCAATTTGGTCACCCCGAACTGCCACAACATCCGCCGACGTTAACGATTATTAACAGCTTCAGCTGTTAACCATTTATTAAGATTGAACTTTTCTTAAAATTGATTCTTTGCAAAAAAAGGTCATGGGTGGCAGCACTGCCAGGCACAGTTCGGAGATGGTTCATGATTAAATTTTTGTTTATAGCTGCCGCAGTTTTCGCCGCCACTCACGCCTCAGCACAGTCAAGCCTCGGAATTCAGGGCACCACCATCGGGATTGGCGGTATTCAGGATGAAGCCGGCGATTATCAATCTGCGGCCAGTGTCAGCGTCGATGTCAGGGTCACGTCGTTTCATGGACTGCAAGGCGATCTGAGGTTTTCCGACACATCAAGCGGGCTGATCGGCCAATTGGGCGCGCATCTCTACATGACTCCCAAACCTGGTCAGAAATACGGTGTGTTTGCAACACTTTCAGACGTGGATGGAAGTTCCATGACCTGGGGTGCGCTTGGTGTCGAAGGCATGTTGTCGTTGGGTCTTGATACCGCCCTTGAAGCCCGGACCGGCCTTGGCGTTGCCGACGCCGGTGGGCTTGATTTCATTTTCGCAGGCGTCTCGCTGGCCCATGCGGTCAATCCGACGCTTGAAATTGAAGCCTTTCTTGACGTTGCCGAGTTCGACGAAGCAGCTTTCTAGGCCATCTCATACGAAGTCGGCGTCCGGGCGCATTACAGCCCCGAGGGTGCCCCCTGGGGCCTTTATGCCAGCCTGACGCAAAGCGATCTTGGCGGTCGTGATGGAACGGCCGGCGAAACCCGGCTTGGGCTTGGGCTGACAATTGAATTCGGCGCTTCGGGTGGCACCGACCCGGCCACGCGGCCCTTCCGTGTGTCCGATCCCGTCGCACCCCTCGTCAGACGCGGACTATGGTAAAAAAGCCGCGAAAATCGGCCGTCACTTCCCTGCCATAGTCTCGTCGAGTTATCGCCCCATTTGCCCAAAACATTGCGGGGGTTCGCCAATTGCTCAGCGGGCTTTGTAAACTGAGTGTCGAGTTCTTCCGGGCAATGTTGTCCGACAAACCAATGGGGACCTCGACATGTTGAAGGCTGCCGCTCGCACTTCGCAGAAATTCGCATCCGGCCATTCCGCCGTCAGGCTGCTGATCGTGTCATATTTCATGGCATTGGCAATCGGCGTGATACCCGGCACCGACGTTACCGTCCTGGCCGAACCATTCATGCCCTGGGTTGCCGCGCGCATCTTAAGCGGCGTAGTTGTTTTTGGCCTCGCCAGCCTCATCTTGGTGGGCATTCACCGTCGCGCAGCAGCACTATTGCTTGCCATCGTGATATTCTGGGCCAGCTACGTCACTATGCTTTCGTCTGAAGGCGCGCAGGTTCTGGGCGGTTTCTGGCGCGATCTGGCGCTGATTGGTGCATTGATCCTGACCTACGCCGAAACCGAGCACGCAACGGAAAACGACGCCACGGCGGTATTGCGAAATTCGCCCAGCGGCGCGCCCGATAATGACCAGACATCCGATCATACCAGCCAGATTCTGGCCTCAGTCGCCGTGGCCGATGCCCGTCGCACCAGCAAAGGCAATTCACGCAAGGCCCAGTTTGTCGAAGATTTAAATCACGTCCGGGCGTCCTGACACCTTTTCAAACCGCCGCTCCGGCGCTACATCGCCCGATATGGGCGGAACCATTCACATTATTGGCGGTGGCCTTGCGGGCTGCGAGGCGGCCTGGCAGGCAGCCCAAAGCGGTCTTCAGGTCGTCTTGCACGAAATGCGGCCCGAGGTCGAAACATTCGCGCACAAGACCGGGCACCTGGCCGAAATGGTGTGTTCAAACTCGTTTCGCTCCGATGACGACGAACAAAACGCCGTTGGCCTGCTTCACTGGGAAATGCGCCAGGCCGACGGGCTGATCATGGCGATGGGCGACCAGCATCGCCTGCCTGCGGGCGGTGCGCTTGCGGTTGACCGCGACGGGTTTGCCCAAGCTGTTACCAAACGTCTAAGGCAACACCCGAATGTGACCATAGATCTGGGCGAAATTTCAACATTGCCGAAGCGTGGCCACTGGATCATCGCCACCGGGCCCCTGACCAGTAACGCATTGGCCGAAGCAATCCGCACCGAGACCGGCGAAGCGGCGCTGGCATTTTTCGACGCCATCGCGCCCATCGTCTATGCCGACACAATCGACATGAACGTCGCCTGGCGTCAGTCGCGCTATGACAAAGGTGACACGGAAGAAGAACGCACCGCCTACCTCAACTGCCCGATGACCAGGGACCAATACGAGGCGTTCATTGACGCGCTTCTTGGCGCGGAAAAGACCGAGTTCAAGGAAGGCGAAACGGCGGGATATTTCGACGGCTGCCTGCCGATCGAGGTCATGGCCGAACGTGGTCGCGAAACCCTGCGCTTTGGCCCGATGAAACCAGTTGGTCTGACGAATGCGCACGATCCCGAAGTGAAACCTTATGCCGTCGTTCAGCTTCGCCGCGACAACCAGCTTGGTACGCTTTACAACATCGTTGGATTTCAGACCAAAATGAAATACGGCGCGCAAGCGCAGGTTTTTCGGATGATACCCGGCTTTGAGAACGCCAGCTTCGCGCGCCTTGGCGGCATTCATCGCAACACATTTCTGAACTCGCCGCAGCTGCTCGACGGCCAGATACGGTTGAAATCGCGACCGACTATCCGCTTTGCCGGGCAAATCACCGGCGTCGAAGGCTATGTCGAAAGTGCGGCGATGGGCCTGTTGGCCGGTCGCTTGGCGGCGGCGGAACTGAGCGGCACCACTTTGCCGCCCGTGCCTTCAACCACCGCCATGGGCGCCCTTCTGACCCACATCACCGGCGGCGCGGATGCAAAGACGTTCCAGCCGATGAATGTCAATTTCGGGCTATTCCCGCCGGTTGACGCCAAAGGTGGCCGCCGTGGCCGCAGGGATCGCTACAAGGCTTACACTGATCGCGCGAAAACCGATTGGGCCGACTGGCTTGTGGCCTCGACCACTGGCGCAGAAGCGGCAGAATAACGCTTCACTTTTTCTGAAAATACGCAGCCCTGCCCGCTGGACGCTTGCGCCCCGCTCAAATAGTCTGGTGCCATGAGCGATGAAGACACCACCCCCACCGGCCTCTGGACCCAACGCACGGTCGAAGAAACCCGTAAAATCTATGCCAACTGGGCCGGAAATTACGACGCGGACGTCGCCAAATGGGGCTATGCAACGCCGGCGCGAATTGCCGTGGCACTTCGTCAATGCGGGGCAAATGTCCTTAAGCCGGTGCTAGATTTCGGCTGTGGCACCGGGCTTTCGGGAATGGCGCTCAAGGCCGTCGGATTCGACGTGATCGACGGCACCGACATATCGCCCGAAATGCTCGAGCAAGCCGAAGCGCGCGGGGTTTATCGCCAGGTCTGGAAGGGCGAGCCAGGCTCGATGGGTCATATCAAGCGCGGCGATTATTCGTTCATCACTGCCACAGGCGTCGTCAGCTTAGGCGCCGCCCCGCCTGAAACGCTTGACTTGTTGATCGCAGCACTTGGCCCCGGCGGCCTTCTGGCGTTCAGCTATAATGAGGCGACGCTTGCGGACCGCGCTTATACCGACAAGCTTGATGTCGCCGTGCTGGCGCCTGATATTGAAATGATGTTCGAAGAGGACGGGCCTCACTTGCCCGCCAAGAACATGAGCTCCACCGTCTACGTCCTTCAAAAGACGTGATAACCCGCTTCGCGCCGTCGCCGACCGGGCCGCTGCACCTTGGCCACGCCTATTCAGCCATTCTTGCCCACGACATGGCCCGTGCTGCGGGTGGCGACTTCCTCCTTCGCATCGAAGATATCGACCAGACCCGCGCCCGGCCAGAATGGGAAAACCTGATATTTGAGGATCTGCGCTGGTTGGGCCTTAGCTGGGATGGACCTGTCATGCGCCAATCCGACCGCCTCGACGTCTATCGCGCCCAGATCGAAGATTTCTGGAACGCGCTCGAGGTTTTCGCCTGCACCTGCAATCGCCGCGACATTCTCGAAGCAGCCAAAGCCCCGAATGAAGGCGCACTCCCTCATGGCCCCGATGGCGTCCTCTACCCTGGAACCTGCCGCGACCGGAAATCCGCCTGGGACCATCAAGCGATGCCCACTGATGGCGCGTTCCGGCTCGACATGGCCCATGCCGTGGCCCGACCCGGCGTTCTTGAACACCGCATAACTTCCTCAAAAGGTGGAGAAAACGTCGCCTTCTTCACCGAAACCGGCAGCGGCCCAAATGGCGAAACCGGCACTATTACCTTCACCGACCGTACCATGGTCGAAACCGTCGGCGATGTCGTCCTCGCCCGCCGCGACATGGGCACATCCTACCACCTCTCAGTCGTGATGGATGACGCCGAACAGGGCATCACCCATGTGATCCGGGGCCAGGATCTGTTCGAAGCCACGAAAATACACATTGTCCTGCAACGCTATCTTGGCCTGCCGACGCCGACCTACCACCACCACAGACTGATCCGCGATGATGCGGGAGAACGCCTTGCCAAACGCGACGACGCCCGTGCCATTCGTACCTATCGCGACGCGGGCGTCACACCAGACGACATCCGCCGCATGGTCGGCCTCTGATCTTCTTCTGTTCAGAAATATCCCAAGGGGGGCGAGCAATGCGAGCAAGGAGCGGCGCTGCCCATTAGTATGCGCGCCTAGATTGGCTGCATCAGTTCCACTGCCTCACCATCACGCACGCCGGTGAAGAAACAGCTTTTTCGATTAGTGTGGCACGCAGGCCCGGTCTGGCGAACGATCAGCAACAGGCAATCCCTGTCGCAATCCACGCGCAGCTCGACAAGGTCCTGCACGTGCCCCGATGTCTTGCCTTTCACCCAGAAATCCTGTCGCGACCGCGACCAATATGTAACCCGCCCGGTCTCCAGCGTGTGCGCGACTGCATCGGCATTCATCCAGGCCATCATCAGCACCTCACCGGTCTCTGCTTCCTGGGCAATTACCGGGATCAACCCCTGATCGTTGTATGCCAGGCTCGCTGGATCGAAAGGCATCAGCCAATCCTTTTCAAAAGACACAGTTCCTCCTATCTAATGGGCTGGAACGTCAAGGGAAACCCATGGCCGACACCGATCTGATCAAGCTATATTCGGCGCGCATCCTCGCGCTGGCGGCGGATATTCCGCTGACCGAACGCCTTGAGGCGCCGCAGGCCACCGTCAAGAAACGCGCACCACTTTGCGGTTCGACCGTAACCGTCGATTTGGTGACCGAAGACGGGCGAATTACCGATTATGGTCAGGACGTGAAAGCCTGCGCGCTTGGTCAGGCGGCAGCGGCCATCCTTGCGCGCAATGTGATCGGCCGGACAAAAGCTGAGATTGAGACGGCACGCCGCGGCGTGCGCGCAATGCTAACCGAAAATGGCCCCGCACCTGCGGATCCCTTTGATGGTTACGCGGTCCTGGAACCGGCACGGCAATTCGGCAATCGCCATGCCTCTATCATGCTCGCGCTCGACGCAACCGCCGAGGCTTTCGCCGAGGCCGAGGCGACAAAAGACCGTGCATAGCCGCCGAATTTCTGAACATAATCCTCGCAAAAAAAACGCCGCACGTTCTTTCGAACGGCGGCGTTAGTGGCGTATCTGGTTCAGGGTCCGGCCCAGACCCCGGGACGGGGTCGCTTACGACGGGACAGTGTCATCGCATCAAAGCTTGGGGACAGGATGCGTGGCCGGATTTCCAGATCGCAGGCAGAAAGAAGTCAGGAAAATCCCGGCAGCGTCAAAACAACGACGAACAGCGAAACAAGCGCCACCGCACCGGCAAAATCCAGAACCAAAGTCGGCGCAATTCGCGAAACCATGTCTTTTAGCTCGAACATCTCAATATTTCCTTCTTATCGGGTCAGTCAGCGGGCGGGCTGTGTTGCCTCTTTGTTCTCAAAATTAAGACCGATTGTAAAGAACTTTTTGCGAACAAAAGTGAACAATGTGTGAAAGTCTGGCTAACCCACTGAAATCATGCGGATTGCCCGATCCTGCTCCATCAGCCAAAGAAGCACCCGCACTGCGCGGCCACGTTCGCTCTCCAGCGTTGTGTCAGCGCCCACCAATCGGCGGGCATCGCGCTGTGCCACGGCCATCAGTGCCGCCTGGCGCTCCAGATCGGCCACGCGAAATCTCGGCAACCCTGATTGCGCGGTTCCCAGAACGTCGCCAGCGCCTCTTATTGCAAGGTCTTCTTCGGCAATGCGAAATCCATCCTCGGTCTCGCGCAGTATCTCCAATCTGCGCCGCGCACCTTCTGACAGCGGCGATTGGTACATCAGCAAACAGGTCGACTTTTCGCTTCCCCGCCCGACACGACCGCGAAGCTGGTGCAGCTGAGCAAGACCGAAACTTTCCGCGCGCTCGACCACCATGATCGACGCATTCGAAACGTCCACACCCACTTCGATCACCGTCGTCGCGACCAGAATCATTGTCTCGCCCGCCACAAACCGCGCCATCGCCGCGTCTTTGTCGCGCACCGGCAATTGGCCGTGAACCAGTCCAACGACGCCCTCGCCCAACGCCACACGCAAAGCGGCAAACCGGGCTTCGGCGGCGGCCAGATCACTGACCTCGCTTTCTTCCACCAATGGACAGACCCAATACGCCTGCCTGCCTTCCGCCAGCGCCGCACGCAAATGTGCAATGACCTCGTCCATCCGCCCAGCCGAGATCAGCGCCGTGGTCACCGGCGCCCGCCCGGGCGGCTTTTCGTCCAATATCGACACGTCCAGATCGCCATATTGCGCAAGGCTCAGTGATCGCGGAATTGGCGTTGCAGTCATGACCAACACGTCTGCCGCGACACCTTTCTTGCCAAGCTCCATCCGTTGGGCCACGCCAAACCGGTGTTGCTCATCAATAACGGCGACGCGAAGCTCCTGAAATTCCACGTCTTTTTGAAATACAGCATGGGTGCCAAGCAATATATGAATGTCTCCCGCCTTAAGCGCTGCCAGCTTCGCGGCGCGCTCGCCACCTTTGTCGCGTCCGGTTAATATCTCGACCACAACAACGGCAGGTTCGGAGAGTGCCCTCAGCGATACCAGATGCTGGCGCGCCAGGATCTCGGTCGGGGCCATCATGACGCCCTGCCCGCCCGCCTCGGCCGCCGTCAAAAGCGCCATCAAAGCGACCAGTGTTTTGCCTGAACCGACATCGCCCTGAAGCAGCCGGTTCATCCTTTCGGGCGTTGCCATGTCATCCTGAATTTCGCTGATAGCCCGCATTTGCGCCTCGGTCGGCTGATACGGCAAACGCGCAAGCACCGGCCCCTGAAGCTTGCCCGTTGAAGCCGATGCAATACCCTGTTGCCGACGCCGTTGACCGCGTGCAAGTGCCAGCGTCACCTGATGGGCAAACAATTCATCATAGGCCAGACGCGCGCGCGCCGGCGCGGTCGGCAATAGATCCAGCGTTCCGTCTGGCCGATGCGCGGCCCTCGCGGCCGCCGCCCAGGGCAGCCAGTTTTCGCGGTCAACCAGATCGGGATCAATCCATTCCGCCAGATCGGGCAACCCCTCCAATACGCCCGACATCGCACGCGTTATCGTTTTCTGGGTAACGCCCTGGGTCAGCGGATAAACCGGCTCGAACTGCGGAAGCGATCCTGCATCTTCGATCTTCAGGATGTGATCGGGGTGAACCATCTGCAAAATGCCGTCGAATATCTCTATCCGGCCCGACACGATGCGGCGCTCTCCCTCGGGCAATTGCCCAAGCAGAAAATCCGGTCGCGCATGAAAGAACACCAGTTGAAACGTTGTTTGCGCGTCCGACACGTCAACGCGGTATGGCCGCCCCTTCTGCCCTGCCGGGCGGTGGCGCTCAACGGTGATGTCCACCGTCACAGTCTGGGGCGCCACGACAGCCAGAACGCTGCCCATCAATTGCCGGTCAACGCCCGCCGTGGGCAGGGTCATCAGCAGGTCACGCGGTGCCTGAATATCCATATTCGCGAGTAGCTTGGCGGTTTTTGGACCGACGCCCGGAAGCGTTTCAAGCGTCGAGAACAGCGGAAACAGAACCTCCGGCCGCCCGGTCATGCCGATCCGATCAGCGCCAGCCAACCCGCCTCGTCGATGACCTCAACCCCCAGATCCTCAGCCTTTTTCGCCTTCGATCCGGCCCCCGGCCCTGCCACGACCAGATCGGTTCTCGCCGAAACAGACCCCGACACTTTGGCGCCCAGTGCCTCGGCGCGTGCTTTGGCCTCGGCTCGGGTCATCTGCTCCAATGTGCCGGTAAATACGATGGTCTTGCCGGCAACCGGGCTTTCCACGGCACCGCGCGGCTTCGCCGCTTCAACGTCCAGCAGCGCGACCAGCCTGTCGATCGACGCCCGTTCGGCCTGCCTTTGCATGGCCGTCGCAACCGACGTCGCCATGACCTGCCCAACCCCGTCGATGGCCAAAAGCGCGTCCCAGTCTTCGCCTGTCCCCGGTGTGGCGGCGGTCATTGCATCCTCGAAAACCTCCCATGTGCCATAATGCCCCGCCAAAAGTGACGCCGCACTTTCGCCGACGTGCCGAATTCCCAGCCCGAAGATTAGCCGGTTCAACGGAATGCGCTGCTTCTCACGGATCGCATCGAAAAGCTTGAGCGCCGATTTCTCGCCCCAGCCCTCGCGTTTGGACAGCGCGTCGTCACCTTCGCCGAATCGGTCCTCCAGCGTGAAAATATCCGCCGGTTCCCTGATCCAACCGTCGACGAAAAACTGCTCCACCTGCTTGGCGCCAAGCCCGTCGATATCAAAAGCGGCGCGCGCAACAAAATGCTTCAACTTTTCGACAGTTTGCGCGGGGCAAATGACCCCACCCGTACAACGCCGCACCGCGTCGCCGGGCTCGCGAATCGCATCAGACTGGCATTCCGGGCAGGTTTCGCGAAAGCGGTATTTTTTGGCGTTTTCTGAGCGCTTCGAGAGATCCACATCCGCGACCTTCGGGATCACATCACCGGCGCGATAGACCTGAACCCAATCGCCAACCCTGATGTCCTTGCCATCGCGGATTGGCTCGCCGTTCGCATCCCGCCCAGCAATGTAATCCTCGTTGTGAAGCGTCGCATTTGACACCACCACGCCGCCGACAGTGACCGGTTTCAGCCGTGCCACCGGGCTAAGCGCGCCGGTCCGACCGACCTGAATGTCAATCGCCTCCAGCCGCGTCCAGGCAAGCTCGGCCGGGAACTTGTGCGCAATCGCCCATCGCGGCGTGGTTGACCGAAAGCCAAGTCGCGCCTGCAAGCTCAGGTCGTTAACCTTATAAACCACGCCGTCGATGTCATACCCAAGCGTCGCGCGCACCGCTTCGATATCGCGGTACTGCGCCAGCATTTCGCCGGGCCCATCGCAAACCCGGGTGCGCGGATTGGTCTGAAACCCAAGCGCGGAAAGCACCTTGATCGCGCCGATTTGCGTGTCCGATAGTGGCGCGCGCAGGCTGCCCCAAGCATAAGCGAAAAATCGAAGCGGGCGCGCGGCGGTTATGCCTGGGTCAAGCTGGCGCAGCGACCCGGCAGCGGTATTTCTGGGATTTACATATACTTTTTCGCCCGCTTTTTCCTGGCGCGCATTCAATGCCGCGAAATCGTCGTGACCCATGTAAACCTCGCCACGAACCTCCAGAAGATCGGGCGCGCGCGCTAAGCGGTCGGGAATATCCCCGATCGTTCGGGCATTTTCGGTGACATTCTCGCCCGTTCTGCCGTCGCCCCGCGTCGCGGCATGGACCAATTGACCGTGCTCGTAACGCAACGCCAACGATAGCCCGTCAATCTTTGGTTCGGCGGTATAGGCCAGCGGCGCATCCGTCCCCAACCCCAGGTATTTGCGGATCGAAATATCGAAATCGCGGACGTCTTCGTCGTCAAACGCATTGCCAAGCGACAGCATCGGCGCCGAATGCGTGACTTTCTGAAAGCCGTCCGAGGGACCCGCGCCTACGTGTTCGGATGGGGAATCTTTGCGTTTAAGGTGCGGGTACCGCGCCTCGATCGCCGCATTTCGTCGCTTCAGAGTGTCATAGTCGGCGTCCGATAGCGTCGGCGCATCTTCCTGAAAATAAGCCCGGTTAGCCTCAGCCAAAAGCGTCGCAAGTTCGGCAAGCTCAACTGCCGCCTTGCTTTCGTTTAGACTTTCAACCGGTTTGCGCTTCGCCATCCCCGAATCCCGGACCCATTTCCCAATGGATAGGATCGGGTCCGGGCAAGGTCCAGAGCATGAAGCCCGCTAATGTCCGATCAGGCCGTCGCGGCAATCGGTCCTTCGTCGTCAATTTCCAGCGGTTCAGGGTCGCGAAGCACGTATCCCCGGCCCCATACGGTTTCGATATAATTATCGCCGTCCGTGGCCTCGCTCAGTTTTTTGCGAAGTTTACAGATAAAGACATCAATGATCTTCAGCTCGGGCTCGTCCATGCCGCCATAAAGATGATTGAGAAACATCTCTTTGGTCAGCGTCGTGCCCTTTCTGAGCGAAAGAAGCTCCAGCATCTGGTATTCTTTTCCGGTCAGATGCACCAATATTTTATATTTTTCCGTTGGTATTCAGCTGGTTAACAAAAATTTAATAGTTTCTGTCCACCCATTAGACCACCTAAGTCTCTAATTTCCGCACCTATCTTTGCTACGCCCGCCGTCCATGGCGATGGCTGTCGTTTTGTTCATTGCGCCCTTGGGACGACTTTTGCCCATGTTGCCCGACGGGCGGACTGCTTTTCAGTGGTCTCGCAGCCAAACTTACACATCACCAACGACCACAAACATCTACGGGTCGGGATCATATTTGACCGCGACAACTTATGGCGGGACAACTTCTAATTGGGACTGCTTATACACCTTGTTTGCCAAACCAAACTCAAACAGTTCATTCACTGTTATCGGTTTCAAAGAACCAACCATGATGTGCGAGTAATCGACCTCGTTAAGTGGGCGGATCGGTTTTGCATGGCCAGTTTCTGCGCACCAATTATCCAGGCTCTGGACCTATAAACAGACAATGAAAGCCATGTCCGCTTCGACGCACTAAGCGGACGCCTGTCTGAAAATGCGCGAGGTCTGCTCTGCGGACAAACCGGACCTAGGGAAACGGGGCCTATTTGAGTGGTATTTGAATACTCGAATTCAATATTCTAGTTTCGCCTGGTGTCTCTGCATCGGTTCAATCAGTCCGGCGGGGTGCCAAATTCCGCGCCTTCTTCGGGCACATCAAGACCAGCTTTTCGCAAACCTTCCATCAGGCCCTCGATCAGCTCTTTCGGC
>CAXMNX010000092.1:0-4086 GCA_964194845.1 uncultured Boseongicola sp.
AGAATGGGCAGGGCAGGCCCGAATTGTTCTTCTTTCACGATGTTCAGATCTGGGTCAGGGTTAAAGACCAGAGTCGGGCGTTGAAAATAGCCTTTGGCGTAAAGTTCCTCGTCTGGAACCTGCCCTAGTTCATGCACATCAGCGCCAGCCGCCTTGGCCTGTTCGATCATCCCGGTGATCGTGCCATGCTGTTTGGCGTTATTAACCGGCCCCATATTCGTTTCTTCCAGAAGCCCGTCACCGACGACCATGCGGTTGCAAACCTGTGTCAGCCCCTCGACCACTTCGTCATAACGCGCGCGATGGACGTATAGCCGTTTCAGCGCCATGCAGATCTGTCCCGACGACATGAAGGCACCCATATACATCCGCATGAACGCGCCGGGGTCGAGATTGGCGTCCTCGCAGACAATCGCCGCATCGTTTCCGCCAAGCTCCAGCGTCACCGGCGTGATATTGTTGGCCGCCATTTTCATGACATGCCGCCCGACATCGACCGAACCGGTGAAATTGACAAACCGGACCAACGGGTGTGTGACCAGTGGATCACCGATCTCTGAGGCCGCGCCGGTGATAACGTTGACCACACCCGGAGGCAGCAGTTCGGCAATCCGCCGCAGTGTAAGCGATGGGGCGAGTGCGGAATTGTGGCTGGGTTTTACCACAACCGTATTTCCGGCCATCAACGCTTGCGGCAGCTTTGCACCAAGTATCGATAGCGGCCAGTTCCACGGCACGATCAGTGCGGCAACGCCGCGCGGCTGACGGGTGATGATCGTGTCGAACGGCGGACCTGAGATATTCTCGTCAGCGGCCAGTCTATCGGCGTAGGCGGCGCTTAACAGGAACCGGTCGCCCAAGCGCGACATCTCCAGCAACGTTTCCTTGATGATCTTGCCGTGTTCCCGGCAAAAAAGCCGCGAGCGATACGCGACATCGGCCTCATCGGCGACGAGTTTTTCAGCGATGGTCCTCAGATAGGCCGCACGTTCCTGATAGCTGAGTGCTGACCAGGCCGTGAAAGCCGCATGAGCTGCCCTGACCGAGGCATCGACATCGCTGGCATCCGCCGCCGCGGCTTGTCCGACCAGTTCATCGGGACGCGCCGGATTGTGGATGGCGTAAAGCCGGTTCTGCTGCGCGGGTCTTGCTTCGCCATTGATATAAAGACCGGTGGTGACCGGTTCGTCGGACGTGTGAACGTTCACCCGTCTTTCCCCCTGTTTGCGTTGACGCCCGATGCGTGGGCTGCGAATCGCATTCTAAGCCAGATTTCAGCGGCAATCGACGTTCGCGGGATTCACGGGCTATGTGTATTACAGACTTGGCTGATTGCACCGATACGAAGGAGGCGCATTCATCGTGGATACCGTGAGGCACTGGATCGAGGGCGCTTGGACCGAAGGCGGACCCGTGGCAAATACGGTCGCGGTCTACAGCGGCGAGGATCACGCACGTTTTCTGATGGGCGGATCGGATGAAGCCCAGGCTGCCATCGCCGTTGCTCGCCGAATGTTCGACCGATCCAATTGGGCGCATTCCCCAAGGTTGCGCGCACAGGTTTTGTTCGAATTGGCAGACGCCATCCGAGCGAGAAAAGACGAGATTGCCCGTCATATCGCCATCGAAAACGGCAAGGTGCTGGCGCATTGCGTTCATGAAACGAACGCGGCCATCAGCGAGGCACGCTATTACGCCGGTCTGGCGCGCGCCATATTCGGACGGGTGACCGATGTTGACGAGGGCAAGCAATCCATATTCGCGCGTGAGCCTGTGGGCGTCGCCGCGATCATTGTGCCTTGGAATGCGCCCTCGACCTTGTTGATCCGGTCGCTCGGACCGGCATTGGCCGCCGGTTGCACCGTGGTGATCAAGGGCGCGCATCAGACCAGCAGTGTGAATGGAATATTCGCCGAATGCCTGGCATCATGCCCTTCGCTGCCGCCCGGAGTTGTCAACATGGTGCATGGCGACCTTGACGCGTCGAAAATGCTCTGCACCCATGTCGATGTCGATGTGATCAGTTTCACTGGTTCGTCCGCTACAGGAAAGGCGATCATGGCTGGTGCGGCGCCTACACTGAAGCGCCTGTCGCTTGAATTGGGCGGCAAGGCACCAGCAATCGTATTTGCAGATGCGGATATGGAGACTGCGGTCCGTGAAGTTGTGAACGGTCTGATCCCGCATTGCGGGCAGATGTGCACGGCGATCGGGCGCGTGCTGGTCCAAGAAGACGCATGGGACGCCTTGGTGCCCAAACTGGTCGAAGCGGCGCGGGCCGTCACGGTGGGTGATCCAATGGATGCGTCCGTGCGCATGGGGCCGCTTTTTGATCTCAAAAGTGCTGAACGCTACGAAAGGAACACCGCGTCGGCGGCCCAGATGGGCGACACGATTTTGCCCGCGCAAGTGATGGCGGGACACCCGCAGCGGAACGTCGTAACACCTGCACTTTACGAAGTTGAAGATGTCTCACACCGGCTAGTGCAGGAAGAATTGTTTGCGCCGATCGGCATCGTTGAACGGTTTGGCACAGAAGAAGACGCGGTTATCCGCGCGAATTCAACGCGATACGGGTTGGCGGCTAGCGTTCACACCCGCGATCACGCCCGGTCCCGCCGCGTCGCACGCGCATTGAAGTCGGGCACGGTCTGGATCAATTGCCATAACCGACTGTTTGCCGAGGCAGAAACCGGCGGCTATCGCGAAAGCGGGATGGGGCGGCTGCACGGACTAGAAGGGCTATCGGACTTCATGGAAACCAAACACATTTATGCCGAGTTCGGACGGCTTCCGACAGGATGACCGGGCGCTTGGACGATATTGTCTGCCTTGTGACCGGCGGCGCAAAGGGCCTTGGACTAGCATTTGCCGGAGCACTTGCCGGTGAAGGCGCCAAAGTATCGATCGCTGATGTTGCCGATGGTCGCGGCATCGCGGCTGAAATCGGTGGGGTATTTCTGGAAACCGATGTCGCCGATACCGAAAGCGCTCAGCACGCGGTCACAGAAACTGAACGCCTTCTTGGACCCGTCGATATACTGGTTAACAACGCCGCCATCTATTCGACCCTGGTAATGCAGTCATACAAAGATATTTCCGCCGAGCTTTGGGATCAGGTTATGGCCGTCAATGTGCGCGGGGTCTTCAATATGGTGCAAGCTGCCGCTCCGGGCATGGAAGCCAGAGGCCGCGGAAAGATCATCAACATCACTTCCGGGACGGTCTACAAAGGCCTGCCAAATATGCTGCATTATATCGCTTCGAAAGGCGCGCTGTCGGCAATGACGCGGGCGCTTTCACGCGAGCTGGGCGAAAGCGGCATTTGCGTGAATTCGCTTGCCCCGGGCCTGACGCTTTCGGACAGCGTTCTTGAGAATGCCGAACATATCGAACAGACCCGCGCCGGCGTTGTTGCAAGTCGGGCGCTGAAACGCGACGCCTACCCTACAGATTTGCTTGGCGCATTGATATTTTTGGCGTCATCCGACAGTGACTTTGTGACCGGGCAGACAATTGTTGTGGACGGCGGATCGGTGAACACCTAACCCGGCTATGGATCGGATAAACGAGGAAACCGAGATGCGCAGAAATGCGCTAATTTCAAATCTGAGCGCTGCCCGCTGGCGGTAAGACTGCAAGTTTTCGAATGTCCGCTTGGTCCTCAGAGCAGACATTGGAAACCCATCTTTTGGTGCACTTGCAGCGAACGGCGGCTTTGTCCGCAGAGCAGACATTCATCCAGCCTGTGTGCGCCGCTCTGCAGCGAATGACTGCTACGAGCCCAGAGCTGACATTGGTTCGTTCGCTTATCATGCATCCGCAGCGAACGGCCGTTTTGAGCCCGAAGCTGGCGTCGCCGGCCGGTGGGATCAAACGGAACGCGGAAATCGAAATGATTGGTTGCACGGCAGTCAAATAGTAGAGTTCCACTTGCAGCGTGTTTCATAGGAGTTCGAAGGGAGGTGTTCGGCAATGAACGGCCGCCAGGACACGAGGACGTTTTTGGCGTTTGCAGCCATTGCGATCATAGGCGGGGGAAACGCGGTTGCGATAAAGATCGGACTTGCGGAAATCGATCCATTC
>CAXMNX010000093.1:0-12811 GCA_964194845.1 uncultured Boseongicola sp.
CTCACGGCCGAGATTTACCGCAACCCGGCCAATCTGATGGCGGCCGCGGTGTTTTCAGACCCGCCGATCAACCACGCCAAAGTGACCAAGAAGGGCAACGAGGCGCGGCTGGATGCGCATGTCAAATGGACGCTGAGCGGTGATGCCGCCAACTTGCGCGATGGTGACTACACAGTCGCGGTGCGCCCCAATTATGTTTCACCGGTCGCAACAGCAGAGGCAAATGTGCCGATGGTGGGGACCGTGCTGGTGACCGAGCTGAGTGGGTCGGAAAGTAGCGCGCATTTCAGCCTTGGCGCCGAAAGCTGGGTATCGCTGGCCCATGGGGTTCACCCGTTTAAGGTTGGCGAGGATTACGAATTCTTCATGGATGCGTCGCGGTGCTTCTATTTTGCGCCAGACGGATCGCTGGTCGCCTGAGGGAATTGTTATGGCAAAGGTCACGCTTTCAAAACTGCGGCACAGCTATATGCCCGACCCCGGCGGTCCCGATGATTATGCGCTGAAAGAGATAGACCTTGATTGGCAGGACGGTGGCGCCTACGCGCTGCTGGGGCCATCGGGGTGCGGGAAATCAACGCTGCTGAACATCATTTCCGGGCTGCTGATCCCGTCGGAGGGGCGCATTCTGTTCGACGACACGGACGTCACCGGTCTGCCGCCTGATCAACGCAACATTGCGCAGGTTTTTCAGTTTCCGGTGATCTATGACACCATGACGGTCTATGACAATCTGGCCTTTCCGTTGCGCAACAGGGGCGTCGAGCAAGCCCAGGTCGACGTGCGGGTCAATGAGATTGCTGAAATGTTGGAGGTGTCCGAGATGCTGGGCACCCGCGCTGCAGGACTGTCCCCTGACAACAAACAGAAAATTTCCATGGGGCGCGGCCTGGTGCGTGAAGACGTCAATGTCGTGATGTTCGACGAGCCGCTGACCGTGATCGACCCGCATTTGAAATGGAAGCTCCGCTCAAAGCTCAAAGAATTGCACCAGCGGGTCCGCGCAACGATGATCTATGTCACCCACGACCAGACCGAGGCGCTGACATTTGCCGATCAGGTCGTGGTTATGGATTTGGGCACAATCGTGCAGATCGGCACCCCGGTCGAATTGTTTGAACGGCCAGCGCACACATTCGTCGGCCATTTTATCGGATCCCCCGGAATGAACGTTCTTCCCTGTGATGTTCGTGATGGCGGTGCGTTTTTCAACGGCATTAACGTGCCGTTGGAAGGTGCAATTTCAGGCTCGGCTGGTGGAAAAGCCGAGATCGGCGTGCGGCCCGAATTTGTCACTATTGGCGCTAGCGGGCTGGAAGGCAAGGTTCGCAAGGTATCGGATGTCGGCCGCCATAGTGTGGTTGAAACCGTCATCGGCGACACCCGGATGAACGCAATTGTCGAAGGCGACGTGCCTGCCCAGGGTGACACCGTGCATCTGACTCTGCAACAGAACCAAACCCGGCTTTATGTCGACGGCTGGATTGCCAGCCAAGCGCAAGGAGCGACGCCATGAAATCGGAAAATCAAAAGGCCTGGTTTTTTGTTTTGCCGGTGCTGGTGCTGGTTGCGTTCAACGCGCTGATCCCGATCATGACCGTGGTCAATTATTCGGTGCAGGAAACCTTTGGCAACAACCTGTTTTTCTGGCAAGGGTTGGACTGGTTCGAGCAGATATTGCGCTCTGAGCGCTTCCACGCTTCATTGGGCCGACAGTTCTTGTTCACCGGCATTATTCTGGCCATTGAGATCCCGCTTGGCATCATCATTGCGCTGGCGATGCCGCGCCAAGGGTTTTGGGTGCCGGTGTGTCTGGTGACAATGGCACTGCCGATGCTGATCCCTTGGAACGTGGTCGGCGCGATGTGGAACATATTCACGCTGCCCGATATTGGCCTGCTTGGCTATTTCCTGAACCACACGCTGGGCATCACCTATGACATGACCCAGGATCCGTTTGCCGCCTGGGCCACCATCATCGTCATGGATGTCTGGCACTGGACCTCGCTGGTGGTGCTGTTGTGCTACGCCGGGCTGGTGTCGATCCCGGATGCTTATTATCAGGCCGCAAGAATTGACGGCGCATCAAGCTGGTCGGTATTTCGCTTTATACAGCTTCCCAAGATGAAGCAGGTGCTGACCATCGCCATCCTGCTGCGCTTCATGGACAGCTTCATTATCTACACCGAACCCTTCGTGCTGACAGGTGGCGGGCCCGGCAATTCGACGACCCTGCTGTCGATTGACCTGGTCAAGATCGCGCTTGGTCAGTTCGACCTCGGTCCGGCGGCGGCCATGTCGCTGATCTATTTCGCAATCACGCTGTTCGTCAGTTGGCTGTTTTATACGCTGATGACGAAAGACGACGGTTAGAGGGGCGAGACCATGAAAAAACGCTATCTGATTCCAATCGTTTACATCCTGTTTCTGCTGCTGCCGATCTATTGGCTGGTGGCGATGAGCTTCAAGACCACCAACGAAATTCTGTCCGGGTTTTCGCTGTTTCCACAAACCTTTACCTGGGCAAACTACGCGGTGATATTCACCGACCCGACCTGGTACTGGGGTTACATAAACTCGATTATCTATGTGACATTGAACATGGTGATCTCGGTCACAGTCGCGCTGCCTGCGGCTTACGCGTTTTCACGCTATCGTTTCCTGGGCGACAAGCAGTTGTTTTTCTGGCTCTTGACCAACCGCATGGCCCCGGCCGCTGTGTTCGCACTGCCGTTCTTTCAACTGTATTCTGCAATTGGATTATTCGACACCCACCTCGCCGTGGCGTTGGCGCACGCGCTGTTTAACATCCCGCTGTCGGTCTGGATTTTGGAGGGCTTTATGGGCGGTGTCCCTAAAGAGCTGGACGAAACGGCCTATGTCGATGGCTATTCGTTCCCGCGCTTTTTCGTGAAGATATTCCTGCCGTCGATCAAAGCCGGCGTTGGCGTGACTGCGTTCTTCTGTTTCATGTTCTCATGGGTTGAACTGCTCTTGGCCAAAACCCTGACCGCGGTCGAGGCCAAGCCGATTGCCGTGACTATGACACGAACCGCATCAAGCGCTGGATACGAGCTGGGCTTGCTGGCCGCCGCCGGTGCGCTGACGATAATACCCGGCGCCATCGTGATCTATTTTGTCAGAAACCACATAGCCAAGGGTTTTGCCCTGGGGAGGGTCTGATGCTGAGTTGGATGGCGTGGACGTGGCCGACGGCCCTTTTGTTCATCGGAATTTTTTCCGCGATGGGGCTTCTGACGATCCTTGAAATTCGGAACCCCGGTGGCGATGAACGCCTGGGAGCACTGGGCCTTGTCACAACTCGTGGCGACAGACTTTTCATGACACTACTGGGGACCGCCTACATCTTTTTGGCCTGGCTTGGGATTTTCGGATTGCCGCTTTGGGTGCCGTTGGGGCTGGGAATAGCCTGGGGCGTATTCTGTTTCTGGCGGGTCTGATGCGTTGTGCAAAAATTCCGTTTGCTGGCACGCGATCAAGGATCCCCGCCGGGCCGGGCGATACTGTTTGATACAGATCTGAAGGTTGTATCGGCAGCGCAGGAAGATTTCCCGCCAGTCGGCCGTCTGATCTGTCTAATTTCTGCACTTTCACTGAACGGAAGTTTAGCCGGGCTGCATCACGGCAACCTGCCCAGTACCAATAGCGGTGCCTAACGCAGTCTTTGTTCGGTTTGTTTGTCAAAAATCATCGCGCGCGCATCGTCGAACACAAGCGCAACTGTATCGCCCTTCACCGAGCGGGTATCGCCGCGCTCTTCCACGACTAGGCGCTCGCCGTTTTTTGACCGAGTATAGGCATAAGAAACACCGCCGAGCGCCTCGGTCAATTCAACAGTGTGGGTTTCGCCGGATGGATCCAGTTCGATAAACTCCGGGCGAATGCCAAGAATAACACCGCCGCCTTCCGGCCCAAGATCACCCGACTGTCTGACTGTTCGCCGCAATGCCGGGACATCGACGCCGCCGCTTGCGAATTTCCCGTCGAGAAAATTCATCGAAGGTGATCCAATGAACCCCGCGACGAATTTGTTGTTGGGATTGCGATATAGGTCTAGCGGTGCGCCAGCTTGTTCGATCCGGCCAGCTCGAAGCACGACGATTTTGTCGGCGAGCGTCATCGCTTCGACCTGATCGTGCGTCACATAAATCATCGTCGCGCCAATCTCGTTGTGGAGCCGCGCAATCTCGACTCGCATTTCGACGCGTAACTCTGCGTCGAGGTTCGAAAGCGGTTCATCGAACAGAAATACCTCAGGACCACGAACTATTGCGCGCCCGATGGCCACGCGTTGGCGCTGTCCACCGCTTAAAGCTTTGGGTTTACGCTTGAGATACTCGTCAAGCTGCAAGATCTTGCTTGCCCCGGAAACTTTTGAGCGAATTTCATCCTTTGGGTGCCCAGTCATGCGAAGACCGAACCCCATGTTTTCCTCGACCGTCATGTGGGGATAAAGGGCGTAGGTCTGAAAAACCATCGCCACGCCACGTTCGGACGGATCCATGTGCGTGACGTCGCGCGCACCGATATGAATGGTTCCTTCCGTGGTGTCTTCCAGCCCGGCTACCATCCGCAAAAGCGTTGATTTTCCGCAGCCTGACGGGCCGACGAAAACGCAGAACTCTCCCTCTTTGATCTCCAGATCGACCCCGTGAATGACTTGGGTGTCACCGTAGCGCTTTATGGTATTTTTCAGGGTTACACCGGACATACGTCTTCGTCCTTTCGAATTATCTTCATGGGAAATGCCAGAAGGCAGCGTCGACGCCGATTTTTTCGGCAGCATCCAGTAGTGGCGGGCGAAATGCGACGAGCCCATCAAGCGAGTGGCGCGCGGTCGACGTCGCAATCGAAATTGCCCCGATCACCCGCCCGCCATCGGTGATGATCGGGGCGGCAATGGAAATTATCCCGCGCTCGTGCTCTTCGCGGTCGAAGGCGACGCCGTCCTTGCGGATTTGGTCAAGCTCGTCTGACAGGCTTTGAGCATTGGAATGGGTTGCCGGCGTATATTGCATATACGCCTGTTGCATCAACGCGCGCTGGCGACGATCTGGCGGCAAAAACGCCAGGATCGCTTTGCCGACGCCGGTGCAGTATCCCGGAGCGATCTTGCCGGTCTGCGCCAGCGTCTCGAACTGGTCGACGGTCTTGAACTTGTCTACAAACAGAACCTGGCCGTGATCCATCTGTGCAAGATGGATAGTCTCGCCAACTTCGCCGCCGAGTGCCTCGATATGCGGGCGCGCAAGAGGTGTCAGCGTCGATTGCTTCCACGCAGCGTGCGCAAGCTGCACCAGTCGCAACCCAAGACGATAGGTTTGATCACTGGCGCTATAGCTGAGCAGTTTCTGGCTCGTGAGGGTCTGCAGGAAACGATAAAGGGTGGCTTTGGGAAATTCGCTTTTATCCAAAAGCTCGCCAAATCGGACCGGACGGCCAATCTCAGCGACCTGATCCAGGACGTCCAGCGCCTTTCCGACGGTTCCGTCACCAGGTTTCTTTACCTCTGATGGCACTTTCCGTCTTCCCTGGGCTATAGTTTCTTCGGCTCAATGCCTGTTGACAATTTATGCCATGTTGGCGATAACAATTCAATATTAAAAACTTAGTTCCAATTAATGGAACAGCAAGGGAGGAAACCATGCACTCAGCAATCAGGGTAACGTTAACAGCATTGGCGACGTCGGCCGTGTTAACCGCTGGCGCGTTCGCCGGCAGTCATTCGCTTTCGGGAGATCTGAAAATCTTCCTCGACACTTCAAATCCTGCGCCGCGCGCAACCATGGAAGCCATGATCGCCCGGTTCCAGGACTTGCACCCGGACCTCAACGTTGAAACCACAGTGATCGACCGCGAGGCCTACAAGACGCAAATCCGAAACTTTCTTACCGCGAATGCACCGGATGTTGCGACATGGTATGCCGCAAACCGAATGTCGCCGTACGTAAACGCCGGACTTTTCGAGGACGTCTCGGATCTCTGGAACGAACCCGAGATCGCCGAAAATCTTGCGTCCACCAAGGGCGCTATGACGATCGACGGCAAGCAGTGGGGTGTGCCTTACACATACTATCAGTGGGGCGTTTACTACCGCAAAGACATCTATGAAGAGCTTGGCATCGGCGAACCTGCCGACTTCGACGAGATGGTTTCGAATTGCGAGAAAGTCATCGCGTCGGGACGCAAGTGCTACACAATCGGCACCAAGTGGCTTTGGACCGCGTCGGGCTGGTTCGACTATCTGAATATGCGGACGCATGGCTTTGACTTTCACATGTCGATGGCCCGCGGAGAGGTCGAGTGGACCGACGACCGCGTGCGCGAAACATTCGCGAACTGGCGCCGTCTGATCGACCTGGGTGCCTTCGTGGACGATCACCAGAACAAGGACTGGCAGCAATCGTTGCCTTTTATGATCTCGGGTGATGCTGCCGCAATCCTGAAGGGTAATTTTGCTGTGGCACCCTTGCGCGATGCTGGGCTGACCGACGATCAACTGGACTTCCACCAGTTCCCGCCGATCACGCCGGGTGTCGCTTTGGCCGAAGATGCGCCCACGGATACCTTCCACATTCCGGCTAATGCGTCGAACAAGGACAACGCCCGCGCGTTCCTTCGCTTTGTGGTTTCAGCCAACGAGCAGACCGAGATCAACAATGGCGCAAACCTGGGCCAGTTGCCGGTCAATGCGTTGTCAGGTGTCGATAACGACAAGTTCCTGAACGAAGGCTTTGCCATGCTGTCCACAAACAGCCCCGGTGGCGTTGCTCAATTCTTCGACCGCGACTTCCCGGCTGAAATGGCCAAGGCTGCGATGGAAGGCATGCAGGAGTTTATGGTGTTCCCGGACAACCTCGACGATATTCTCGAGCGTTTGGAATCGGTGCGCCAGGACGTCTACTAATCAACGACTTGCAGGGCGGGAGCCATTCCGCCCTGCAACCAATCACTGGCGAAAAGCGCATCTAGGGTGCTTACTGCCGGGAATTGAGTGCCCGACACCACGAGATTTTGCCCATGAAACGCTGGTATGCCCGCAATCAAATTGCAGTAACGCCCTGGCTGTTCTTGCTGCCGGCCATCGCAATGTTTGCGCTTTATGTGGTCTATCCGATTTGCCAGAGCTTCTACATATCCCTGCTGAAATGGGACGGCCTGGGACAAGCTGAATATGTCGGTCTGGCAAATTACGAAAAGCTGCTGACCGGCGATCAGGCATTTAACGTGTCGGTGTGGAACAACCTGAAATGGTTAGTATTCTACCTGCTGGCGATCCCTGCGGGTCTGTTCATCGCGCTTTTTCTCAATCAAACAGTGATGGGCATCCGGCTTTATAAGTCGCTCTTTTTCTTTCCATTTGTGATCAGTCAGATCGTCGTCGGGCTGGTTTTCACATGGTTCTACGACCCGACGTTCGGCCTATTCAACGCGATCATCGGAGTGATCGGCCTGGGTCCGGTCAACGTTCTCGGCAATCCGACCTACGCGACCTACGGCATCATTGTGGCCGGGCTCTGGCCGCAGACCGCCTATTGCATGATCCTCTACCTGACCGGGCTGAACGCCGTTGACCCCGAACAGGTTGAAGCCGCACGTCTTGACGGTGCCAAGGGCCTGAAGATGCTGTGGTTCGTCATCCTGCCGCAACTCAGGCCTGCGACGTTCATCGCCTTCGTTGTGACCATCATCGGCGCGCTGCGCAGCTTCGATCTGATCTCGATCATGACAAACGGCGGCCCCTTCGGCTCGACCCGCGTCCTCAGCTTTTACATGTTCGAAAAGTCGCTGTCCGAGTACGGCTTCAGAATGGGCTATGGTGCTGCAATTTCGGTGATCCTGTTCCTGATCATGCTGGTCTTCATCAGCTACTTCTTGTGGCGGATGTATCAAGACGAGAAAGGCGCACGCTGATGTTCCCCAAACCCATCGAAAAAACCTCGCGTGCGTCGCAGATCACGTATCAAGCTCTGCTGCCTCTGGCGCTGCTTATGTGGCTGGCACCATTGATTGCGGTGGCTCTTTTCTCGGTCCGCCCCGATACCGATTTCACCATCGGCAATTACTGGGGCTGGCCGACTACCTGGGAATTCTTTGCCAACTATGGTCAGGTTTTTACATCATCCATGCCGCGCTACATCATGAACTCGTTCCTGATTACTGTTCCCACGGTGATCGGTGCCGTGGCGCTTTCCTGCATGGCCGGGTTCGCGCTTGGTATCTATCGCTTCAAGGGCAATCTGCTTTTGTTCTTTATGTTTATCGCTGGCAATTTTGTGCCGTTTCAAATTCTCATGATTCCGGTGCGCGACCTGACGCTGGACCTTGGCCTCTACAACACAAAAACCGGACTGGTTCTTTTCCACGTCGCGTTCCAGACCGGATTTTGCACGCTATTCATGCGAAATTTCATCCGTGCGCTGCCTTTCGAATTGGTCGAGGCTGCCCGGGTCGAGGGCGTCGCGGAATGGCGCATTTTCTGGTACGTAGTATTGCCGCTGATGAAACCAGCACTTGCCGCACTTTCGGTGTTGATCTTCACCTTTATCTGGAACGACTACTTTTGGGCGGTCGTTCTGACGCAGGGCGAAAACGCCCAACCCGTCACCGCTGGCATAACCAGCTTTAACGCTCAATTTCGTGCGATGTATCACCTGATGTCTGCCGGATCGCTGATCGCCGCCTTGCCGCCCGTGGCCATGTTCTTCATGATGCAAAAACACTTCATCGCCGGGCTCACCCTGGGTGCCGTAAAGTAGGACCGGCGCACATGACCAAGATCGCTTTTATCGGTGCGGGCTCGACGATATTCATGAAAAATATCCTGGGCGATGCACTTCATTTCCCGGCGCTGGCCAACAGCACCTTTGCCTTGATGGATATTGATCCTGGGCGGCTGGAAGATTCAGAAGTTGTCGCAAGAAGACTGATCGAGACTGCGGCAACCGTCGCCAAAGTGCAAACCCACACCGATCAGCGGGCCGCACTCGATGGCGCGGACTTCGTTGTCGTTGCCTTTCAGATTGGTGGCTACCGGCCGTGCACGGTGACCGACTTTGAAATACCGCGGGCGTATGGATTGCGACAGACTATTGGCGATACGCTGGGCATCGGTGGGATAATGCGAGGGCTGCGGACGGTTCCGCACCTTTGGTGCCTTGCCGAAAACATGCGTGAGATGTGTCCCGGCGCGCTGATGCTGCAATACGTCAACCCCATGGCGATCAATACCTGGGCGCTGGCCGAGCGGTATCCTGACTTGCGCCAGGTGGGCCTTTGCCATTCGGTTCAGAACACGGTGGACGAGATTGCCCACGATCTGGGCATTGACCGGGCGACGCTTCGCTACAAAGTCGCCGGCATCAACCACGTCGCGTTCTTTCTGGATCTGGATCAGGAAACGGCGGGCGGCATGACCCGCGATCTCTATCCCTTGCTTCGCGAAGGCTACGACGCGGGCGTGCTGCCAAAGCCGCCGCTACTCAATCCGCGTTGCCCCAACAAGGTACGCTATGAGGTGATGCGCCATTTCGGCTATTTCTGCACCGAAAGTTCAGAGCACCTGGCGGAGTATGTCCCCTGGTTCATCAAATCCCACCGCCCCGACCTGATCGAGCATTTTCAGGTACCGCTCGATGAATACCCGAAACGTTGCGAGGAACAGATCGCCGACTGGGCCGCTCAGGCGAAGGAATTTGCAAATGCGGGAACGATCGAAATGACCAAAAGCCACGAATTTGCGGCGGAGATTATGAATGCCACTGTCACAAACGCACCGTTTGAGTTCTACGGTAACATCGTGAACAGCGGTCAAATTCCACAGTTACCGCTTGGCGCGGCTGTCGAAGCACCCTGTATGGTCGACGCATCGGGTATTCGCCCGGAAAAAATAAACAATATCCCGCCGCAGCTTGTGGCGCTGATGCGCACGCAGATCAATGTGCAGGAGCTGGTGGTTACCGCGCTTCTGGAGGAAGATATTGAGCACATATATCACGCGGCGATGATGGATCCACACACCGCCGCTGAACTGGATCTTGGACAGATACGGGCGATGGTTGACGATTTGCTAGTTGCGCACTCAGATTGGGTGCCTGGTTGGGCACAATCGCGAAAGGCCGCGTGATGTCGGCGAAGATTTCCAAACTTATCTTTGCCCCGATCTTCATCCTTGGCGTGGTGGTGAATGGATGAAACCGCAGCTTGGCGTGTGTTACTATCCCGAGCACTGGCCTGAAGACATTTGGGCCGAGGATGCTGCCCGGATGGTCGAGACGGGCCTTTCGTGGGTCAGAATTGGCGAATTTGCCTGGTCTAGGCTTGAGCCCTCTCTGGGAAATCTGGAATTCGATTGGCTTGACCGCGCCATTGCGACTTTGGGCTCGGCCGGGCTAAAAGTGGTGCTGGGAACCCCAACGGCCACGCCGCCACGCTGGATGATCACCAAGCATCCAGATATGCTGGCTGTCGACAACGAAGGGCGGCCGCGCAAGTTCGGCTCGCGTCGGCACTATTGTTTTTCGCACCCCGGTTATTTGGATGAATGTCGCCGCATCGCGGCGCTGTTAGGCGAACGCTATGGAAAAAATCCGCATGTGGCTGCGTGGCAGATCGACAATGAATATGGCTGCCATGATACCGTGATCAGCTACTCGGTTGCCGCCCGCGATGCTTTCCGCGACTGGTGCGCCCGCCAATATCAGTCGCCAGAAGCACTGAACCACGCCTGGGGCAATGTATTTTGGTCAATGGATTACGCCGAGTTCGACGAGATTGAATTGCCAAACCTGACGGTCACTGCGCCAAACCCTGCCCACGTCATGGCCTTCCGGCGGTTCAGTTCAGATCAGGTTGTGGAATTTAACCGCGCACAGGTGGAGGTCCTTCGCGAGCATACCGACACGCCGCTCATCCACAATTATATGGGCCGAACGCTCGACTTCGACCATTTTGATGTTGGCGCCGATCTGGATATCGCCAGTTGGGACAGCTATCCGCTGGGGTTTTTAACCCAAAAGTTGGATGAAAAGGCGGAACACCAACGCCAGTTTCTTCGTCAGGGCGATCCGGATTTTCAAGCATTTCACCACGATCTCTATCGCGCCGTGGGTCGCGGCAGGTGGTGGGTGATGGAGCAGCAGCCCGGACCCGTGAACTGGGCACCATATAATCCCGCACCTCTGCCGGGTATGGTGCGATTGTGGACATGGGAAGCCATCGCGCACGGCGCCGAGGTTGTCAGCTATTTCAGATGGCGCCAGGCACCGTTTGCGCAGGAACAAATGCATGCGGGGCTTTTGAGGCCGGACAGCGCGCCCGCTCCGGCCCTCGCCGAGGCCCGTCAGGTTGCCGACGAGATCGAAAAATTGTCGCCGATGGAACCGGCGGCCGGCACGGCGGCATTGGTGTTCGACTATGTTTCTGCCTGGGCCTGGCAAACGCAGCCGCAGGGTGCCGGTTTCGACTACTTTGCCCTTTGCTTTGCTGCCTATCGCGCGCTGCGCCGGGCTGGCCTGTCCGTCGATATTGTCGGTCCCGATACGGCCGATCTATCCAACTATGAGATAATACTGGTGCCCGGCTTGGCGACATTGCCTGAAACGCTGAAAAGCGCGATCGCGGCCAACAAGGGCGCTTTGGTTCTTGGACCCAGAACAAATGCCAAGACCGAAGAATTTGCCATTCCTATTCCCCTGCCGCCGGCGCTGCCTGGCCTGGATGTCACTGTGGCACAGGTCGAAAGCCTGCCGCCCGCTGTCCCTGTTCCCGCAACAGGCGGAGGGGCGCTGTTGCGATGGCGGGAAATGATCGAAACGTCCGAGCATATCCATATTGCGTCCGATGACGGCCTGCCGATATTGATCGGCAACGGGCCGTTTTACCTCGGAGGCTGGCCGGACGATGCGCTATGGGACCGCATCATCAGCCATTTGGCCGCCCGCCAAGGTCTGCTGCTCGAGGCTTTGCCAGTGGGCATACGGGTCCGCGACACCGCTACACACAGATTTGCTTTCAACTATGGAACAGCGCCGCAAGACTTTTCCGGGAGAACCATACAGCCCGCCGGGGTCACATGGTGGAAACTTGGTGGTGGAAAATCTGGGGATATTCCGAAACAAACGGAACCAGGCAAACCTGCGCCGACATCACGCGCGGAACCGCCGTAACCGCACGACATCACAGAGCTGTGGTGGCCCGTTGGCGCAAGAAAAATGAAGCCCGTTCCGGACTCGGAGCTAAAGTTCCCCGCATAATGCCCGAACTGCAGCTTTGGGCCTTTAGTGACGATCGCAAATTACTGCGCTTGCATTATCCCAACAACCAGAACTCGGTAACAAAGGGCTCTTAGCAGACCTTAGCCGCACTTGGTGCCAATGACCGCCGTGCGGGACAATGCGGACTTTCTATCAGCAAACCAAACCGAGGAGATCGGCCAAAAATTGGGCCCTATCGCCTCGTCAGTTGCCTAGTGGCTCTTTTGCTTTTCAGTCCATTATGGAAAGCGTCTCCTTCCGAATTTTGACAGCACCCGTGGGCAAATCGTTCAAGCGGCTGGTTAGGCGGTGCGAAAGCCCCGGTAGCCGTTGGAAGCGACCTCATCGCATTTTTCTCGGTACTGCGGAAATCCACCAATGTAGGGCATGAAGCCAACAGGTTTACCTTTTATGTTCTCGCCCGTGTACCAACTCGCGGTCGAGGATCGAAGATGTGCGTCTCCTACTTCGCGGTTGTGCTCCATCCACGCGTTTTCGGCATCGGCCTCTGCTTCAATCTCAGTCTGACCGTGTTC
>CAXMNX010000094.1:0-63087 GCA_964194845.1 uncultured Boseongicola sp.
ACGATGCCGTAGGCCATGACTTGCCAGCGGCTGGCACCCGTAGCCTTGATCGCCTCGACTTGCGTTTCGTCGATCTCTTCAATGGCCTCGTAAAGAAGTTTGGCACAGAAGCCGATTGAGCGGATGGCGATGGCGATCAGACCGGCGAATACGCCGGGGCCGATAATTTTGACCAGCAGCAGCGCCCCGATAAGCGAATTGATCGAGCGGCTGGAGACGATTATCAGGAGAGCAATTGGTCTGACGAACAGGGCCGACGGGGTGGTGTTTCGTGCCGCCAGAAATGCCACCGGAACGGCCATCATCAGTGCCGGCAGGGCATTGCGCAGCAATGTCCCGAGAGGGAGACGACGATGCTCTGCGGTTGGCTCTGATCCGCCTGGCTAAACAATGCGGTCGCTACGGCAGCCGGGTCTCAGGCCAAGTGGTCATAACCTTCAGCAAAATAGACATTGTTATCAAGTACAAAGCAGGAACAACCAAATTACGCTCCGAAACTGTAAATTGCACTTGAGGCCGTGGCCCGTCATGCCAAACGTGACCTTCGGTTGAAATCGGCCAATTCGCCTTACGAGTAAACCAGCATGACAATCGCGCCTTCCTCGCTGCCGGCGGTGTGCATCACACCCGGCGCGCGAATGGCAAAATCGCCTGCGCGATAGGTGGTCTCTCCGTCATAGAACGAACCCTCGACGACATAGATCTGTTCGGTCTCGTCATGGGCGTGGGACGACGCCGTCGCGCCGGGTTCGATCCGCATCAGCCAGGTCCGCTCTCCGGTAGCGGGGTCTTCAAAAAGCGGTTTGATCAGAAAGCCGTCCGTGCCGCTCTCCTGCCACTGCGAACCGCCGGTTCGGGCCACCAACGTTCCGCCTTTCGGTCGTGGCAGGGCCGTCGCCTCACTCTGAATAATCTCATCCATGGCAGGTGTCTCCGATGCGCCGTTCGGTCGGGCGATGCCCAACTCAATTCAGAATATATGGGTGAATAATCGCAACTCAGCTACATTTTTGGTCAGAAAGCCTGGTCGGCGGCATCTGTTCCAGGTGTTTAACCCCAAGATTATATGACGGAATGGCTGGCAGTGCGATGATCGACACGATGATGTTCATCGGAATTGTCATTGGTTGGACACGATGCGCATCCCCTGCACTTGCTGCCGACAGGCTGAGCAATATTGAAACCGCCATTGGTGCAGACTGACCTGCTGCCCGAACATCGAGCCACCTGATCTGGCGGATCATGGCCCGATGGTGAATAGTCGCAGCCAAGTTCGCCAACCCATTGCATTTGTGCAAAAGCTTCTGGATGAGAGCACCCAACGCCGCGCTGCCACCTTAGGGACCAATGAAATGCCTGACGACGCCACCAACGCACCAAACCTTGCCGCCTTCACCTGGGATGATCCGTTCCTTTTGGAAAACCAACTGAGCGAAGACGAACGAATGCTTCGCGATGCCGCCGCGTCCTTCGCGCAGGATCGGTTGGCAAACCGCGTGCAGAAGGCCTACGCCGAGGAGATCGTCGACCCCGGCGTGTTCGCTGAAATGGGCGAAGCGGGCCTTCTGGGCACCACCATCCCCGAGGAATACGGCGGGCTTGGCGCGGGCTATGTCACCTACGGCCTTGTCGCGCGGGAAATCGAGCGAGTCGATTCCGGTTATCGCTCGATGATGTCGGTGCAATCGTCGCTGGTGATGTATCCCATCCATGTTTACGGAAGCGAAGCCCAGCGCCAGAAATACTTGCCGAAACTTGCCACAGGTGAAATCATCGGCTGCTTTGGTCTGACCGAACCCGACGCAGGCTCGGACCCCGGCGGCATGAAGACGACGGCCAGGAAATCCGATGGCGGTTACGTCCTGAACGGGTCGAAAATGTGGATCTCGAACAGCCCGATTGCCGATGTCTTCGTCATCTGGGCAAAGTCCGACGCCCACGGCGGCAAGATCCGGGGTTTCGTGCTGGACAAAGGCATGACCGGACTAAGTGCGCCCAAGATCGCCGGCAAGCAAAGCCTTCGCGCCAGCGTCACGGGCGAGATCGTGCTGAAGGACGTGGAAGTGGGCGAAACGGCACTTCTGCCCGGTGTCGAGGGTCTGAAAGGCCCGTTCGGTTGCCTGAACCGCGCGCGCTTTGGCATCGCCTGGGGCGTGATGGGTGCCGCCGAGTTTTGTTGGCACGCAGCGCGGCAATATGGGCTGGACCGAAAGCAATTCGGCAAACCCATCGCCGGAACTCAACTGTTCCAGAAAAAACTCGCCGATATGCAAACCGAGATCACGCTGGGCCTTCAGGCCGCACTTCGTGTCGGACGGCTGATGGACGAAGGCACTGCAGCGCCTGAGATGATTTCGCTGATCAAGCGCAACAACTGCGGCAAGGCGCTGGACG
Source organism: uncultured Boseongicola sp. (assembly GCA_964194845.1). Taxonomy (GTDB): domain Bacteria; phylum Pseudomonadota; class Alphaproteobacteria; order Rhodobacterales; family Rhodobacteraceae; genus CAXMNX01. The sequence goes on from CAXMNX010000094.1 coordinate 2,395, forward strand.
TCGCGCGCATGGCCCGCGACATGCACGGCGGCAACGGTATTTCCGAGGAATTTCAGGTCATCCGCCACATGATGAACCTTGAGACTGTGAACACTTACGAGGGTACCCACGATATCCACGCGCTGATCCTTGGGCGCGCGCAGACCGGGCTTCAGGCTTTTTTCTAAGGACACGACATGGACCGCGCGGCTGTCGTTCACGAGGCGTTTCTGAAACGTCTGACCACCGGGATGCTCCCCAATGGCGCGGCGCCTTCGGGGCCGCTTTCGCCGGAAATGGCGGTGGCGATATTTCGCGCCCAGTGCCTTAGCCGCAACCTCGACCGCACATCGCGCAAGATGCAGGCGGCGGGGCAAGGGTATTACACCATCGGCTCGTCAGGCCACGAAGGCATGGCCGCCGTTGCCGCCGCCTTGCGCCCCGACGACATGGCGTTCCTGCACTATCGCGACGGGGCGTTTCAGACGATGCGTTCGAGCCAGGTTCCGGGTGTGACCCCCGCGTGGGACATGCTTTTAAGCTTTGCGACGGCCACCGAGGATCCATTATCCGGCGGGCGGCACAAGGTTCTGGGGTCAAGGCGGATGATGATCCCGCCGCAGACCTCGACCATCGCCAGCCATCTGCCCAAGGCCGTCGGTGCCGCCTACTCCATCGGGCTGGCGCGCAGGCATCCGCCCGAGCACCAGTGCCTGAAAGACGACGGCATCGTCATGTGCGCATTCGGCGATGCTTCGTCGAACCATTCCACCGCGCAGGGCGCGATCAACACGGCCTGCTGGTCGTCCTACCAGGCCGTCCCGCTTCCACTGCTTTTTATCTGCGAAGACAACGAGATAGGGATTTCCGTTCGCACGCCTCACGGCTGGGTGAATGCCAACTTTTCCAACAAGCCCGGCCTGAAATACTTTCACGCCAACGGGCTCGATTTTTTTGACACTTACCGCGCGGCGACCGAGGCTTCGGAATACGTCCGCACCCGCAAAAAACCCGCGTTCCTGCATCTCTCCATGGTTCGGCTTTTTGGTCACGCGGGATCGGATATTCAGCAATCGTACCTGCCCAAGCAGGTGTTCGAAGCCTGGGAGGCTGACGACCCGTTGCTACACTCCGCCCGCCTGTTGATTGAAGCGGGCGTCCTGAACGCCGAAGATGTAAAGGCGATCTACCTGGACAACGAAGAGCAATGCACGCGGGTCGCCGCCGAGGTCGTGACCCGCCCTCGTCTGGGAACCGCCAAAGCGGTGATGGCCAGCGTGATCCCACCGCCGCGCCTCTGTGCGCCCACAAACGGTCCCGACGCAGTTGCCAGGGCGAATTGTTTTGGCGACGACCTGAAGGCGATGGCCCAACCCCAGCCAATGGCGCGACTGATCAACTGGGCGCTTAGCGATCTGATGCTCGAACATCGCGAGCTGATCACAATGGGCGAGGACGTGGGGGCGAAAGGCGGGGTATACGGCGTCACGCAAAAGCTGATCGCGCGCTTTGGCCCCGCCCGCGTAATCGACACCCTTCTCGACGAACAATCCATTCTTGGGCTGGCCATCGGCATGGCGCACAACGGTTTTGTGCCGATCCCCGAGATCCAGTTCCTCGCTTACCTGCATAACGCCGAAGACCAGATACGGGGCGAGGCGGCCACTCTGCCGTTCTTTTCGGGCGGACAATTCACTAACCCAATGGTCGTGCGCATCGCTGGGCTTGGATACCAGAAGGGATTTGGCGGGCATTTCCACAATGACAATTCGCTTAGCGTCCTGCGCGACATCCCCGGCATCGTTCTTGCGGTGCCTTCGCGCGGCGACGACGCGGCTGAGATGCTGCGGACGTCCGTTCGCCTGGCGCGCGAAGAGAGCCGCGTCGTCGTTTTCGTCGAACCGATTGCGCTTTATCCGATGCGCGATCTTCACACCGCGAAGGACGGTGGCTGGATGCACACCTATCCCGCACCCGACCGCCGGATCGCTTTCGGAGAGGTCGGCGTGACCGGCGACGGCCCGCTGGCCATCCTGACCTACGGCAACGGGCATTACCTCACTCAGCAGGCCGCCCCAATTTTGCAGGATCGCGGCATCGACACCCGGATCATCGACATCCGCTGGCTGGCCCCGCTGCCCGAGGACGCAATTATCGCTGCACTAGAAGGTGCCTCAAGCGTGCTGATCGTCGATGAATGCCGCCGTTCCGGCAATGTGTCCGAAGCACTGATGACCCTGATCGCCGATAAAACCACCCTGCCAGTCGCCCGCGAAGTGGCCGAGGACAGCTTCATCGCCACCGGCCCGGCCTATGCCGCGACAATGCCGTCGCAGGCCAGCATCGTGGCTGCGGCAGAAGCGCTGGTGCGCGCGCCATGAAACAAACCGCCGTTATCGTCGCGCCGGGACGCGGCACCTATAACAAAGCCGAACTGGGATACCTGGCCCGATACCACGCCGAAAGCGCCGATCAAATTGCGCGCTTCGACGATTTCCGGGCGAACGCGGGTCAACCGACACTCAGCCACCTCGACGGTGCAACCCGGTTCTCTGCCAAAACGCACACACGCGGCGACAATGCCTCGGCGCTTATCTACGCCTGCGCCTATCTGGATTTCCTGTCCATCAACCGCGAGAAAATCGACATTATCGGCATCACCGGCAATTCTATGGGGTGGTATACCGCCCTTGCCTGCGCCGGGGCGCTTGATGATGTAACCGGCCTGAACGTGGCCAACACCATGGGCACGCTCATGCAGCAAAGCATGATCGGCGGGCAGCTCATTTACCCGTTCACAGATGAAAACTGGGTCGAAATCCCCGGACGCCGCGCCGAGGTTGAAGCCAAAATGGCGGAAATTACCGCCCGCGACGGTCACCATCTTGCGCTGTCGATTGATCTTGGCGGGATGTTGGTGCTGGCGGGCAATGCGCAAGGGCTGAGTGCATTCGAAGCGGAAATGCCACAAGTTCAGGGCCGTTTCCCGATGCGCCTGCCCAACCACGCGGGTTTTCACACATCGTTGCAGGAACCAGTTGCAAAGCAGGGTCAGGCGGCTTTGCCGGTCTCCCTCTTTGCCCAACCGCGCATCACCATGATCGACGGTCGCGGCGGCCTCTGGCACCCGTTCGCGACCGAGCTTGAGGCGCTGCGGGATTACACCCTCGGCCATCAAGTCGTTGAACCCTACGACTTTACCCATGCCATCACAGTCGCTGCGCGAGAGTTGATGCCGGATATTTTCATTGTCCTTGGCCCCGGCAACACGCTCGGCGGCGCGGTGGCCGGGTCGCTGGTGCGCTGTAATTGGCGGGGTTGGTCCAGCAAGGCCGATTTCCAAGCCGCGCAAAAGACCGGGCCGCGCCTTTTGTCGATGGGGTTGGAAGAGCAAAGGCAACCGGTCGTCTGAAACCGCCGATCATTCTTCGAAACCGGACGTCAAACGCTGATCACCGTCAGAAACTAGGCAGGGCGACGCCCGGTGTGCTAGCTGATCATTATGCGAACATTATACGACGAAATCGGCGTCGATTATTCCGACCTTAGAAAACCCGACATCCGGATTGAAAAGACGATCCGAAACGCACTGGGCTGCGCAAACTCTGTCTTGAATGTTGGCGCTGGAACAGGTGCATACGAACCGGCTGACAAGTCAGTCACAGCCATCGAGCCTTCGAGCGAGATGATCCGGCAGCGCAGCGCCTCGGCGGCTCCGGTTATTCAGGGTCATGCAGAAGACCTGCCCTTCGACGATGACACATTTGACGCGTCCATGGCGATCCTGACGGTCCACCATTGGGCTGACAAAAAGCAGGGCCTTAGCGAGATGCGTCGTGTGACGCGAGGCCAGGTCATAATCCTGACATTCGATCCATCGCATCGGGGGTTTTGGCTGGCGGATTACATACCGGAGCTTGTGGCATTGGACGAAGTGCAAATGCCAGCGATGGCGGATTACGCGGCGTGGCTCGGGTCAGCAGAGATCTCGGTCGTTCCAATTCCGCACGACTGTACGGATGGTTTCCTGTGTGCCTATTGGAGACGACCGGCGGCATACCTCGATCCTAAAGTTCGGTCCGCCATATCTTCTTTCTGGGCGATAAGTGACGTTTCGGAAGGGTTGAATGAACTTGGCCGCGACCTGGACACCGGCGCATGGGCTGAGCGTTATTCTGACCTTCTGAACCATGATGAAGCTGATTTCGGCTACCGCCTTGTCACCACGAAATAGCCGGTCACGATGTCCGGTGCTTCTGCTTGCAGCAATAGGCTCAGTTCTGCCCAACGTCCTTCACGCTCACCCCCACGTCGGATGAAACTTCCCACCCGGCGAAAGCGTGAACAGCTCGCAACCATCCTCAGTCACCCCGACCGAATGCTCAAACTGCGCTGACAGCGATTTGTCGCGCGTCACTGCTGTCCAGTCATCCGCCAGCACCTTGGTCTCGGGTCGGCCAAGGTTCACCATCGGCTCGATAGTGAAAAACATCCCCGGCTCGAGCGTGGCCCCGGTGCCCGGTCGGCCAAAGTGCAGAACGTTGGGTGGCGCGTGAAACACACGGCCCAGCCCGTGACCGCAGAAATCGCGCACAACCGACATCCGGTTGCCTTCAACGTGCGCCTGAATGGCGTGGCCGATGTCGCCGAATGTATTGCCGGGCTTCACCGCCTCGATACCCTCGAAAAGTGCGTCGTGCGTGACCTGGATTAATCGTTCCGCCCGACGCACGAGCTTGCCCGCGACATACATCCGGCTGGTATCGCCATACCAGCCATCGACAATCACCGTGACATCAACGTTCAGAATGTCGCCGTCTTTCAGCCGCTTATCGCCCGGAATACCGTGGCAAACCACGTGGTTGACGCTGATGCAACTTGCGTGCTGATAGCCTTTGTAACCAATCGTCGCCGATGTGGCCCCAGCCTCGTCCACCATGGCCGTGATGGCGGCATCGATGCTGCCGGTTGTGGCACCGACAAAGACCAGCGGCGCAATATCGTCAAGGATGCGCGCGGCAAGCTCGCCCGCCCGGCGCATACCGGCGAAGTCTTCCGTCTCGAAGATGCGAATGCCGTCTTTCGTAAGGCGGCCTTGCCTGCGGTCGTCCAAGTTATTCAGGTACCCTGCCATGTCGGCCCGATATAAGTTGTCGGACCCGAAAGTGCCAGTCGCTGAAAGGGAAATCCTCATTCCTCAATCGGTAGCGCTGCGCCAAATTCGACCCCGCCGGTTGTAATCTCAGTTCCATAGCAAATCGCTTCGACCCCCGCCGCGCGCGCGTGGGTGTAGGCGTCGGCGTAGCCCGGGTCGAGATCGGGCGCGAGTTTGAACCGCGCGCAGTCGGTTCGCTGCACCAGATAAAGCATGACCGCCCGGTGACCCAGCGCGACCATCGATGCCAACTCGCCCAAATGCCGCGCCCCGCGCAGGGTGACGCAATCGGGGAACTCGGCCAGATCGCGCGAGCGCCTAAGATGCACGTTTTTCACCTCGACATAGACGTCCGGACGCCCCTGCGAAGTCAGAAGAAAATCGACCCGGCTTTTCTCGCCATAGGGAACTTCGGCCCTGACATTTGAGTATTCGGCAAAGTCCTGAACAAAACCACTCCGCAGCGCCTCGCCCACAACTCTGTTCGGCACCATCGTGTCGATCCCCGCCAGATGGTCGCCAGCCAATTCAACCAGCCGCCAGCCGTATTTCAGCTTCTTTTTAGGATCATCATTCGGCTCCAGCCAGATGCGCATCCCGGACTCCGCCAGCCCAAGCATCGCGCCGGGGTTCGGGCAATGCGCGGTCACCTCTTCGCCGGTTGCTTCGATCACGGCGTCCGCCAGAAAACGTTTGTAGCGGCGCAGAAGTCGCGCGGGCACCAGAGGGGTTGGAAATCGCATGTCGGCGGGCCTATACCCGCAAAAGCGATGAGACAAGGAAAGGCGATATGGGCAATCCAGGCGCTGCAATGCTGGTGATCGGCGACGAGATCCTTTCGGGTCGGACCCGTGACGCCAATATGCACCATCTGGCGGGCGAACTGGCCGCCGCGGGGATTGATCTGAGAGAGGTTCGCGTCGTCGCCGACGACCGCGCCGCGATCATCGACGCGGTGCGCGCGCTCTCGGCCGCCTACGACCACCTGTTCACATCCGGCGGCATTGGTCCCACGCATGACGACATAACAGCCGATTGCATCGCCAAAGCCTTTCACACAACGATCGACATCCGCGCCGACGCGCGCGCAATCCTTGAAGCACATTACGACCGCCAGAAAACCACGCTGAACGCCGCGCGCCTCAGAATGGCGCGCATTCCTGAAGGTGCGGCACTGATCGACAACCCTGTTTCGGCAGCACCCGGCTTCACGCTCGGCAATGTTCATGTCCTGGCGGGCGTTCCAAGCGTCTTTCAGGCCATGGTAGCCTCTGTTCTTCCAACGCTGACCGGCGGCCAGCCGATCACCTCGTCAAGTCTCAGGATCGAGCGTGCCGAAGGCGACATCGCCGGGCCACTGGCGGATATTGCCCAGCGCCACAGCCACCTGAGCTTCGGGTCCTATCCATTTCACCTGGATGGAATTTATGGCACCAACATCGTCGTGCGTGGAAGCGACCCCACCGCCGTCAACGCCGCAATATCAGCGCTGCAAGACACATTCCCGGATGCCGTAAAGTGACCGTCAGCGAAGATCAGCTTTTTGCCGCACTGGACGCGACGTGGCCTGCCGCGCGGGCTTTTCAGACTGGTCCCTGGACCATCCGCGAGGGCAAGGGTGGCGGACAGCGCGTGTCCGCCGCGACGTTAAACAAAAAAGCCCGCCCGGATAATGTCGCCGAAGCAGAAGCAGCGATGCGCGCCATCGGCCAACGACCGCTTTTCATGATCCGGTCCAAAGACACCGAACTGGACAACTGGTTGAACGGACGCAATTACGAGATTGTGGATCCAGTAGTTATCTATGCGATTGACCCGTCCGCGCTCACCCGCCCGATGCGACCGGCGAAGATATTCCCGGCGTGGCCACCACTGGCAATCCAGACTGAAATTTGGGCTGCAGCGGGCGTTGGCGAGCCCCGGCTGGCGGTGATGGCACGTGCCACGGGTGATAAAATTGCACTTCTCGGGCGGCAGGGCGACCGCGCGGTCGCCACCACTTTCATCGCCCGCCATGGCGACATCGCAATGCTGCACGCATTAGAAGTCTTGCCCGAGGCGCGACGTGAGGGCGTAGGTGCCACAATGATGGCGGCGTCCGCAAACTGGACCACGCAAAACGGTGCGACAACGCTCGCACTGGCGGTAACCCGCGACAATGCGCCGGCAAATGCGCTTTACCTGTCGCTTGGCATGACGCAGATCGGGCAGTATCACTATCGCCGGACCTTAGCGGTGGGATCATGATCCGAGCCAGCCTGATATCTTTAGCACTATTCGCGGCACCAGCCGCAGCGCTGGAACTAGAGGTTCCGGGCGCGGTGATAACCCGCGTTCAGACGTCTCCCGCCAGTTCGGTCCGGTTGCCCGACCAACCGTGGATAGCGGGCACGCTGCCGCCGCAGGCCGAAGGCGCGATCCGGCGGCGCGCGCTGCGACTTCAGGGCGGCGCGCAGACATCGCTTCAACTATTGGAGCCGCTGCGGGAGCAATTGGTCAACGAGGGCTTTAGCGAAGTTTTCACCTGCGCCGACGCCGCTTGCGGCGGCTTTGATTTCAGGTTTCAGCTCGATCTGCTGGGTGAGCCGGAAATGCACGTCGATCTGGGCGATTTCCGCTATTATCTGGCGCGCACCGATAGCGGCGAAGCGGCCCCGCGGATCGTTTCCATTGTGACCTCGCGCGGCTCGGACGCGGGATTTATTCACATCACCGAAGTGTACGACGCAGCCCCAGCTGATCAGATCACGACAACGCAGCCAATCACGCCCGAACCGGCACCGGAATTGAGCCTGGCGGCGACTTTGCAGGCATCTGGTCGCGCGGTGCTCGAGGATCTGGATTTCGGCTCGGGCGCGGACACGCTGGAAGGCAAAGACTATCCCAGCCTCACATCTTTAGCCGCATGGTTGATAAAAGAGCCGACCGCCCGGATCGTACTTGTCGGCCACACCGATGCCGTCGGCTCGCTGGAAGCCAACACCGGGCTGTCGCAGCGACGCGCGCAAGCGGTCGTCGATCAGCTGGTGGCTGACTATGGCGTCAGCGCCGAGCAACTTCAGGCCGCAGGTGCGGGCTATCTTGCACCGCGTGCGCCCAATCTAACCGGCGATGGGCGCGCCCGGAACCGGCGCGTCGAAGTGGTTCTGCTGTCATTGGATGAATAAGGCGTTTTGCGTTTTCAACGAAACATCGTGCATCAATACTAGCGTTCGAAGTCAGCAGAGTGCTGATTTAGAGGCAGCGCATTTCGATTCAAGTTTAACGCAATCTGCTCTCAAGAAAACGGGCGCCGATGAAGGCGCCCGAGTTGATTAATCGAGGGAAAAACTCGTCACACCAGGGAGAATTTCACCATTGGTCCGGGCCCTTGTCGGCAAAGGCGTGGACCAGAAAGTCAATGAACGCGCGAACTTTGGGCTGGGTAAAACGGCCCGGTGGATAGACCGCATATATGCCCTGAGTTTCGATTGGAAGTTCCGGGATCGCTTCTTGCACCAGCCCCTGATCCTTCGCGTCCGCGTATAGAAACGACGGCAGATAGGCGATGCCCAGACCGGCGATCGAGGCATTCAGAAGCGACTGGCCATCGTTCACGGTCAGCCAGCCCGCTGTGCGAACCTGGCGCTTTTCACCCGAAGGTGCCGTCAGCTTCCAGACATTGCCGGCCGAGTTGTTCGAATAGTGCAAAAGCTTGTGTTCATTCAGTTCGTCAATCTTCTGCGGCTGCCCGAATTTCTGGAAATACTCGGGCGACGCGATCATCCGGCGGGTGGTTTCGCAAAGCTTGCGCGCACGAAGCGTGGAATCTTCCAGCTCGCCAATGCGGATCGCAAGGTCAAACCCTTCCGAGATCAGCTCGACGTAGCGGTTGTTCAGCACCATGTTCACGGTGATATCCGGGAACTCCTGCAAGAAATCCCCTAGCACCGGTGACAAGTGGTTGACGCCAAAGTCTGTGGCAACGGATATCCGCAACAGCCCCGACGGTGCTGATTGCATCGAGGTAACCAATGCGTCGGCTTCGCCTGCGTCATTCAGAACGCGGCGGGCGCGATCATAGTAAGCCAGGCCAATTTCGGTCGGCGAGACACGGCGTGTGGTGCGGTTCAACAGGCGCGCACCAAGCCGGGCTTCCAGCGACGACACGTGCTTGGACACGGCCGACTTCGAAATACCCATTTTCTTGGCAGCATCTGTGAATCCACCCTGATCCACGACGGTCGCAAACGCCTCCATTTCGGTCAGTCGGTCCATTCGGAGCTTTACCCTTGTTATTTTGCCCCCCGGCAACGACCTGTCTGCTGGCGAAATCAGGCAAGAATGGGGAAAAGCCCCGACAATTTCCCGGTTTTATCGGGATCGTTTTTAGATGGGAAACAGCCAGATAGCCGTTTCAGAACGCGACACAGCAGCTTTTAAGCTAGGTAAGGCCCGCTGTTTTTAGACCGGATATCAATCGTTTGCGCTCAATTTTGCTGGGATACGGGAACATCCGTTTTGCGTGATCAATGCGAAATTTGGGCGCCGCGGCGAAAAGCTGGTCAACAGCAAGGCGCGCGCGATCAATTTCTCCTGTTTCTGCATACAATCGCGCAAGCTGCACCCGCGCCGGAACCAGCCCCGGCACCAATTCCAGCACCGGCAATATGCGCTCAAGCGCACTTTCGTAGTCTTTCAGCAAGATATGAGAGTGCCCCCGGCACCAATCCCAGCTTGCCGGTGCAAAATTCTCCAGATGAAATGCGCGGTTCAGATAGACCAGCGCATCGGCAGGCCGCCCAAGGCGATTTAGTGTCTCGCCAAAGGAATGATTCACCTCGGCATTATCCGGATCGAGCACAAGTGCCGTTTCAAAGGCATCAACGGTCTCCGCCGGCCTGTCCAGAAACCCAAGAACCCAGCCCAAGCGCGCGTGGGTCAGCGCAACGCCGGGCGCAAGTGCCACCGACCGGCGCGCCAGCGACAATGCCTGATCAAGCGTCGGATCGCCGCCGGGCATGGCGAAGACGTGCATCGTCGTCCGGCAATAAGACTGATACGCCAGCGCTTCGGCAAATTTGGGATCAATTTCGCTGGCTTTCTGAAAAAACCCAAGTGCCGCGGCGAAATGCTTTGGCCCGTACCGGAAATATGCGTGGCGCCCGCGCAAAAACAGATCGTAAGCCTGCGGGTGGACCGGGCGGCGCGCCGGTCGGGGATCGAGCTTGATCTGAAGCGCGCTGACAAGCCGCCTGATCACGTCATCCTGCATATCGAAAAGGCTGGATCCGCCGCCATCGAAACGCTCTGACCAGATCTACCTGTCGGACGCCAGATCACGCAGGTCCGCATTGACCCGGATACGATCAGCTTCGCGGCGAAGGCTTCCTGAGATCGCGTGCGTGACGTTGAACGTGGCACTGAGATACTCATCTTCGGGCTGCCTCTGCGATACCCGGAAAGTGGCGTTTCGGGACAAAGTCTCGAAACTCCGGTAGCGCGCCAGTTCGTTGATCAGATCTTCGGTAAGCCCCTCGGCAAGATAATCGTCATCCTCGTTCGCCGACAGGTTGCGGAACGGGACCACAATCAGTGCAATCGCAGCGGTCTGCTTCTGGTCGGCGATGGTGCTGACATCGGCGACAAACCGAAAACCCTTACCACGCACCGTCTGGATATATGTGCTGTTCGATGCACCGTCCCTAAGCGCCGCCCGCGCCGCCTTGACCGAGGCGGAAAGCGCCCAGTCGGTCACCGGTTTGTCTTTCCAGATTGCCTGGAACAACTCATCGCGGGTGATCAGACGGTCCGAGTTCCGGGCGATATATCCGATCAGTTCAAGCGTCTGAGGCTCAGCCGGAACGACCTTAGTTCCCCGTCGAAGCTCGAAACGGGAACTGTCGTATTCAAACGGCCCAAAGCGCAGGATCAAACCGGCCACCACTTATTCGCCATGATCCCACCGTCCTCCAACAATCCTCACACAGCACTCAAGCATGGGTTCCGGTCCAAAGCTAGCCTGCGCCCATTCAGTGAAGGAGAAGCACATGTCTAAACTTACAATTCTGGTGACCGCAGTTGCGTTGGCGCTTTCCGGCCCGCTTGCGGCCGAGCCAGTGAAAGTCGCCAGCGCCGCGTCCGTCGACCAGGCCGTCGCGACGATCACCCAGTCGGTCGAGGCTGCCGGCAACCGAGTATTTGCAGTTGTCGATTACAAAAAGGGCTCAAAATCGGTCGGCAACGACCTGCGCCCCACCACGCTGGTCATCTTCGGCAGTCCGAAAATCGGTGCCGACGCGTTTTTGTCCAGCCAGACGATTGGGCTGTATCTGCCGCTTCGGGTGCTGGCCTATGAAGACGCGCACGGTGACGTGTGGCTGATGTATGAAGATCCGAAAGATGCCGCATCCGAACATGGCGTCCCTCAGGATCATCCGGCGATTGGGAAGATGCGAAAAGCGTTGGCGACACTTACAGCGAAGGCGGCTGGTGAAAGCTGAAGCAAAATTGGCGGCGATATCTCAGATACTCGCCGCCAGCCGCGCGCCCTGATCAATCGCCCGTTTTGCGTCCAGTTCTGTGGCAACGTCGGCGCCACCGATGATGTGAACTGGCTTTCCATCGGCTGAAAGCGGCGCTGCAAGCCGCCGATCAGGCTCCTGACCGGCGCATAAGACAACGGTGTCGCAGGGGATCACCGTCGGGCCATCCGATGTCGTGATGTGAAGTCCCGCGTCATCAATCCGCTCATAGCCGACCCCGCCCAGCATCTTGACACCTTTCATCATCAGGCTCGTCCGGTGGATCCAGCCCGTTGTCTTGCCCAGGCGTTTGCCAGGCCGTTCGGCCTTGCGCTGAAGCAAAGTGACCTCGCGCGGCGACGGCAATGGCGCGGGGCCTTCGGGCACTACTCCGCCACGATGGGCTTCGGGGTCTGAAACTCCCCATTCCTGCTTCCAGAGATCGAGGTTCTCGGTCGGGCTAGCACCTTCATGGGTCAGATATTCGGCCACATCAAACCCGATCCCGCCCGCACCGACGATGGCCACGCGTTTTCCGGCGATCTCCCGTCCCGTCAGAATATCGGCATAGCTCGCAACGTGCGGCCTGCTTTCCACAGTTATACCCGGATCGCGGGGCGTGACCCCGGTGGCAAGGATAATAACATCGTATTCGAAAAGCATCTCCGGCACCGCCTCGGTGCCAAGTCGCACGTCAACACCGCGTTCGCCAAGCATCGTCCGATACCAATCCACCAGCCCGAAAAATTCTTCCTTGCCAGGGATTTGCTTGGCCATGTTCAACTGACCGCCAATCTCAAGCCCGCGATCAATCAAAGTGACGGAATGCCCGCGTTCTGCCGCGACCAAAGCCGCCGACAATCCCGCCGGACCCGCGCCCACGACCGCAACGCGCTTGGCCTCATCGGTCGGCGCATACACCAGCTCGGTCTCATGCGCGGCCCGCGGGTTCACCAGACAGGTGGCAAGTTTCAGCTCAAAAGTGTGGTCCAGACACGCCTGATTACACGCGATGCATGGCGCGATGGTATCCGCCCGACCACACTTCGCCTTGGCCACAAAATCCGGGTCCGCCAGAAACGGTCGCGCCATTGACACCATGTCGGCGCACCCATCCGCCAGCACCGCCTCGGCGACCTCGGGCGTATTGATCCGGTTCGACGTGATGATCGGTATGCTCACCTCGCCCATCAGTTTCTTGGTGACCCAGGTAAAGGCCCGTCGCGGCACGCTGGTGGCAATGGTTGGGATACGCGCCTCGTGCCAACCGATCCCGGTATTCAGGATCGACGCCCCGGCCCCTTCAATCGCGCGCGCCAGCTCAACCACTTCGTCCCAGGTCGACCCGTCTGGCAGTAGATCAATCATCGACAGCCGGAATATCACGATGAAATCGTCACCCACGGCGGCACGCACGCGGCGCACGACTTCAACCGGCAGCCGCATCCGGTTGGCATAGTCGCCGCCCCAGCGATCGTCGCGCTTGTTTGTGTGGGTCACCAGAAACTGGTTCAGGAAATACCCCTCGGACCCCATCACCTCGACGCCGTCGTATCCAGCTTCTCGGGCACGCGCCGCAGACATCGCGATATCCGCGATCTGCTTCTCAATGCCGTCTTCGTCGAGCTCCTTAGGCAGAAACGGCGAGATTGGCGATTTGATCGCGGATGGTGCGACGCATTCGGGACTGTACGCATAGCGCCCAGCGTGCAGGATCTGCATCGCGATCCGGCCACCCTCGTCATGCACCCGGTCGGTGACTTTGCGATGGTTGATGATGTCCTTGTCCGTGAAAAGCCCCGCCGCCCCCGGCAAAACCGCGCCTTCGCGATTGGGCGCCATGCCGCCGGTGACGATCAGTGCCGCACCACCGCGCGCACGTGCGCCGTAAAACGCCGCGACCCGATCAAAATCGCCCAGCTCTTCAAGCCCGGTGTGCATCGATCCCATCAGAACCCGGTTCGCAAGGGTGACGTGACCCAGATCGAGCGGTCTGAAAATATTGGGGTATTCGGTCATGCTTGCCTCCGGGGCGTCAGCGCGACACTGGCGGAAGCACGCCCGCGTGTCACGTGCCGACGCGGCGTCAAAGCCGGTAGCCGAACCTTGCGATGTCCTCAGCGAAATATTCCGCAACACGCGCCGCGCTCTCACCATCATACGCAGCGCGCGTGTCTTCCGCCCGGTCCGAGCGATTGACATGGCCAAGCGGCCCGATCCTGAAGCCGAGATGCGCCTCGATCAGCGCAAGATCGTCCTCGATCTGCTCTATCTTCAAAACCACGCTCACGCGGTCCACCCCTGCGGCATCGCTGGTATAGGCCCGCACCCGGTCGTGCACCAACATCGCGGCAATGTCCGCATCCGCCACAAAGTCTCTGAATGACAGCGCCTTGGCGCGCTCTACGCTCATATGTGAAAATGTCTGATCACGTAGCCAGTGGAAAAGGCTAAAGACCCGATCCCAGGGATCGCGAACGATTGTGAAGACGAAAAAATCATCCAGCGGTTCCGCCGCCGCCAGCCCGGCAATGTCGGCAATCCGGCTATGCTTCCAAAGCCGCCCGGCGCATTTCAACCCCTCAAGCCGATGCTTTCGCACGCGCGCCTTCGGTGTGTCACCGATCAGGATGTCGTCACGCCCGGCCCGCGCCTCAAGCGCCAGCGCCATGGATGTGCCGCCGGTTTTGGGGATGTGGACAAAGATGTAATTGCGTAGCCGTGAAATGATCATAGGCGCAATCTGTTCAAACCACGAAGTTCGCTGCAAGTGGCTTTCCTCGCCTGCGCACTATGCATTAGTGAGTTTCAGGTTTTGACGGACACACCCTCGTATCGAAATGCGCGTTCGAGCCGCAGGCGAGAGGCAGCGTAATTCGATTCCGTTGAATCCGGAAATGCATTAGGCTACGAACAAATTAACAGGGTGGCAAGCAGACAGAGCAGGTGACGGTTCTCGCGGCATATCAGCGGCTTGAGGCCGAAGGAGTCTGGCGGGCCGACGAGGGCGCCCAACGCCGCGACGTGATCGTCGCAATCGGGGATGCCACGCTGACCATTACCGACATGAACGAGGCCGCCCTTGCCCACTGGTCGCTTCCGGCGATCCGGCGGCTGAACCCGGGCGAGCGGCCAGCGCTTTTCTCGCCCGGCAGCGATGCCCCGGAAACGCTCGAGATAGCCGACGACACGATGATCAACGCGCTGAGTAAAGTGCTGAAATCCATCAGGCGCAAGGGCGTGCACCCGGGGCGCCTGCGGATTTTCGGCATAACCACCGCCGTCGCCGCCGTTGGATTTGCCGCGTTTTTCTGGCTGCCCGGCGCGCTGGCAGGCTACACCGCGAACATACTGCCCGACGCGGCAAGAAATTCGATGGGCCGCGACCTGTCGCGCCATATCAGCCAGCTGACCGGCGCGCCGTGCGACACCGGCCCCGGTCGAAGGGCGCTCGAATTGCTCGCCGCGCGGCTTTTCCCCGACAGGCAGATGCAGATCGTAGTGCTGCCGTCGGCGCTTGGGACCACCCAGAACCTTCCGGGCGGCACGCTATTGGTCAGCCACACGCTTGTCGAAGATTTCGAGACGCCGGATGTCGTCGCGGGCTATCTAATTGCCGAAGACCTGCGGCGGGCAAAGTTCGATCCCTTAGAGCGCGCCATGCGCCATTCGGGTCTGACCGGCGCACTTCGAATGCTGACAACCGGGGATCTGCAAGACGAAACACTGAAAACGCACGCCGAAAACCTGATCACCGACGCGCGCGCCCGCGCGCCTCTGGCCGAACTGGCGGCCCATGCCCAATCGGCGGGCGTGTCATTGGCAAGCTATGCTCAGGCCGTCGGCGGCGATACCGAAGCCGCACTTCGCGCGCATCAGGCGACAGACACAGAAACCGCGCCACTTCTTGGCGACGGCGACTGGCTGGCGTTGCAACAGATCTGCGAGGGTTAATTACCGATCCACTTCATCGGCACACTATTGGACCACACGCGCGCCATAGCGGCATAGCCGTCCGCCGTTCTTGGCCCCCGGTTCGGGTTCAGGCGATCGTCGTCCCAAACCTTGCGATATCCCTTTGGAATACCCCCAACGCGCGGCGCGGTCTGGGATGTTGTCACGCGCACGGGCGTCGATGACACGCTCACGGCAACGGGTTCGGTGACAACGATGGTCTGCTCGGCGCGCGCGTAGGTCGGCGTTTCATCGCAAACCGGCTGCCGTGCCGCATCCCGCCGCGCCACCCAGATAACACCACCGTTCACAATGGCCCGGCTGAACGCGCATCCCTGGCTGTCGACAAAAGCCCGCGCCGCATAGCCTTCGGGTGGCAACTCGGTCGGTGCCACTGCGTCCTGGGCCCCAGCCGCTCCGACGGTCACGACACACGCACAAACTGCAATATATATGCGCATCGGCACCTCCACTATCCACATGTTGTGGTTAAGATGGACGCATCAGAGACCGGAGTAAAGCAAATTGAGCCAATTTACCGGCCCAAATCACCCCGGTTTACTTGGTCCCGAACATCCGGTCGCCAGCATCGCCAAGCCCCGGAACGATATAGCCCTTCTCGTTCAGCCGCTCGTCCAGTGCCGCAGTCACCACCGGCACATCCGGGTGCGCCTCTTTCATCCGCTCGACACCTTCGGGTGCGGCAAGCAGACACAGAAAGCGGATGTTGGTCGCACCCTTCGCTTTGATCAGGTCAATCGCGGCGGCCGACGAGTTGCCGGTCGCCAACATCGGATCGACCGCAATAACCAGACGTTCGGTCATTTCCCCCGGCAGCTTGCAGTAATACTGCACCGGCCGAAGCGTTTCCTCGTCGCGGTAAAGCCCGACAAATCCGACCCTTGCGGATGGGATAAGATCAAGCATCCCGTCCAGAAGCCCGTTCCCCGCCCGCAAGATCGACACCAGCGCCAGCTTACGGCCATCCAGAACCGGCGATTTCATTTCGGTCATTGGGGTTTCGATGGATTTCATCGTCATCGGCAATTCGCGCGTGACTTCATAGGCCAGCAAATGCGCAATCTCGCGCAACAATTGCCGGAACACAGCCGTCGGCGTGCTTTGATCGCGCATCAACGTCAGCTTGTGCTGCACCAGCGGGTGATCGACGACAGTCAGGTGCTTCATTGGTGGCTCTCCAGGCGCTTGAGGATATTTTCTTTGGTCGCGGGATCGCAAAAGGCTGCCTCGGCACTTGTCCGGGCAATATCGCCGAAATCGCTTTCGTCCCAGCCGAATGCATCTGCCAACCGGTCGTATTCCTGTGCCATCGTGGTGTGGAAAAACGGCGGGTCATCGGTTGAGACGGTCACCTTGCAACCCGCCTCGCGAAGTTTCTGCACAGGGTGGGCGTTCCAGGTCGGGTAAAGTCCAAGCGCCACATTCGAACCGGGGCAAACCTCGAAAACGATGCCATCCTCGGCCAGACGCTCCACCAGCGCGGAGTCCTCAATCGCACGAACGCCGTGGCCGATCCGCTCGACCCCCAGATCGTTCACCGCGTCGCGCACGCTTTCCGGCCCACCCCATTCACCGGCGTGCGCCGTCAGCCTCAATCCCGCCTCGCGCGCGCAATCGAACGACCAGAGGAAATCCTTCGGCGCGCCAATTTTCTCATCGCCGCCAATGCCAAACCCCACAATCCAGTCGCCCGCCGTTTCCGCCGCACAGATCGCGGTTTCGCGGGCCTTCTCGGGGCCAAAATGCCGGATCGGAGTAACAATGCCGCGCAACACGATCCCGTGCTGTGCCTCGGCTTCATCTGCAGTCTCGCGAATCGCAGGGAGGTATTCGCGCCAGGCCCCGACATTACGCCCGCCGCAAAAATCCGGGCTCAGAAACACCTCGGAATAGATCACGCCTGATGCCACGCTTTCCTCCAGCACCGCGCGGGTCAGGCGGGCGTAGTCTTCCGGCGCCGTCAGCACGCTGGTCGCCGCCTCGTAAACTTTAAGAAAGTCCCAGAAGTCTTTGTATTTATACGATCCTCTTTCGTCAAATATCCCCGAAAGATCGACGCTCTTCTCGGCTGCCAGACCCCGAATAAACCCCGGAGGTGCAGCCCCTTCCAGATGCAGATGCAACTCGACTTTTGGCAACGCTGCGACGCTCACAGAAAGCTCCTTCCCGGCCCGTTGTTCGCAACGCCAAGATGGGCCGCCACGGATGCCGCGACATCAACAAACGCCACCTGACCAATGTCCTTCGCACCCGCCCCCAGCCCCAGAACCGGCACTCGTTCGCGCGTGTGGTCGGTGCCGACCCAGGTCGGGTCATTGCCGTGGTCTGCGGTGAATATCATCAAGTCGTCCGGGCGCATCGCCGCTTCCAATCGCGGCATCTGCGTGTCGAACCACTCCAGCGCCCGCGCATAACCCGACACGTCGCGGCGATGGCCATAAAGGCTGTCGAACTCGACGAAATTCGCGAACGTCAGGCTGCCGTCTTCGGCGGCATCCAGATAGCGCACAAGATGCTCCATCAGGTCCGCATCCCGGCCCTTCTCGACCTCGTCGATCCCGCGCATCGAGAATATGTCGCCAATCTTCCCGACCGCATAGACCTTGCGCCCCGCGCCCGACACCCAGTCGCAAAGCGTTGGCGCGGGTGGCGGAATCGCGAAATCCTTGCGGTTGACAGTGCGCTCGAAATTCCCCGGCGTGCCGACGAATGGCCGCGCGATCACCCGCCCGACCCGCATTCCATGCAGCGACGGTGCCAGCCCCTTGCAAAGCGCAAGCAGACGATCCAACCCAAAGTGCTCCTCATGCGCCGCAATCTGGAAAACGCTGTCGACCGACGTATAACAGATCGGCCAGCCGGTTCGGATGTGCTCCACGCCAAGCTCCTCGATGATCACGGTGCCCGATGCGTGGCGATTTCCCAGAATGCCGTCCGTCCCGGCCAGCCGTGCGGCCTCTGCCGTCAATTCGTCGGGAAAGGTCGGCTGAGTATTCGGGAAATAGGTCCAGTCCCACGGCACCGGCACACCAGCCAGTTCCCAATGCCCCGATGGCGTATCTTTGCCGTTTGACACCTCGCTCGCCCCACCAAAAAGCCCCTCGCAAGCCTCAGGCAAACCCGGCGCATCCAACCCCGAAGCGCCCCTGATCGCCTGCCGCAGACCAAGCCGACCAAGGTTCGGCATCACCAGCGGGCCGCTCCGCCCATCTTCGGCCTTGCCCCGCGCGCAGGCTTTCGCGATATGCCCGATGGTGTTGGAACCGGTGTCCGGCGTTTCGCCATTGAAGAACCTGTCCGCATCCGGCGCACCGCCAATACCAGCACTATCCAGCACAACGATAAAGGCACGCGGCATCAGCCCACCTTCTCGATAATCAACGGGCCGACAGCACCACCCTCACCAATCTCAATCGCGGTCAAAATCACCTTCTCAGCAGCCTGAGCAGCACGTTCGCTTGTCGCGTGAAGCCGCGCAAGCGGTTGACCCTTCTCGATTTTATCCCCCAATGCCACAAAATCCGAATACCCGACCGATGGATCAATTCGCTCGCCGCCTTTCAGCCGCCCTCCACCCATATGCACGACGCCCATGCCAATCGCTTGACCGTCGATCGCGGTGACGACACCTGCCTCGGGCGCTTCGATATCGCGGATCACATTCGCTTCGGGCAGACGCTGCCGCCAGTCCTTGCTGAACGCCACCGGGCCGCCCAATGCTGCGATCATCTGATCGAAAATCTCGGCCGCCTGCCCGCCGGTTAGTGCGTCGCGCAATTTTTCGGCGGCAACCGCCTGCTCGGTCTCGACGCCAGAAAGCACCAGCAATTCGGCACCCAGCGCCAGCGTCACTTCGACAAGCCGCGAGTTCTTCGGCGCGGTAAGCGCTTCCATGGTCACCGCGATTTCAAGCGCGTTGCCCGCCGCAGACGCAAGCGGCTGGTTCATATCGGTGATCAGGGCCGCCGTCTTGCAGCCCGCCCCGTTCGCGGTCTTGACCAATGACACCGCAAGCGCGCGGGCATCGTCCAGCGTTCCCATGAACGCACCCGACCCGACCTTCACGTCCAAAATCAGCGCATCCAAACCCGCCGCCAGTTTCTTTGACAGGATCGACGCGGTGATCAGATCAACGCTTTCAACCGTCGAGGTGACATCGCGCACCGCATAAAGCCGCCGGTCCGCAGGTGCCATGTCGGACGCCGCCGAGACAATCGCGCAGCCGACGTCGCTGGTGATCCGCCGGAATGTGGCTTCGTCGACGTCAGTAGAGAGGCCGGGTATCGCCTCAAGCTTGTCCAACGTCCCGCCCGTGTGCCCCAACCCACGACCCGAGATCATCCGAACATAAGCCCCGCACGCCGCCAGCATCGGCCCCAGCAACAGCGATACACAATCGCCAATGCCACCGGTCGAATGCTTGTCGATGGCGGGTCCCGGCAGATCCCACTTCAGCACGTCCCCAGAATCGCGCATCGCCAAAGTGAACGCGACGCGCGCCTCTTCACCAAGGCCGTTCAGGCAAACCGCCATTGCAAATGCGCCCGCCTGTGCGTCGGTGACAGCACCCGACGCAAGCCCCGCCGCGAACCAGCTCAGTTCGGCCTGGCTAGGTTCCCCGCCGTCACGAACCGTGGCGATGATTGACCGCGCATCCATCACGACTTGTCCATATGCCCCGCGTCAAATGCACCGGGCAGCAAATCCGCAACCGAGGTTTCCAGGACCGAACCACCCGTCGTCGCCAAGGTGACCCGCGCGCCCTTGGCCGCAAACTCGGCGAGCTTTTGTCGGCATCCGCCACAGGGCGGCACGGGGCTTGGGCTGTCGGCAATCACCGCCGCCTCGACAAATTCCTGATCGCCTGCGGCAATCATTGCCGCAATCGCGCCTGCTTCCGCGCAAGTGCCTTCGGGATAAGCAATATTTTCGACATTGCATCCTACAAAAACCTCGCCAGACGCCGTCCTCAGTGCTGCACCGACCTTGAAATCCGAATAGGGCGCATAGGCGTTTTCCCGCACTGCTGCGGCGGCTTCGATCAGGCTCATGAAGGCTCCCCTCGGGCTTTCACCAAGGGTGGCCCGTGGCGCGGGCAAGCGCAAGGGCGCTCAGGTGGTTTCGGTCGCGAAGACGCCGGGCAGCGCGACCTCCAGCAATTCAACGTCGTCGGTCGGGTCGCTGTAGCGCGTCTTCATTCCCGGCGGTATGACAAACGCATCCCCCGGCTCAAGGCGATAGGGATCCTTGCCCTCACCCTCCAACGTCAGGCCGCCCTCCATCACAAAGCTGAACAGAATATCGCCCGCGTGCCGGGTCCAGACCGGATCGCCCTCGCCGCGGCGCACCACATGAACGCCCGCGACGCCGTCCGTGTTGGCGTTGATCGTCGTGTCGCGGCTGATGAACCCGGGCAGACGAAACGGCTGCCATTCGGCCCCATCGGCTTCGTGATGCACAAATCGCTGGCCCTGAAACCGCCGCTCGGGGTCAACTGTGCCATTCGGCAAATTTATCTCGTGATCAATCGTCGTGACGTGGTCTGCCGGAACCCCGATCTCAATCACCTCGATATTCTCAGACGCATAAAGCACCCGGTGCCGGATCTCGGGCGGCTGGATGACGCAATTGCCGGCTTCCAGCCTGAAAGGCGGCCCCTGATCCTCGTAGACAAGATCGACCCAGCCGCGATAGCAGAAGATCAGCTGAAACCCGACCGTGTGGTAATGCACCACGTCCGGCACCGGGCCACCGTCGGGAATGCGGATATGGCTCGCGATGATCGAACCGCCCAGCCGCGACGGGATCAGATCGCGATACTGCATCCCCGCCCGACCGATGACCCACGGGGCCTGATCGGCAAGCCTGCGAACGACAAAGGCATGCTCGGTTTCCGGCAAATGGAAGGGCGGGTTCAGATCGTCAATCTCAACCCTGGTGCCATTGGGCGCGGTCAGTTCGCGCTTGCCACCCGCAAACTCGTCCGGGTCTTCGGTCAGGATACGCAGCGTGCCCGGCGGCTCGGTCGCGTCCGCATCGACCCGCACCCGCAACCCATGCCCGGAAAACACTGCAACTTTCGGATAATCGGCCGGATAAATCGTGTCCATCCGCATCTTCAGTACCTCGGTGAAGAACGGGATGTCATGGCGTAACTCACTCGTCGGCAGGCGCACCTCCGCCCGGATCTCGCTCATACTTGCTCTCCAATGCCAATCCGCCGCAGACTGGCGCGCGACAGCCGCCGTTGCAAGCAACCATGCGTTGACGCCGCGCAAGGGTATGGCTACGAAAGATTTTGTTAATTTGTTTAACGTTAAACAAATTCGGAGGCCACAGAATGAACAGCGATCCGCGCCAAAAAACTTTGCGAGAGGCAGCGTTGAATTATCACGCGAACCCTAAACCGGGAAAGCTTGAGATCCGCGCGACCAAGCCGCTTGCCAATGGCCGCGATCTGGCACTTGCCTATTCACCGGGCGTCGCGGAAGCCTGCCTCGAGATCAAAGCCGACCCGATGACGGCCAGCAAATATACCGCGCGCGGTAATCTGGTTGCGGTGGTTACCAACGGTACGGCCGTACTGGGCCTTGGAAACATCGGCGGCCTTGCATCCAAGCCGGTGATGGAAGGCAAGGCGGTTCTTTTCAAGAAGTTCGCCAACATTGATTGCTTCGACATCGAATTGAATGAAAGCGATCCCGAAAAACTGGCCGATATCGTCTGCGCGCTGGAACCGACCTTTGGCGCCATCAACCTTGAAGATATCAAGGCGCCCGATTGCTTTATCGTCGAAGACATTTGCCGCCAGCGCATGAACATACCGGTCTTTCACGACGACCAGCACGGAACCGCCATCGTCGTTGGTGCAGCGGCCACAAACGCGCTTCTTGTCGCCGAGAAAAATTTCGCCGACATCAAGGTCGTTTCCACCGGCGGCGGGGCGGCGGGCATTGCTTGCCTCAACATGCTTCTGAAGCTGGGCATCAGGCGCGAAAACGTCTGGCTTGTCGATCTGGAAGGGCTGGTTCACGAAGGTCGAGAGGCCGACATGACACCGCAGAAAGCCGCCTATGCCCAACCCGGCGGCGCGCAGGGATTGGCTGACGTCATAACGGACGCCGATCTTTTCCTCGGCCTTTCCGGCCCCGGCGTTCTGACGCCCGAAATGGTCGGCAAAATGGCCGAACGCCCGATCATATTCGCGCTCGCCAACCCAACGCCCGAGATCATGCCAGACGCCGTGCGCGAGGTGGCACCCGATGCGATCATCGCAACCGGCCGGTCCGATTTTCCCAATCAGGTCAATAACGTACTCTGTTTTCCCTTCATATTCCGGGGCGCGCTGGATGTCGGCGCGACCACCATCAATGACGACATGAAGCTCGCCTGCATCCAAGGCATCGCCGCGCTTGCCCGCGCCACCTCCAGCGCCGAGGCGGCTGCGGCCTACAAGGGCGAACAGCTGACCTTTGGTGCCGATTATCTGATCCCGAAGCCATTTGATCCGCGCCTGATTGGCGTCGTCGCCAGCGCTGTCGCCAAGGCCGCGATGGAAACCGGCGTCGCCGCCCAGCCGATTGCTGACTTCGACGCCTACAAGCAGTCACTTGACGGTTCGGTCTTCAAATCCGCGCTGATCATGCGCACAGTATTCGAGGCCGCAGCCACCGCCCAGCGCCGCATCGTCTTTGCCGAAGGCGAGGACGAACGCGTGCTGCGCGCCGCCAATGCGATGCTGGAAGAAATGATCGACAAACCGATCCTGATCGGCCGCCCCGAGGTCATTGCGGCAAGGATCGAGCGCATCGGCCTGCCAATTCGCGCGGGCGTCGATATCGATGTGGTTAACCCTGAGAACGATCCCCGCTATCGCGAATATTGGAGCACCTACCACCAGTTGATGGAACGGCGTGGCGTCACCCCCGACCTGGCCCGCGCCATCATGCGCACAAACACAACCGCGATCGCCGCGGTGATGGTGCAACGCGGTGATGCGGAATCGCTCATTTGCGGCACCTTTGGCGAGTATCTCTGGCACCTGAAATACATCCGCGAGGTTCTGGCGGAAGATCATCTGCACCCCATTGGCGCGCTCAGCCTGATGATCATGGAGGACGGGCCGCTTTTCATTGCCGACACCCAGGTCCATTCCGAACCGACCCCGGATCAGATTGCCGAAGTTGTCGTGGCCGCCGCACGCCACACAAGGCGTTTTGGACTCGCGCCAAAGATCGCCCTTTGCAGTCACAGCCAGTTCGGCAATCTGAACTGCGAGACCGGGCTGCGTATGCGCGCGGCTTTGGCGCTGTTGGATGCAGAACCCCGCGATTTCACCTACGATGGCGAAATGCAGGCCGATACCGCCCTGGACCCGGAACTGCGCGCCAGGATCATGCCGAATGCCCGCCTGGATGGCGCCGCAAATGTTCTGGTTTTCGCAAATACCGATGCGGCTTCAGGCTCGCGCAACATTCTCAAGATGCGCGCCGGCGGGCTCGAGGTCGGTCCGATCCTGATGGGCATGGGCAACCGCGCCCATATCGTCACGCCGTCGATTACCGCGCGCGGGCTGTTGAACATGTCGGCACTGGCCGGAACCCCGGTGGCGCGGTACGGCTAGGCATCGACGATCGCGCGGCGCTTCGATCAATAATCATGCCCTGACCCCTTTTGCGGTAAACTGACGCTGTGGTTGCTACGCACTTGCCCAATGCACGCCTGACACCGTATCCCCTCGGCATCGACGAAGGAGTGAGCCACCGTGGGATACAAAGACGTCTACAACGCCTGGAAATCTGATCCCGAAGCGTTCTGGCTCGACGCGGCCAAGGCGATCGACTGGATCAAACCCCCGACACGCGCACTCGATGACACCAACGCACCCCTTTACGAATGGTTCACCGACGCAGAGGTCAACACCTGCTGGAACGCCGTCGACCGCCACGTTGAAGCGGGCCACGGCAACCGCACCGCAATCATTTACGACAGCCCCGCCACCGGCACAAAATCCACAACAACTTACGCCGAGCTTCAATCGCAAGTGTCCAAGCTGGCAGGTGCCCTGGCCGCGCGCGGCATCACCAAAGGCGACCGCGTTCTGATCTATATGTCCATGGTGCCGGAAGCACTTGTCGCGATGCTCGCCTGCGCCCGGATCGGCGCGATCCATTCGGTGGTCTTCGGCGGTTTCGCGGCAACCGAGCTGGCCATACGCATCGATGACGCAACACCCAAGGCGATCATCGCGACCTCGTGCGGCATCGAACCTGGCCGCGTTGTCGAATACAAACCGCTGCTTGATGCAGCGATTGATATGGCGGATCACGCAGTTGATTTCTGCGTTATTTTGCAACGTGAACAGGCGATTGCGAACCTGGTTGAGGGGCGCGACCACGACTGGCATGAAATCCAGAAAACCGCGGAACCAGCCGAGTGCGTGTCCGTGAAAGGCAATCACCCGGCTTACATACTCTACACCTCGGGCACCACCGGCCTGCCCAAGGGCGTGGTGCGGCCAACCGCCGGTCATCTGGTCGCGCTCAACTGGACGATGAAAAACATCTACAACGTCGATCCCGGCGATGTCTTCTGGGCCGCATCCGATGTCGGCTGGGTCGTCGGCCACAGCTATATTTGCTATGCTCCGCTGATTCACGGCAACACGACGGTCGTGTTCGAAGGCAAACCGGTGGGCACCCCCGACGCCGGAACGTTCTGGCGCGTTATCGAAGAACACAACGTCAAGGCCCTGTTCACCGCGCCCACTGCGTTTCGCGCGATCAAACGCGAAGATCCCAAAGGCGCGCTTATCCAGAATTACGATCTGTCTGCTCTCGACACGCTATTTCTCGCGGGCGAACGCGCCGACCCCGACACGATCATATGGGCCGAGCGGTTACTGAACGTGCCGGTGATCGACCACTGGTGGCAAACTGAAACCGGTTTTGCCATCGCCGCAAATCCGATGGGCATCGAACATCTGGCCGTCAAGATCGGATCGGTGTCGGTCGCGATGCCGGGCTATGACGTGCAGATCCTCGACGAAAGCGGCAATCCGATCGCACCGGGCGCGCTTGGCGCCATTGCGGTGAAACTCCCGCTGCCGCCCGGCACATTGCCGACGCTTTGGAACGCCGAAGCGCGGTTTCGGACAAGCTATCTCGAACAATTCCCAGGCTTTTATGAGACCGGTGATGCCGGATATGTCGACGACGACGGCTATCTCTACATCATGGCGCGCACCGATGACGTGATCAACGTCGCCGGACATCGGCTTTCGACCGGCGCGATGGAGGAAGTTCTGGCCTCGCATCCCGATGTCGCCGAATGCGCGGTCATTGGCGTGACCGATCAGCTGAAAGGCCAGTTGCCGATGGGATTTCTCTGCACGAATTCGGGCACCACTCGGGGCGATGCGGATATCGTTGCCGATTGCGTCAAGCTGATGCGTGAAAAAATCGGGCCGGTGGCGGCGTTCAAACTTGCGACCGTGGTGCCGCGCCTGCCAAAAACCCGCTCGGGGAAAATTCTTCGCGGAACGATGGTCAAAATAGCCGACAATGCCGCGTTCAAAATGCCCGCGACCATCGACGATCCCGTCATCCTTGATGAGATACGCGCAGCCCTGCGAGGATTGGGCTACGCAGGCGGCTGACCAATAAGATTTTAAGCAGAATTTCAGCGTATCGCGCGATTTCAGCGCGGTTTTTCGGATAATTTCAAGGGTTTCGCCTTAATCCCGGTCGTGGATCTCGCCGGGAAGGGGCACGATGCTTGGAAGCCGGAAAATGCGCATTGCATCCGCCGTCTTCATTTTGACGGCGGTCGCTAATCTCTTATGGCCGCGTGCGACAGGATTTGTGTCCACCTACGCGGTCGTCAATGCCCCTGTCATCACAGTCCGCGCACCGATCAACGGCGTCGTTTTGCAGGCATCGCCCGGTATGGCAGCGTCGGTTTCGCGCCATGACGTTCTTTTCGATATGCGCGCAACATTCGACAGCCGAACCCAACTGGCACGCCTGATCGGGGAAAGAACCGCCAAGGCCGCGCAAGTATCGGCGCTGAAAGCCGAAGAACTGTCCATGAAAGACACTTTAGCCGCGCTCCGCCAACGCGAAGCGCAAGAAATTCGATCCGAAATTGCATTTCTCAATGCACGCCTGGATGAAGAAGCGGCGATCCGGCAGATGCACACCGCCCAAAGCGCGCGGGCGGAATATCATCTTGATCGGCTGACCCAACTTTCGTCGCGCGGAACCGTGCCGGAAAAGGAAATGCGCGATGCCCAGTTCCGGCTGGCCGAGATTGCGGCGCTCATTTCAGCCTCGGATGCGCGCCGCACCGCGCTCCAGATCGAAGTCGCCGCGATTAATGAAACGTTACCGTCGCCGGGTGGCACCGGTCGCCGACACGGTGCGCGCGACCGCTTCGACGATATGACACTTCTGCTGAATGACATCCGTACCCGCCGCCGGACCGCCGAAGGCGAACTTGCGGGGCTTGAAACCGCGCTTGAACGGCTAAGCGCGGAACACGACGAGTTTTCGCGCTTCCAACCGGTTGCATCGTCGAACGGCGTCATCTGGACGGCATCACGAACCGAAGGCGCCAGCGTGACGCTGGGATCGGATCTGTTTCAGGTTCTGGACTGCGACCGCCGGTTTCTTGAGGTGGTCTTTGCCGAACGGTCGTTCGAAGTCATCCCCCCCGGCACCCCGGCCCGTGTCCAGCTGCGCGGCAGCGGTGAAACTTTTCAGGCGCGCGTGGTTTCCCGCCATGCGGCCGGTGGCGCGGTCCAGTCAGCCGTTGATGCCGCGGTTCTTGAGCAGCACGTGGACGGCGGCGTCAAAGTGTTCCTGGCACTTGATGCTCCGGATACCTCCGACCCTGACGTGGCCGCCGCCTTCTGCGACGTCGGGCGAACCGCCGAAGTGCGGATCAGGAACGCCGACGTATACGAATGGATTGACCCCGTGCGCGATTTTCTGGCCAACCTCAGCCGGTTCGGCCAAAGGGTTCTGGCCGATGCGCCCGGGGCGTCGGCACCCGATTAAGGCGGTTTGCGTTATCAATGAATTACCGAGTATCAAAATTTGCGTTCGAAATCAGCGGTATGCTGATTGAGAGGCAGCGAATATTGATTCAAACCAAACGCAATCTGCTATAGGCGGTATGGAACTGGCCCTGATCCCCCTGGCTATCCTGTTCCTGGTCGCACAGGTCTTGCCGTCGTGGTCCAGGGACGCCCCTGTCCGCACCGCCATCATGACCGCAGGCTTCTTTTTAATTTCAACAAGCTATCTCTGGTGGCCCCTGACCGTAACCGTCCTTCCGGCCCGCGATTTCTCAAGTGCGACCGCGTTCATCTGGATCGTCTTTCTGGCGGAACTTTGGCTTTGGATCGAAACCGCCCAGCTTGCGCTGGTCCTGCTCAGGCGCACCGACCGGTCGCCCGAAGCCGACGCGCACGAAGCCCGGCTTCGCGCCCAGCCACCCGATGCCCTTCCCGGCGTCGATGTGTTTATCGCCACCTATAACGAGCCGCTGGATGTGCTGGAAAAGACCATCGCGGGGGCGCTCGCGCTCGACTGGCCCGAAGACAAGCTATTCGTCCATGTGCTGAACGATGGCCGCCGCGACTGGTTGCGCGACTATTGCCAAGCGCGCGGCGTGAACCACGTGACGCGCGACGACAATGCGCACGCAAAGGCCGGTAATATCAACGCCGCAGTCAAGCACACACAAGCGCCGTTCCTTCTGATCCTGGACGCCGATTTTGTGCCGCAGAACAAAATGCTAATGCGTTCAATTGGGTTTTTCGACGACCCCAAGATTGGCATCGTTCAGATGCCGCATCACTTTTTCAACAGCACGCCCTTGCAGACGAACATGGACATGCGTTCGTCGCTGCCCGACCAGCAACGTTACTTTTTCGATGTGATTCAGCCGGGACGGGACGCGATCGACTGTGCGTTCTGCTGCGGTTCCAACGGGATCATCCGTCGGTCTGCACTGATGGAAATTGGCGGCGCAATGCCCACAGGATCGGTGACCGAGGACCTGTTGCTGACACTCGTCCTGCTGCGCAAGGGATATGTCACGCGCTACCTGGCGGAACGGCTTGCAATCGGCCTCGCACCCGAATCTCTGGACGCCTATTTCGTCCAGCGCGGCCGCTGGGCGCAAGGCGGCATCCAGACAATTTTCATGGACGAAGGGCCGCTTGGACCGGGGCTGACATTTGTCCAGCGAATGATGTTTCTGCCCAGCCACTGGGTTTCACAGGCGATCTGCCAGCCGATTGCAATGACGACACCGGCAATTTTTCTGCTCACCGGCCTGCCGCCGCTGATCAACGCCTCGGTCGAGGAAATACTGGCCTTTCAATTGCCCGCAATCATTGCGGCGATGTTATTTATGCAATTTCTGTCGCCCCGGGAATTTGCACCCATCTCGGCCGCGGTCGAAAGCATGTTGCAGGCCTTCCGGTTGATGCCGATCGTCCTTCTTACTTTTATCAAGCCCAAAGGGCACGGATTCAAAGTGACGCCAAAAGGCAGCGACGCGGTTGCAGCTGAAGCGGATCGGTTTACCATTGTCGTTGCCTTGGGGATCATCTTCGCAACCGGCTTCGGGCTGATACTGAACACCAACTTTTCAACCCAGATCGTCACCGAAGGCGAGCTTCTGCCCGTGGTCGCGTTCTGGTCGGTTTTCAACATGATCGTGCTGCTGATCGTCGCGACCATTGCCGTTCCTCGCCCGGCATTTCGCACCGAGGAACGTTTTGAGATCGCCGAACCCTGCCGGCTTGTGACCACGACCAGCGACGCCACCGGCGAGACCGCGAACATTTCGCTCACCGGCATTCTGGTCACGCTGGACCCGTTCATCGACACCCCGACGATTTCCGCGGGCGACTGGGTCGGCGTTGAAATTGCCGATGTCGGGACGGTGCCCTGCCTGGTGCGCCGCGCCTTCAGGGTCGGTGACCGCGACGGTCTGGGTATGTCCTTTCACCTGCCCACCGGGCCAACGCGCGACCGGATGATCCAAAAGCTGTTTGCGGCGGGCCGCGAAACCATGTCGTCGCAGGTCAATGGCTCTGGCACATTCCTGACCATGTTGCGCCGCGTATTCGGCAAACCGCCGCCCCCGATGCAAGAGGACAAGATCGCTGACTCGGGCGCACCGCCCAAATGGCTGACGACAGGCGCCGACACGGTCCCGACCGCTGAGCCCGGCAATGCTGCCGAAAAATTCCGGCAGGCTTCCCGCCGGGGCTAAGCCCGCATATACTCGGCGCGGAAACGCCCATCCCTTCACCCACTCTGCCGGAAACGCCCACTTGGTGACCTCGCCCCAGCCCCTAAGCAACGCGCCAACACTGCTGATCGTCGGCCAGTCCGGGCGGCTGACCTACGAAGCCGTTCTGTTCGCGGCATCGCTCCGGCACGCCGCACCCGAATTTGCTGGCAAGCTGGTCGTCGCGGAACCCCAGCCAGGCCCGCTTTGGCCCCGCGACCCAACCATCTCGGACCCCGGCGCGCGTGCGCTTCTGGAAGCCTTTGGCGCAGACATAAGACCCTTCCAATCACAGCATTTTGGTGCCGCCTATCCGCCCGGAAACAAAGTCGAGGCCCTGTCGGTGCTGGACCCGGATGAGGGGTTCGTGTTTTTCGACACCGATACGCTGATCACCGGCCTGCTGGATACAATTCCTTTCGACCTCTCGCGCCCGTCGGCGTCCATGGCGCGGCAGGATACCTGGCCGGAACCACAGCTTTACGGCCCCGGATACACCGACATCTGGCGTTCGCTTTATGACCGCTTCGATGTTCCGTTCGAGCCCACGCTGGATGCCAGCCAGCCCGACGAACACTGGGAACGCTATCTCTACTTCAACGCGGGATGGTTTTTCTATGCACACGCCCACAAGTTCCGCGACCGGATGATCGACGTGATGACAAGCATCCGCGACGATCCACCGACCGAGCTTGCGGCGCAAAAACTCTATCCCTGGCTCGATCAGATCGCGCTGCCGATCGTCATCTCGGAACTTGGCGGCGGGCGCCCCGGGCCAGAACTTGACGGCCTTGACGGCGACATCACCTGCCACTGGCGCGCGCTGCCACTGCTTTATGCCCGCGCGACGGCAGCCCAGATGATTATATTCGAGCACGTAACCGCCCCGAACAAAGTGAAGAAAATTCTGAAGAATTACGAGCCATTCAAGCGCATGGTCTATCAGCGTCGCGGCGAAAAAGTGCGCGCGCTTTTTGACCAGTCGAAGCTGCCCAAACGCGAGCAAAGCATTCGCGCGCGGATCAAGCGCCGGCGGCTTTGGATGCGGTGATCGTCCTTGCAAGTGAAGGATCAGCGGCGCAGGATGAACAGGGGATCGGAGGGTCGGGCAATGCCTGGAAAGGACCAGTGAAATGGCCAGCCCTGACAATTCCGGCGATATTATTGACGTTATTGCCGACAGCCTGACACCCAGACAAACCGACGTGGTCCGCCACCTTTTCAATGCCGCCGGTGCCCGCGCGCCCGAAGTTATCTGGTCACCTGACGAAGCCGAGCTTCGAAGCCCGCTTTTGCGTCAGTATGCCGGTATCTGCCGCCGCTATATGACACCGGATGGCAAGGTTCCGACAACCGCCATCCGGCTCGAAGATTTCGGCGGTCTGACTGAATGGATGATGATGATCGACCTGGTCGATGACGGCCAAGATTTCCGCTATACGTTCTACGGCGCGGCGATCAGCGAACATTACGGTCAGGACATGACCGGGCGGCTGACGTCCGATTTCAGCGGCCATATCGGCACGTTTTTTGCCGGTCTCTACAAAGCCGTCCACCGCCGCGGCGAGATCGCCTATTCCGAACACGAACCGCCGATCAATGTATTTGTCCGCGTCTGGCAGCGGCTGATCGTGCCGCTGACCGACAAAAGCGGCAAAATTGCCCGCTTTCTTGTGCTGAATGTCCCCGACAACGAACTTAGGACCGGCCTGGAACTGATGGTCGATCCGGTGTTGGTCCTGACGTCCGAAAAAAGGGTTATTTATGCAAATCGCGCCGCGAAAACATTGTTCAAATTGAGCGGTACGGCGCAGAACGGCGACTTTGAACAAACAACCGGACTGGCGCTGGATGTGCGACTGTCGCCCGCCGAAATGCTCAGCCAGCACCGCATCGACGATACCGTGCAGCTGACAGTACGCGACACCATCGTCGAACGGCTGGTTATGACCGTCAGCGCCGCCCAGCATCGGGGAACAGCTTTCTATGTTGTTGTGATGCGCATGATCGGAAACTAGCGCGGCCCTGATACGGGATGGGATTTCGAGTTCGACACCCCCAAGAAATGTTATAGGCTCGCCCGCGGAGCAAATTCACGGAGACCCACCCATGTCCGAGCGGCAACAAGCGTTTGATACCCTTCAAATACACGCGGGCGCCGCGCCTGATCCGGCCACCGGCGCGCGTCAGGTGCCAATCTATCAGACGACGGCTTACGTCTTCAAAGACGCCGACCATGCCGCGCGGCTTTTTAACCTTCAGGAAGTTGGCTATATCTACAGCCGCCTGACCAACCCGACCGTAGGCGCGCTTGCCGAACGCATCACCCATCTGGAAGGCGGCGCGGGCGGCATCTGCTGTTCGTCCGGGCACGGCGCACAGATAATGGCGCTCTTTCCGCTGATGATGCCGGGGCGAAATGTGGTAACATCGACACGGCTTTATGGCGGCACTTACACCCAGTTCACCCAAACATTTAAGCGCTTCGGCTGGTCCGCAAGTTTTGTGGATTTTGATGACCTGGATGCGGTGCGCGCGGCAATCGACGACGACACCCGCGCCATCTTCTGCGAGTCTATCGCGAACCCCGGCGGCTACATCACCGATCTCGATGCGATCGGAAAGATTGCCAGCGATGCCGGCGTTCCACTGATCGTGGACAATACCTCGGCCTCGCCTTACCTCTGCCGACCCTTCGAACATGGCGCCACGCTGGTCGTGCATTCGACGACCAAGTATCTGACCGGCAACGGCACGGTCACCGGCGGCGCGGTCATCGACAGCGGCAAATTCGACTGGTCCGCCAGCGACAAGTTTCCATCGCTCAGCCAGCCCGAACCGGCTTACCACGGGCTGAATTTTCACGAGGCACTGGGTCCGATGGCCTATACCTTCCACGCTATCGCCGTGGGCCTGCGCGATCTTGGCATGACAATGAACCCGCAAGGTGCCCACTATACGTTGATGGGTATCGAGACACTGAGCCTCAGGATGCAGAAACACGTCGCCAACGCCGAAAAGGTGGCAAACTGGCTGGAAGGCGACCCCCGGGTCGAAAAGGTCACTTACGCCGGGCTCGAAAGTTCGCCCTATTACCACCGCAAGGCGCGCATTTGCCCGTTGGGCGCGGGCGCGCTTTTCACGGTCGCGGTCAAGGGCGGCTATGTCGCGGTCAAGGGCGGCTATGACGCCTGCATCAAGCTTGTGGACGGGCTCGAAATGTTCAGCCATGTCGCCAACCTTGGCGATGCGCGATCGCTGATCATCCACTCGGCCTCGACCACGCACCGCCAGCTTAGCGACGAACGACGCGAAGCCGCAGGCGCGCGCCCCGACACAGTGCGCCTGTCCATCGGGATCGAAGATGCCGACGACATCATCGCCGATCTCGATCAGGCGCTGACCAAGGTCACGGCCTGACAAAACCAACGCCTGGGCGACCCTGCCCCG
Source organism: uncultured Boseongicola sp. (assembly GCA_964194845.1). Classification (GTDB taxonomy): domain Bacteria; phylum Pseudomonadota; class Alphaproteobacteria; order Rhodobacterales; family Rhodobacteraceae; genus CAXMNX01. The sequence goes on from CAXMNX010000094.1 coordinate 35,767, forward strand.
GCCCCAATCAAGAATTGCGCCATGGTTGATATCGCCACCCGGGTCTGGAACCACAAATGGAAGATCGACCCGATCGTCCGGTCCCTGATCGACGACGATTTCTATAAACTTCTGATGTGCCAGTCGGTGTTTCGCAACAAGCCGAAAACCCAAGTGACCTTCAGCCTGATCAACCGCGCCAAGCACATTCCGCTCGCGCATCTGGTCGACGAAGGCGAACTTAGGGAACAGCTGGATCACATTCAGTCGCTGACTTTGTCGCGCGGCGAAAGCACCTGGCTTCGCGGCAATACCTTCTACGGCAAGCGGCAAATGTTTCGGTCCAGCTTCATGAAATGGTTCGAAAAACTCCGGCTGCCACCCTATCACCTCGAAAAGGTCGGTGACCAATACGAGCTGACGTTCGAAGGCAGCTGGCCCGAAGTTATGATGTGGGAAATACCCGCACTGGCCGTTTTGATGGAGCTGCGCGGCCGTACCGTTCTGAAAGACATGGGCAAGTTCGAATTGCAGGTGCTTTACGCCCGCGCGATGACCCGCGTCTGGGAAAAAGTCGAGCGCCTCAGGCATATCGACGGATTGCTGCTGGCCGATTTCGGCTCAAGGCGGCGGCATTCGTTTCTCTGGCAGGACTGGTGCGTTCAGGCGCTGACCGAGGGTCTTGGCGCAAGTTTCATCGGCACGTCCAACTGCCTGATCGCCAAGAACCGCGATCTCGAGGCCATCGGCACGAATGCGCACGAACTGCCCATGGTCTATTCGGCTCTCGCGACTACCGACGAAGAGCTTCGTCAGGCGCCCTACGACGTGCTGGCCGACTGGCACGAAGAACACGACGGCAACTTGCGCATCATTTTGCCCGACACCTACGGGACCGAGCCGTTTCTTGCGAACGCGCCCGACTGGCTTGCTGGCTGGACGGGGATACGGATCGATTCCGGCGATCCCGCAGCGGGTGCCGAGATTGCGATCAAATGGTGGAAGGATCGCGGCGAAGACCCGTCTGAAAAACTGGTGATTTTCTCCGATGGACTGGACGTCGAAAAAATCGTCGAGCTTCACACCAAATTTTCCGACCGCGTTCGGGTCAGTTTCGGCTGGGGCACCATGCTGACCAATGATTTCCGTGGCCTTGCGACCGATGATCGCCTGGCACCGTTTTCCATGGTCTGCAAAGCCGTCGCTGCAGATGGCCACGCCACCGTCAAGCTTAGCGACAACCCCAGAAAAGCGATGGGGCCAGCAGACGAGATCTCACGCTACAAGGGCGTCTTCGGGGTCGGCGAACAGGAAGCGATTGACGTTGTGGTGTGACGCAGGGGGTGACTTTCATACGCCCGCCGTCGCCATGCTTACCGGCGAAGGACTATTCACACGCACCCGCGCCGAAATTGGCAGGTGATCCGATGCCACCCGCGTCAGAGAATTCTCGACCACTGAAACCGATTTCACCGAAATTCCACTGTTGACCGCGATGCGATCCAGCGCCGCCACCGGCCTTGAGGCGTGAAATGTCCGGCCGGGTGAATGCACTTCATAGTCATGCAACACCTCAAAGCCGCGGATCTCGGACCATTCATTGAAATCGCCCATGATCACGGTTGGAAGCGGCGACAGCGTGTCCAGATGCGTCCGGATGGTCGCCAATTGCCTTTGGCGATACCGGCGCAATATGCCCAGATGAACCGCCACAACCCGAAATATCGTGTTGCCGCGCTCCAGGTCCGCCACCAGAGCGCCACGCGGCTCCAGCCCCGGCAGATGCAGCGAATGCCTTTCAACAAAGGTCACGCCGCCCCCCAACAAAATGGCGTTGCCGTGCCAGCCCAGACTGCTGCCGTGCCCGCCGGCATCTATTGGACGAAGGTTGGTTTCCTGTTCGATCAGGAAATTGGGCAAGGCCGCAGGGCGCCGCCCAAGCCGCCTGTCCGCCTCCTGCAACGCCACCACATCGGCATCAAGACCAGCCAGCACCCGCGCCACGCGCGCCGGATCGCGTCGGCGATCCAGGCCAACGCATTTGCGGATATTCCAGCTTGCCAGGCGCAGATTGTCCAAGCGTTTCCCTTTGTTCGCGCAACTGCCGTCGTTACATAGGTAGGCATGAAGCTCGAAAATATCCCCTATCTGACCTGGATCATCTGGACCATTCTTGCGACAGCGACGGTTTCCGCCGTGGCGACGCAGCATTGGTCAAACGTCTTCGTCATTGTAACCGCATTTTTTCTGACCCTGCTGCCAGCAATATATTCCGAGCGCTTCCGCATACACCTGCCACTCAGTTTCCTGGCGGCAATTTCACTTTTTGTCTTCGCGACGCTGTTCTTAGGCGAAATCTTTGATTTCTATAACAGATTCTGGTGGTGGGACGTCCTTTTGCACGGCGCTTCCGCCGTCGGCTTCGGCATCATCGGATTTCTGTTCGTTTTCTACCTTTTTCAGGGCGACAAATACGCCGCCCCGCCCTGGGCATTGGCATTAATCGCGTTTTGCTTCGCCGTTTCCATTGGTGCTGTCTGGGAAGTTTTTGAGTTTTTGATGGACCAGGTATTCGGCATGAACATGCAAAAAAGCGGGCTCGGCGACACGATGGGCGACATCGTCGTCGACGTTGTCGGCGCCAGCTTCGGCGCGGTTTCGGGTTTTCTGTGGATCAAGGGCCAGACCAGCGGGTTAGCCGGAATGATCGACGAATTCATAGCGCTGAACAAAGCCGGATACCGAAAACTGCGCGCCAGCGCACCGCTTCGGTTCCCGGGCAACCGGCAAGGGGCGCGAAAAAACGCATCGTCCGATCCAGCCGGTTCCGAAGACAGCCGGAAAAAGTGACGGGTCCGCCGCGACCGTGGGGGCAGCTAAAATTCCCGCGGGCCTGTTTACACAGGTGGGCGCCAGGTAATCGGACCACGATCCGAACAGAGCCAGCTCCCTCGGAATTGATTAAGGCCACCGGAATTTGACCCCGACACGAGAAGCGCAGAGCCCGTCAACGTTGAAAGATAATCTCACAACTGTGGCGCGGCAAGGGGTGGCATCAACCCATGCCTCACTTCCGCGTACATACCTTCGATATCTTCCGGCTCCAGACCAAGCGGCATAGACAGTATTTCGGTCAGCTCGATCCGCATTCCGATATCGAGCGCGCGACACCAATGGCGCGACCTGCTGGTGCCAAGAACGAAGCCTTTGTCGTCGAAATATTTGCATTCGACAACGCACAGACGTGCCGAGTTTGGCAACGGCGTCATGCTGACCACCGTCTTGCTGATCTTCGCGGCACCTTCGTCTGCAATCATTTTGTAAAATACCTTGATGAACGCCAGCACATCGGCGGCGGTCTCGGCGCGAAGAACCCGGTCGCGCAAAAAAATCGGTGCGGGAACACCATAGTCGCGGGCAATGGCGGCAAAATCTCCGACCGCGATTGCCCGTATTTGGGCTTCAAAGCTCTGAGTGATGACTTTTGACATGACAAATTCCTAAAATGAGTGGGGCGGCGATTCCGCAATTGGCTAATTTGTGACGCCGGGCGCTGTAGTCGGAATTTGGCCAAGCGATTGCAATTTATGCGCCCAAAGCGCTTTGATCATCCTAAATACGACCATCCAATGTTCAATATCGACACACCGCGAGTTGTGACTTTACGAAACAGATGTTTCACGTGCCGCTAGATCTGAAACAAATGGCAGCCTTGCTAAATGTTTACCTTTTGTTCACAATTCTTGTTATGCCCGACGACAACCCGATCGAAACCTTGATGCCCGGCCAGCTTCTGGCCCGCGGTGTCTGCCGCCATCTGGCCGCCGCGCATGACTTCGTATCGGTCGAAGAACTGATCCCGACCTCGGGATTGCGCGTCGATGTGATGGGCATGGGGCCGAAAAGCGAGATATGGATTATCGAGTGCAAATCCAGCCGCGCCGATTTTCAAACCGACCACAAATGGCAGGGCTATCTGGAATGGTGCGACCGGTTCTTCTGGGCGGTCGACGAGGATTTTCCGACCGAAATTCTACCCGAAGATACCGGGCTCATCATCGCCGACGCCTATGATGCGGAGATTATTCGCATGGGACCCGAGGCCGGGCTGGCGGCGGCCCGGCGCAAGGTCATGCTGCGCAAGTTCGCGCGCCACGCCGCCAGTCGCTGGCACGCGGTGCGCGACCCCGGGTTCAGTTTTTCCTAGAACCCTTGACCGGTTTTGAAGCCATCGCCCGCGCTCTACCGGCCGCCGCGCGTATCTCATCGGCGATCTCGTCGGCCTCATCCGCGTCAAAATCCATCGGGATCTCGACACCATCGCCTTCGATGAAAATCCGGACCATGCCTTCCGACGTCGGTCCGATTTGCAAATTCGCCGTTATATCGCGCTCGCTATCAATGCCCATCGGGTTTCCTCTCCGAACTGGCGGCGGCGTATCCCTATGACGACCGATTATCAACCGCTTTGCGCCTCGCCTTTGCCTTGCAATTGCGCCTGCGCGGCGTTAGGACAACGCCCGTGCCGCCTTAGCTCAGTAGGTTAGAGCGCTTGGTTGTGGACCAAGAGGTCCCCCGTTCAAGCCGGGGAGGCGGTACCACCAGATAGCAACGCTAAGTGCTTTCCACGCACCGTAATCTGGGCGAGAGTAGCCCTATGCGGCTGGCAGTCATCAGCGACATTCACGGAAACATCGCCGCACTGAACGCGGTTCTGGATGACATCGCCCGGCGGGACGTGGGCGACATTGTCAACCTTGGCGATTGTCTCGCCGGCCCATTGGACGCCTGCGCGACCGCTGATCGGCTTATCGCACTTGAAATTCCAACCGTGCGGGGCAATCACGACAGACAGCTCTACGACCGCCCGCGCGCGGAAATGCGCACCTGGGAAAACTTTATCATTGATGACTTGAGCGAACGGCACATCGAATGGCTTCGTTCGTTTCCAATGACCCGCACGATAGGCGACGTTTTATTCTGTCACGCGACGCCATCGAGCGATGAAGAGAACTGGCTGGACCATCGCGGACCCGGGCAACGCCTGATTGCGCGCGACCTTCCCGGCGTGATCGAAAGGCTGGGCGACACCACAGCTTCCGTCATTTGCTGCGGCCATACGCACACGCCGCGCGTCGTGCGACTTGCCGGTGGCCCGATGATCGTCAATCCCGGCGCGGTCGGAATTCCGGCATATCTGGACGACCGGACCGACCCTGCGTTCATTCACCAAACCGGCGCGCCGGACGCGCGCTATGCCATTCTCGAAGCAACGGCGGCGGGGTGGCAGACCAATCTGATAGCCGTGCCATACGATGCCTCCGACATGATCAAACTCGCCCGCGCCAAAGACGCCGACAGCTGGGTGCAGGCGCTTGCGGCCGGTTGGATCGCCTGAATCTTATTCCGGCTCAATCCGGATGCGCTGACGCAGATTGCCGGTCACCCGGCTAAAAATCAAGATCTCGTCGTCCGCTGTCACCACGGCAAACCAGTCCTCGCCTTGCGTAAACGCCGTCGCCCTCACATTTTCAGGCAATGCGATCCGGTCCGGCAACGCCACGTCGTTCATTTCTGCAAACCGCATGACAAAAAGTGCCACAATGGTTAGAAATCCGCCGATCATCGTGACGGTCAGGATCGTCACAAGCCATTTGAGGTATCTGAGGTGTCCGACCTCGGACTGAGGAGCGCCGTCGCCGTCCATGTCCATCACAACCCATCGCATCACAATCGGCGCTGACCCGCCGTCGCGTCTTGATAAAGCGCTGGCGCGCGATGTGCCAGAGGCCGCACATCTGTCGCGATCCCGCATTTCGCGTCTGCTGGCGGATGGCGCAGTCACCAAAGACGGGGCAACCGTCACCGACGCCAAGGCGCGCGTCGCCGAAGGCGATGTGTTCGAGATCGCAGTCGCCGAAGCCGTCGAGATCGACGTCACACCGGAAGACATTCCGCTGGTAGTCGTTCACGAAGACGCCGACCTGATTGTCGTCAACAAACCCGCCGGGATGGTCGTTCACCCGGCCCCGGGATCGGCAAGCGGCACGCTGGTCAACGCGCTGTTGCATCATTTCGGCGGCAAGCTTTCCGGCATCGGCGGTGCCAAGCGTCCGGGCATCGTCCACCGGATCGACAAGAACACCAGCGGGCTTCTGGTCGTCGCGAAATCTGATGCCGCGCACCATGGCCTTGCCGATCAGTTCGCGGCCCACACCGTCGAACGCAGCTATCGCGCGTTTTGCCACGGCGTTCCCGATCAGGCCGATCCGCGGCTTCGCGGCGTGCCGGGGGTCAGCTTCGAGAAGGCGGCAACCGTAAAAGTGACAACGCACCTCGCCCGCCACAAAACCGACCGCCAAAGACAGGCGGTCTCGTTTCACGGCGGCCGTCACGCGGTCACCCGTATCCGCGTGGCTGAAACATTTGGCGACAATTCGTCCGAGCTAATATGTCAGTTGGAAACCGGGCGCACCCATCAGATCAGGGTCCATATTGCCCACATCGGACATGCCCTTATTGGCGATCCGGTCTATGGCGGGCGGCGAAAACTGCCTTTGACTGCGCCGGGCGCAGATACGGCAAATTCCTTTCCGCGTCAGGCACTTCACGCCGAAACCTTAGGTTTCATTCACCCAATCTCACAAGCTGATCTTAAATTCAAAGCCGATCTGCCCGCTGACATGGCAGCGCTACGCAGCGCTTTGTCCCACTCCTAAATTTCTGCACACTCACTGCGCTTTTATTCACCGAATGTGCACATAGGCGTGAAGTCACCGGCCCGTGACTGGAAAGGAACGCACGCATTGTTCATTCTTATTTGGCATTCGAAAGCAAAATAGCGCTTTTGGACTTGAACTGAACCAAACGGTTCATTATTTATGTTAAGCGTCGCAACATCGCGGCCGACAGGGAACAGGATTAAGATGGCAAATTTGAAAAATCTTCCTGCGCCAACCCCGGAAGGGGGGCTGAACCGATACCTCCAGGAAATTCGGAAGTTTCCGATGCTGGAGAAGGAACAGGAATACATGCTGGCCAAACGCTGGGTCGAAGACCAGGACACCGATGCCGCCCATCAGATGGTGACCTCGCACCTGCGACTGGCCGCCAAGATCGCCATGGGCTATCGCGGCTATGGCCTGCCGCAATCCGAAGTCATTTCCGAAGCGAACGTCGGTCTGATGCAGGCGGTCAAGCGGTTTGATCCTGAAAAGGGTTTCCGCCTGGCAACCTACGCCATGTGGTGGATCCGGGCCTCAATACAGGAATACGTCCTTAGATCGTGGAGCCTGGTGAAGCTTGGTACGACCAGCGCACAGAAGAAGCTTTTCTTCAATCTGCGGAAAGCCAAGGCGCGGATCGGCGCGCTCGAAGACGGTGACCTGCGCCCCGAACACGTGGCGAAGATTGCCCACGCGCTAAGCGTTACCGAAAAAGAAGTCATTTCAATGAACCGCCGCCTGTCGGGTGGCGATGCCTCGCTGAACGCGACCATTTCCGCCGACGGCGAAGGCGTGGCGCAATGGCAGGACTGGCTTGAAGACGAAGACGCCGATCAAGCCGGTGATTATGCTGAAAAAGACGAGCTTGATGTGCGCCGCGACCTACTGAGCGAAGCAATGGATGTGCTGAACGAACGCGAACAGGACATCCTGACCCAGCGGCGCTTGCTGGACGCTCCGGTGACGCTGGAAGCACTTAGCGGCCAATACGATGTCAGCCGCGAGCGTATCCGCCAGATCGAAGTGCGTGCTTTCGAGAAACTGCAAAAGAAAATGCAGGAACTTGCGCGCCACAAAGGACTTCTCGAAACGGCCTGATCCCCCCTCCCGTGGACGGCCGTTTGTCCCCCTGAGCCCCGCGTCCCAAATGGCGCGGGGTTCGTTTACGTAGTTGAACGGCAGCCCCAAGATCAATGCCGACACTCTAGTCGCTCCCATGAATCCAAACTCTGGCCGGGAAGCGGCCTACGATCCATGGACACTGATTACCCAGCGCGCGAAATCATCAGCGTGGGAGTTGCGCCCCGGGACCGGCTTACGGTCCTTTGTGGTGGGCACAACTCCTGATGGCGATCCTCTGTTGCGTCAGGGTGCGATGTTCTGGTTGACGCTGAAGAGGTTGTCCGCGTCGTACTTGCGCTTGATATCCACGAGCCGGTCATAGTTGTCGCCGTAATTGGCCCGAATACGGTCCGTGTCGTCATCGTCCATGAAGTTAATGTACCCGCCAGCCTCCGAGTGCGGTGCCACCGCATCTGCGTAATCGCGCGCCCACTTTTTATTGCCCTCGTCGTCAGCAGGGTCATCCGACGCCGCAAAGATAACCATTGAGAAGTTGGCGTCACGATGGCCGAACGCAGTGGCATCCGGCGCAACACGTTGGCAGGCCCCGTTAATGGGATAGAGGTGCATGGTTGAGCTTGCGTTCGGCGCGTTCGGGCCGTGTTCGACGTGCGCCGCGATAGCCTCATCGGTCAGTTCTTTGACGAAGTTGCCCTTCCAGTACTGACGGATTCCTGGCGGGTAGAGACCATCAAACGCTGCGTTGATTGCTGGATAGGGAACCGGGCCCACATGTTCGGCCTTGACCTCGGCCACGTCGTGGAAGGCCTTGAACTGGCTTTCCCCTTCCGATGGATCACCAGACCAGCAGGCCGCGATAGCGACAAACATGTCGCCGTGCCGGTCTTCGGGGATGAATGGCAGCGGCGGGGCGACCTGAAAGGCGGGAAACGCGCCCATTTCTTCAGGCGCATCCTTGATGTACTCGCGGTAGAACTTCAAGATGTTCTCGGCCTCTTCGACCTCGTAGAACATTGGCGCCCAATACACGTTCTGGACGGGGTGGAGATTGTACTCCAAGGACGTGCATACGCCGAAGTTTCCGCCGCCGCCGCGTATAGCCCAGAACAGGTCTGCGTTCTCGTCCTCGCTGGCGACCAGCAGCTGGCCATCGGCCGTGACAACGTCCGCCGACACCAAATTGTCCAGCGAAAGCCCGTGCCCGCGCGACAGATACCCGATCCCCCGCCGAGCGTAAGCCCGGCAATCCCGGTAGTGGAAATGACGCCCCCGGTCGTGGCGAGGCCAAATGCATTGGTGGCGGCGTTGAAGTCGCCCCACGTGGTGCCGCCCTCGGCTCTGGCCGTCTTCGCGGAAGGATCGACGCGGACGCCCCGCATTTTCGAAAAATCGATGACAGCCCCGCCATTGTTGGTGCCCAACCCCGGGCCGCTGTATCCACCGCCCCTGATCGACAACTCGAGGCCGTTGTCCCTTGCGTAGTTGACCGTGGTCATCACGTCCCCGGCATTCATCACCCTGACAACAACGGCGGGACGCTTATCGATCATGCCGTTGTGGACCGAACGAGCGACTTCGTAATCGGCGTCGCCTTCGACGATTACGTCACCGCGTACCAGGTCACCGAGTTCACTTGGTGTCTTCACAGTCATGTGATCCCCCTAGGTTGTCTATTCTTGGCGGCCGAAAAGGTGGCCTTACTGAAATATCGGCTTTACTACTCACGGTCACAGGTAAGACACGGCCAATATGTTGATGTTGCTCCAGCCAACGCACGATTCTGTGTCCATATTTGATTTCTAGCACACTGCGGTCGAATGGCGAGAATAGGAGCAAGTGTCGCCACCTTCAGGTGGGACGGATTGGCGCGATGCTTCGCTTATTCGGACAGCGGCCTTGTCCGCGTTGCCGACATTGCACTGAGCACACAACTTAGGCTGCGTGTCCGCGCAGATCGCGCGATGCTGCCGCATTGTTCGCATGATTTTATCAACCACCGAGCCACACGCGCTCGCCTTGACCCTAATCCCGAAACTTCGGCATCGGCCGGAACAGCCTCGGGCGGTTTTCCCGCATACGCACGAAGGCGGCGATGATCGGTGTGATGAAAGCCGTCACCAGTGCTGCGACCAGTGCGCCCAGGTAAACCACCCCGATATAAAGGCTCAGAACCTCCCATTGCAGCGGCCCCAACTGCGAAAACACGCCAAGGATCAGCGCGGAAATCCAGCAAGCCGCCGAAATGGTCGCGAGCGACGAAAGCTGCAATCGCTGCGGCAACGGCAGATCGCCAAATCGCCAGCTTTGATAGGCGCGCATGGTCGGCAGCCCGATCTTTTCGATCGCCAGCGCATTCGCGGTCAGAAACACCACGACGGCGATTTTGGTCATCAGTTTCGGCGAAAACCGATCCAGATCAAACCCGGTTCGCAGCCACAGCAGGGCCAGACCGCTTACCCAAAGCAGCACCAGCCCCATGGTGACCAGACGATGCAAGATCTCCAGCGTCTCGATATCGCGGTCGTCCAGCGCGCGTATAACAGCGCGCGCCGCCCAAAGATCCGCGAAAATTGCAATTCCAAACCCCAACGCCATCCCCAGAAGATGCGTGGCCCGGGCAAAATCGTTCCAGAACGTCATGTCCATCTGCGGACAACCTCGGCACAAATGATGATCCTGCGAACCGTCAAAAACGTCCGCATCTGGCAAGATCCAATCGCCGCATCGTGGCCAGCCCGTGCCGGGTTTGGGGCAGAAACGTGACCTTCGCGTTTCAGTCATCGCACTGCATCCAATCCTGATCCAGGCAGGTCAATTGTCCATCATCGGGCACCACCCAGGCCCCGGCGCGAAACCCAGCGGCGGTCATTTGCCGATCCGACCCCGGCCCAATTCGCGTGCCCGGCCCCAAACTGGTGGTTTTACGCCATGTTTTTCTGGCGTTTCGGCCACCGATTCGCTATTCTGTGCGAAGACCCGGGGCTAACCCGGGCGGCAGAGGCAGACGAGCTTAGCTCATGACGGAAATGGTCTATGGCGCGGTCCCGGCACGGGACGGCGAACCCATACTTTCCCGCTGGTGGCGGACCATTGACAAGTGGTCGCTCAGCGCGGTCCTGATCCTTGTCGGCATCGGGCTGTTGCTTGGTCTGGCGGCATCGCCACCCCTGGCCGCACGGAACGGATTTTCCGCCTTCCACTATGTCGAACGGCAAGCGGCATTCGCACTGCTTGCCATGGTGCCCATGTTCGCGCTGACGCTGATGGCCCCACGAACGATCCGGCGGCTGGCGATCATCGGATTTGCCTTCGCTATGGTGGGAATGCTTCTTCTGCCGATCTTCGGCACTGACTACGGCAAAGGCGCGGTGCGATGGTTCTCGCTGGGTTTCGGGTCGCTCCAGCCTTCCGAGTTCCTGAAACCCGGGTTCATCGTTGTTGCAGGATGGATGATTGCGGCCTCAAACGAAGTTGCAGGACCACCCGGCAAAAGCTATTCGTTCGCGCTGGCGCTTTTCATCGTGCTTTTGCTCGCGTTACAGCCCGATTTCGGCCAGGCGTGCCTGATCCTGTTTGCCTGGGGTGTGATGTATTTCGTCGGCGGCGCGCCGTTTCTGGTGCTCGCGGGCATTGCTGGTATGGCCGTCGGCGGCGGCGCTTTCGCCTACCAAAACTCGGAACACTTCGCGCGCCGCATCGACGGGTTTCTCCTGGCCGAGGTCGATCCCACGACCCAGCTTGGCTATGCCGCAAATGCAATCCGCGAAGGCGGGTTTTTCGGCGTTGGCGTTGGCGAAGGTACGGTGAAATGGTCGCTGCCCGATGCTCACACCGATTTCATCATCGCAGTTGCCGCTGAGGAATACGGGCTGATCCTGATCCTTACGATCATTTTTCTCTACACGACCATCGTGCTCAGGTCGCTCTTTCGCCTGATGCGCGAACGCGACCCGTTTGTGCGCCTCGCGGGCACCGGTCTGGCGTGTACATTTGCCGTTCAGGCAATGATCAATATGTCCGTCGCAGTGCGGCTTTTACCCGCAAAGGGCATGACACTGCCTTTTGTCAGCTATGGCGGGTCGTCGTTGATCGCGGGCGGCATTCTGGTCGGAATGCTGCTGGCGCTTACGCGCCTCAGACCACAGGGCGAAATTGCGGACCATCTGATCCGGGGCGCGGCGCGTTGACCGGCGCGCGGCATCTTGTGATCGCCGCTGGCGGCACTGGCGGGCATATGTTCCCGGCCCAGGCCCTGGCCGAAGAAATGCTGGCGCGCGGCTGGCAGGTGTCGCTGTCGACCGATGCGCGCGGTGCGCGCTATGCGCAGGGGTTTCCAGACGCGGTGCGGGTCGCTCAGGTCGCCAGCGCCACATTCGCGCGTGGTGGCATACTGGCAAAGGCCATCGTGCCATTTCGGCTGATCGGCGGTATCACCGCCGCCTTCATCAAATTTCTTGTGGAACGCCCAAGTGTGGTGGCGGGCTTCGGTGGATATCCCTCGATCCCCGCGCTCGCCGCCGCTTGGGCGCTGCGTATTCCGAGCATGATCCACGAGCAGAACGGCGTGCTTGGACGGGTCAACCAGGTCTTTGCAGGCCGTGTCAATTCGGTGGCCTGTGGGACCTGGCCGACCAGGTTGCCCGATGGCGTGACTTCCACGCACACCGGCAACCCGGTCCGGGCAAGCGTTCGGGCAAAGGCAGGCGCCAGTTATCCCGCGCCAAACGATAGCCCGCTCTCGATACTTGTGATGGGCGGCAGCCAGGGCGCACGCATCCTTTCCGATATCGCGCCCGATGCCATCGCGCGGTTACCGACACAGATGCGCGCGCGACTAACAGTCAGCCATCAGGCCCGATCCGAAGACGACGTGCGAGTAAAAGCAGCCTACGCGAAGGCAACGGTTGCGGCCGATGTGAAACCCTTCTTCGACGACATCCCCGAGCGCATCGTGGGCGCGCATCTTGTCATCAGCCGCGCAGGTGCGTCGTCGGTCGCCGACATCAGCGTCATCGGTCGCCCATCCATCCTGATCCCCTTCTCTGCCGCCACCGCCGATCACCAGACAGCCAACGCGCGCAGTCTGGTCGATGCAGGCGCAACCACGCTTATTCCGGAGTCCGCGCTTGATCCCGGCTCGCTTTCCGAGCAAATCCTCGCCATTCTCACCACACCCGGGGCCGCGACCCAGATGCGCGACAATGCACTGGCGCAAGGCATCCCCGATGCGGCCGAAAGGCTGGCCGCACTTGTCGAGCAAATTGCGGAGGAAAAAGCATGAACGCCGCAGCCGCGACGAAACTGCCAACCGAAATGGGGCCGATCCACTTCGTGGGCATCGGCGGCATCGGCATGTCCGGCATCGCCGAAGTGCTGATCCACGCGGGCTATGCCGTTCAGGGCTCTGACTTGAAACGCTCAAAGATCACCAACCGGCTCGAAGATCTTGGTGCGACAATATTCGAAGGCCAGCGCGCCGAAAACCTCGAAGGCGCGGAAGTGGTCGTAATCTCCTCAGCTATCAAGCGCGGCAATCCCGAACTTGACGAGGCGCGCCGCGTCGGGATGCCCGTCGTCCGCCGGGCCGAGATGCTGGCCGAGCTGATGCGGCTTCGCTCCAACATCGCGGTTGCCGGAACCCACGGCAAAACCACGACGACAACGATGGTGGCGGCACTTCTTGATGCTGGCGGCATTGACCCGACGGTCATCAATGGCGGGATCATCCACGCCTACGGCTCGAACGCGCGCGTTGGGCAAGGTGAATGGATGGTGGTCGAGGCCGACGAAAGCGACGGCACATTCAACCGCCTGCCCGCCACAATCGCAATCGTCACCAACATCGACCCCGAGCATATGGAACACTGGGGTACGGTCGAAAACCTTCATCAGGGTTTCGACGATTTCGTCTCGAACATCCCATTCTACGGGCTGGCCGTTCTTTGCACCGATCATGCCGAGGTTCAGGCGCTGGTCGGGCGCGTCACTGATCGCCGCGTGATCACATACGGCTTCAACGCGCAGGCCGATGTGCGCGCGGTCAACCTGCACTACAAACGCGGCATCGCGCATTTCGACATAGCACTTTCGCTCGATGAATTACTGATCGAAGGTTGCACACTGCCGATGCCGGGCGACCACAACGTCTCGAACGCGCTTGCCGCTGTCGCCGTTGCCCGCCACCTCGGCATGAAGGGGTCCGAGATCCGCGAGGCCCTTGCGAACTTCAAAGGCGTCAACCGCCGCTTTACCAAAGTGGGCGAGGTCGATGGCGTCACGATCATCGACGATTACGGTCACCACCCGGTCGAAATTGCCGCCGTACTGAAAGCCGCCCGCCAGGCGGTACACGACACGCCCGACGCCCGCGTCATCGCGGTCCACCAGCCGCACCGGTTCACCCGGCTTTCGTCGCTATTCGAAGAATTTTGCACCTGCTTTAATGACGCCGACATCGTCGGCATTTCGGACGTTTACGCCGCTGGCGAAGACCCGATCAGGGGCGCTTCGCGCGACGATCTGGTCGCCGGATTGATCCGTCACGGCCACCGTCAGGCGCTATCGTTAAACTCCGAGGACGAGCTCGAGGCGCTGGTTCGCGACCATGCGCACCCCGGTGACATCGTGGTATGTCTTGGCGCCGGCACCATCAGCACCTGGGCCAATGACCTGCCCGGACGGTTGATGCGAAAGGCCGGATAGCAGCGAACAACCCTCAATGAAAATTGGGCAAATGGCGCCAACGCGTGCCAATCACCGGAATTCGCGCCCAATTGTGTCACAATCGTGCCAGAATTGATCTGCACTGACTTTTGTCGCGGACCGCCTCCATATTTCAATGCCGCTCACAGTCGCGAATTTTTCTCGTTTATTTACATACGCTTACCAACGACTTACCCGATTAGGGCAACCGAGCGAAACAATCTGTTCTGCCAAATCATGACGAAAATTGGGCAAATCCAGTCGAAATTATGTCGATTTTTTGATACAACTCTCGCAGGGTCGTGTGTTTGGCCTTTGTGACAAGTGGACTGGATGGTGTATGTATCCGACTTTCAGCATAGCCAGGTATTTCATGCGCGGTTTTCCTCCCGGCGCATCGAAATCATTGCGCACTGCCCCTTCCTCTCTGCACAGCGTTGCATCCTGACCGTTCATCAATCGTAGTAGTAGTAGTAGTAGCGAGTACCCACCGATGACCCCCGTTGAGAAAGCCCAAGCCGTCGCCCAAGCTCAGGAAATGCTGGGTGTCGCCGCCCATGCCACCGAAGTCGAACTTCGCAAGGCATGGAAAAAACTGGCATTCGAGATGCACCCGGATCGCGGCACCGGCACCAGCCACGAACTGGCCAATATCAACACCGCTTACAATCTTTTGAAGATGCGTAGCCGCCAGCTTTATCCAAACGCTGCCCCGGCAAATTCACCGACAGATAAAGGGCCAGCATCACCCCGCGTCGTGCCGACCCAGGTGCGCCAGCGCCCTGCTGTCAGCACAAGGGTCACGCCGCTGACCGAACTGGTCACGGCCCGCTGCCGCAAGATTTTGAATGACGGCGGTGAAACTCAAGCCGACCATGTGCCAAAAGCGATGCGTCGCAGCGGACGCGAGATTGAATATCTCGTGCCTTCAAGATTGGCGAAAGGTGTCAATCGCATCGCATTGCCCGTCTGCGACTACAGCGGCAAAAACCGCGCGAATACGCGCAAGATTACATTTTCGGCCTCCGACAGCGGCTCGGGCACCTTCACAATTCCCGAGCATCTGCGCCGCGATATCTTCCCCGGCGCCCGTGACGTGCGTATTCATTTTGCGAAATCCGGCACATAAAGCGGATTGCGTTTTCAATGAGGCACAGGGCATCGAAATTTGCGTTCGAAATCAGCAGAATGCTGATCGAGAGGCAGCGAATTTTAATTCAAATTTAACGCAATCCGCTCAAAAAATTCCGTACCTAGGCTGACCGACCGTAAAAACCGATGCGCTCCTCGTCGGTAAACCTGACACCCGGCCGGTCGTAGTAAGAAAACACCGCGATCATCCGTTTTCTCTCGCCTGCTACCGGCGTCACCCTGTGGGGCGTGTTCACTCCGCGAAAAATATTCAGCGTGCCCGTGTCCACGTCCATCCGTTCAACGTGCCGGTCTTCGCCCTTCACCAGTCGGACAACGCCATCATAATTCGGGTCGTCGGGGGTGCGCAGACCGGTCCGAAACTCAAAGACACCGCCCCCCAATGGCTTTTGAAGCAACAGCGTGACCGTAAACTCTGACCGGTCGAAGTGCCAGTTCAACGCCTCGCCGTCGCCGTAAGCCATGGCGTTCACACCGGCCAAGGGATCTTCCATCGGATAAAGTGCGGTCTTCGACATGACATCGGCCAGGAACCGCGCCATCGGTGGCCAATGGTAAAGTGCAGCCGCCGCCGTCGCTGACAACTGGTCCGCGCAAAGCGTGTGATTGACCGTTTCAACCTCGACAAGTGCGGGATGATCCGACGCCAGACCCGGCACAGATTTCTTGAAATAGATATTGTGACGGCGCGCGTGTCTGAATGCGTTGACTTCAAACTCCGGCTCCAATGCGGTCGCGATCGCCTCCGCCGCTTCTGCGCGCAATAGCCCCTCAAGGTTGCAAAGGCCCTGTGCGGCAAGCTCAGCGCGACACCTTGCCACCAATTCCGCATAGGCTGGCGTCTCGGGTTGATCGACCGGAAAAGCCGCAAGATCAAGATAGTTCGTCAACATGTCTAAACTCCTCCAACACGAAACGCTTCGTCAATCATCGCCTGCGTGCCGCGGCTGAACTCCAGCGGGCAGGGATAGGCAATATCTCCCCGCATCGCGGCACCAAAGGCTTCGACCTGATGCACATAGTGATTGTTACTGGGGAACGTCCATATGTGTGTGTCATTCGCGTCCGCCAAAATCACCGTCGCCTCGCCATAGACGCCCGGATTGAAGGGTGCTGTCAGCCGCAGCGTGCCGCGATCGCCGAAAAACGCCATCTCCTGATAGGGATGAAGTCGCATCGAAACCATCGCTTCCATAGTGAAACCGGGAAATTCGGCGGTGACCATCGACAGAGTATCAACGCCGTTTTCCAGCGTAATATTGGCGCGCATACCACCTTCGAGCGGCTCGCGCGCCGACGCAAACCGCGTCGAGCCAAGCGTATAAACCCCAATGTCCCGCAGCGCCCCACCACCGGTTTCCGGCCTATTGCGGATATTTTCCGGTGCATCGGCGTTGTTATAGCAGAAGGCACCCCGAACGTGCCGCAGCTCGCCGACCGCACCATCGGCCACCAGCGCCCGCGCTTTTTGCCACTGCGGATGATGCACGATCATATAAGCCTCGGCGGCCAACAGCCCGGAGCTGTCTCGCGCCGCGATCAGCGTGTCGAACTCGGCCTCTTTCATCGCGATGGGTTTTTCGGTCAGCACCGCCTTGCCAGCGTCCAGCGCTTTCAACGTCCACTCGACATGCAAATGGTTCGGCAACGGGACATATACCGCGTCGATATCAGGCGAAGCCAATAACGCCTCGTAACTCTCATAGAACCTCAGACCGGGCGCAAATGCTTGAAAAGGCGCGGCCTTCTCGGCGCTCGATGTCGCAAGTCCTGCCAGCGTCGCGCCACGGGCCGCGTGAATTGCAGGCCCCATTTGCTCGCGCGCGAACTTCGCCGCCCCCAGAATGCCCCAGCGGACCACCATCTATCCCCCCAACTCTTTCAGCTTCGCCACTTCCGCAATGAAATCCTCGCCGCGTTTTTCGAAGTTGTCGTACTGATCAAAACTTGCCGCCGCCGGTGCCAGCAAAACCGTATCGCCCGCCTCAGCGTCCGCCGCGGCCCGCCGCACTGCCACCGCCATCGTTTCGCAAACCTCGTGGCTTAAATCGCCCAGCTCAAGTGCGGCTTCCCGCGCCTGCCGACCGATCACATAAGCCTTCACAACACTTTCCAGACGCCCTGCAAGCGCTCCCAAACCATCATCTTTCAACTGCCCGCCAACGATCCAGCGAATACGGTCAAACGCCCCCAGCGCCTGTGCCGCGCTGTCCGCGTTGGTAGCTTTCGAATCGTTCACAAACCGGACCCCGGAAATCTGACCGACAATCTGACTCCGGTGCGCTAGCCCCTCGAAACGCCGCAACCCTTCCTCGACCACCTTCGGTGCCAACCCCAGCGTCCTAAGAACCGCATAGGCCGCACAGGCATTTGCGTGATTATGTGCCCCCGGCAGACCGTCGATCTTTCGAAGATCAACCGACCCCGCCTGGCGACCTTTTCGATACTCCGCCAGAAACCCCTTGCGAGCAAAGACCGACCACCCCGGCCCATCCAGCTTGGCCGCGTTTGATACCCGGATCACCCGATCATCGCCCGAACCCTCGGCCAGTTGATTGGCCAGATACCGCCCCTCAACTTCGTCAACACCGATCACCGCCCGGTCCGGGCCACCTTCCGCGAAAAGACGCCGTTTAGCGGCAAAATATCCGCCCAACCCGCCGTGGCGGTCCAGATGGTCGGGCGTGAGATTGGTGAACACAGCCACATCCGGCGTCAGCGACCGCGCAAGTTCGGTCTGGTACGAAGACAGCTCAAGAACCACCACACCGCCATCCTCGGGCGGGTCAATGTCCAGAACCCCGCGCCCGATGTTCCCGGCCAGCTGGCTTTCGCGCCCCGCCGCACCCAGACAATGATGGATCAACGCCGAGACCGTCGATTTTCCGTTCGACCCCGTCACCGCAACCACCCGCGGCGCGGTCTCGAAGCGATCCCATTCAGGCACGGCCAGCGAGCGAAAGAAAAGCCCGATGTCGTTGTCGACCGGCACGCCCGCCGCCATCGCCCGCGCGACCCAGCGGTTCGGTTCGGGGTAAAGATGCGGAATACCCGGTGAAACGATCAAAGCCGCGACGCCTTCCCATGCATCCGCCTTGGAAAGATCGTGGATTGTCAGACCCAACGCTTGTGCCGCGTCGCGCGCCTCGGCACTGTCATCCCAGCAGAGCGCTTCTCCGTCGCCAGCCGCAATTGCCCGCGCTGCCGAAAGCCCGGACCGGCCCAGCCCCAGAACCGCGATCCTCTGGCCCTCGACACCGCGAATAGGGATCATCGCTCAGATCTCGCCGTCATCATCAACCTCAAGCTGACCAGACAGGCGCCGCCAGAAGATGCCCCAATACATGCCAATCGCCAGCACCACCGACATCGCCAACAGGCCAATCCAGGTCATCGCGCTGGGGTTATCCAGACTCAGCCAGCCGAAATCCACCAGCACCCAGATCAGTGCTGCAAACACCGCAAGGATTAGTCCCACCCCAATGGTGCCAATGCCGCGCAGAACCGCCGTCAGAAACAAGACATAGGCCACCACCAGAATCAGCCCGAAAAGCACGATCATCGGGGTTGCCTCGCCCCAATTCGTGCTTGCCCAGCGCACAAAATTCACTTCGGTCGGATTGAATGTCGCGGCAAGCAACACGAAAGCCGCCAGCCACCGCAATAGAAAACCCATGTGTCCGTCGCTCCTTCATCCGATAGAAGACCGGTTGCCTGCCAGAGCTTGCCCGAGCCGCCAGCCGTGGGCAAGGTCACCCATGCGACTTCTTCTTGGTAAAAATATTCTCGGGGGTGTGGAGGCAGACAGCCCCCGCCCGGCCTCACCTAACCTTCAGCGTCGCCAACCCGATCAGCGCCAGGATCAGGCTGATAATCCAGAACCGGATCACAATCTGCGGTTCCGCCCAGCCCGCTTTTTCAAAGTGATGATGGATCGGCGCCATCAGGAACACCCGCTTTCCCGTGCTCTTGAAATACACCACCTGAATGATCACGCTCAGCGCCTCGACCACAAAGACGCCGCCAATGATCGCCAGCACGATCTCGTGCTTGGTCGCGACTGCAATCGCACCCAATGCCCCCCCCAGCGCCAGCGACCCGGTATCGCCCATGAAAACCGCCGCAGGCGGGGCGTTATACCATAAAAACCCAAGGCCCCCGCCGATCAATCCGGCCGAAAACACCAGTATCTCGCCGGTCCCGGGGACGTAGTTGATGCCCAGATATTCGGTGAAATCGGTCCGTCCGACGGCATAGGCGATAATCCCCAGCGACCCGGCGGCAATCATCACCGGCATGATCGCCAACCCATCGAGGCCATCGGTCAGGTTGACCGCGTTGGCAGACCCGACAATGACCAGCATCGCAAACGGCACAAACAACAGCCCAAGGTTCAAAAGCATACTGACAACGGGCACGGCCAGTTGGTTCTGAAGCTCTGTGGGATGCAATTGTGTGGCCCAAAATCCGGCAATCGCCGCAATGAAAAACCCTAGTCCCAGACGTACCCGACCCGAGACACCCGCATGGCTGTTGCTTGTCACCTTCTGATAATCGTCCAGAAACCCGATCGCCCCAAATGCCACGGTCACGAACAGCAACAGCCAGACATAGCCGATATCCAGCCGCGCCCAAAGCATCGACGACGTGATAAGCGCGCCCAGGATCAAGACACCGCCCATCGTCGGCGTGCCGGCCTTCGATTTCAGATGACTTTCCGGTCCGTCATCGCGAATGGGCTGACCATGCTTCTGGCGGCGCTTCAGCAGATTGATCAACGGGCGCCCGAAAATAAATCCAAAGATCAGCGCGGTAAAGAAGGCCCCACCGGCACGAAACGTGATATATTTGAAAAGATTGAAGAAATCACCGCCGTCAGAAAATATCGTTAGCCAATAAAGCATCGCATACTGCTCCTCAATCCGCCGGTTGCCGCCGGTCTTGTCCCAGCTTCTTCAGCGCCTCGACAACAAGGCTCACGCGGCTGCCCTTCGATCCCTTGACCAGAACGACATCGCCGGCATCGACCAGCGTATGCGCCTGGGCGGCAAGTTCTTCCGCTTTCGCCACCCAACGGCCACGTTTTTCTTCCGGCAGTGCCGAATATAGCGCGCGCATTCTCGGCCCCACGCAATCCACCCGATCAACCATCGCCATTGCCGGATGATCGGCAAGCCCGGCATGAAGTGCCGCTTCGGTCGCCCCCAGTTCCAGCATATCGCCCAGGACCGCAATTCGGCGGCCTTTGTCGATCCGCCCGACACGATCCTTCGGCGTCACGGCAGATAGAACCCAAAGCGCTGCCCCCACCGACGCCGGATTGGCATTGAACGCATCGTCGATCAGCTCGGCCGTCAGATCCTCCACCGGATCCAACCGCAGAACTTGGCGCTGGCCCCGCCCGGCGGTTGGCGTCCAGTGGCCGATGTCGCAGGCGACGATATCGGCGTCAGCTCCTGCCAGCACTGCGGCCCCATAAACTGCCAGCGCGTTCATCGCGAAATGTCGCCCCGGCGCGCCGACCTTGAACAGAAACGGCGCACCCCGATATTTACCGCGCACCACGCTTGCGGTGTCCGACAACCGCAGATCTTGTGCGTAGAGGTCAGCTCCCGGCAAAGCGCCGAACCCCACCAGTTGCTCAGCGTTTCCGCGCGCGACCCGCGCCAAAATCAATGCGGTCTCAATATCCGAATTAAAGATCGCCACGCCGCCCGGCTCCAGCCCCTCGAATATCGACGCTTTTTCGCTGGCGATGTCGGCAATCGACGCAAACGCCTCAAGGTGTGCTGCCGCGACCGTGGTCACGATCGCCACGTGCGGGCGGGCAAGGCGCGCCAGCGGCGCGATTTCGCCGGGATGATTCATCCCGATCTCGATAACCGCATATTCGGTCGCCTTTGGCATCCGCGCCAATGTCAGCGGCACGCCCCAGTGGTTGTTATAGCTTGCCTCGGCCGCGTGGGTCCGACCCTGACCAGCCAGAACATGGGTTAGCATATCCTTGGTCGAGGTCTTGCCCGCCGATCCTGTGACGGCGATAACGGTGGCATGGCTGCGCGCGCGTGCCGCCGCGCCAAGCCCTTCAAGGGCCGCCAATACGTCTTCGACAATCAAAAGCGACGCACCATCGTCCAGCCCGTCAGGCATCCGCGAGACAACCGCCGCCGCCGCGCCCTTCGCCAGTGCCTCGGCTACAAATTCGTGCCCGTCGCGAACATCCTTCAGCGCCACAAACAGATCACCGGGCTGAAGCGTGCGCGTGTCAATCGAAACACCGCTTGCCGTCCAATCCGGTCCTTCAAGCCGCCCGCCGGTCGTGGCAGCGGCATCGCTGGCGGTCCAGAGCGCGCTCATAATCCTTTGCCGTCCAGCGCCGCAACCGCAACGCTCGCCTGTTCCACATCGTCAAACGGCAGCACGGCATCGCCGACAATCTGCCCACTTTCGTGGCCCTTACCTGCCACCAACAATGTGTCCCCCGCACCCAGCGCATCGACGCCGCGCAGGATCGCCTCGGCCCGGTCACCGACCTCGCTCACATCCGCCGAACCTTTGCGCGCGCCCGCCAGAACCTCGGCCCGGATCAGCATCGGGTCTTCGGTGCGCGGGTTGTCATCCGTCACAATAGCAATATCCGCATAATCCGCCGCCGCGCGCCCCATCAACGGGCGCTTGGTGCGATCGCGATCACCACCGGCGCCGAAAACCACGATCAGACGACCCAGCACGTGCGGGCGGATCGCCTTCAAAGCGGTAACCAGCGCCTCGGGTGTATGGGCATAGTCCACGAAAACCGTCGCGCCATTGTCGCGCCTTGCGGCGAACTGCATCCGGCCCCGCACAGTTTCAAGCGCGTGCAAACCATCGAATGTTTCTTCCGCGTCAGACCCGGTGGCAATGCACAGCCCGGCGGCGATCAGGGCATTTTCCGCCTGAAACCCGCCGATCAGCCCAAGACGCACCTGGCGGATCTTGCCCGCCCACTCGAACCGGCATTCTTGCCCCACCGCATCGAAACGCTGGCCGCGAATACGGATCGCCGCATCCTCGCTGCGCCCGACCGTCAGGATATCCTGGCCGCGCGCATCGACAATATCCGCCATGCGCGGCCCCCAGGGGTCGTCGATATTGATCACTGCGGTGCCGTCTTCGGAAAGAATCCGGTCAAAAAGCTGCGCCTTGGCGGCGAAATAATCGTCGAATGTCTCGTGATAATCCAGATGATCCTGGCTCAGATTGGTAAACGCCGCAGCGGCCAGCCGAACCCCGTCCAGGCGTCGCTGCTGAAGCCCGTGCGATGACGCCTCCATCGCGGCGTGCGTCACCCCCGCATCGGCTATTCTTGCCAAAGTGCGGTGCAACATGATCGGCTCGGGCGTGGTGTGCCTCAGCGGTGCGGTAAAAGCCCCTTCAACGCCGGTGGTGCCAATGTTGACCGCCTCGGCCCCCATTTCCGCCCAAAGCTGGCGCGTAAATGTCGCCACACTGGTCTTGCCGTTGGTGCCGGTAACCGCCGTCATGATCTCGGGCTGCGCCTCGAACCAAAGTGCGGCTGTAAATGCCAGCGCCTCGCGCGGGTCCTCCGCAACCACCAGCGGGATATCGCTGTCGTCCAGAACATCGCTTGCCAGCGAAGCACCCTCGCGGTCGGTGACCACAGCCCCGGCGCGCATCCTGATCGCATATTGAATGAACTCGGCCCCATGCACGTTGGTACCCGGCAGTGCGAAAAACAAATGCCCTTCCTTCACCTCGCGGCTGTCCACCGAAAGACCCGAGACCCGGACGTTGGACGCATTGCGCGCCGTCAACCCAAGCTCGACAAGCGATTTCGTCTTGGCCTGGGTCTCCATCGCACCTCGCAATAATAATTAGTTACGCGCCAGTGTTACACCTGTCCGCGGGCCGGATTCAACGGCGGGTGCCAGCCCCAGAAGAGGCGCCACACGGCGAATAACTTCCGCCGCCACTGGCACAGCCGTCCAGCCAGCGGTGCGGCGCGGTTTCTTGCCGCTGGTCTCGACTGGTTCATCCAGCGAAACCACCAGCACATAGGCCGGATCGTCGGCAGGAAAGACACTGGCAAAAGTCGCGATCACCTTGTCTTCGTAATAGCCGCCGCGCGGTTTTGGCTTGTCCGCTGTTCCGGTTTTGCCACCGACGCGATAGCCCGGCACCTCGCCAAAACTGGCGGTGCCGCGTGTGACGACCTGGCGAAGCAACTCGCGCGCCTGCCGCGACGTGTCCGCACTGACCACCCGGGGGCCGGAGGAAGGCGCATCCTGGCGCAAAATCGTCGGCTCGACCTTAAGCCCGCCATTCAGAATGCTGGAATAAGCCGCCGCCAGATGCAGCGGGCTGGTGGATAACCCGTGGCCATATGATATCGTCATCGTCGATATTTCCGACCATTTCGGCGGCAAAAGCGGTCTGGCACCGCGCGCCTCGATCAGTTCAACCGGCGTCGCCGTCAATAGCCCAAGATCGCCCAAAAACCGCTTTTGCCGCGCAACGCCTATCTTCTGAGCGATGCGGGCAGTGCCGATATTCGACGACTTAACAATCACGTCTTCGACGGATAACGCTTTGCCATAGTTACGGAAATCCCGGATCTTGTATTTGCCCCACCGAAGTGGCCCGGTGATGTCGACCATGGTCGAACGGCTGACGATCTTCTCGTCGATCCCTTGGGCAATCGCAAAAATCTTGAAGGTCGACCCCAGTTCGTAAACGCCCTGCACCGCGCGGTTGAATAGGGGCGAATCGCCCGGATCGCCAGCCGTCGATGGCTGCGGGCGGTCGTTCGGGTCAAAATCCGGCAGGCTCACCAGGCTGATAATCTCGCCGGTGTGAACGTCCATCAACACCGCCGCCGCGCCCTTGGCGTTCATCAGCCGCATGCCACCTTCAAGCACCCGTTCGACCGCCGCCTGCACCGTCAGATCCAGCGACAGAGCAACCGGCACATCGCCGCGGCCCGGATCGCGCAGCGTTTCATCCAGCGCCTTCTCGACGCCCGCAACACCGATAACCTCGGCGGAACTCACGCCCTCACGGCCGAACCCCGCACCACCCAGAACATGCGCCGCGACGCGCCCGTTTGGATAGAGCCGCATCTCGCGCGGGCCAAACTGCAAGCCCGGATCGCCGATATCAAAGACGGCCTGCTGCTGCTCCGGGCTGATCCGGCGCTTGATCCAGACAAACTTCCGCGCGCCGGTGAACTGGCGCGTCAACGTGTCGGCATCCAGATCGGGAAAGATTGCTGCCAGTTCTTTGGCCGCCCTTTCGGGGTCAATCATGACCGGCGGCTGGGCATATAACGAATGCGTCGACAGGTTGGTCGCCAGTATCCGCCCGTTCCGGTCGGTGATATCTGCCCGTGCGGCCACGATCTGGGCGCTGGTCGCCGCAACGCGCGGCTCGGTCGGGTTGCTCGCAGCCAGAACCGACATTTTCAGCCCGACAAGGAAAAACGCGCACAGAATAAAGACCCCAAGAATCAGCAAGCGCCCCTCGGCGCGTATCCGGGCACCGTCGCGCGCCTCTTCATGGCGCTGCGCCAGGTTCTCACGCTCAATTACATCCGGGTTTTCGCCATCATGCCGCGCCGCAAGAACGTGCGCCAGTGGGCGAAGTGGCCTGCGGGTCATTGGGTCGCCTCGATCCGGCTCATCACTTCGATAGGCACCGATATCGGCGGCAACGGTTCGATCGGATAGGTGATCTGGTCGATATGGCCAAAGTGGTCCGGGCGAAGCGGCAAAAGCCCCAGCCGGTCAAAGTTCATATCCGCCAGGTCGGCCAACCGCTCGGGGCGGTTCAGATACGCCCATTCAGCCCTTAAAATGCTGGCCCGTTCGCGAAGGTCGGCGATCTCGGACCGCAATTCTTTGACATCGCGCAGCGACGCCTGCGTCTCATAGTTCTGCCGGTAAGCCCAGACAGCCAGCACCATCACGAACAGCCCTGTAAATACGAAGAAAAACGACCTCATCTATCTTTCCAACGCAAGCTTCGGCAGCCCAAGTCGCCGTCGATCAACCGGCCCCGCCTGGGCCTTTGTCCGCCGCCCGACCCGCAACGTGGCTGAACGCGAACGCGGATTTGCCGCAAGCTCATCCGCCGACGCAGTGATGCCCTTGTTCCTCGCCGCAAACCGGGGCGCCTCGGCGACAGTCTCGGGTTGATGCCGGTTACCGCCGCCGGACTTTCCCGACCGCGCCTGAAAAAACCGCTTCACAACCCGGTCTTCCAGCGAATGAAAGCTGACCACTGCCAGCCAACCGTCGGGCTTCAACGCGCGTTCCGCCGCCTCCAGACCCTGAACCAGCTGGCCGAATTCATCATTCACCGCGATCCGAAGCGCCTGAAACGTCCGCGTTACGGGATGGCTCTGACCCGGCTTCGGGCGCGGCAATACAGCCGCCACAACACGGGTCAGCGCCGCCGTGGTCGATATTGCTTCGTCCCTTCGCGCCGCCACAATCGCCCGCGCGATCCGCCGCGATGCGTGCTCTTCGCCATAGTGATAAAGAATGTCGGCCAGAACCGCTTCATCGGCCTCTGCCACGATGTCCGCGGCTGACCGCCCCGCCCGGCTCATCCGCATATCCAGCGGCCCGTCAGCCATAAACGAAAATCCACGCTCGGGCTGATCCAACTGCATTGACGACACACCAAGGTCCAGCACAACGCCGTCCAGCGGCTCGTCAACGTATTGATCCAGATCGGAAAACGTGCCCTCGACCAGATTAAGCCGGTCGCCATATTCGCCCGACCAAGCCTCCGCCATCTCAAAAACCTGCGGGTCGCGGTCAACGCCCGTTACCCTGGCCGCACCTGCCTCCAGAAGCCCGCGCGCATAACCGCCTGCGCCGAAAGTGCCATCCAGCCAATGCCCTTCGATGGGCGCACATGCCTCAAGGATGGGGCCAAGCAAAACCGGAATGTGTGGGGCGTCAGACCTGTGCCGTGCAGCGGCGGCCATGCCTCAGCCCTCCTCTTCGTCACCAAGAAGGGTCCAGATGTCCGAGCCGCCCAATTGATCCAACAGCGCCTCGACCTCGCCGTCTTGCGCCTCATAGGTTTCGGGCTTCCAGATCTGGAACGTGTCGCCCATGGCCATAAAATATGCTTCGGTGTCGATACCGATCTTCTGGCGCAGACGCGCCGGCAGCACGATGCGCCCGGTCTCGTCCACCGTCAGCGGCAATGACTGCCCGTTGAAAAGTTGTTCCATCGCGCGGCGCTTGGCCGAGCCTCGCGGCCGCCGGTCGATCTGGGCGTCCACATCATTGGCCGCATCTATCGTAAAGCATTCAAGGAAATCGCGCCGCTGGTCGCCGTAAACCACGACAAATTCCGGCGCCTTGCCCTCGGACCAGTTCGGATCACCGGCTTCGAGTACACGGCGAAAATGGGCCGGGATCGAAACCCTGCCCTTGCCGTCCACTTTCTGGACGCCTTCACCTCTGAACCTGCGAACCACTGTCCCCGCGGCTCCTTCGTTAACTGCCCCCCCGTAAAAATGAAAACGACGGATCGGACTGCTGCCACTGTCCGATCCGCCGCCCTCGTCCCGTTTCCGGGTTAGTCCAGCTGCGCGCGCCACCTGGGGGGATGTCTGCTCGCCCGCGCGCCGGATCTCTTCAAAGGATGAAAGCGGGTGCCTGTA
>CAXMNX010000095.1:0-38651 GCA_964194845.1 uncultured Boseongicola sp.
CCCAAGGGATGCCACGATGACCGATCGCTACTACATCGCCGAGGTCAAATGCGACGACATCAAAGCGTGGGTGACGCTGAACGGTTGGCCCATCACACGGTATGCGGACGCGGGGCCGTGCTTTCTCGGCACGAAGCTCAATCCGTGGCTCGTCGAAGGCGAGAACGAAGTCGAGG
Source organism: uncultured Boseongicola sp. (assembly GCA_964194845.1). Classification (GTDB taxonomy): domain Bacteria; phylum Pseudomonadota; class Alphaproteobacteria; order Rhodobacterales; family Rhodobacteraceae; genus CAXMNX01. The sequence continues at coordinate 177 of CAXMNX010000095.1, forward strand.
TCAGCCTCGCATCGCTGGTGGCGGGCGAGACCAATCCCAGCTCGACCTTCTACATCCACGTGTATGTGATCGAAGACGGCAAAGAAGTCGCGCAGGAAACCCGGCTTTATGACCCGGACAAGGGCGAAACGCGGTCCATGCGCTCAAAAGAAGAAGCCCACGATTATCGCTACTTCCCCTGCCCCGATCTTCTGCCGTTGGAGATTGAGCAGGCTTGGGTCGACGACATCGCCGCCTCGCTTCCGGAATTGCCGGACGCGAAGAAGGCGCGCTTCATAGCTGACTATGGCATGACCGAATACGATGCGGGCGTGCTGACGGCGGATGTCGACAGCGCGGGCTATTTCGAGGAGGTCGCGCGAGGCCGCGACGGCAAGCTAGCCGCGAACTGGGTGATCAATGAACTTTTCGGTCGGCTGAATAAAGAAGATCTGGGAATTTCAGACAGCCCCATTGCGGCAGCACAGCTTGGCGGGATCATCGACCTGATCACCATAGGGGATATCTCGGGCAAGATCGCGAAGGACTTGTTTGAGATTGTCTGGACCGAAGGCGGCGATCCGGCCGAGATTGTCGAGGCGCGCGGCATGAATCAGGTCACCGACACAGGTGCCATCGAAGCCGCCGTCGACCAGATCATCGCCGATAATCCCGCACAGGTGGAAAAGGCCAGGGTGAACCCAAAGCTGGCGGGCTGGTTTGTGGGTCAGGTGATGAAGGCGACCGGAGGGAAAGCAAATCCCGGCGTGGTCAATCAGATCGTTTCAAAGAAACTCGGCCTCTGAAATTAAAGGGCCGCGCCCGACCCTGGGTGGGCGCTTCGAAGCACCCGTACGCAAGCGCTTAATAGTGCGGCCCACCTCCACCAGCTCCGAACTTTGAGACGTTGCAATGCGCCATCCCTATGGGAGGGTCGGGCGCCGCCCGGGCTGGCCGCCCGAGCCAAGGGTCGATCAGAAACCACCTACCCCAACCACACCAGAAGCGCATACAGCGCCGCCGACACCCACATCGCCGCCGCAATCGGGCACCCCATTGCCGAGGCGATGCACACAAGCACAAAAGCCCCATTCACGACGCGCTGACACAACAGCGCTTTCAACATTTTTTTCATTAGGCTCATTTTCTGTCTCCAGACTTGAGCCGGTACCGGCATCCGTTAAGGTTGCATCGATCGATGGTTCATATATGGATGATCAAGTCGCTGATTTTGTTGGGCTAATGTTATCTACCGATTGTTGTGCGAAGATATGAAAGGTTGTCGAAAGCTGTTTGATGGGGTCGCCTACGGCGCGCTTGTGAGGCAAAAACGCGGACGGGAAAAACTGACGCAAGAAACTCTCGCGTCAGATGTCTTTGGCGATTTGACTCGCAAGGGCGACATTTCTCGGATCGAAAACGGAAAGATCACGCCGCAGGAAGCCACCATCCGGAAGATCAACACTGCCCTTGGCATCTCGGAAGCGGAGATGGAACCGATCCGCCAGTCGCGGCCTATCTCAGGCCAGTTGGACAACATCCCAACACTCAGCCGTGAACAACTGGAAAATCTCGCCGCCCGTTTCGGCATCGAGGGGGCCTATGACAAGGGTGATGAAGAACTACGGGGTTTTCTGACCGACAAAGCCAACGACTACCGCGCACTTCGACAACAGATCGCCCAGTTGGATGACCATGTGGCCGAAATCGCCGAGTTAAAAATCAAAGCAGAAGCTGCAGCCGAAGCGGGCAACCTTGAAGAGGTCGACAATCTTCTGGCCGTCGCCGATGTCACCGAAACAGCCATCAACGCACAAACCAAAATCACCCGCGCAAGCAACGCGCTTCTTCGCAACCGACCGGAGCAAGCATTTGAGATTTTAAGCGCGGTTGCGGACAGTTTTCGCAGCGCCGACCCAACTGCTCCCGCACGAATTCGTGGGCAACTGTTCAAGCAGTTGTATGACCACGGTCTGCGCTACGGTGGTCAGGGACTTCCGCTCGCCGAAAAGATGCTTGAAGAGGCGGCGGCGGCGCTTCCGGCAAACGCGCCAGAAGAGGTTTCCATCGTCGTTCACGGGAATCTTGCAGAAACCCGCCGAGCGCTGGCGCCGCGTCTCGCCGGCCCGGTCGCGACAGAAAAAATGGGACAGGCCGCAGAAACCCTCCGCAACCTTTCAGAGCGCCTTTCGCCCGATGACCTGAATGGGCCACGACCCAGATCAACCTCGGTGTTGCGCTCAGAGAACAAGGCAGCCGTACCGCCGGGGCGGCGGGCACCACCCTGCTCGCTGATGCCGTCACCGCCTGTCGCGCCGCCCTCACTTTTTTCACCGAAGCCGATCATCCGGTGGAATGGGCCAAGACCCGGAACAACCTCGGCGCCACGCTCACAAACCAAGGCACTCGCACCGCAGGTGAAGCGGGCATTGCGCTCTGCGCCGATGCTGTCACCGCCTTTCGCGCCGCCCTTACCGTTTACACAGAAACCGACTATCCCGTGGACTGGGCCGGGACCCAGAACAACCTCGGCCCGCGCTCACAAACCAAGGCACTCGCACCACAGGTGAAGCGGGCATTGCGCTCTTCGCCGATGCTGTCACCGCCTTTCGCGCTGCCCTCACCGTTTTCGCCGAAACCGACCATCCCGTGGATTGGGCTTTGACCCAGAGCAATCTCGGCCTCGCGCTTACAATCCAAAGCACCCTCACCGCCGGGGCGGCGGGCATCACCCTCCTCGAAGACGCCATCACCGCCTATCGCGCCGCCCTCACCAGTTACACCGAAACCGACCATCCCGTGGACTGGGCCGGGACCCAGAACAACCTCGCCATTGCCGAACTTGAAATTGCCGGTCGCGAGACCACCACCGATCCCCGCCGCCATCTCGAAGAGGCCCTCGCCCACATCGACGCCGCCCTCACCGTCTATGACCCCGAACACATGAGCTATAATCACGCCAAAGCCACTGAGCTGCGCGACCTCATCCTATCCCGGCTCAAAAACCTCGCCTGACCCCCATTACCAAAACGTACAAAACGGCAATCGACCCACCGCACGCTTGTACAAAACGTACGCGTCCGCGAAACCACCGCGCGCTCCGTCGTACAGCGTTACAGAATAGTAAACAGACGCCCGAGCAGAAACCGAGCCGCAAGAATCGAAAAGGCGGCCCATCCGGACCGCCCTTTGTGTGAGATAAGTACTTTGTTTTGTCTTAGGCTTTCCGACGCCGCAGGGCAGCAAGACCGCCAAGCGCACCAATCAGAAGGAAGCCAGCCGCCGGGATCGGAACAGGTTGGATGCTGAACTGTATGTCCAAGTTATAAGCGTCATCGCCTGTGATATTGCCGAGGCGAGCATAGAAGTCGATCTGATTTCCCTGACCCAAGAACTGGGCGAACGTCAAAATGCCGACTGGATCGTCAGAAATCGCCTGAAAGATAACACCGTCGAACCCGAGCAGTGCATCAGGGTCCGAATCCGTTTTCAGAGCAAGCGCAGTCGCAGCCCCCTAAATGTTCAACGCGCTCGACGTTTGGTTGTCGAAACTGAAAGTGATCACGTCAAAGCTGTTAGCAGATGTAAACGTATCGTCGAAAGCCCAGGAGGTGTCACCTCCGTCCGTCAACGTAATCACGTCGTTGTCGAAAATTGAAACCGCGGCAGCCGACGCAGCAAATGGAACAAAAATAGCCACCAACGAAGCTGCTAAAAATCTTGTAAGTTTCATAACAAAAACCCCATACCTCACAAAAACCCCATACCTCACATAAACCCCGTGACCCGAAACCCGGCCCACGCTCTGCTTGTATCACAGATGGACCAGGTTTCCAGCCCCATTTGACAAAATATTGCCCATGTTTCAACGGATAAGCCGAACATTCGCGTCAATGCCAGGTGATTGTTTCTGCACTGTAGCAAATGCCTGTCTCGGCTGGCGTGAAATAAGGCGAAAATGTGGCAACGATCGGTAGCCCGCCGAACCCGGCGAGCGTGAAAGCCGCCGATTCGCGAACATCCCGTTGCGCTTGGGGCGCGCATTCGGGCAGAATGTTCCCAAGATAGCTGACGGAGTGCCCGGTGATTAAATTTGAATACAAGGCTGTGCCCGCGCCAACGCACGGAACCAAGGCAAAGGGCGTCAAATCGACCGAAGACAGGTTTGCGCTGGCGCTGACCGACGCCCTGAATGAACTTGCGGATGACGGCTGGGATTACGTGCGCGCCGAGACGTTGCCCTGCGATGTACGCAAAGGGCTGACCGGCACGCAGACTACTTTTCAGAACGTTCTGATATTCCGCCGTCAGATTATCCCGGTTGAAACCCACGCCGCCGTGGGCCGCGCAACAAGCCAGCCTTTACCGACGTTGACGCTGGGACAAGCGCCCGTGCAGCAACCCGTGCCGCGAAACGACCCGCCTATTTCGCGCGCGCCCGGCGCCGATGACGCCACTTAATCCGATAGATGCAACGCAAGGGCGTGAATGCGCCCGATGATGTCCGGGCCTAGGGCTGCGTGAACGGCGCGGTGGCGCTCAATTCGAGATATATCTGCGAACGCGGCGGATTTTAGGCTGATGCGCCAATGACTTTCGCCGCCTTCTTGATACCCGGCGTGGCCGCGATGGCGCTCGCTTTCATCCTCGATATCCAGGATTTCCGGCGCAAATGCCGCTTCGAGCTTTTCCCGCATCTCGTCAGAAATCGACATTTTTTTGCCCTTCCCCCCTTCAATCTTCGGCTGAGAACGGTAAACTCTCTGGTCCGAGTCGGAAAGGCACCAATCCATGATCAAAGACCCATTCGGATTTGACCTGCGCGTGTCGTCAGACAAGAAGAAACGCGCCCGTACACGTCGCGGCATGTCCGGCGCGTTCGAGACTTCGACGCGGGTGTGCGATCATTCTGGTTGTGCCGAAACCGGCCAGTACCGCGCACCGAAATCGCCGGATGATCTGGATGACTTTCTGTGGTTTTGCAAAGACCATGTGCGCGAATATAATCTGAGGTGGAATTTCTTTAACGGTGCCACCGAGGAAGAACTGGCCGCACAGGTCGACAAGGACCGGGTCTGGGAGCGCGAAACCAAACCCTTCGGCAAAACCGGCGACGAACAGCGCGCCTGGGCCAGGCTGGGTGTGGATGATCCACACCAGATCCTTGGTGAAAACGCCACGCGAAACCCTGGAAAAGGCATCACCGGCACGCGGAAACTACCACCGACCGAACGGCGCGCGCTGGATATCCTGGAAGCACGCGACCATTGGACCAAGGCCGAGATCCGCAAGTCTTACAAGGCACTTATCAAAATACTTCACCCTGACATGAATGGCGGCGATCGAAGCCACGAGGAGCAGCTGTCTGAAGTTGTCTGGGCCTGGGACCAGATCAAGGAAAGCCGGAATTTTCACACCTGAGACCCAGAACGCTCGGTCTCTGCCGCGGCGTGCGCGGCCGCCATTATCAGCAACCAGGTTCCGCCAACGTGTGGCTCGGTTACAAGAATGGTCAGCACAAATAATGGGCCGAATACGATGCCGGGTGTCCCGCCGATGACCCCTGCCGCCAAGGCCGCACCAATTGCCGTCGCTAAAACGGCACCGAACAAAGCAAGCGCGACCCCCTTAAAGCCGGACGTCCCGAAAAGCGGAGACGCGAGCACGCCACCCACCGCAGCGCACGCCGCCGTGAGCCGAACCATGTCAAACAGCTCTCCGATATCCGGTGGCGTCTGTGACTGGCAAATGGCGACCCAGGTTGCGCCGCCATTAATCGCAACGATCATTGCAGTCAGCGCACCGCGCGAGATGAGTGAATTGGTCTGATACATCGGTGGTCTCCGTGAATAATTCCGAAGACCAGAAAACCGCCCGGACGCGCAGGCACCGGGGCGGTATCATGCAAATATCATGCAGTATGGTTGCAGATTATGTGGCTTTGAAGACCAGGCTCACGCCATTCAGGCAGTGCCGCTTGCCGGTGGGGTCCGGTCCGTCGTCGAATATATGGCCCAGATGACTGCCGCAGCGGCGGCAATGAACCTCGGTGCGGACGCGCAAAAGGAAGCGGTCATCCTGGGTGCGCACCGCGTCCGGCAGCGACTGCCAGAAAGACGGCCAGCCGGTGCCGCTGTCAAACTTGGTTTCCGACGGATAGACCGACAGATCGCAGCCCCGGCAATTATAGACGCCGGACGCATAATTCTTATCGAGCGGGCTGGAACCCGACCGTTCTGTGCCGTCGCGGCGCATGACCTTGTATTCTATCTTTGTCAGCAGCGCGCGCCACTCCGCGTCGGTGCGCTGAACCTCAAAGTTACCAGTCGCGGCCAGCGCGCTGGTTCCCAGAAAATTTGCCGCAGATAACGCCCCGGCACTGGCCAAAAATTCACGTCGTTGCATATCATCGCCTCGTTCTGTTTGGACTTATATAGTGGAGGCTGCCGCTCACACAAAATCACGTTCTTGCGCTTCATTGTAAGACACCCCGCCCGAGGGCGGGGTGCTTCACTCGTGACATATGAAACCGTTCAACGTTACCGCCTTCAATCGGCGGCAAATACCTTTTCGCACGGGCGAACGAAAATTTGGTAAACCACACTTTCCGAGAAAGCGCGCCCATCCCGCGCGTTTCGCTTGCACCGTTCCCAGGAATTTGGCACGTCATTTGCCATGTGCTGACGCAACCGTGCCCGAGATTAAGGAATTGTGATGGACTACACGAAGCTGGACCAGGATGCGAAACCTTCCGAGGATGTTGACGTCCGCGAAACCTTTGGAATCGATACAGATATGAAGGTGCGCGCCTTCTATGAATCCAACGAGCGCGTGCCGGAAATTGATCCGACTTATAAATTTGATCCAGATACCACGATCGCCATTCTTGCGGGCTTTCAATACAACCGCCGCGTATTGATCCAGGGCTACCACGGAACCGGTAAATCGACGCATATCGAACAGGTTGCCGCGCGGTTGAACTGGCCCTGTGTTCGGGTGAACCTGGACAGTCACATCAGCCGGATCGACCTGATCGGCAAAGACCAGATTAAGATCGACAAGGGAATCCAGTATACCGAGTTTCAGGAAGGCATCCTTCCCTGGGCGCTTCAGAACCCGACAGCCATCGTATTTGACGAATACGATGCCGGGCGCGCCGACGTTATGTTTGTGATCCAACGCGTTCTTGAGGTCGACGGTAAACTGACATTGCTTGACCAGAACGAGGTCCTCGACCCGCACCCGTATTTCAGGCTGTTCGCCACCGCAAACACCATCGGTCTGGGCGATACGACAGGTCTTTATCACGGCACGCAGCAGATCAACCAGGCGCAGATGGACAGGTGGACACTTGTTGCGACGCTGAACTATCTAAGCCACGGCGCCGAAAGCGCGATCGTTCTGTCGAAGGCACCGCATTACAATACTGAACGCGGACGCCAGATCATCAGCCAGATGGTAACCGTCGCCGACATGACGCGGACCGCCTTCATGAACGGCGATTTGTCCACCGTTATGTCGCCACGGACTTGTATTGCCTGGGCGCAAAACGCCGAGGTGCTGCGGTCGATCGGATACGCCTTCCGGCTGACGTTCCTGAACAAATGCGATGAGCTGGAACGCCAGACCGTCGCCGAGTTCTATCAGCGGTGTTTCGACGAAGAATTGCCCGAAAGCGCTGCCAGCGTCGCGGTGTGATGAACGGCACTGAAAAACTTTGGCGGCCAGGAGAATAGGCCGATGACCCAGAACGACAACCCAGCTGAGCCGTTCAAGAAAGCCTTGGCCGAGGCCACCAAAGTTCTGGCGGAAGATCCTGAACTTGGCGTCAGCTATTCGGTCGATCCGCCGGGATCGAACCAGGAAGGTGTGCGCCTGCCGCAGGTGACACGGCGGATGACCAAGGAAGAAGTGCTTCTGGCCCGCGGCACAGCCGACGGCTATGCGCTTCGCCACAAGTATCACAATGAGGCCACGTTCAACCGCTATGCGCCCGACGGCGAATTGGCGCGCGGGATCTACGAGGCGATGGAAGTTGCGCGCTGCGAAGCGGTTGGTGCGATCGACATGCCGGGGACCGCTGGCAACATTGACGCCCGGATCGCGAACGAAGCGATGCGGAAGGGATACGGCCAGATAACCGAAGCCAGCGACGCGCCGCTTGCCGTCGCCGCAGGCTATCTTGTCCGGAATCTGGCGACCGGGCGCACGCTGCCGGAAGGCGCCGAGAACGTCATGGAGCTTTGGCGCGGCTTTATCGAAGAGAACGCCAGCGGCACCCTGGGCGGGATTGACCGCGTTCTGAAGGATCAGGCGGATTTCGCCCGGTTTGCGCGCCAGGTCATCACCGATCTAGGCTATGGCGACCAGATCGGTGACGACCCGGATATGGACGACCCCGATCAGGATGATCAAGCCGACGAAAGTGCTGAAGATCAGGACAACCCGGAAAGCCAGGGCCAGGAAGATGGCGCTGAGGAAGACGCCTCCGAAGCCAGCCCCGAGCAAAGTCAGGATGCGCAGGACGATCCATCGCAGGCGCAGGTTTCGATGGACGATATGTCGGACATGGAAATGGGCGACGAGGCCGAATTGCCGGACGGCGAGGCCGAGATGGAGCCGCCGCCGCCGCACCCATTCAGCGATGCCGACCCGAATTACACCGTCTATTCGTCTGTATTCGACGAGGAGATTAAGGCGGAAGACCTGGCCGAGGAGGCCGAACTGGAACGCCTGCGCGCCTATCTGGATCAACAGCTCGATCCGCTGATAGGTGCTGTCAGCCGTCTGGCCAACAAGCTGCAACGGCGTCTGATGGCGCAGCAGAACCGACACTGGGAGTTTGACCTGGAGGAAGGCATTCTCGATGCCGGGCGGCTGGCGCGGATTATTGCCAATCCAACGATCCCGCTGGCCTACAAGCAGGAAACAGAAACCGAATTTCGCGATACTGTCGTCACGCTTCTTCTGGACAATTCCGGCTCGATGCGCGGACGCCCGATCTCGATCGCGGCAATCTGTGCCGATGTGCTGGCGCGTACGCTTGAGCGTTGCAACGTCAAGGTCGAGATCCTTGGATTTACAACACGCGCCTGGAAGGGCGGGCAGGCCCGCGAAGCCTGGCTGCAAAACGGACGCCCGCAATTGCCCGGGCGCCTGAACGATCTTCGCCACATCATCTACAAACGCGCGGATGCGCCCTGGCGGCGCGCGCGCACCAATCTTGGCCTGATGATGAAAGAAGGGCTTTTGAAGGAAAACATCGACGGCGAGGCGCTGGAATGGGCGCATCGACGGCTCGTTGGCCGTCGCGAGGCAAGAAAGATCCTGATGGTAATCTCCGATGGCGCCCCAGTGGACGATTCGTCGTTATCGGTTAACCCCGCGAATTTCCTGGAAAAACATCTTCGCGACGTCATTGCAATGATCGAAAAGCGACGAAGTGTCGAACTTCTAGCCATCGGTATCGGCCATGACGTCACGCGCTATTATGCCCGCGCTGTCACCATCACCGATGTCGAACAGCTGGCAGGCGCGATGACCGAACAGCTCGCCGCGCTATTTGAGACAAATCCGCGAACACGCAGGCGGTTGGCGAAACAAAGGACCGTTTAGCTGGCCGAAACGCGCGTTCAGGCCACGATCCCGGCTCAAAAGCCTTCCAAATGCCTTGCGCAGCCGCCGCAATCTTTGTTCTTTGGCGCGTATGTTCCAATCCTTCAAATCCACCACCGCGCCTGACCAGGGTCCGCCCCGGCTGGATGCGCTGCGCGCGATCATGCGTGATACCGGCGTCGATTGCTTTCTGGTGCCACGGGCAGACGCGCATCAGGGTGAATATGTCGCCCCCTGCGACGAGCGGCTGGCGTGGCTCACCGGGTTCACCGGGTCGGCGGGCTTTGCCGCGATCACCCAAAGTATTGCCGGCGTTTTTGTTGATGGCCGTTATCGCATTCAGGTCCGCGATCAGGTGGCAAAGGTATTCAAGCCGGTCAACTGGCCCGAGATCAAGCTTGGGTCGTGGATTGCCGATGTTCTGGCAACGGGTGCCACAGTCGGCTTCGATCCCTGGCTGCATACAGTTGACGAGGTTCGAACGCTGACCAAGGCACTTGGCCCGAAATCCATCGGGCTGACGCCGGTGCCAAATCTGATCGACGCGATATGGGACGATCGTCCACCGCGCCCGATCAATCCGCTTTTGGTCCATGACGAGGCCGTCGCGGGCGAAACGCATGGTGAAAAGCGCGACCGGCTTGCCGCCACGCTTCGCGAAGCTGGCGAAGACGCCGCAGTGCTCACGTTGCCCGACTCAATTTGCTGGCTATTGAACATTCGCGGCGCCGACATCCCGCGCAACCCGCTTGCGCAGGGTTTTGCCGTCTTGCATTCGGACGCTGGGTTTGCATTTTTTACCAATGCCACAGCACCCGACGATGTTCTGGCGCATCTTGGTCCGGATGTGACAAGGCACGCTTACGATGGGCTGTTGGGATATCTGTCCAAGCAGTCAGGCAAGATACGGATTGACCCCAAATCCGCGCCTGAGGCCGTGCGAGCGTGTCTGGCGGCGAACCAAGAGGCGACCATCGCAGGGGGCGACGACCCCTGCGTGTTACCAAAAGCGCGCAAGACAAATGCCGAGATTGCCGCTACCCGTGAAGCGCATTTGCGCGACGGCGCGGCGATGGTTGAGTTTCTCGCCTGGTTCGACGGTGCGGCTCCGGCAGGAAAGCTAACTGAAATTGACGCGGCCAAGGCGCTTGAGGGCTATCGGCGCGCCACCAACGCGCTGCACGACATATCCTTCGACACCATTTCGGCGGCGGGCCCAAACGCCGCAATTCCGCATTACCGGGTGACCGAGGACACGAACCGGCCGATCCGGGACGGGGAAATTTATCTGGTCGATTCGGGCGGGCAATACATCGACGGCACCACCGATATCACGCGCACGGTGATCGTGGGCACGCCCAGCGCCGAGCATAAAACGAATTTCACCCGCGTTTTGCAGGGGATGATTGCGATCAGTCGGGCGCGATTTCCGCGCGGTCTTGCCGGTCGCGACCTTGACGCACTTGCCCGCGCACCGCTTTGGATGGCGGGGCAGGATTATGACCATGGCACCGGCCACGGTGTTGGCGTTTTCATGTGTGTTCACGAAGGCCCGCAGCGGATTTCGCGGATATCCGAGGTCAAGCTGGAACCGGGCATGATCTTGTCGAACGAACCGGGCTATTACCGCCAGGGCAACTACGGCATCCGGATCGAAAACCTGATCGTTGTGCGCGAGGCAGAAAAGATCGGTGACAACCGCGATCAGCTGGATTTCGAAACGCTGACCTTTGCCCCCATTGATCTGGCGCTTGTTGATACCGATATGTTGTCGCCGGGCGAACGCGCCTGGTTGAATGATTACCACGCCGAAGTGCGCGAGAAACTGACCGCCCGCGTGTCACCGGATGCGCGCGACTGGTTGGCTGCGGCAACACGCCCGCTCTGAGCGGCGATTATGTGGTGCATAAGGCGGCAACGCATCCCGTGCGAGCAATTGAAAGGAATTATGGATGGCTGGTCAGATAAGGATACGCGAGGCGACGGGCACCTGGGTAGTTCGCGCCGGTGGTGCAGTGCTGGGTGAAAGCACGCGCGCGCTGGAGCTTTCCGAAAACGGCTATCCAGCTCGGATTTATTTTCCGCACGAAGACATCGCGACGGCGTTCCTCGACAGTTCCGACAAAACCACGACCTGCCCGTTCAAGGGCGAGGCGAGTTATTTCTCGATCGTCACGAAAAGCACCACAATATCGGATGCCGTGTGGAGCTACGTCTCCCCCATAGAAGACGTGACCCGCATCGCTGGGCACCTGTCCTTTGCTGAAGGCTACCAGGTGACCGTCGAACAACTTTGACCGCCGTCAAATTTCGATCTCAGCTATGCTCTTCCGCCGCAGTTGCGGCCAGTGCACGGTTATACGCCCGAAGCGCGTCCACTTGAAAAAGCGCGCCGTGGATTTGTGGCGCTTCGCCTTCGTCGCCCAGGGTAACCACCGGTAGAAACTGCCGGTTGGTATCTTCAAAGATCGGCATCGCCGCTTCCAGCGTCGCATTGCGCCCGACCCAGTGGCCCGCCTCGATGGCTTCCCACATCGCGTCGTCGGGTGCGGCGCGCGGATCATCCGGCGTGCGCATCACGTTCGCGACCCGGAACATCGACAAAAGATAGGCCTGCGGCCCCGCCGCGAGATGGATATTTTGCCGCTCCAGCTGGGTCAGGAAGAACGACCGGTCGACCAGGCGCGATGCGATCGCGGTCGACATTGAAACCGCGACCATAACCGCCAATCCCGTCTGCCAGTCGCCGGTCAGTTCGAAAACGATCAGCGTAGTCGAGATCGGCGCACCAAGAACTGCCGCCGCCACGGCGCCCATTCCGGCCAAGGCATACAGCGCCTCGGAGCCGGAAACATTTGGGAAAATGCTGGTCGAAATCAGGCCGAAAGCCAGCCCCAAAAGTGCGCCGACCATCAAAGACGGAGAGAATATTCCGCCGCCCATCCGCCCGCCCATGGTTATCGCAACGGCGGTAACTTTCAGGGCACAAAACACAACCGCCTCGTGGAATAACAGGTTCCCGGTGAGCGCCGCACTTGTCGTCTCGTAGCCAACGCCAATGATATGCGGGAAAAAGATCGCAATCGCCCCCAACATTGCACCGGCGACCGCCGGGCGAAGATATCGCGGCATCCCGGTCCGGCGGCGCACATAGCTGCCAAAGTCATCGGCCCAGAAGATCGTCCGCATCATCAGCACGGCGACAAGGCCGGACAGCATTCCAAGGATCAGAAACGCCGGTAATTCGACATAGAAGGCCTGGCCGCCCTCTTCCATCAGCATAAATTCGGTGACATCGCCAAACGCCAGCCGGTTAATCACCGCACCAGCAGCCGAGGCGATCACGATGGGCGCAAAGGCATGGACCGCGAAGTGGCGGAGCACAACTTCGAGCGCGAAAAGCGCGCCCGCAATTGGCGCGTTGAACGAGGCTGAAACGGCGGCGGCAACCGCGCAACCCAAAAGATCGCGCCCGGTGATCCCGTCCGCCATGATCCGCGCCGATATCCACGAAGATATGACGCCAGCCAGGTGAACAACCGGTCCTTCGCGGCCAGTTGAACCGCCGGTCCCAAGCGTGATCATCGAGGCGGCTGCCGATGCCAGGCCCGCCTTCGTCTCGATGCGTCCGTCGTGAAGGGCCGCGCCTTCGATAACTTCGGCCACTGACCGCGCCCTGCCGTCATCGGTGAACCGGTTCAGGATAAGGCCCACCACCAGACCACCGGCGATCGGGATGGTCAGGATCAGATACCAGGGCAGAGTTTCGGCGAACGAATGGATCAGGCGGACGTTATCGGTTCCGTAAAGTGTCTGCTGAAGCCAGGTGATGCCTTTGCGAAAAAACAGTGCGGCAAATCCGGCGGCAATGCCGATCAAAAGCGCGATGAACCAAAACTGAATACGGCTCGGGCCACGATGGCGCAGCACGCGCCAGCCCGACCTGAGGGCGGCCACGAAGTAGGCCAGCTGGCTCCTGATCATGGAATTGCGGGGGGCGTCCATTGCAGGCATCCCGCCCGGGCGACCCAAAACCCGCGCCGCAGCGACCCGGGCACCGATGCGCGTTCCGCGCTAACCTTGTCCGGCGCGGATAGGGCTTTGGTAGGTCAGGCTCTATACCAGCGAAAGAGCAAATTCGTGAGCCATGGCCATATGTTACCAAGTGTGATCGGATTGCGATCCGCGAGCTTCGAGCATTGACCGCGAAAACACTGGACGCAAAGATTGTCACCATCCTGTGACAGTGCCGACAGACCCCTTGCGCGGTGCCGGGCCATTGCACAGTTTCGAGGCCTGGGATCAGAAGGAGACTGTCCAATGAGCACAGAGCGATTTACGTTCGAGGGCCATAGTGGCGACGCGCTGGCTGCACGGCTTGATATGCCTGACGGACCGCATCTGGCGACGGCGCTTTTTGCGCATTGCTTTACCTGCGGCAAGGACATTACGGCAGCGCGGCGGATCGCCAGCCGGTTGGCGGCGATGGGCATCGCCGTTCTGCGATTTGATTTCACCGGGCTCGGGCATTCCGACGGCGAGTTTTCCAACACGACATTTACGTCAAATGTCGACGATCTGGTGCGCGCCGCCGACCATCTGGCCAAGCGGGACATGGCGCCGTCGCTGATTATCGGGCACTCGCTTGGTGGTGCTGCGGTGCTGAAGGCTGCGGGCGACATACAGTCGATCAAGGCGGTGGTTACCATCGGTGCGCCGTTCGATCCCGGCCATGTCACCCACAATTTCGGCGATGCGCTGGATGAAATTTCCGCCAACGGCAAGGCCGAGGTGTCGCTTGCCGGTCGGCCGTTCACCATCGGCAAGGCCTTCATTGATGACGTTTCCGGGGCCGCGCTGGAACCGGCGATCAAGTCGCTTGGAAAGGCGCTTCTGGTCATGCACGCGCCGTTGGACACGACAGTCAGCATAGACAATGCGGCGAATATTTTCATCGCCGCGAAGCATCCTAAAAGTTTCGTCACGCTGGATAATGCCGATCATCTGGTGTCCAATCCAACGGATGCGGAATACGCGGCTGAGGTTATCGCGGCATGGTCCGGACGTTACCTGGAACTTAAATCACCCGCCCCGCCGCCGGGTGCGCCGGAAGGCATCGTGCGGGTTTCCGAAGCCGACCCGGCCGGATTTCTGCAAGACGTGAACGGTGGGCCTATGCACCACACGGTTGCTGACGAGCCGGAGGCCTATGGCGGAACAAACCGGGGCATGACGCCTTATGGGTATCTGTCTGCCGGGCTGGGTGCCTGCACGTCGATGACGATCCGAATGTATGCACGGCGCAAGAAATGGCCGCTGGTCCATGTCTCGGTGGATATCAGCCACGACAAGGTTCACGCTCAGGACGCCGGAACCGACGAAGACGTCAAGATCGACGGTTTTCGACGCGAGATACGCCTTGAAGGCGATCTCGATGCCGATCAGCGCCAGAGACTTCTGGAGATTGCGGACAAATGCCCAGTTCACCGGACGCTGGAACGCGGTGCGAAGGTTGAGACGGTGCTGGTGGACGTTTAGGCGGCGAGGTGCCGGTCAACGACCCGCTGCACCATCGGCGCGAAATGCGCGAAGTCGGGGGTCGCCATGTCGTCGCGCTTGCCTGCGTCGTCCAGATATCTGACCCGCACGATCTGGGCGAGGTTCGGGTTTGTCTCAAACGCGCTCACTTCGCCGTCTGACATCGGCCCACCCTGAAGGCTTAGCGAATGCACCGAGGCATCCGAAAGCCGCGCAAAATAATCGGGCTTGGTCGCGCAGAGATACCGCTTGGCAGCGACGTGATAGCGGACGCAATCGGTGACGATATCGGGAAAGAAGCGCTCGAGAACCCGCGCGCCGGCTTCTTCGTGAAACCGGTCCTCGGTGTCGTCCATCGAGAACGAGCCGAACTCGGAGGTGAAATGGCCGATGTCGTGCAGAAGCGTCGCGACGATCACCTCTTCCGGCAAGTCGCCGTCTTCGGCCAGCGTCGCGCCTTGCAGCATGTGTTCGGCCATGGTCACAGGTTCGCCCAGATATTCCTCGCCACCGCGGCGGTCGAAAATATCGGCGAGAAAGGCCACGATGGTGCTTTGGTTCAGGGTCTCGGGCGCGGTCATTCGGCGGCATTCAGCGTTTGTTCTTCCAATGCGGCAAGCGTCGAGAGAAGACCGTCCTTGTCCGCGTAACACCCTTGCAGCCACCGCGATCCCATGCCTGAGTATCCCTTACGGGCGTGCATGACGCGGGTGTTGTCGACGATAAAGCTTTCGCCCGGCGCGAGCTTGAACGATAGCCCGAGCGCGGGATCGTCGATGATCGCGGCAAATCGGCGATAGGCACAGTAATAGGCGTCCATTTTGTCGAACGGCACGTCGGTTACCGGGGCCGCAGAGCGATTGTTGAAGCGAATGGACTGAAGCTGGCCGTCAGGGCTGAGCTCGATCATCGGGCGGCGCGAGCGGAGGATGACGCCATCGCTGCCCCGGTATTCAAAGCGCGCGGGATAGCCGGACAGCAGCGCAAAACCTTTAGGGTCTTCGTCGCGCAAACGAAGTGCTGCGGCAAAGCCGTCGACGACAATCGAGTCCCCGCCCGTCGCTGAATTTTCGAGGCAATAGAGCAATTGCAAGGTTGGAACCGGGTCGCGGTAGGGATTGTCGGTGTGCGCCTGAAGGCCGAGGCTGGTGAAGGCAAGGTTGGTCGGGTTGACCTCGGTGCGAACCTCGAAGTGACGACCGTAGTTGGTTTCGCGGACAAAGCCGAAAAGGCCGACGACATCGAACAGCGCTCCGGGTTCCGCCCGCCCGCCGGTCATCCGCGCAAACCCGAACCGCCGGATCGTAGCAAGCCAGTTCCGGCGCACCTGTGAATTTTCCGCAGCGGCCTGAAAATCGAAAGACGGAACCGGTAGCGTCGCGTCCCAGCTCGATGCACAGTCCGGCAGCAACATCGAGGCGGTGCCGACGTGATCATAGGTATTTTCCAAAAGCCAAGCCACTGGAAAGGCAACGGTTTTTCCATCCGGCGAGAATGTGATCGAAACATTGCCGTCTGCGATCTGGGCAGCGGAAATGCTCGTGTCGCTGGGAATATCGCCGATTGCGATCAACCGCTGCCCGTTGCCGGGGCTGCGGGTATCGGGATCGAGCGCGTTGTCGCGAAGCCAGATGGCGTGAAATCGGTGCAACGCTCCGCCGGTGTTCAGCGTCAGAAACGCACCACCTGGATCAACTTCGACGTTGTTGGACATGGGAACGAACTCCGCCAGAACTTTGGCAGACGGTCGCGCCGACGCCCGCAACGTGCAAGCGCTTTTTGCTAGGCACTAAATTATTTGACCAAATGGTCAATCTTGATTATTCCCCTTTCGCGTGCGACGCTTTTCGCACCGATCAAAAGGCTGCCGCCGATGCCCACCTCGACCGCAACAAAACACGATGCAAAACTCGCGCATCTGCCGCAGATTCACGAGCCACGAAACCCCGGAACCGCGCTGGATCTGGACCGGATCGCGTCCGTGCAGGCCAACACCTCGGCAATTGAGCGGCGCGCTGCGACGCTGCCGGGGCGACGGTCGGTAAAAAAAGAATATCAGGCCGCGTGGCTTTTGCGCGCGATCACGATGATCGACCTGACGACGCTTTCAGGCGACGACACCAAGGGCCGCGTGCGACGGCTTTGCGCGAAAGCGGCGCAACCGGTGCGGCAAGAGCTGCTGGATGCGCTTGGCATGGACAAAATCACCGCCGGGGCGGTCTGCGTTTACCACGATATGATCCCCGCGGCGGTCGAGGCGCTGGAGGGAACCGGCATTCCCGTCGCCGCCGTCTCGACCGGGTTTCCGGCCGGTCTTTCGCCGTTTCACCTGCGCGTGGCTGAGATCGAGGCAAGCGTGAAGGCCGGTGCGCGCGAGATCGACATCGTCATTTCGCGCCGTCATGTGCTGACGCAGAACTGGCCCGCCTTGTATGACGAGATGCGCACATTTCGCGCCGCCTGCGGGGATGCCCATGTCAAGGCGATCCTTGCGACGGGCGAGCTGGGCACGCTCAGGAACGTCGCCCGCGCCAGTTGGGTCTGCATGATGGCGGGCGCGGATTTCATCAAAACCTCAACCGGCAAGGAAAGCGTGAACGCCACGCTGCCCGTCAGTCTGGTGATGCTGAGGGCCATCCGCGCCTATCACGAAGCAACCGGATTTCGCATCGGTTACAAACCTGCTGGCGGGATTTCCAAGGCTAAGGATGCGGTGACCTATCTGACGCTGATCAAGGACGAGATGGGCAACCGCTGGCTGCGCCCGGACCTTTTCCGGTTTGGTGCCTCCAGCCTGCTTGGCGACATCGAGCGCCAGCTCGAACACTATCTTACAGGCCGCTATTCCGCCGGATACAGGCATCCGATCGGATAGTGCGAACAAGAATGAATATTCCCGACCAGAGGTCTGGTTTTGGCAATCTCAGAAGGCAGTGAAATGAACGTCCGCGAAATATTTGACACAATGGACTATGGCCCGGCGCCTGAGGATGCCGCCGAGGCGCTGGCGTGGATTGACGGCCACAAGGGCAAGTTTGGCCAGATGATCGGCGGGGCCTGGACAAAGCCCGGTCGGACATTCGCGTCGAAAAACCCGGCCACCGGCAAGACACTGGCCAAGGTCAGTCAGGCGACAAAAAAGGACATCGACGCCGCCGTCGACGCCGCTCGCAAGGCGCAGAAATCCTGGGCAAGGGATGGCAAGCGGCGCGCCCGTGTGCTTTATGCGCTGGCAAGGATCGTTCAAAAGCAATCGCGGCTATTTGCGGTGCTCGAAACCCTCGACAACGGCAAACCGATCCGCGAAAGCCGCGATATCGACATCCCGCTGGTCGCGCGGCATTTCTATTACCACGCTGGCATGGCGCAATTGATGGATGATGAGTTGCCCGACCGCGAGGCGATGGGTGTCTGCGGTCAGGTGATCCCCTGGAACTTCCCGCTTCTGATGCTGTCATGGAAAATTGCGCCAGCCTTAGCCATGGGCAACACAGTGGTGCTGAAACCTGCCGAATACACGTCGCTCACCGCACTTCTGTTTGCGGATCTGGCGCGCGAGGCCGGGGTTCCACCGGGTGTTCTGAACATCGTCACGGGCGACGGCGCGGTCGGGCAGATGATCGTCGATCACCCTGATATCAACAAGATCGCCTTCACGGGATCGACACCGGTGGGTCGAAAAATTCGTGAAGCGACAGCGGGTTCGGAGAAGAAGCTCACGCTGGAGCTTGGAGGCAAGTCGCCCTATATAGTCTTTGACGACGCGGATATAGATTCCGCCATCGAGGGTCTGGTGGATGCAATCTGGTTCAATCAGGGCCAGGTCTGCTGCGCGGGATCGCGACTTTTGGTGCAGGAAGGTATTGCGAGCGATTTTTACGACCGGCTGAAGGCCCGAATGGACAAGCTGAGGCTCGGCGATCCGCTGGATAAGTGCATCGACGTGGGCGCGGTGGTCGATCCGGTGCAGCTGAAAACCATCACCGGTCTGGTGGCGGCGAGCGCAGGCGAGGTTTATCACGCGGCGATCCCGGTGCCGGAGATCGGTTGCTATTATCCGCCGACGCTGATCACCGGGCTGTCGACCGCAGACCGGCTGATGCAGGAGGAAATTTTCGGCCCGGTGCTGGTGGGATCGACGTTCCGCACGCCGGAAGAAGCAGTCGAACTGGCGAACAACACCCGCTTTGGGCTGGCGGCGACGGTTTGGACCGAGAACATCAATTTGGCGCTGGATATCGCGCCGAAACTGGCGGCGGGGGTGGTCTGGGTGAATGCCACGAACCTTTTCGATGCCGCCGCCGCGTTTGGTGGCGTGCGGGAAAGCGGGTTTGGGCGCGAAGGCGGTTGGGAAGGTCTGTTGGCCTATACAAAGCCGAAGGGGCGCGCGCGCGCGCAGGATCGCATCCTGCCGATTCCCGCGCCCACGAATGTCGTAGCTACGACCGATGCGGTGGATCGCACGTCGAAGCTTTATATCGGTGGCAAGCAGGCGCGACCCGATGGCGGCTATAGCCGCGCGGTATGGTCGAAAGCGGGCAAATTGCTGGGCCATGCCTCGCCCGCGAACCGCAAGGATGTGCGCAACGCGGTCGAGGCGATGAACGCCGCCCATGGCTGGGGCAAATCAACCGGGCATCTGCGGGCGCAAATCCTCTACTATTTGGGTGAAAACCTGGCGGCGCGCGCGGACGAGTTTGTGCACAGAATCAATGAATTGACCGGAAAACGCGGTGGCAAGGCCGAAGTTGAGGCATCCGTCGACCGGTTGTTCACATGGGCGGCCTGGGCCGACAAGCACGACGGGCGCGCGAAAGCCGTGCCGATCCGTGGCATCGCGCTGGCGATGAACGAACCGGTTGGAAAGATCGGCGCCCTTGCTGCGGATGACTGCCCGCTTCTGGGGCTGGTGTCGCTCATTGGTCCGTCGATGGCGATGGGCAACCGGATCACGGTTGTCGGATCAGAGCCCTTCCCGCTTGCGGCAACCGATTTTTATCAGGTGCTGGACACCTCGGATGTGCCCAGTGGTGTGGTGAATATTCTGACAGGAAGCCACAGCGAGCTTGCGCCACAGATTGCCGGGCATATGGATATGGACGCGGTGTGGAGCTTCTCGTCGACGCCGCTGGCCGGGGTGATTGAACGCGAGGCGGCGGGCAACCTGAAGCGGACGTGGATTGGCAAGGGCGCGCAGGACTGGACCGGTGCCCGCGCCGATCAATTTCTAGCGGAGGCAACAGAAGTGAAGACGGTTTGGGTGCCTTACGGGGAATGAGCGCATAGAATAACACCCCCGAAATTTTCGGGGGTGTCACTATATATAACCAGTTTTGGCTTAGGCGATTTCCTTCGCCTCGACAGCCTTCCCCTCAACTGTATCACCGTTCGCAATTGCGATCTGGCGAGGCTTCAGCGCTTCGGGCACTTCGCGGACAAGGTCGATGTTCAACATGCCGTTCAGGTGGCTCGCGCCGGTGACCCGAACGTGATCGGCAAGCGTGAAGCGACGCTCGAACGCGCGGGTGGCAATGCCGCGATGAAGGTAGGTGTGACTGTCGTCTGCGTCGGCTTTTCTGGCGGACACGATCAGCGCATTTTCCTTCACTTCAACGCCAAGGTCTTCTTCGCCGAACCCGGCAACGGCGATCGAGATACGCCAGCCGTCATCGGCGGTTTTTTCAATGTTGTAAGGCGGATAGGGCGTCGCGGTTGACGTGTCGGTCAGCACCCGGTCCATCAGGTCGGCAATTTGGTCAAAACCGACGGTTGCACGATAAAGTGGCGCAAAATCAAAAGTTCGCATTCAAGTAACCTCCTTTGAGCGATACCAGTTGTGCCCCCCCGGAAATGGGCAGGGCGTGGTTGAATTGCAGAACCAGTTTTGGCCTCTGCACTGCCGAGATAGGAAGCAACGCGTGGCACTTCAAGTGCGCCAAGCCGCCCGCAAACTCACTTGAACGCGGCCAATAGCGGCGGCAATCGAAGTGCCACGTTAGAAGCTTGCGCGACGGGTTGTTGAAGAAATTGCCCGCGACTGGACAGAACCGCGACCAGTTCCAGACCATTGTCGCCCATCCGCAAAACCGGGGCGCCGCTTTCGCCGCCCGATACCTTGCAGGCAAGCGTGACCAGCCCGCGCGCACCCGGCATGACCTGGCAGGCGCGCTGTCGCGGCTGGCGAGCGTTCTGCGCGCGCCAACTGACAATGAAAAGCCGTTCGCCGATACGGGCCTCGGGACCGGCGTTAAGCGGTTCGGCAACATCTGGCGGGACAGGTCTTGCCAAATGAACGGCGGCAAGATCAAACCGCAGGCTCCAGTGTCGCGGGTCGTTCACACGGTCGTATAGCGGGTGAAGAACGATACGGTCGATGGGATAGGGTTCGGCGTATTCACCGGTGCCGGGTCGAAATACCAGCGGGATCGAGCCTTCATTTTCGGCGTTTCGGTATTTCGCGACGCAATGCGCAGCGGTGAGAACAATATCAGCCGCGACCAGCGAGGCCGAGCATGTGGTTCCACGCTGAGCGTCCTCCAGGCGTCCGGCGGCCGGGATAGTATCCGCGCTTGCCGTCGCGGCTAACGCGACGGTCCAAAGAAAAATTGCAAATATCGCCGTCATTGCCCACGAAACCATATTGGAATCGTGAGGCAATTCGGGCCTTTTGGTCAAGTCTTTACGGTGAGGGTGCATTGAAATTGGGCAAACGGGCGGGTCCGAAATGCGGGACAACAGTGACATCGGCTCTACGCCCGGCGCCTTCCGCTTGATTTTGGGCGGTGTGGCGCAACCGGGATTTTCCCCAAAATGGCCTATTCTGTTGAACACACCCCTTTCGGACCGAATCGACGGATTATTTTTTGCTGTGCTATCCGATCTGTTAGTATTGGCGTCGGGCCGGGCAAATTCAATCTCCGGCACTGGAGGGCATCCGCGTGACGTCTGTTCTACAGCCTTTCTGACGTTAGTAGACCAAGCGTTTTGCCAGAAGATCGCGATTTTCCGATTTCGGAATTTTTCAAGAAATAGGCTCGGAGCAGGCATCGACGTTTTGGTGGCGTTTGCAGAACTACCCAAATCCAAGTGGTCTATCTCTGTTACTGCAACCGAAATAGCTCAAACGGTGGTGGCGAGCCTCCCAACGGAAACCAGCCCAATAGCCTCTCCTTAAATCCAATGTCTCGGGTCAATCCTTGTGCCCCCAAGACCGAAACGTATCGCGATAACGGGCGTAGGCGCACGTGCCTACTGGGGCGCCGCTCAATTTCGGGCAAGTCATCAGCAAAGAGTAACGCTCCTCCTTCCTTGAGCTGGCTGGAGAGTCGCTTGATGAGCGAAAGCCAATTGCCCTCATCGACAAAGTGCACAAAGACATAAAAAGCGCAGACTAGGTCAAACCGCATCTCAAACTCGATTTCCAGTGCAGATCCGAGGATGAAGTGGCCTCGTGGTTCGCCATTGCGCGCAGCTTCTATCGCCGTCGGGGCGACGTCTATGCCTGTATAATCGTACCTGGCATCGCAGAAACATGAGGCTACGCGCCCATAACCACATCCGACATCAAGTAAGGTTTCGAATGGCTTGAGATCGTTCGCAGCCCACGTGACCGCCGAAACCAATCGGCTTTCGCCCTTCAGATTTTCCGCAAGTGACTTGCCCATATTACCAACGGACCTTGGATCACCGTGATATTGTTCATGCCGTTGGATCCAGTATGCGTTTTGATCAAACTCGTCTGGCATTGTTGGTTGCACCCCTAGAAGACTGTCATTCGGATCGTCGAATTCGAGCAATTTTGCGTCGCCCTGTGAAGTGGGGTGAGCTCATCCTTGTCGCTCAGCATATTCGGGTCACCACTGTTTTCCAATATTGCTTTGGCGATGTCTGAATGTCCGCGCCTTGCTGCGAAATGGAGCGGGATGCCCCAATCCGACATCGCGTTTGAGTCCGCCACATGTTTCAAAAGTGCCTGCGCAATCGCCATGTTCCCGCCTTTTATTGCAATATATTTTGGCGTGGCGATCCCTCGCAGTTCTAGCTTTGCGCCTTTAGGCTCAAGCCAGACGTTGGCGGCCTCGCGCAATATGGTAGTTCGGGCTCGGAAACCGTCGACAGATGCTTTTGCCCAGTTTTCAGATCACGTCTTCAAGGTTTCACAAATTTCGCGCCGCCACTCGAGCCGCCGGGTCCGGTCACCGTAACCCGCTTTGCGCCGGTATTCGAGCGCACGAACACGCCGTCGCTTGCCGCCATCAGCGCCATAAGCTCTTCCAACGGCTTCACCAGATTTGTGCCAAGTGACACTTTGCGCCCCTGCACCATCGCCTTGGCCGAAACCACCGACACAATCCGTGGCTCGCCGTCCACTTCCGCGAAGATCGGCGCGCCTGAAGAACCGAAATCAACCTCGCAGGACAAGACCAGCGTGCCGCGCTGGCGCGCCAGAACGTGGCAAACTTCCTGCAAAGACAGCGTGTCGGATCGGTCGTGCGCGTAGCTCACAACCCCGACCGTTGCACCCTTGCGCGGGCGCTCAGCGGTTTTGAAGGGTTGCACGTTGGCCAAGCGTATCTCGCTCTCAAGCTCCAGAAGTGCGAGGTCATTTGCAACCCGAAGCTCGCCCGACGGACCGGTGTATTCGTATTGCGGATGCGTGACCGCGCGGCGCACGCGGCGATAGGCCAACGCGCGGCCATTGCGCCAGCCTGCCAGAAACTGGATCGACCCGGCGTCGACCTGCTGGCCGGAAAATTGATCGAAAAGGCAATGCGCGGCGGTCAAAACCAGCCGGGGCGAGATCAAGGCGCCCGTGCACATGCCCCCACGCCCGATGTTCAGACGCCCAACGCCTTCCCAGCCCTGCGCTTCGTATGCGGTCATCAAAGCCGTCATACCGGACGCCGAATTCTCCTGCGCCGCGACAGGCACCGCCAGCGCCGCGAGTGCGGCACAAGTTGCTAAAAACCGTCTCATACCCATCCTTTTCCGTCTTCAGTCTGACCTTAGAAGAGAGATTGGACAAGATTATGGCGCTAGATGCCGTGCTTCAGGCGCGAAAATGAAGCTGGCCTCGGCCCGCCTGTCGCCCAATCCAGAAGCTCGACCGTATGGACGACGGGAATATCTGTGCCAGATCCAATCTGCATCATACAGCCGATGTTCCCGGCCGCGATTACATCGGGCGACTTTGCCTCTAATGTATTGATTTTTCGGGATTTCAACTCATTGGAAATCTCAGGCTGCATAAGATTATACGTCCCCGCCGACCCACAGCAAAGGTGGCTGTCGGCGGGCTCGACAACAGTGAAACCGGCGCGTTTCAGCAGGTCTTTGGGGTGTGATTTAATCTGCTGGCCATGCTGCAACGAACAAGCGGCGTGATAGGCCACGCAGAGGCGCTGGGCCTCGCCCTCGGGCAGATTAAGCCGTGCCAGCACTTCGGTTACATCCATCGCGAGCGCGCTGATACGGGCGGCATCATCGGCCAGCGGATCGTTTCGGAACATGTGGCCATAGTCCTTAACCGTCGTGCCGCAGCCCGAGGCATTGATCACGACGGCATCAAGCCCAGCAGCACGATCCTCGACCATCCACACGCGGATGTTACGCGCGGCGGCGGCGTGGCTCTCGCTCTTGCGCCCCATGTGATGCACCAGCGCACCGCAGCATCCCATATCGCGCGCGATCACCACCTCGCAACCGAGGCGCGTCAACAGGCGGATCGTGGCATCGTTAATGTCGGTGTTCAGCGCCCGCTGCGCACAACCGGTCATCAGTGCAACGCGCATCCGTTTTTGCCCTACCGCGGGAAAAGTCTGCGGATCGTCGTTGCGGCTGACCGGCGGAATTTTCTTCGGCGCTATTTCCAGCATCGCGCGCAGACGCTTGTCTGGCACCAGGGCGCTCAAAGGGCGTCCGATCCTTGCTGCCATCAGCGCCAGTCGAAACCGGTTTGGGTAAGGCAGGATGCGCGCCAGAGCCCATCGCAGCACGCGCTCGAACACGGGTCGCCGATAGGTTTTCTCGATATGGGCGCGGGCGTGATCGACCAGATGCATGTAGTGAACGCCCGAGGGGCAGGTCGTCATACAGGCCAGACAGGATAAGCACCGGTCGATATGTTTCACCGTCTTTGCGTCAGCGGGCCGATCGTTTTCGAGCATGTCCTTGATCAGGTAGATGCGGCCACGTGGGCTATCGAGTTCGTCGCCCAAGACTTGATACGTCGGACAAGTCGCGGTGCAGAAGCCGCAGTGGATGCAAGAACGCAGGATCTCGTTTGCGCGCGCGATTTCGGGGGCTTTCAGTTGTTCTTTGGTGAAGTTGGTCTGCATTCGTTACCGCCCGTCCCGGACCCGATCCGGTACCTCTGCGCCGAGGCCCCGGCGCGTTGGCCGGGGCGCGTTGTTGATTGAATTCCAGCTCATCCCAACAGCCCCGGATTGAGGATGCCACGCGGATCGAATTTGCGGCGGAGGCCCGTCGCCAGTGCCGCAAGCGGTATCGCCTCAGGTTGAAAGACACCTAACCGGGCCTTTGTCTCGTCGCTGCCGCGTAACAGCGTGGCGTGGCCGCCGACCTCAGCCAGTGGGGCGCGGATATCCCCGCCCTCGGGCGCGCGAAGCCAGATACGTCCACCGCCCCAGTCGTAAAGCACATCATTGGCGGAAGTCTTGGCCACGATATTTGGCGCTTCGGAGGGCTTTGCTGAAACACACCAAATGTCGCCCGCCTGCCCCTGAAACTGTTCGACATTGCGCGCCCATCGCCAGCCGACTTTTACCGCCTCCTGATCGGTCGTGATCTCCCAATCTCCGAACTCGACAAGATGCGGCGGTAGTGCCTCCGCCCGATAGGCCACTGACTCGGCAAAACCTTCAAGCCTGAACATCGTCAAAGTTTCTTCAATATTCGATCCTCGATAATGCGCTGCTCCCGTCACCTCGAAAGGCGAACGCAGTGCCGCTGCCATCGCGCCGGCCGCGCGCGCATCCTCCAGCCCGTTCCGGTATATCGTCGCTGCCGCCTCCGGCTTCGGCAGCACTTTCAGGCTGACCTCACTCAGCACCCCCAGCGTCCCCCGGCTGCCTGCCATGAGCTTGACCAGATCATAGCCGGTCACGTTTTTCATCACCCGTCCGCCGCTTTTAACGACCGCACCGCGCCCATCAACAAACCGCACGCCCAAAAGAAAGTCCCGGCAGGCCCCCACTTGCACCCGGCGAGGACCCGAAACATTGCCTGCAACCACGCCGCCAATCGTCGGCACGCCGGCCGTTCCCAGAAGCGCGCGATGATCCATCGGCTCGAACGCCAGCATCTGCCCCTCGGCGTCCAGCGCTGCCTCAATCTCGGCCACGGGGGTTCCGGCCCTGGCCACCAGCGTCAGCGCGCCGGGCTCGTAAAGCGTGATGCCAGACAATTCGGCGACAGACAGTGGCTCGCCATCGACCGGGCGACCGATGGGCCGCGTTCCACCGCCCTGAATGGCCAACGGCACCTTGGCCCCGGCAATCGCTTCGGCCAGTTCTGCCTCATCCGTTGGTGTCAGCATTTTCACGCTGCCTCGGGCCGCGTCCGACGTCGTGCCGCGCTTGCTTCCAGCGGAAAAACTTTCGCCGGGTTCAGCAACCAGTTGGGATCAAACACATCCTTCACCCGCATCTGCGCCTCCAGATCTGCGTGCGAATACTGTACACCCATCAGATCGCGCTTTTCGATGCCCACGCCATGCTCGCCAGTCAGACACCCGCCCACCTCGACACAAAGCTTCAGGATCTCCGCGCCCAACGCCTCGCAGGTCTCAAGATCCCCCGGTTTGTTGGCATCATAGAGGATCAGCGGGTGCATATTGCCGTCGCCCGCGTGAAAGACGTTGCCGACGTCCAGCCCGTATTCCACCGACATCTCGCGGATCCGTCTGAGAACGAACGGCAATTCGCTGACCGGGATCGTCCCGTCCAGACACATGTAATCGTTGATCTGGCCCATAGCGCCGAACGCCGATTTGCGGCCGAGCCAGATGCGCGCGGCCTCTTCCTCATCGCCCGCTTCGCGCATCGCGACCGGTTGGTGCCTCGCCGCGATTGCTTTGATCAGGCCAAGCTCGACGTCGATCTCGGCGTCCGACCCTTCGACCTCAACGATCAACAACGCCTCGCAGTCCGGGTATCCAGCACCGGAATGAACCTCGACGGCTTCGATCACTTTTCGATCCATGTATTCGATGGCGACCGGCAACACGCCCGCCTTGATGATGTCGGCAACACAGGCGCCTGCCACCTCGGCGTTGTCATATCCAATCAGGACAGGCCGCGCACCTTCGGGGCTGGGCAGAATGCGCAGCGTTGCTTCGGTCACGACGCCTAGTTGGCCTTCCGAGCCGCATAACAACCCCAGCCAGTCATACCCCGCGGCGCCCATATGCGCGCCGCCGATCTCGACCACCGTGCCGTCCATCATGACCAAAGTGACGCCCAAGAGGTTGTTCGTCGTCACTCCGTATTTCAGGCAATGCGCGCCGCCCGAATTCATCGCGATGTTGCCGGCGATGGCACAGGCGAGCTGCGACGATGGATCGGGGGCATAGAAAAACCCATTGCTTTCAACGGCATCGGTCACCGACAAGTTGGTGCGGCCCGATTGCACGCGGATGAACCGGTTGTCGTAGTCGGTTTCAAGCACCGCGTTCAGCCGCGCAACGCCCAGGATCACGCTGTCAGCCGTCGGAAGCGCGCCACCGGCAAGCGATGTGCCTGAGCCGCGCGGAACTACCGGCACGCCCTCCTGGTGGCAGATCTTCAGAATGGCGGACACTTCACCGGTAGTTCCTGGCAACACAACGCAGAGCGGCGGGCATCGGTAGGCGGTCAGCGCATCGCATTCATAGGCCCGGGTCTCCGCCTCGTCCGAGATCACGGCACCCGTGCGTAGAACTGCCTGAAGCCGCGCAACGATCCGCGATTTCCGGGCCAGGATGTCGGGGTTCGGCGGTGGCATATCCATTGGCGGATCCTCGTATTCGCGGAATTGGTTAGATTATATTACCAATTACCAGGCTCAGCAAGTAAAAGTGACTGGCCTCGGGCAGTTTTCCCACTAGGTTTCAGGGCATGAAATTAAAACGAGCATTGACTATAATGGCGCTGGTTTTGGCGTATTCGCCCGCCACTGCAGACGAAGCCACAATCGAGGCCGTCGAGGCGCGACGGGACGGGGCTACTTGGACATTTTCTGTCACGCTTCGGCACGGTGATATTGGCTGGTATGATTACGCCGACGGCTGGCGGGTGGTTGCCGAGGATGGCACGGAATTCGGGGTTCGCACACTTTTGCATCCGCACGTGAATGAGCAGCCGTTTACACGCTCGCTGTCGGACGTCGCCATTCCTGACGCCACATCCCAGGTCTTTGTCGAGGCCCGGACGTTTGTCGAAGGCTGGGGTGCTGCACGGTTTCCGGTCGATCTTTCGGAGTAGCACCGCCCTCACCCGTGCAACGCCGCGACGGTCTTGAGCGTCGAGAACCCGTAAAGCGCCTCGAAACCCTTCTCGCGCCCGTGCCCGGAAAGCCCGACGCCGCCAAACGGCAATTCAACACCGCCGCCTGCACCATAGTTGTTCAGAAAGACCTGCCCGGCCTCCAGTTTTCGCGCCATCCGCATCTGCCGCGCGCCATCGCGGGTCCAGGCCGAGGCGACCAGCCCATAGTCGGTGCCGTTTGCAATGGCGACAGCCTCATCTTCGTCATCGAAGGGGATGACGACCTGAACGGGGCCGAATATCTCGTCCTGCGCCAACCGGTGGCCAGGATCGACACCAGCAAACAACGTTGGCACCACATAGCTGCCGCCGGTTGGGGTTCCGTCAAGAATTGTTCCTTGGGCGGCGGTCTCAAGGTCTGCCCCGGCGGCCAGAAAGTCTTCAACGATACGCTTCTGACGGCTTGAGATCAGCGGTCCGACCTCCAGATCATCCAATGCCGGACCAACACGCAGTTCGCGATAGCGTTCCGCCATGCCGGATGTCACCTCGTCCAGAACGCCCCGCTGGACCAGAATGCGCGACGAGGCTGAACAGGTCTGCCCGGCGTTCTGAATGCCCGCGTTCACCAGAAACGGCAGTGCGGCGTCGATATCGGCGTCCTCGAAAACAACCTGCGGGGATTTGCCGCCAAGCTCCAGTGTTACCGGCACGACATTCTCCGCCGCCGCCGTCTGGATCAGCCGCCCGACGCCAACCGACCCGGTGAACGAGACATGGCGAACGCCCCTGTGCGCCGCCAGCGCGGCCCCGGCCTCGGCCCCCAGCCCCGGCACAACATTCAGTGCGCCCGCCGGAAGCCCGGCCCGCCGCGCGATCTCAGCAAAGGCCAATGCCGTCAGGCACGCCTCTTCGGCGGGTTTCAGAACCGTCGCATTTCCCATCGCGAGAGCGGCACCAATAGACCGGCCGATAATCTGCATCGGATAATTCCACGGGATGATGTGGCCGGTCACACCGTGCGGCTCGCGCAGCGTGTAGACGGTGTAGCCTTCAAGATAGGGGATCGTCGCCCCGTGAACCTTGTCGGCCGCACCGCCATAGAATTCCATGTAGCGCGCAAGCGCTTTGGCGTCGGCCCGCGCCTGGGTCAGCGGCTTGCCGACATCGAGCGCCTCTAGCCGGGCCAAGTCTTCGACGTGTTCAAGCACCAGCAAGCCAATGCGTGCAAGGCATCGCCCGCGTTCGGCGGCCGTCATCCGCCCCCAATCGCCCGTTCGCGCAGCCTGTGCGGCCTGCACCGCGCGGTCAATGTCGTCGCTGGATCCCCGCGCAATTTCACAAAGCGTTGTGCCATCCGAGGGGTTTTTAAGCTCAAGCGTCTCGCCACTCGCAGGCGGAACCCATTCGCCCGCGATGAAGCATTGACCGGGATCGACGCCAAGCGGTTGAACATTCATCGGGTATATCCCTTTCGATCAGACCGCTGTCGCCGCGATATCCGGCAGAACCGGCGCGGCGGCGATCAGGCGTTGTGTGTATTCGTGGGCCGGTGCGTCGAAGACAGTTTCGGTCGGGCCTTCCTCGACAATCTTGCCGGATTTCATCACCAGAACCCGGTCAGTGATCGACCGCACGACGGACAAATCGTGCGAGATAAAAAGATAGGTCAACCCGTGGCTTTCGGCGAGATCGGCCAGAAGATCGAGGATCTGTGCCCGTATTGAGACATCGAGTGCGGAAACTGCTTCGTCGAGCAGGATCAGGTCGGGCCGGATAATCAGCGCACGCGCAATCGCGATCCGCTGGCGCTGACCGCCGGAAAACTCGTGGATGTATTTGAGCCGGTCGTCGGGGTTAAGGCCAACCGCGTGGAGCGCCTCGGCAATTGCCTCGTCGCGTTCTTTGGCGGATGGCGGAGTGTCGTAAAGATGAAACGGTTCGCTCACCAGCTTGTCGACCCGATGGCGCGGGTTGAACGAGCCATATGGGTCCTGAAACACCACCTGCATCCGACGTCTGAGCGCCCGATTGGGCACGTTTCCAGTGAAGACGGGCGCGCCGTCCAGAAGGATCTCGCCGCCCTGCACCGCTTCAAGCCCCAGAATTGCGCGCGTCAGCGTCGATTTCCCGCAGCCGCTTTCGCCGACAAGACCAAGGCTTTCGCCGCGCCGGATGTCGAAGCTGACATGATCGACGGCGCGAAATTGTTCGTGCGCGCCAAATATCGACGTGCGCGGCAGGCGATAGTCGCGCACCACGTCGCGCACCGACAAGAGCGGCGTGTCTTCGGGCGTCGTGTTTCTCTCAGGCTGATGGCCGGAGGCGGCGTAAAGCGCCTTGGTATAGGGGTGCCGCATGGTGTCGAAAAGCGTCGCCGCCGGGCCACGCTCGACCACTTCGCCGTCCTTCATGATGACGATCTCGTCGGCCATATCAGCGACAACTGCCAGATCATGGCTGATCAGCATCAGCCCCATGCCGTCTTCATCGACGAGCCGCTTCAGGAGCCGCAGGATTTCCGCCTGCGTCGTGACATCGAGCGCGGTTGTCGGCTCATCCGCGATCAGCAGTTTCGGCTGCAATGCAATCGCCATCGCGATCACGACGCGCTGTCGCTGGCCGCCTGAAAGCTCGTGCGGGTAAAGCCCAAGCGAAAACCGGCTCCCCGGCAGTTCGCAACGATCAAGCGCGGCGCGGGCGCGCGCCATTGCGGCCGACTTGGCCACCGTATTTTCGTGGATCAGGATGGTCTCGGCCACCTGATCACCGATGGTTTTCAAGGGGTTCAGCGCAGTCATCGGTTCCTGAAAGATGATCGACACGTCATTTCCACGCAAGTCGCAAAGCGCCTCTTCGCTGGCGGTCAGAACGTCGAAATCCTTCACACGAATAGCACCCGTGGCCTGCGAGCCATTCGGCAATAACTGCATCACAGCGAAAGCCGTCATCGACTTGCCAGACCCGCTTTCGCCGATCACGCCGAGTGTCTTGCCAGCATCCAGCGACATCGAGACTTCCCGCAGGATCGGCGTGCCGCGGATCGTGAGCGAAAGGCTTTCAATCTCAAGCAGGCTCATCCCCGGTCCCTTCGCAGGCGTGGATCAAGCAGGTCGCGCAATCCGTCACCCAGCAGGTTCAGCCCCAGAACCGTCAGCACGATGGCAAGGCCGGGGAATAACGCGAGGTGCGGTGCGAGGCTGATCATCGTCTGGCTGTCGGCCAGCATCCGCCCCCAGCTTGGCACCGGCGGCTGTGCGCCAAGGCCGACATAGGACAGCGACGCCTCGGCGAGGATGCCCAGCGAAAACTGGATCGTGCCCTGAACGATCAGCAGGTTCAGAACATTGGGCAGGATATGTTCTATCGAGATTCGCGCGGACCCCTTACCGGCAACGCGCGCGGCAAGGATAAACTCGCGCTGCCAGAGGCTTAGCGCCGAACCGCGCGTCAGGCGCGCGAATACTGGAATGTTGAAGATACCGATGGCGATGATCGCGTTTACGGCGCTTGGGCCGAAATTGGCGGTGATCAGGATCGCGATCAGCAGCGACGGAAAGGCAAAGATCAGATCGTTCCCGCGTCCGATCAATTCGTCCAGCAGACTGCCACGATTGGACGCCGCCGCAAGGCCAAGCGGCACGCCAAATCCCATGCCGATGCAAACCGCCACGATGGCGACCGCGATGGATGTGCGCGCGCCGACCATGATCATCGACAGAATGTCGCGACCGAAATGGTCGGTGCCGAGCGGGTGCGCGCCGGTGGGCGTTTTCATCCGCTCGGCGATGTTCAGCGTTTCGATGTCGTAGGGCACCCAGATGAATGAAATCAATGCCGCTAGCGCAAAACCCGCCGTCAGCGCGGCCCCGATCCACAGATTTCGCGAGGCAATCATTGGCTGCGTCTCAGGCGCGGATCGACAACGGCATAGGCGATATCGACTGCGAAATTGATCAGGATTACCGCGAAGACCAGCAGCATCACCACGCTTTCGACGACGATCAGATCGCGCTGCGAGATGCTTTGGAAAATCAACCGCCCAAGCCCCGGCAGGAAGAAGACATTTTCGATAATGATGGCACCAGCCATCAGGAACGAGAATTGGAGGCCGATGATCGTCAGAACGGGAATCATCGCGTTTCGAAGCGCGTGCCGCCAAAGCGCCTGTTTTCGCGTCAGTCCCTTAGCGCGGGCGGTGCGCATGAAATCCTCGCCGAGGGTGTCCAGAAGGGCTGACCGCATGACGCGGGCAAGGATCGACGCCTGCGGCAGCGCCAAGGAAATTGCGGGCAATGTCAGAGCTTTAAGACCCGCGAACAGTCCCTCATCCCACCCCGGGAAACCACCGGCGGAAAACCAACGCAGGTTGATCGAAAAGACCAAGACCATCAGCATCGCGAACCAGAAGTTCGGCACGGCGACACCAAGCTGGGTGACGCCCATCACAGTCACATCCGCCACAGAGCCGCGCCGCGACGCCGCCAGAATGCCGACGGGAAAGGCGATAAGTGTGGACAGCGTCAACGCGATCAAAGCCAGCGGCAGCGAGATCCACAGCCGTTCGCCGATCATGTCGGCAACTTCGGTTCGATAGGTATACGACGTGCCAAAATCGCCGACGAGCAACCCACCAACCCAGTTGAAATAGCGCTGGAACATCGGCACATCAAGGCCAAGCTGCTCGCGCAATGCCGCTATCGTGTCCGGCTGCGCATTGATCCCCAGCATAAACGCCGCAGGATCGCCGGGGATCACTTCGATCGCGGCAAAGATAACGACACTGGCGACCACAAGAGAGATCGCCAGCGATATTAGCCGTTTAAGCACATAGCGCACCATGGCGGATTGCTTACCGCCCGCTGCGCATCAGTTGGCCCAGCTTACACCGGTCAGGTCCGTGGCCTGCGTCGGCGCGTCCTGCCAAAGCCCTTGAACCCCGGCCTTGGCGATCGTCGGTGTTGCCAGCTGGAACAGATATCCGTTCACATAGTCCACCGAGATGATCGACTGAAGCTGGTGGATAAGTGCGGTTCGCGCTGCGGGATCGGCTTCAGCATTCAGGTCGGTCATCAAGGCCTGAAACTTTGGATTGTCATACTGGAAGTAATATTCCGGTCGGGCATAGATGCCGATGTCAAAGGGCTCGGTATGGCTGACAATTGTCAGGCCAAAATCATAACCTCGGAACACCTGTTCCAGCCACTGTGCCCACTCCAGATTGCTGATCACTGTCTCGATTCCGACCTCGCGAAGCTGCGACGCAATGATCTCGCCGCCGCGCCGCGCATAGGAGGGCGGTGGCAGTTTCAGCGTTGTGGTGAAGCCGTCCGGGTACCCGGCCTCGGCCAGCAGCGATCTGGCCAATTCGGGATCGTATTGCGAATTTCCGGTCAGATCGAGGTAGTCGGGATTGTGCGGCGCGAAATGGCTGCCGATTGGCGTGCCAAGCCCGAACATTGCCCCGTCGATGATTGCCTGCCGGTCAATCGCGTGAGCCACCGCCTTGCGGACGCGAACATCGTCAAAGGGCGGCATCTTGTTGTTGGTCGAGAGGATCGTTTCGCCCTCGGTCGAACCAACCAGAACCTGGAACCGTCCGTCGGCTTCGAACTGCGGCAGATTTTCGGGGGCGGGATAGCCGGAGAAAACGTCGATATCTTCAGCCATCATCGCGGCGAAAGCTGCCGTGGGGTCCGAGATAAATTTGAACGTCGCCGCTTCCAGCGCCGCCGGTGTGCCCCAGTAATCGGCGTTCTTCACAAGCTCGATCTGGTCGCCCTGCACCCAGTTCGAGAACTTGAAGGCACCTGTGCCAACCGGATTTGTCTTAATGTTTTCAATGCTTTCAGGAGCGACGATCACCGCGTCGCCCCAGGCCATGTTGAACAGGAACGATCCGTTTGCCGTCGAAAGCGTGACCTTTACCGTGGTCGGATCCACCGCTTCAACGCTGTCGATCCCCGCGAAAAGCGCCTTTTGCGCATTGGCACTGTCCTCGGCACGTGCGCGGTCAAGACTGAACACCACGTCCTCGGCATCCATCGCGGTGCCGTCGTGGAACATCACGCCCGACCGCAGATTGAACGTGTACGTCAGGCCATCGCCGGAGATGTCCCAGCTTTCAGCCAGACCGGCGTTCACCGATCCATCGGGGCCGAACCGCGTCAGCCCTTCGAAGACGTTGGAATAAAGCACCTGGTCAATCGCACCAGCAGCAGCACTGGTTGGATCCAGATGCGGCGGCTCAAGTTGCAGGCCAACCGTCAGCGAGGTTTGCGCGTGAGCAAAACTGGCCGCGAATACCGCCGCTGCCGCGACGCCGCTTAGCAAATTGATTTTCATTGGTTTCCTCCCATTGAACCGTTTTCGGTCAAAATATCGACAAGGCAAAGCCCCATCACTTTCGCTGCGTCCATCATATCGATAACGTCGATGTATTCATCAGGTTTATGCGCCATTTCCAGCAGTCCCGGCCCATAGGCGATACAATTTTTAAGCCGCCCGATCCGGTCAATGTGTTTTTGGTCGTAGGTTCCGGGTGAAACCACGAACTCCGCCTGAGTGTCGAGAACGTTTTTGATTGCCTTTTCCACGCTCGTGACAACGGGGGCGTCCCGGTCTGTCATCGTCGGCGAGACGCTCCACAATTCGCGCAGATCATAGCTGAAATTTGGCCGATCTGCTTTCACGTCGTCCAGCAAGTTATTGATTTCACTGCGAACATCTTCGACATTTTCTTCGATGAGGTATCGGCGATCCACCACAATCCGCGCACTGTCGGGAACGCAGGCGGACGGGAACCCGGTATAATCAACTTCTGGTTCATCCTGCCCGCCGTGGAATGAATTGATGTTCATTGTCGAGTGCCGTGCGCCCGGCGGCACAACGGGCATTTCGGTTCGCTTGGCCGCAAGTGCGGGGTAAAGTTTTTCCTCCATCGCGCTCAGAACCGCACCCATATGGCGCACCGCGCAATCGCCCAGAAATGGCATCGAGCCATGCGCGATCTCGCCGTGGGTCTCGATCTCGGCCCACCAGACGCCGCGATGACCCAGGCAGATGCGGTTCTTCTGCAGCGGCTCGGGAATGATGACGTGTTGCACACGATCCGGCGCGAAAAAGCCCTTCTCGGCAAGATAGGCGACGCCGCCATAGCCGCCGGTTTCTTCATCCGCCGTGCCAGAGATCTCAATCGCGCCGGAATAGTCAGGGCAAACCTCGATAAAGGCTTCAACCGCGATGATCGATGCCGCAAGACCGCCCTTCATGTCGCAACTGCCGCGCCCGTAAATGCGCCCATCCTTCAGCGCGCCGCCAAAGGGGTCATGCGTCCAGCCCTGCCCGACCTCGACCACATCGGTGTGGCTGTTGAAGTGAATGCAGTCGCCGGACCGCGCGCCTGTCCGTCGCGCAATCACATTCCAGCGTGGGTATCTGTCGCTGTCGCCGGGCGATGCTTCGGCGCGGATAAGCTGCGTTTCAAAGCCGGAAGCCGCCAGCCTCGCCGCGAGATATTCACAAATCTCGCGATAATTTTCGCCCGGAGGGTTCAGCGTGGGGATGCGGATCAACGCCTGCGTCAGCGCGATCAGGTCTTCGCGCCGTGCCTCGACCGCGGCGAACAAAGACCCTGCAATATCAGGCTGCACAAGCATGTCAGACCTCCCCAACGCCCAGCATGGGGAGAACCGCGAGTAGTATCAATAGCCGTCGGCCCGTTTCAGGCGGCTCATCCAAAGGGCGCAGGACAATCGCGTTCTATTCTACCGTGACCTTCAATATCGCCAGGTCGGTTTTGCCATTGTGGGTCCAGACCGGCGTGAAAAAGCTGTTGGAAATCCAGATGTTCTGCCCGCCGAATGCAAGATTTCGAGGGCCCAACAGTTCATTCACGTCGAGTATCATTTGACATTTGCCGCCGCCAACGGGGGCGCGCCAAATCAGACTGTGATCGTTGTTGTTCGAGACAAAATATACCTGCTTTCCGTCTGGTGAGACGGCCATGTTGAAAAGCCGCCACCAGTTTTTACCGCAAGATGCGCCACCCCTGAGCATTCGTTCTGTCCCGGTGTGAACGGGGATCACTTTTTTCGAACCCGCAAGCAGGACAAGAATAATCTCGGGGTTCGACGTTGCCGCAATCATTCCGACCTCGTCATCGGCATCAACGCCCGCAAAGATCGCTTCGGTTGTCCCGGCCTCTGCGTCATAGCGCAGGAACGATTGCGGCTTTCCGGGCTCGCCGCCAAGGTAATAGACATCACCGGCGATATCGACGTGAAAAACGTAAGATACCCGTGGCGACCGGCCAATTTGCCGGAACTCACCAGTGCGCAGATCGTGACGCATCAGGAAGCCGTTTTCGTAGCTCATCAGGTATAGTACGTCGGGCTCGGAAGGATTAAGGCCCATGCCTTTGATGCCTTGACCCAAAAACGCGACGCCGCTGCCTGCAACAACATTTCCCTGGCGCGTAATGGAGTACTTCGCTGGCGCGCTGATGTCACTTATGGTCTCGGTTTCGGGATCGAGCGTGTAGAGATGCGCGCCCCGGTCACCGCCCGGTTCGCTCGAGGGCATGGTCGCAAAATAGAGCAACCCATCGGCGTGCTGCTGCAAAAATGTATGAACTTTGTATTGACTTTCACCTTCGCGCCAATTCCCGGCGGCCTTTGAGACTGACTTCAGGTCATTGATAAACCGCATCCTGTCAGCACTCGGATCAAGCGCGAATATCGCCACGTTGCCGGCGACTTCATCATGGTTGGATACGGCGACGTAGATCGTGCCGTCCGCTGCTTGCCCCATACCGGACCAGATCGAATTTAGCGGAAATCCCGGCAAAAGCGGCGCGCCGTCCTGCAAGCCATCCTCGGTAAAAAATATCAGGCTGGCCGAGGGCTCGGCACGCGCCGCGCCCGCCGCCGCAATGGCGAACATTGCCAACGTCAAACACAGTAAATATCTCATTGCGACCACCATTAACTGTTGAGGCCGAAAGCTTGCTGTCCGCCAGAACCGGCGAATATGTCCGGCAATGGCGGGGCACGTGGTATCGGAGGAGGCTTCGCGAAACACCTCTCAAATACCATCAGTTTGTCTTTTTTTCTTTTATTTTTCAAGTGCTTAGTTTACATTCTCACTCAGCTAGCCACATACCGACCGACCACAGCGCAAGTTGCCTGATGGAAAAAATGTGGGAAGACCTGATGCCAAAGTTAACATCGAAACAAGTCATTGCACTGAGAGCCCCGGGGAGGCACGCGGATGGAGAGGGTCTGTATCTGATGATCGGACCAACTGGGGGTAAGTCTTGGGTTCTGCGGACTGTTGTCTCTGGGCGAAGAAGGGACTTTGGGCTAGGATCCGCAAAACTAGTGCAACTGCGTGAGGCAAGGGAAACCGCGAGCAAATTTAGGAAGATCGCCCGGGCAGGTGGTGATCCGAGGATTTTCCTCAGGCCTTCCAGCATGACCTTTAGCGAGGCCGCTAGAAAAGCCCATCGAATCCGGTCGCGCGCTTGGACAAGTGAACGTCACACCCAGATTTGGATAAGTTCACTCGAGAGGTATGCATTTCCGCATTTTGGAGACCGTCCCATTGAGCAAATAGGCTCCCCTGACATCTACTCGATTCTAGAACCGATCTGGGCCGAAAAATACGACACCGCCAACCGAGTTCTCCAGCGAATATCGACCGTGTTTAATTGGGCAAGGGTGTCTGACGTCAGCACCTGTGGAACAGAACAGAGGATTTGAACAATGGAGGATTTCTGGTTCATCGTAACCGTTAAGGAGTGAAGATGAACAAGAAATCCGGGACCAGCAAAGCCGCGGCTACCAAGCTGGTCAAATCC
>CAXMNX010000096.1:0-23605 GCA_964194845.1 uncultured Boseongicola sp.
AGCACTCTTCCAATATTAACCCTAAGCCCCTATATTCAAAGCGTTCCGGCAACGGGACTATGGACATAAACGCGCTCGTAATA
Source organism: uncultured Boseongicola sp. (assembly GCA_964194845.1). Taxonomy (GTDB): domain Bacteria; phylum Pseudomonadota; class Alphaproteobacteria; order Rhodobacterales; family Rhodobacteraceae; genus CAXMNX01. The sequence goes on from CAXMNX010000096.1 coordinate 84, forward strand.
AGCGGATCGGACCCGGGGGCGGTACCCGGCGGCTCCACCAACATCCCTTATTGGGGGATCATGGGGCCGAAATAGGATCGACGGACGTCTAAAGGGGATTGCTTTGTCTCGGTGAGGTACCACCGATATCGGTCCACAATGCATAGTTGCCAATAACAACCATGCTCCGGTAGCTCTCGCTGCGTAAGCAGTGCGAAAAACCGAACTTAAGCCCTTGCGCCTAGCAGCGTAAGGCGGGGTTTGCAGGCACCCGGCAACAGAAGCCTGCACTTTCCCAACCCCACTGACTTGCAAAATTATCGGTATGTGAGTATCGGTGCCACCCATGGGGCCAGCGAACGCCCCGTGAGGCTTTGGCCCAAGATTCGTATCCCGAAACCTGAGTTGCAGGAAGGATGCGTCATGGCTGCACCAAATGAAATTACCGTTGATCAATTAAATCGTTTGGTCGGCACACCAGAATGCCCGGCAATTGCTGACATCTCTATTGATCCGGATTTCAATGACGACCCCTATCTTATTCCAGGGTCATTTCGACATCCGCACACAGATATCCCCGGTTTGATCAAAAGGCTTGCTGGCCGCCACGTAGTAATAACCTGTCAGAGAGGCATCAAACTCAGTCAGGGATTGGTGTCTTGGCTGCGATGCGAAGGCGTCGAAGCGCAATATCTGCAAGGCGGCATGTTTGCTTGGCGCGATGCAAAAAACACGGTTCGCGTCCCGGCCAGTGCCCTGCCCCCGCAAGTCGGGGAAAATACACTTTGGGTCACACGTCACCGGCCCAAGATCGACAGGATCGCATGCCCCTGGCTGATCCGGCGATTTGTCGACCCATCGGCAAAGTTCCTGTTCGTGTCACCGCAGGAAGTGCTCGGCGTCGCCGATCGTTATAGTGCGACGCCGTTCGATATCGAAGACGTGCATTTCTCCCATCGCGGTCCAAAATGCACATTCGACACGATGCTGAATGAGTTCTGCCTTCACACCGCGCCGCTGGATCGCCTTGCCGAAGTTGTTCGCGCCGCAGACACCGATACCCACCACGCATCGCCTCAGGCGGCAGGGCTGTTGGCGATATCAGTGGGGCTTTCGCGGCAATTCAAGGACGACCACGTCCAACTGGACACCGGCATGACCGTATATGACGCGCTATATCGGTGGGCGCGTGACGGATTTGATGAAGGCCACGATTGGCCGGCGTCCCGTTCATGATGCCCTCATATTCTAAACTATTCCGGGTCTTTGGCCGGATTGGTATCCATTCTTTCGGCGGACCCGCAGCTCAGATCGCGCTGATGCACCGAGAACTTGTCGAACGCGAAGGCTGGCTCAAGGAAGATGAATTTCTCGGCGCGCTCTCATTCTGTATGCTTTTGCCCGGCCCCGAAGCCATGCAGCTGGCAACGTATGCTGGGTGGCGATTGCATGGAATTCGCGGCGGGCTGATAGCGGGCCTTCTTTTTGTGCTGCCCGGCGCAATCGCCATGTTCGCAATTTCTGCGATCTACGCGATTTGGGGGACAGTGCCATTGGTCGAGGCGGTTTTTCTTGGCGTCCAGGCCACCGTCGTCGCCATCGTGATCGAAGCGCTTTTCAAGATCTCAAGAAAGGCGCTGAAAAAGCCTGACCGATGGTTTATCGCCGCACTGTCATTTTTGGCAATATTCGCTTTCAGCGTTCCATTTCCGCTTATCATCGCTGTAGCCGCAGTCTGGGGATATCTGACTGCCCAATCATCGGAACCTGAACCGGGCGTCGAAGTTCAAAGAAAGCATTCCTTTCGACCGATATTGATCGCGGGCGCGCTTTGGCTCCTGCCTGTGCTGGCACTTTGGGCGGCAAAATCGACCTTCTTACTAAGCGTCGCGACATTCTTCTCAAAGCTGGCAGTTGTGACGTTTGGTGGCGCCTACGCTGTTTTGGCCTACATGGCCCAGGAAGTCGTTTCCGAATTTGGCTGGATCACCACCGAACAGATGATGGACGGGCTTGGCCTTGCAGAAACAACGCCTGGTCCATTGATTCTCGTCACGCAATTCGTCGGATTTCAGGCAGGCTATGCGTCCGGCGGGCTGGCGCTTGCCTTTGTGGCGGGCTTGGTCACGCTCTGGGTCACATTCGTTCCGTGTTTCCTCTGGATATTTGCAGGCGCACCGTTTTTGGCGCGCCTAACCGCGTCTCCCCGTATTTCCGGCGCACTTTCGGCGATCACGGCTGCGGTTGTTGGTGTGATTTTGAATCTGTCGGTGTGGTTCACCGCAAACGTTTTATTTCAGGACATCGGAAGGCTGAATTTTGGCCCCTTCTCGCTTATCTCTGTATCCATTTCATCAATTGATTTGTTGGCGCTTGGACTAGTCTTTCTGGGGATCGTCCTTCTGCTGGGCTTTCGGCTTGGGCTTGGCGTCACGCTTGTGGCAGGCTCAGTTGCCGGATTGATAACCGGTCTCATCTAATCGCGAGCGCTAATCGCGCGTCCCGCCTTTCCTTCACCTCCGAATCTTTTATGCTGGCGCCATCAGCCAGGAGTACGCATGGACCGAAGTATCGACTACGGCAACCTGATGCACCGCGCGATGCGGGGGCTGATCCGCAAGGTTCTCGAGGATGTTGCCGAAAGCGGGCTTCCGGGCCAGCACCATTTCTTTATTACATTTGACACCATGCACCCGGACGTCGAAATGGCGGACTGGCTCAGTGATCGCTACCCTGACGAAATGACGGTTGTCATGCAGCACTGGTTTGAAAACCTCGACATTGGCGACGAAGGATTTGCGGTGACGTTAAATTTCGGAGATTCGCCCGAACCTCTCTACATTCCCTATGACGCGATTAGAACGTTTGTCGATCCGTCGGTCGAGTTTGGCCTGAGGTTTGAAACTCAGGAAGAATCAGATGGCGAAAACGTTGTTCAAAGCGTCACACCCATCGCGGATCGCAAGAATGAAGACGGGGAAAAACCTGAAGGCGACGCCGATATCGTAAGTCTGGACAACTTCCGGAAATAATTGGCCAAATTTTTGCCGCTTTTTATCCGGCCTCTCGCCACTTTCTGTTGAAATTATCGCCCCCAGCGCATTGGGGAGTGATGAATGTTTTTTCGTGATCTGAAGCTGAAAGGCGGAACTTCTTTCGAAGTTGTCTTGGCCGAAGCCCGACTTCCGGTTCGCCTTGGCCATCGCGACGCCAGTTTCGTGTTTGGCGATCCGCTGGCACGACAGCTCGCTGTTGCGGGCCTCGGCGCCGTCACCGATGTTCGCGCCCATGAAAAAGCGCCCGAAGATGTTTGCGGCGTCACGCTTTATCTTGGTCTTCGCGACGCGTCGCAACGCGGCCTAAAAACTGTGGCCAACATGCTCGAACAACTAGATGCGCCGCTGGGATCGTCACTTCGCCTCAGCCACGGCGGTGAACCAATGGTCTTTGGCGTGACCGAAGGGCTGGAGATTTCCGTTGCAAGTGCTGAAACCCCCGACGCAGGAAGCCGGCGACACTTCGCCCGCGCGTGCGCGGAAGCCATGGAAGGCTTCGCAATCAGCCGTGGTTGGGCCAGGCGCAAAGACCGCACAATCTTCTACTTCTACGGCGAAAGTTTTCAGCGTATGCACGCAAGCCTTTCCCGCCTGCTGAACGCCGACCCGGATTTCACATCGGCAGTTGCCCGCCGCTTAGCCTGAGACTCGTTCGCGCCGCAGCCGAGAGGCAGCGTTTTTCGATTCCGCTTAAACCGGAAACCCATTAATGGTCTTGTCGGAAGTGTCCGAGGAGAGCACGCATGGCCCAGACCCGCATGGAAACCGATAGCTTTGGACCGCTCGAGGTCCCTTCCGAGAAATATTGGGGCGCTCAAACGCAGCGCAGCCTGCTGAATTTTCCGATCGGCTGGGAAAGGCAACCAAGCGCCATCGTGCGCGCACTTGGGGTCATAAAGCAGGCCTGCGCCGAGGCAAACAAAGCCGCCGGTGCGCTGGATACGGATAAGGCCGACGCGATTATTCAAGCCGCGTCCGAGGTCATCGAAGGCGATCTGGACGATCACTTTCCACTGGTCGTCTGGCAAACGGGCTCGGGCACGCAATCGAATATGAACGCCAACGAGGTTATCGCAAACCGTGCCATCGAAATCCTGGGCGGCGACATTGGCTCGAAAGATCCGGTGCATCCAAATGACCACTGCAACATGGGGCAGTCGTCCAACGATACTTTTCCAACTGCGATGCACATCGCCACCGCAATGACAGCGCGGGATGTATTGCTACCTGGGCTTAGAAAGCTTCATGCCGCGCTCGAAGCGAAAGTCGTTGAGTTTGACGGCATTATCAAAATTGGCCGCACGCACACCATGGATGCGACACCGTTGACACTGGCACAGGAATTCTCAGGCTACGCCCACCAGGTGGCCAAATCAATTGAACGCATCGAAACCGCGCTCGGCGACATATACGAGCTTGCCCAAGGCGGAACCGCGGTTGGGACCGGGCTAAATACCCGCCCCGGTTGGGATGACGACGTTGCCGCCAATATGGCGCGGATCACCGGCCTTCCCTTTGTCACCGCACCGAACAAGTTCGAAGCCTTGGCCGCGCACGACGCAATGGTGGCGATGTCGGGCGCGCTCAAAGCGACGGCGGCGAGCCTCTTTAAGATTGCCAATGACATTCGCTTTCTTGGCTCAGGTCCGCGTTGCGGCTTATACGAGTTGCTCTTGCCGGAAAACGAACCCGGCTCGTCCATCATGCCCGGCAAGGTCAATCCAACACAGTGTGAAGCCATAACTCAGGTATGCGCGCACGTTGTCGGAAATGATGCCGCCGTCGGTATGGCCGGAAGTCAGGGCCATTTTGAACTGAACGTCTACAAACCGATGATCGCCTACAATGTTCTTCAGTCGATGCAGCTTCTGGGCGACGCAAGTTCGGCGTTTACCGACAACTGCGTCAGTGGCATCCAGGCAAATAAGACCAGAATTGACCAGCTTATGCGAGAATCGCTTATGCTGGTCACCGCTCTCGCTCCGACAATCGGCTACGACAACGCAACGAAGGTCGCAAAGACCGCACACAGGAACGGGACAACGCTCAGGGAAGAGGCCGTAAATCTCGGTTTCGTTGACGAGACGACGTTCGACGAAGTTGTAAGGCCGGAAAATATGATCGGACCCAAAACTTGAGCGACACGCCAGTCACTTTGAATACTATCCGCAAGGCCCGCAAGCGCGACGCAGCGCGGAAAGCCGCAGATCAAAACGCAGTCAGGTTCGGCCGCACGAAAGCCGAAAAATCAGCTGATCTGGCCAAGGAATTGCAGCGACAAAAACTACTGGATCAGCACCAGCGCGAAGACCCATGAGCCGACCGAAGAAGCGCTCGCTCACGCTTCGCGGTCACAGAACTTCGGTTTCGCTTGAAGACGAATTTTGGCAGGCATTCCGCGAAATCGCTGTTGAAAAAGACCGCTCTATCAACGATCTGGCCGCCGAAATCGATGAACTGCGCGGGATGAATGCCGGACTTGCCTCGGCGATCCGCCTATATGTCCTCGCCCACTTTCGCCAACTTCCGCGCCGCTGACGAACCTGTCTGGATGTTTTCCGCGACAAGTCTGCGGTCAATCTTCAGCCTAATTCCGTCCCGCGACCGCACCGTTAGATGCGCCACCGGAACCGGCAGATCCAAAGGCTCGAACCGATATTCCGCCATTATTACGCCAAGCAAAATCGCAGCCTCCGCCATTGCAAAGCCCGCACCCGGACAAGCCCGCGGCCCGCTTGAAAACGGCTGATATGCATCGCGTTCCGGCCCATGCTCCGCTGCACTATCCCACCGCGCCGGGTTAAACTCGTCCGGCGCGTCCCAAATTCGCTCGTGCCGATGCAAATGCCAGGGCGAAATTACGACTTGCGACCCTCTTCTCACATTGCGCCCGCGAAATTCCTCGGCGCGCGTCGCCTCGCGCACAAACATCGGCACCGGCGGATACAATCGCAGCGTTTCGCGAAGGACGTTCCGCGTGTGCGGCATCGAAGCCAGCTTCGAAAAATCAGGTGCGGAAACAAATTCCAGCGATTCCCGGGAAACCCGTTCACCCCACTCCGGCGACGCCGCCAGCAACCACAGCGCCCACCCCAATAACGAAGCACTTGTCTCGTGCCCCGCAAGGAAAAATATCGCGACCTGATCGACCATTTCATCGCGATCAAATTGCTGACCGGTCACCGGATCCTTCGTCGTCATGATCTTCGTGCCAAGGTCGTCCGGCGCGTTGCCCTCCGAAATTTCAACCAACCGGCGATCGACTAGCTCGGTGATAAGCTTTCGCAACCTCGCCGCCGCACGACGCGCACGCCCGAAATGCCAAACCGGCACCCATGGCACCAAAGCATTCAGCGTCGCGACAGGTTGCTCGCGTTGGAAGGCACGAAACGCCTGATACGTCTCTGCCGCCGTTTCATGATCAATGGGAATCGAGAAGAGCGTGCGAAAAATCACGTCCGCCGTCGCATAACTGGCAATTCCCTCGATATCCCTTTCGCCGGGCTCGATCCGCTCAGTGGCTGCCTGCGCAGCGGCATACATCGACGGGAAACTTTGGCGAACCCGCCCGCCGGCAAAGGCAGGGTCTATGATACGCCGCTGCCGCTTCCAAACCTCGCCATTGGTGACAAATACTGACTGACCCAAAAGCGGCGCAAGCCCGGACGTGACCCGCCGCGACTTCGGAAAATCTTCCGGTCGATCTCGCAACACGAGACGGACCAGGCCTGGGTCATTCAGCAGAAACGACCGGAAAAACGGCGTTCGAAATTCCGCCATCCACGCGCGATAAAGTCGTGCAGGCTGCGCCGATAAAATGTCTCGGCGAAACAGCCGCCAATACCGCCAAAGCGACACCTTTTCAGGCCGCGCGGCGGGCTTTGGAGGGATCATGTCACGGTCGAAGTGAAACGCGAGGCAACGACATCAATCCGGTTCGCCGAGGGCCGTCTCCCACGGAATCGCGACCCCAACGTCTTCGGGCCAGCCGTAATCGCGAAATAATCATAATCCGCGGGCCTGTCGAACGCGCAGAGATACTGAAAATGTAGTCGAAAGAACCGCCATTTCAATTTTGACAACGCCTCTGCACTCAATGTCTTGGAAAACGCCGCTGATATGATCAGAGGCCACTGTTGCTCTTGGCCCGGTGACACGCCCGATACCGACACCGGATCGGTCAGCGCAAATGAACATCCATCCCCCGGTGCCGACACGTCCAGCCATGTGATCTCCTGCGATGTCGACAACAAACGCAGGTCACGCCGCAGCCGCTTCGCATCAGGCAGGAAACTCATCATCGGAATGACCTGCCCCAGCGTCAGAAGCGATAGTGCCGGTCCACTTGCATCCAATCTTTCAAGGCGCACAATATCGGCGACGATCGACACCGCCATCTGCGCGCCCGAGCTATGGCCGACAATCAATACTTCGTCGATGTCTTCGCGCAACGCGGCGTCGATACGATGGCGAAACTCATGCAAACGCGCTTCTATCTCATCGGGGTATGCGCCGCGTTTTGACGCCGAATAGGCATAGTCCTGCATCAGATAATACGCGAATGTCTTGCCGTCCTTCGATTTGAACCACCGAAGTGCTGTCACAAAAAGCGGCAAAAACAATACCCAGAACACCGCGGCGGCAACCACCGCCCAAACAAAACCATCGGTGACCGGCTCGCGACCGATCAAATCCATCAGCCAGGCACCGCCAAAATGGGTCATCCTCCAGGCAACGCCTCCAACGATCCCGGCACCGACGGCCGCCAGGATCAATTGGCCAAGAAGCATCGCTATCGGATAAAGTGCCGCGATGATCGGCCCCTTGTTCAGCCAGCTCAGACGCCGAAACGTTCCGGTCGAAAGATAGGTCCAGACGGTTCGAACTAATGCAAAATAGGTTCCGGCAATTCCAGCCCGCATCGAGGCTTGCACCAGATCGTGCCAGACCAGAACGTCGATTTTCGATATGGTTTGCGAGCCTTCAATCTGCGCGCGCACGCGCCACGCTGTCTCGCCAGGCTCGGACTTCTGGTCGATACGATATCCCGATATTTCGGCCTGTTTTTGGCTCTCGGTCCGATAAAGCTCGCGGTATCGTCTGGGCGGATAGGGATCGTAGCCGGGAATGTAGAAAACCCGGCGCCGTGAAACCCGCGATTTCCCCTTTGACAGCATGGCGCGACAGTAACGTAAGGCCAGGGGTCCGAGAACCCTGTTTCTTCATTGGATTTTCCAAATCGCCGATCAGCCCCGCATTTGGAAACAATCGCGCCCTGCTCAGCCGAATTGCTGCAATACCGGGAACTTCTCGTTCAGCCACCAGCTGAAATCGGTGAACATTCCGGTCAGCATCAACAGCCCCACCGTCCACAAAAGCAAGCCCATGGTGCGCTCGATTCGCTCCATATTCCGGCGCATCCAGCCCATCAATCCTGACAATCGTGGGAAGTAGGCCGCCACCAGTAAAAACGGAATGCCAAGGCCCGCCGCATAGACCGCCAGCAAAGTCGTGCCGCGCACCACGTCAGCTTCCGAGGCAGCAATCGACAATATGGCCCCCAGGATCGGACCGATGCACGGCGTCCACCCGAATGCGAAAGCCAGGCCCAGCACGTATGCCCCAAACGTCGACCCACCGCGGTCGCCTGCATCCACGCGCATCTCTCGATCCAGGAAACGAATGCGATAAATGCCAAGAAAATGCGCCCCGAAGATCATAATGATGACCCCGGCGACCGAGACGAACCAATCCTGATTGGTCAAGAAAAACCGACCAAAAGCCGATGCCGTAAAGCCTAAGATCATAAAGACGGTGGACAATCCAAGCACGAAAAATATTGCCGGAACGATCGCCTTGTTTCGTCGGGGCGTTTTGGATTCTTGCAAGTCTGAAACCGTGATACCGCTCATATAGGCGATATAGGGCGGCACGATTGGCAAAACGCACGGGCTCAGAAATGACAGAACGCCTGCGGCCAGCGCGATCGTCATCGCTGGCAACAAAGATGCGTCAAATAAGTCAATTCCGAACATCTGCTTTTCCCTTTGCTCCTACTTAATCCACTTGGAGCATTTGGTCACAACACAGGCTCTCACAACTCGGTGGACAAAATGTAACATCGCGCATAGCGCATTGCTCATGGAATTTGATGACAAGATTGATGCGACCGGCCTGTTGTGTCCTTTGCCGGTTCTCAGGGCCGCCAAAAGACTACGAACGTTGCCTTCAGGATCAATCCTCAAAATCGAAGCCGACGATCCTGCCGCGGTGATTGACGTCCCGCATTTTTGCGATGAACAGGGACACACGCTTTTGTCCGCCAGCGAAAGCGGCGGCAAACAAGTTTATCTTATCCGCCGCCGTTAATAATCGATCTCAGCCTCGCCCGCCGGACCACCATCCGCGCCGCCGCGGTTTGTCAGGTGCCGGCGGCTTATCCGAAGCCGCCAGTGCAGGCGCGACCACCGTTTCAGCATCTACGGACCCGCCCGGCGCTGCCGCAACTAAATCTGGTTCGCCAGAAACCACGTCAACGGCATCAACGTCGATCGCCGTATCCTTCGGGCTTGCCGACCTGACTAATTCGTCTTGATTTGCAGGTGCCACTTCCACCTTTTTCTTGGCGGTCGCACGCGGCTTTTTTGTCTTCTTCATCGGCTCCGCTATTTCGCCGTCGTCCGGCGCGGCCTCGCTTTTGCTTTCAGCGACCACGGCCTCGGCAGGCTCGGCAAGTTTTTTCTGCCGCGTTCGCGTTCTGGTCGATTTCTTGGGCTTTTCTTCGGTCGCGGCCTGTTCTTCGCGCGGCTCGTTGGCGACCTCGCTAACGCCGTCCGCGTTTTGCGCCCCTTCCGAAGAAGACCGGTCCGATCCGTCATCAGCCTGTGCGGTCACCTCGCCGTCACGCCCGGCTCCTCCACGGCGGCGACGCCGACGGCGCCTTTTCTTCTTGGGCCGGTCCTCGGTCTCAGTCTCGGCCTCGACCTCGACCTCAATCGCATTTTCCGTGGCGAGATCTTCTTCGACCTCGGCCATAAGCGACGCGTCGACGGAAACCACCGGCGACGTTCCCTCAATCACCCTTGTCGCGGTTTTGAACTTCTCAATCGAGAAATCCGGTGTGATCAGGAACGGGTCAGCTTCAATGCGAACCGCCATGCCATATCGCAATTCAATCTGTGCGATGTGCTCGCGCTTGAAATTCATCAGGAAGTTGACGATCGCCACAGGTGCCTTTACCAAAACCTCTCGCGATCTGCGCCGCACGCCTTCTTCTTCAAGTTGCCTAAGAATGGTCAGGCCAAGGCTGTCATCAGACCGGATAAGGCCCGTGCCGTGACATGCTGTGCACGGCTGGGTCGAAACTTCCAACATGCCTGGCCGCAATCTTTGGCGAGACATTTCCATAAGCCCAAACCCCGAGATTCTCCCGACCTGAATACGGGCGCGATCTGTCTTAAGGCGGTCCTTGAAACGTTTCTCGACGGCGGCGTTGTTCTTCCGCTCTTCCATGTCGATAAAGTCGATGACGATCAGTCCTGCAAGATCGCGCAGGCGCAACTGGCGCGCCACTTCCTCGGCAGCCTCCAGGTTAGTCTTCAGCGCCGTTTCCTCGATCGAGGCTTCCTTGGTCGCTTTCCCCGAGTTCACGTCGATGGCGACCAGGGCCTCGGTCACATCGATTACGATATACCCGCCGGACTTTAGCTGAACGACCGGATTGAACATGCCGCCCAGATAACTCTCGACCTGGTAGCGCGCGAATAATGGCATTGCTTCGGCATAGTGCTTCACGTTTTTCGCGTGGCTCGGCATGATCATTTTCATGAAATCTTTGGCCATGCGATAACCCGCATCGCCTTCGACCAGGACTTCTTCAATTTCACGGCTATAGAGATCCCTGATCGACCTTTTGACCAGACTTCCTTCTTCGTAAATTTGAGCCGGAGCGGTCGACTTTAGTGTCAACTCCCGAATTTGCTCCCAAAGGCGCTGCAAATACTCATAGTCGCGCTTGATCTCAGTTTTTGTCCGCTTGGCACCTGCCGTCCGAATTATCAGTCCCGCGCCCTTTGGCACGTCAATTTCCGACGCAATTTCTTTCAGTTTTTTACGGTCTGCCGCAGTTGTAATCTTGCGGCTGATCCCGCCGCCGCGCGCGGTATTCGGCATCAAAACACAATACCGCCCGGCAAGGCTCAGATATGTTGTAAGCGCGGCACCTTTGTTCCCGCGTTCTTCCTTAACGACCTGCACCAGCAGGATCTGACGAACTTTGACGACTTCCTGAATTTTGTAGCGCCGCTGACGCTGTTTTCTTGGGCGGCGAATTTCATCCGTCGTGTCGTCGTCGGCAACGGATTCAATTGACTCGTCGGTTTCTGACGCATGATCCATCGCGTTGTAAGGCTTGTCGTCACCGCCGATGCTGTCGCCGTCAACCTGCGCGTGGTCGCTACCATCAATTTCGACAACATCCATTCCGGGAATTTGCTTTGACGCGTCCGCTCCCGACGCCGCAGCTTCAGTTGGCGAGGCCTTCGTATCAGCTCCATCCGAGCTTTCGGCCGCCGACGCCGTATCCCCGGCAACAATTTCCTTTTCCGGCGCTTCGTCCGTTATTGCTTCGTCAGTGGTTTTGACCTCTTCGGCCTTGGTTTTAGATTTCCCCCGGCTCCGCTTACGTTTCGGCTTCTCGTCCTCGGCGGCCTCTGCTTCGGCAAAGGCCATTTCCTCGGCAATCAGCGCCTCACGGTCGGCAACCGGAATTTGGTAGTAGTCGGGATGAATTTCGGAAAACGCCAGGAAACCGTGCCGGTTCCCACCGTAATCTATAAATGCCGCCTGAAGCGACGGTTCAACGCGCGTGACCTTCGCAAGATATATATTGCCTGCTAGCTGGCGTTTGTTCTCAGATTCAAAATCGAATTCCTCGACTTTGTTTCCGTCAACCACCACGACCCGAGTTTCCTCGACGTGGGTGGCGTCGATAAGCATCTTATATGACATATTAACTTTCCGCACAGCTTCTGGCGGCTCGATCTGATGCGAGCAATTCGCGAAATACTGTGGCTTTTCAAGGCGATGGAACGCAAATCAAACGTTCGGCGCCGACCTGCTAAGGTCGGGGACAAGTTTGCACTTTCCCACGCGCGCTTCATCGCGGTTCTTCTCCGACGCCCCGCGGTCGGAGCGCCCGTTCAAGGCCCGGGACGCCAAAATCCGCGTCGCACAGGCAATTCGATAATATCGGCCGTTTGGCCGAAATGCCGGACCAGGGCACCAAAAAACTGCGGCGCAAACTCCTGGAACAGCGAAACTTTCTCCAAGTGGCAGCAGGCAACGCGCCTGCGACACCACTTCATGGCCAACATAAGGTCTGTTCAGTTCAAATTACAATGAGGAAATTACGCGGACTGCGCGTTGTGACCTATTCGGTTGCCAGTGCACGCGCTGTCGGCTGCGTTCGCGCCGTTCACGCCCGTGCGAACAATCGAGACGATCAAAGATATTCCGACCGCTGCAATCCGTACTTTGCCATCTTTTCGTTCAACGTCCGGCGCGGCAGACAAAGTTCATCCATGACATTTACGATCGAACCCCGATGTCGGCGCATCGTATTGTCGATAAGCATTCGCTCAAACGCCTCGACATATTCCTTCAAGGGCTTGCCCTCGGTCGTCACGTTCATGTCGGTGTCATCGCTGTCGGCCATAAGCAATGATGCAATTGTTCCGGTGCCACGCCGCGACTGAAGCACGGCTCTTTCCGCTATGTTTAGTAGCTGGCGGATATTTCCGGGCCACGGCGCCTGAAGAAGCTGTGCTGCTTCTTGCGCGCTAACCTCGGGGGCCGGACACCCGTATTCTTCCGCAAACTGTTCGGAAAATTTCTGAAACAGCATCAGAATATCTTCACCGCGCTGGCGCAGCGGTGGCAACGTGATTTTCATGGCCGCAAGTCGGAAATACAGGTCCGGACGCAGGGCGTCTTCGCAGGTCCGACCGGCTTCCTGCAAATTGCATATCGCGACGATCCGGGTTTCTGCCGGTGTGCCCTGCTCGTTCATCCAGGACAGCAAACGCGCTTGCAACTTTTCCGGCAGCGCCTCGATATCTTCCAGAACCAGCGTACCGCCTCGCGCCTCTTCCAAAAGCGGCAGGCGATCCCCGTCCTCGATCGGACCGAACAACCGCTGCGCCAACGCAACCTCATCGTGTGCCGCACATGAAAATAGCACGAACTTCCTGCCAGCTTTTGCGCCCACCGCATGAAGTGCGTGCGCGACCAGCGTTTTGCCGGTCCCGGTTTCGCCGTCGATCAAAACGTGGCCATCGGCTTGCCCAAGATCGAGGATGTCCTCGCGCAGGCGCTCCATGACCGGTGATCCGCCAACCAGTTTCTTAATAATCCCCGAACCATCGCTTAGCTCGCGCCGCAACGCCCGGTTATCCAGCGTTAACCTCCGCGCATTTGTTGCCTTCTTTGCAAGTTCGGTCATCCGATCCGGATTGAAAGGCTTTTCAAGAAAATCGAACGCGCCGACGTGCATCGCTTCAACCGCCATCGGAACATCGCCGTGTCCGGTAATCATAATGACCGGCAACGCGCTATCGACGCTCATCAACCGCTTGAGAAAGGACATGCCGTCCATGCCGGGCATCTTAATATCGCTGACCACAACACCGGGATAATCTGCGCCCAGACTTTTTAATGCGTCTTCAGCGCTTGCAAAAGTTTCGGTATCGAAACCCGACAACGCCAGCCATTGGCTGATTGACTGGCGCATATCCTGCTCGTCATCGACGATGGCGATCTTCATTGCCTGGGCCATGAACCACTCCTAAGCATCATTCAGCCGCCTGATTTACCGCACTCGTGGCCAGCGGCAAGCTAATCTCGAATACCGCCCCACCATCTGAACCGTTCTTCGCTGTCAGGCGACCCCCAAGGTCGTTCACGATACCCGAGGAAATGGCAAGGCCTAACCCGACGCCATCGCCCGGAGCTTTTGTCGTGTAAAATGGCTCAAACAGGCTCTCTAGATCGTCGATCCCGACGCCATTGTCGCGCACAGTGATCAATACGTCATCTGACACTGATACGATGATTTTGACTTCCGGCTCCGCCGTTCCTTTCGTCGCGTCCAGGGCATTGCGAAGCAAGTTGATCACCACCTGCTCCAAACGGATCCTGTCCGCTTCGATGGTAACTGGCTCGCGCGGCAGCGACGATGAAATTGCCATATTTCTCTGCCGCAACTGTGGTTCCATCATGCTCAGCGCGGTTGATACAGATTCCCGAACATCTATTGACTCAAACGCGTCGCCGCCCTTTCGCGCATAAGATTTTAGCTGGCGCGTAATCGCGCCCATCCGTTCGATCAGGTCGTCGATCCTTTGGAACGACGAAAGCGCCTCATCTGGCCTGCGTCGTTGAAGCAGCAACTTGGCACCGGCCAGATAAGTTTTCATTGCCGCCAACGGCTGGTTCAGCTCGTGACTGACCGCCGCCGACATTTCACCTAAGATCGCAAGTTTCGAGCTTTGTTGAAGCGTCTGTTCAGCGACTTCCAGGTGTCGCTCGGCCCTTTCCCGTTCGGCGATTTCTCGCTGCAACGCAGCGTTCAATTGGCGAAGCTCTGCCGATTCCTGTTGAAAAACCACCAGCCGCGACGTTGCTTTGCGGCTGATAAAATAAAATCCGACCGCCAGAATGATTGCAAATCCCATAATCTCAAGCGCTATGAAGGCATTCACACGTTCGCGCACGCCCGCATAGGTCGTAAAGCTCGCCATCCGCCAACCCTGGAACCCGATCCTTAATTCCTGCCGCATGACAGCTTGCCCGCGAATATATGCGTCGATTGGAAGCGCCGACCAGTCCGCCGTCGCCCGGATCGCGCTCTGGATCGCCGAAGGCGCTGATCGCCGCTGAAGCGCATCCTCCTCCAATTGTCCCCGCCAGCTGCTTTCCGTCGAAAGCATAATCACGCCTTCGCTGTCGGAAACAATCACGGCATCGGTATAGCCTGCCCAGGCAATCTCAAATTGCTGTAAGTTAAGCTCGACAACAATGACACCAATCAAATCGCCGCCGATCTCGATTTTCCGCGAATACGAAAACTGCCTGACGCCGGTATCTTCAAGACTGGTCGTAAACACCGTCTCATTTGAGCGCAGTGCGCCGATGAAATACGGCGCGGACCGATGCGCCGAACCCAGCAGCGAACGATCCGTGGCAGCAACAGTTCGCCCAGTGTCATCAAGCAATATCAGCCCGTCCGCACTGATTTCCTGGCGATACGAGATAAGCCTTTGTGATGATTGTGCAAAATCGGCTGAGTTTAACGCGCCGATCAATGTCGGATCGCGCGCCAGAAGCTGTGGCACGATCTGATTTCGCTGCAACTCGCTCAAGATATTCCCGGAATATAACGCGAGCCGTACTTCCGCGCGCGATCTCGTGCTTTCGGTAAAGCGTTCGGTCAAAAGCTGGTTGGTGACCCACACAACAGCAACCGCCGCCGATATCACAAGGATCATCATCGCCCGGACTGGCCAGGGCGATTGCTCGCTTTCCTCTTTTCGCGTCGAGCTTTGATCGCTCATGACATGAAATTAGGCGCTTAAAGCAATTGTCTCAAGCCACGACGACCGATCTCGCTAACGTTTGAAACATAACCGCACCGTCGGTAGCGCCAAGTGTGGCGTCTGCGGCACGCTCAGGATGCGGCATCAGCCCCATAACGCGGCGGTTCTGCGAAAGAATTCCAGCGATCCCTTCAACCGAACCGTTGACATCCTGCTGATACCGGAACGCGATCCGGTTTTCGGTGTTAAGCTCGGCCAATACACTGTCCGTGGCCAGATAATTTCCGTCATGATGGGCCACCGGATAAGTCACAACCTGACCTGCCTGGTAACCTTCGGTGAATACGCTTTCCGCGCTTTCGACGGTAAGTGCCACCGGCTTGCAGACAAATTTCAAACCCGCATTTCGGATAAGCGCGCCCGGCAAAAGGCCGGTCTCCAAAAGCACCTGAAAACCATTGCAAATCCCGACAGCAAATCCACCGCGTTCCACATGTGCCTTAACCGCCCTGACAATTGGTGACCGGGCAGCAATCGCGCCGCATCTAAGATAGTCTCCGAACGAAAAGCCACCCGGGATGCCCACAAAATCAACATCTCGCGGAAGCTCGGTGTCTTTGTGCCAAACCATCTCGACGGAAAAGCCAGCCTTGCGCAATGCGACCGCAAGATCACGATCACAATTTGATCCCGGAAACACGATGACCGCCGCGCGCATCAGAGGATCTCAACCTCGTAGCGCTCGATCACGGTGTTGGCGAGCAGCGCCTCGCACATACTCGCAACCTCGGCTTCGGCAGCGGCGCGGTCGTCTCCGGCCAATGTCAGCTCGATCACCTTGCCTTGCCGCACGCTTTCCACGCCACCAAACCCAAGCGTGCCAAGCGCGTGGCGAACCGCTTCCCCCTGGGGGTCAAGGACGCCGCTTTTTAGCATAATGTGAACCCGCGCCTTCATCATCGCGACCTCAATTGATCAGCGTTGGCTTTGTAGCATGGGTAACATTTGTCGGCAGAACACCAAGCCGGCGCGCAACTTCGGTATAAGCATCGGCCAGGTTTCCCAGGTCGCGTCGAAACACGTCCTTGTCCAGCTTGTCTCCGCTTTCCATATCCCAAAGCCGACAACTGTCCGGGCTGATCTCATCGGCAACAATCAGTCGCTGGAAATCTCCGTCCCAAACGCGCCCGATCTCAATCTTGAAATCGACCAACTTGATCCCGACCGCCAGCATACACCCGGACATAAAGTCGTTTACCCGAAGGGCCAGGGCGATCATATCGTCCAGGTCTTGCTGACTTGCCCATCCAAAAGCCAAAATATGCTCTTCCGCGACAAGCGGGTCGCCAAGGGCATCGTCTTTGAGACAGAACTCGATGATCGGACGCGGTAGCGCTGTGCCCTCCTCAAGACCAAGCCGCTCCGACATCGACCCCGCCGCAAAATTCCGAACGATAATCTCAAGCGGTATAATTTCAACCGAACGGATCAATTGCTCGCGCATGTTGAGCCGTTTGATGAAGTGTGTCGGAACCCCGATCTGGGCAAGACCGCGCATGAAAAACTCGCTCAGGCGATTGTTCAGAACGCCCTTTCCTTCGATCACGGCTTTCTTTTGCGCGTTAAAGGCGGTCGCATCGTCTTTGAAATACTGGACAAACGTGCCCGGTTCCGGGCCTTCGTAAAGAATCTTGGCCTTGCCTTCATAGACCTTCTTGCGCCGCGGCATATCTGAATTCCCGATGAAATCGCGCGGACCTGGTCCTGCGCTTTGGCGCCGCTATAGGGCAAGTGCGACGATCCGGCAAGCCGAGGCACTTGTGAAGATCCAAATGTCGAGGCATATCAAGAGTAACAGGAATTTCGGCTATCAGGGGAGAGCCACAAATGACTACTTTCAACGACCGCGAAAACGCCTACGAGAACAAATTTGCACACGACGCCGAGATGCAGTTCAAAGCCGATGCACGGCGCAATAAACTGCTTGGTCTCTGGGCGGCCGAGCTTATGGGCAAAGGTGGGGACGAGGCAGCCTCTTATGCCAAGGAAGTCATAAAGGCCGATTTTGAAGAGGCCGGTGACGAAGATGTCCTCAGAAAAGTGGCGGGCGATCTGGGTGGTCTGTCCACAGAAGAAGACATCCGCACAAAGATGGCCGAGCTTATGGCGACAGCAAAATCTCAGATCATGAACGAAGTCTGACGCCGCGCAAAATCTCGACAGTCAGGGAGCGTCATGCGCTCCCTTTTTCATTCAAATGCAGTTACATTAAGCCGCTGTGATCCGTCCGCGAATACCAACATCTAACGCTTTGGTGAGAGGTGTTGGTGACCATGCAAACGCATGTTCGGTCATATTTGCGCGCAGCGCCGCGAACGGCAAGAATAAAGATCGTGCTTCCTGTGGCGATCCTTGCCGCGTGTTTTTGGGCTGTGAAACTCCGTTTCGAAGGTTTTGACGCAGCCCTGCTTTCTCAGGCACTCGCTTCGATCACTCCCGCCGCGTGGTCAATCTCACTTGCCGCAACTTTTGCAAGCTTCCTTGCCGTCGCCCGTTATGACGCGATGTTTCACGGCTGGCTGGCGACAGGTGTTGCGCGGTCGCGCGCCGCTCTGACGGGCGCCGCGTCAATTGCACTGTCGCAGTTTCTCGGATTTGGGCTTTTCACCGGCACACTTTGTCGTTGGCGAATGTTGCCGGATGTCTCGCTTCCCACCGCCGCCGCGATCACCAGTTACGTATCTGCGGCATTCATGGTCTCGCTTGGGTTGCTGACCGGCCTTGCCTTTTCGCATTCCGGGTTCGTGTTTTCTGGCACAACGACTTTCAGCGCGATGGCCGTTTGTGCGGCTATCGGCCTGTGTATTCTGTCACTTCGACAACCGGCCTGGCTGCCGTTCGCAATACCGCCAATTCCGCTGATGCTTCGCATCATTGCGGCGACGTCGATTGATGTGGCTTTTGCCGCATTGGCGTTTTGGATTCTGCTGCCCGGGGATCTCGGCTTGTCACTTCCGCTGGTCTTTTCGGTATTCCTGCTCGGGCTTGGCGCCGGTTTACTGTCGGGCACGCCATTTGGGCTCGGGCCTTTTGAGGTGTGCATCCTTACCCTTCTGCCCCAGGTTCCGACAGCTAACTTACTGGCGGCTATCTTAGGGTTTCGATTGGTTTTTTTCGCGATACCCGCCTGTCTTGCGTTCATTGTTCTCGCCTGGCCACCAAGCCCGGCGCAATCGAAGAAATCCGATGTCCAACGCCCACTTCCACCAATGTCGAACCTTGCCGCCGAAGCCGGTTTTGCGGCTATATCCAGCGCTCATGACCTGTCCCGCCTTGCCCAATCGGTCTGTGTGACGGCAATGGCAAGCCAAAGCCTTGTCACCATCGGCGACCCGGTTTACGGGCGAAATTTGGATGTCGCCGACCTTGATGAACTTCATCGTATCGCTCGCACGAGCGGGCTAATGCCCATGATCTACAAGTGCTCCGGTCGCAGCGCCGCAGCTGCGCGGCGCGCCGGTTGGGCCGTCATCGCCACATCAGAGGAAGCCTGGATGCGACCCGCAGGCTTCAGCCTTGAGGTGCCCGAATGTCGGCAACTTCGACGAAAACTTCGCCATGCTCAGCGCGCCCAAGTTGTCGTCAAAACCGCCGATCACCCGCCCATTGAAGCGATGTCTGCCGTCGCGCATTCCTGGTCGAAACCAAACGGCGGCGAACGTGGATTTTCCATGGGGCAATATTCACATCAATACGTCGCCGGACAAAATGTATTTCTGGCATTTCAGGGCGACAACCTCGTGGCTTTTGCAACTTTTCACACCGGCCCGGAAAATTGGGCGCTTGATCTGCTCCGAAGCAGTGACCGCACGCCGGACGGAACAATGCACGCCCTGATCGTCGCTGCAATTCAGCAGGCAAAACTCGAAGGCATCGTTCGCGTTTCCCTTGCGGCAATGCCGCTGAAAAACGCCCCCTGGCCACTTTCGGCGCTGTCAAAGCGCTCGTGTGCCAACGGCCTTCGTCAGTTCAAATCAAGTTTCGCACCAAATACGCAAACCTTGTACGCAGCGGCCCCGACCCGTCTTGGGCTGGTCCTTGGCGGCGTGGATATCCTGTTGCGCATCCGCTATCCCGACGCGCCCACCGTCGATCAAAAGTCTAACGCCGAATTCTTGCTCCGACACGCAAAAACGCTGCCGCGCCAAGGGCTGCCATTCACACGTTTCGCGTTTCAACGACGAATTTAACCGCTTTTTCCCAGACGAGACAGCACCGCATCGCGAACCGGCGGCGTGACAAATTTTGAAATATCTCCACCAAGCCGCGCGATCTCCTTGACCAGCTTGGAGGCAATCGCCTGATGCTCGGCGTCCGCCATCAGAAAGACCGTCTCGATCGTATCGTCCAGGACCCGGTTCATGCCAACCATCTGATATTCGTATTCAAAGTCAGCGACAGCCCTTAGACCGCGGACAATTATGGTCGCATCGACATCGCGCGCGCAGTCAATCAGCAGATTTTCAAACGGGTGTGCAACGATTTCTACACCCGTACCGGCAGAAATGGACATGCATTCTGCTTCGATCATCGCAACACGGTCCTCGAGCGTGAACAATGGCCCTTTGTCGCGGTTGATTGCGATCCCGATGACCAGCCGATCCACAAGTACCGTCGCGCGCCGAATAATATCCAGATGACCGACAGTCACCGGATCGAAAGTACCGGGATAAAGACCAATCCGCATGAACGCCCCGCTTGAACTGTCCTAGGTTTTGCGTGTCACGAAAAAACTTAACGATCAAGCAGTTAGCCTAGAACCCCTTGATCATACCCTCAAGCGCGTCCTTTTCCATGGAAAGCTCGCTCAACCTTGCTTTCACAACGTCGCCAATCGAGATAACTCCAATCATCTTGCCGTCTTCCATCACCGGCATATGCCGAAACCGCCCCCGCGTCATTTTTTCAAGGACGCCATCCGCAGTCTCGTCAGGTGTGCAACTGACCAGCTCCCGGGTCATCAGTGCAGTCACGCTATCGTCAAGGCACCCCTCGCCACGCCGACCCAGCTCTCGCACAATATCCCGTTCAGAGAGAATACCTTGTGCGGCCTCGCCGTCGTCCGAAATAATCACCGCACCAATGCGTTTCTCCGACAAAAGCCGCGCCGCATCGCTCACCAAAGTATTCGATCCGAGTGTAATAACCCCATCGCCGCCTTTGGTCCCAAGTATCTGACGAACCAGCATGTTTCCTCCAACTTTCCCGACCTTGTAACTAGCGTCCCACCGCAGCCTGTCATCTGTCAAGCATTGCTTCCAGGCGCGGCACTTCGTCCCGGATACCCCGTATCAATAGTTCCGCCACGCGGTGAAGCCGCTCGACCCTCGAATCGTCAGCGTGCCGCAACAGATAAAACGACCTTTTGAACCCAATCTGGTCCGGCAGAACGCGCATCAGATCCGGGGCAAAGGGCAGAATAAAATCGTGCGTGATACCGATCCCGCCTGCCTGCCGAAGGCAACCCAGCTGAACAGCCACCAGGTTGGATGCAAGCGACACCCGGTCGATGCCAAGCTCGCTCAGAAAGTCCAGTTCCGAATAGAAAATCAGATCCTGAATGTAACCGACGAAGGCGTGATCCTTTAATTCTTCCAGGCCGCCAATTGGTCCATGGGCGGCAAGATATTTTTCCGAGGCAGCCAGGTGCAGATGATAGTCCGTGATCTTCTCAATCTTTACCCGCCCCGCTTGCGCCGGCGACACAGTGATCGCCAAATCGGCTTCCCGCTTTGACAGGTTAATGACCCGTGGCAGCGCGACAATCTGCAATTCCAGATTAGGATGCTCGCGTGCGATTGCCGCGCAAACCTGCGGCAGGATAAAACTCGCGCACCCATCCGTGGCGCCGATCCGCACCTGTCCCGACAATCCACCGGTGTCACCCACCAGATCGTCAAGACCGAGTGCAACCGATTGCTCTGCTTGTTCTGCGTGGGACAAGAGCCGCGTGCCCGCTTCGGTCAGGGAATAGCCCTGGGGCGATTTTGTAAAAAGTGGGACGCCAACAGATCCTTCCAAACCGGCTATCCGTCGACCCACTGTTGCCGGGTCGCGTTTCAGGATCTTTCCAGCCGCAGAAAGGCTTTCTGCCCGTGCAACGGCAAGGAATATCCTCAAATCGTCCCAATCAAGCGCCATTTCATACCGACATTTTTGCAAAACCTCTTTGGAAAACTGCCTCTTTTCCATCCAAAATTGCAAGAGTAGACTGCCGCCCAGCCAAGGAGGAACCAATGCAAGAAATCCCGCATTTCGTGAATGGCGACCGCATGACCGGAAATTCCGGACGCGTTGCTGATATTTTCAACCCGGCGACCGGCGAGGTTCAGGCACAGGTTGCACTTGCCTCGAAGGCCGAAGTTGATGCAGCGATTGCAAGTGCCGCCGAAGCACAGAAAGCCTGGGGGGCGACCAATCCCCAACGCCGCGCACGGGTAATGATGGCTTTCGTTCAGCTACTTAACCGCGACATGGACAAGCTCGCCGAGGCGCTTTCCCGCGAACACGGAAAGACGATCCCCGACGCCAAGGGCGACGTTCAGCGCGGGCTTGAAGTTATCGAATTTTGCATTGGAGCGCCGCAACTGCTGAAAGGTGATTTTACCGACAGCGCCGGTCCTGGCATCGACATGTATTCGATGCGCCAGCCTTTGGGTGTTGTGGCAGGCATCACGCCGTTCAACTTCCCCGCCATGATTCCGTTGTGGAAAATGGGGCCAGCGCTGTCCTGTGGCAACGCGTTCATCCTGAAACCAAGCGAGCGCGACCCATCTGTCCCGTTGATGCTGGCGGAATTGATGAAGGAAGCGGGCCTGCCAGACGGGGTGCTGCAAGTTGTCAACGGTGACAAGGAAGCGGTTGACGCCATTCTGGACAACCCGACCGTGCACGCTGTTGGCTTCGTCGGTTCAACGCCTATCGCCGAATATATCTACGGGCGGGCCTGTTCGAACGGCAAGCGCGCACAGTGTTTCGGCGGCGCGAAGAACCACATGATCGTGATGCAGGACGCCGATCTGGATCAAGCGGCTGACGCACTCGTCGGGTCGGGATTTGGCGCGGCGGGCGAACGCTGTATGGCCATTTCGGTCGCGGTTCCAGTCGGCGACGAAACTGCTGACCGGCTGATTGAAAAGCTTGTTCCCCGGATCGAGAAACTCAAGGTCGGCCCCTACACGGCAGGCGACGACGTTGACTACGGCCCGGTCGTGACTGCGGCCGCAAAGGCAAATATACAGCGCCTTGTCGAGACAGGTATCGACCAGGGCGCCAAACTGGTCATCGATGGCCGCGACTTCAATCTGCAAGGGTATGAAGATGGCTTCTTCGTCGGACCACACCTTTTCGACCATGTGACCCGCGACATGGATATCTACAAATACGAAATTTTCGGCCCCGTCCTCTCGACCGTCCGTGCCCAAAGCTATGAAGAAGCATTGGCGCTGGCGATGGATCATGAATATGGCAACGGCACTGCAATCTTCACCCGCGACGGTGACACTGCGCGCGACTTCGCAAACCGGATCAACATCGGCATGGTCGGTATCAACGTGCCAATTCCGGTGCCGCTCGCCTATCACACTTTTGGCGGCTGGAAGAAATCGCACTTCGGCGATCTGAACCAGCACGGGCCGGACGCATTTCGCTTCTACACGCGAACAAAGACCATCACCTCGCGCTGGCCAAGCGGCCTTAAGGAAGGCGGCGAGTTCCATTTCAAGCAAATGGACTGACACACCGCAGATCGGCGAAGCGCCCGGAAATGTGCTTCGCCTCGCGCGGCAGAGGATCAAATGTCAAATCGCCGAAAAGTAGTTCTGACCTGCGCCAT
>CAXMNX010000097.1:0-5654 GCA_964194845.1 uncultured Boseongicola sp.
GAACGCGGATGAAAAGTGGCCGGGGTTCGCGAACCCTGTGGCCTCGGCGATCTCGGATATAGACATTGCCGAGCCACTGACCAGCCGGAACCCGACATCGAGCCGAAGTTTGCGATAATAGTCCATCGTGGTTTGCCGCAGCGTCTCGCGGAACAAACGATTGAGCTGTCGTGGCGATATTCCTGCGACAACCGCAAGCTGCTCCAGCGTCAGTGGATCGGCGACGTGATCTTCCATCGCGGCGACCGCAGCCAGAATATGCGGCGACTGGATACCGACCCGTTCTGCCAAACCGGCACGTTGCGGCGCCGCCGCAGCCCGGACATCGGTGTGCAAAAACCAGTCGCTGACCAGGCGGGCAAATACGCTGCCATGATGGCTGCTGATCAGCGCGTGCATCAGATCCAGTGGTGCCGTCCCACCGCCGCAGGTCACGCGGTCGCGGTCAATGATATAAAGACGCTTTTCAATCAGCAGATCGGGATAACGCTCGGCCAGTTCAGGCGCGTGCTCCCAATGCACAGTCATTCGACGATCCCGCATTATCCCGGCAGCGGCCAAGATAACCGAACCCCCCGACACACCGCCAATGGTAACGCCTTGCCGATCCAAACGGCGCAACCAGGTCCGCGTTACCGGGTCCACGATGCTGAACGGATCGCCCCCGGCGACAACCAAAAGCAGGTCTAGATCAATGGCGTACCCGACAGGAAACGTCCGCTCGACCCGCGCCGCGCCCGAGCTTTGGGCCATTTTGGTGTCGCCAAAATGGACAATGTCATAAAGCGCCCGTCGCGCCAGAAGGTTCGCCGCACGCAGGGGTTCAACTGTGCTGGCATAGGACATCAGCGCAAATCCGGGGACCGGAAGCACGCCCACACGATACGGAAGCACATCTGAGCCGATTTTGTCCTTCATCTGTAAGGAAGCGTCTCTTTTTTGTATATATTAATGATATCAGGTCCGATTAGGTTACAATACTGAACCAACCGGGCAAAATTGCAATGCGCTATTCCGCACTGAAAATCTTCACTGAAGGTCTCACCGGCAACAAGGGCTGGAAGCCGGTGTGGCGTGAACCTGATCCAAAACCGGAATATGACATCGTTATTGTCGGCGGTGGTGGCCACGGGCTGGCGACCGCGTATTACCTTTCAAACAAATTCGGGGTGAAAAACGTCGCTGTCGTCGAAAAAGGCTGGCTCGGCTCGGGCAATGTCGGTCGGAACACCACGATTATCCGGTCAAACTATCTGCTTGAGGGCAACCAGCCCTTCTATGAAATGTCGCTCAAGCTTTGGGAAGGGCTCGAGCAGGACTTCAATTACAACGCGATGGTCAGCCAGCGCGGCATCCTGAACCTGATCCACAGCGACCCACAACGCGACGCCTTTGTCCGGCGCGGCAACGGGATGCACCTATCTGGCGCTGACGCAGTTATTCTCGATCGCGATGGCATCCGCGAGAAATGCCCGTTTCTAGATTTCGACAACGCCCGCTTCCCGATCCAGGGCGCAATCTGGCAACCCCGTGGCGGCACGGTGCGCCACGATGCCGTTGCCTGGGGCTATGCGCGCGGCGCGGATGCCCAAGGCGTCGATATCATCCAGAATTGCGAGGTCACCGGATTTCAGATCGAAAACGGTGTCTGCAATGGCGTTGAAACGTCCCGGGGTGCGATACGCGCCAAGAAAGTCGCGGTCTGCGTCGCCGGTTCATCGTCCCGCGTGATGGCGCAGGCGGGCATGCGCCTGCCGATCGAAAGCCATGTGTTGCAGGCGTTTGTCACCGAAGGTCTGAAACCGACCATCCCCGGTGTGATCACATTCGGCGCGGGGCATTTCTATGTCAGCCAGTCCGACAAGGGTGGGCTGGTCTTCGGCGGCGACCTCGACGGCTATAACACCTATGCGCAACGCGGCAATCTGCCGGTGGTCGAAGACGTCTGCGAAGGCGGCATGGCGATCATTCCGATGATCGGCCGCGCGCGCCTGCTTCGCATGTGGGGCGGCATCGTGGACATGTCGATGGATGGCTCGCCCTTCATCGACAAGACCCATATCGACGGGCTCTATTTCAACGGTGGCTGGTGCTATGGCGGCTTCAAGGCCACGCCCGCCAGCGGCTTTTGCTATGCGCATCTGCTTGCCAAGGACGAACCGCACCCGGTGGCCACGCATTATCGGCTGGACCGGTTCCGGCGCGGCGCCCCCATCGACGAAAAGGGCCAGGGCGCCCAACCGAACTTGCATTGAGGAGGGAAAGACAATGATCATCAACCACCCCCTTCTTGGGCCCCGCGATTCAGCCGAGTTCGTCTATAAGGGCGACGCGACCCTGATCGACCGCCCCGATGGCATGGCCGACGGCGTCGAAGACGCTTTTCACGATTACGCCTACATGCGGGACAACCCGGCGGGCGAACACCGCGAGCTTTGGTACCACGAGCAGGGAGATCGGTCGTGGCTTGTCGTCACCCGCGATACGCTCACGCACGACATCTCAAAGGTGGAACTGGCCCGCGACGTGGCCCGCGCGATGGGAAGATCGCGATGAGCCAGTCCAACCGCATCGACGGCGGCCAGATCGACCGCAATCAGACGCTGAAATTCAGCTGGAACGAAAAATGGCTGACCGGCCACGCCGGCGACACGCTGGCCTCAGCGCTTTTGGCGAACGGGGTCAAGCTGGTGGGTCGGTCGTTCAAATACCACCGCCCGCGCGGCATCTTTTCCGCCGGATCCGAAGAACCCAACGCCATGGTCCAGCTTCGAAAAGGTGCTGCACAAGAGCCGAATACCAAGGCAACAACGGCCGAGCTGTTCGACGGTCTGTATGCCACCAGCCAGAATCATCGCGGCTCGCTGGAATGGGATTTGATGGCGTGCAACGACCTGTTGTCGCCCTTCCTGTCGGCGGGATTTTATTACAAGACGTTCATGTGGCCGAAGTCGTTCTGGGAAAAGGTCTACGAGCCATTCATTCGTGCCTCCGCCGGGCTTGGCAAATTGTCGATGCAGGCCGATCCCGATCGTTACGATCACGGCTTTCTGCATTGCGACATTCTGATCATCGGCGCCGGCCCCGCTGGACTTTCTGCCGCTCTCGCCGCTGGCCGCGCTGGCGCGCGGGTCATTTTTGCGGATGAAGATTTCCGCATGGGCGGGCGTTTAAATTCCGAGACTTATGAAGTTGCGGATCAGCCCGGCGCTGACTGGGCGGCGGCGGCAGTGGCCGAGCTTTCGGCCATGCCGAACGTCCGGCTGATGGCCCGCACCACCGTTTACGGTGCCTATGACCACGGAATTTACGGCGCGTTGGAGCGTAAAACCGATCACCTCGCCGACAGCGGCGGCAGACCCCGGCAGGTCTTGTGGCGCGTCTACTCCCAGCGCGCCATTCTGACCGCCGGGGCAACCGAGCGGTCTATCGCCTTTGGCAACAACGACCGGCCCGGCGTCATGTTCGCGGGCGCGGTGCGGTCATACGTGAACCGTTTCGGTGTGGCACCCGGCAGACGGGTCGCGGTCTTCACCAACAACGACGACGGTCTTAGAACAGCGGACGATCTGCGGGCAAAAGGCATCGAAGTCACGCGAGTGATCGACGCCCGCCAGGGTGACGTCGTGGTCGATACCCAAGGTCGCAAGGGAATTCACAAGGTCATTCTGAACAACGGCAATCATGTCGAAGTGGATTGCCTCGCGGTGTCCGGCGGCTGGTCGCCGAATGTGCAACTGACTTGTCATCACCGGGGCCGACCGACATGGGCAGCGGACATTGCCGGGTTTGTTCCCGGCGGCGAACTGCCTCCGGGAATGACGGTCGCGGGTGCCGCAAACGGTGTGATCACACTTTCCGCGGCGATCAGTGAAGCCCATACCGCCGCCGCAACAATTGCAAGCGAGCTTGGCTATTCGGGCAAGTCGGGCGATGCCGCCAAGGCCAGCGATGAAGCCGCCGACATCAAACCCTATTGGCACGTCACTGAAAGCAAGAAACGCGCCTGGATCGACCTGCAAAACGACGTCACATCGAAAGACGTCAAGCAATCGCATCAGGAAGGCTATCGTTCAGTCGAGCATCTGAAGCGTTACACCACGCTTGGCATGGCCACCGATCAGGGCAAAACCGCGAACATCCTCGGCCTCGCCGTCATGGCCGAGGCTGGCGGGAAATCAATCCCCGATACCGGCACGACCATTTTCCGCCCACCCTACAATCCCGTTGCCATCGGCGCATTCGCAGGGCGCGCGCGCGGCAAGGACTTCCGACCCTTCCGCCTGACACCCAGCCACAACTGGGCGAAACAGCACGGCGCGGACTTTGTCGAGGTCGGCATGTGGCTCCGCGCCCAGTGGTTCAAACGCCCGGGCGAGAAAGGCTGGCGCGACAGCGTGGACCGCGAGGTCGAAATGACCCGCGGCTCGGTCGGTATCTGCGACGTGACCACGCTTGGCAAGATCGACATTCAGGGTCGCGACGCGGCTGAATTTCTCAATCGCATCTATGCCAACGCTTTTCTGAAACTGCCCGTGGGCAAGGTTCGCTATGGCCTGATGCTGCGCGAAGACGGCGTTTGTTACGATGACGGCACCACCGCGCGGCTGGCCGAAAACCACTTCGCGATGACCACAACGACGGCCAACGCGGTGGCGGTCTTTCGCAACATGGAATTCGCCCGCCAGTGCCTTTGGCCAGACCTTGACGTGCATCTCATTTCAACCACCGATGCCTGGGCGCAATTCGCCGTCGCCGGTCCAAATTCCCGCGCGCTTTTGTCGAAAGTCGTCGATGACCTCGACCTCTCGAACGAAGGCTTCCCCTTCATGGCCTGCGCGGAATGCACTGTCTTCGGCGGTACCCCTGCCCGGCTATTCCGGATCTCGTTTTCGGGTGAACTGGCCTTCGAGATTGCCGTCCCCGCGCGGTTCGGCGATGCGATGATCCGCGCGCTGATGGCCACGGGCGAAGAGTTCAACGCCGTGCCCTACGGCACCGAAGCGCTTGGCGTCATGCGGATCGAAAAGGGCCACGCCGCAGGCAACGAACTGACTGGCCAGACCAGCGCGCAGATGCTCGGCCTTGGCGGCATGGTGTCGAAGAAAAAGGATGCGATCGGCTCGAAACTTGCCGAACGCGCCGAGATGAACCGCGACGATGATCTGCGGCTTGTCGGCTTCCAACCCGTTGACAAGTCAGTTCTTCTGACCGCAGGCGCGCATTTCCTGACCCCCGGCGACCCCGAAGACATGGCGCATGATCAGGGCTGGATGACCTCGGTTGCCTATTCGCCCGAACTTGGCCATTCGGTCGGTCTGGGATTCCTGAAACGCGGCAAGGACCGGATCGGTGAGGTCGTTCGCGCCTACAGCCCGGTCCGCAATCAGGACGTGATGGTTAAGGTCTGTTCGGCCCACCACATCGACCCGGAAGGAGGCCGTCAACGTGGCTGAGAGGACACTGAAAGCCGCGCCAATTCTTGGCGACGCACACTTTAGCTTCGGCACCAGCACAGTCGTCGAACGCGATGATCTGGCGCTGGTGTCTATTGCCACGCCACAAGGCGGCGACGCCGCATTAGCAGCCGCGCTCAAGACCGGCTGGTCGCTGGATGTGCCCGCCCCTACCCGTTCCACCACGTCAGGCGATAC
>CAXMNX010000098.1:0-39387 GCA_964194845.1 uncultured Boseongicola sp.
CGGCCAAACCTTTCGACCACGTGCTTGTCAGACTGCGAGACGATCTTGATGGCCTTGTAGATGCACAAAATGATGAAGGCTGCGAACAGCAGCATTGCGATGCCTCCACCGCCCAGTGACGAAAAAATGCTTCCGAAAATCGTTTCCATGTGTTGCTCCCTTTTACGTGATATATGGGGTGCGGGTTGTGTTATTTCAATGACTTATGGGGCTTGACAGCGAATCGCTCGCCGGGGTGACCTAGCGGCAACAACCCAGGATAACTCCCTGATATCAGCGATTTCTGAGCGCCAGATAGTCTTTCACATGGTCGCGCTGATGCGGAATTACGCGCGCGTCGCCAAGATACCAGTTCAGCCCGGAAACCTGCCATTTCTGCCCCTCCAGCCCGAACCGGACGCGCCCGGGATCAAAGCCGGGCTGTTCGGTCACAAAAAACCAGTCGCGCGCGCCAGAAGGAATAATGTATTCGCGGCTCCAGCAAAGATCGGCTGGTGAAAACGCCAGGCCCAGCTCCTCTTCTGTCTCGCGGATCGCGCATTCGACCGGGCTCTCACCCGGTTCCCGCTCCCCGCCGGGCAAGTCCCAATATCCGGGCCAGGGAATTGTGGGAATGTCATCGCGCAGGATCACGACGATCCGATCGCCTGCCAGAATAGCCAGCTTCACACCCTTGAAATCGCCTGTCGCCATGCCCTGCCTTTTGCTAGTCTTGGACCTGTCATACACCGGAACACCGCTCGATGCCCGCCCTTTGCCGCGATTGCCTGACAACATTCGACAGCGGACCCCGCTGCCCGGATTGCGGGCGCCCACGAGTGATCGAACACGCCGAGCTTTTCGACCTGTCCATCGCCCATATGGATTGCGACGCCTTCTATGCCAGCGTCGAAAAACGCGACGATCCAACGCTCGCCGACAAGCCGGTGATCATCGGTGGCGGCAAGCGCGGTGTTGTTTCAACGGCGTGCTACATCGCCCGTATTCGTGGCGTCCGGTCCGCGATGCCGATGTTTCAGGCGCTGAAACTTTGCCCCGATGCGGTCGTCGTTAAGGGCCGGATGAGCGCCTATGTCGAGGCCAGCCGCAACATTCGGGCAATGATGGATGACCTGACCCCGGTGGTGGAACCGCTGTCGCTGGACGAAGCGTTTCTTGACCTCAGGGGAACGGCACGCCTTCACCACGCACCGCCTGCCGTCATGCTTGCCAAGCTGGTCAAACGGATGGAAGACGAACTTGGTCTTTCCGGCTCCATCGGGTTAAGCCACAACAAGTTCCTCGCGAAGGTGGCCTCTGACCTCGACAAGCCGCGCGGGTTCTCGATCATCGGCAAGGCGGAAACAATGAGCTTTCTGCGCGACAAGCCTGTCGGTTTGATCTGGGGCGTTGGCCAGCAGATGCAAGCCTCGCTGGACAAGGCAGGTATCCGAACATTCACCGATCTGCTGAGGTGGGAAAAAGAGGATCTGGTCGCACGCTTCGGCTCGATGGGCGAAAGGCTCTGGCATCTGGCGCGGGGCGAAGACCGGCGGCGGGTCACAAAGAATGCACCCATCAAGTCGATCTCGAACGAAACCACGTTTTTCGACGATACGTCCGATCCGGACATCCTTGACGGTCATATCTGGCGGCTGGCCGAGAACGTCGCTGATCGTGCAAAGGCAAAAGACAAAGCTGGCCGCGTTGTCACGCTGAAACTCAAGCGCGCAAATCATACGATCCTGACCCGCCGCACGTCGCTTGCTGATCCGACGCAGATCGCTGATCGGATCTATCGGACTGCGAGAATGCTGTTCGAACAGGTTTCCAACGAAGGGCCATTTCGGTTGGTGGGTGTCGGGATTTCGCACATCGGCCCCGCCGACAGCGCGGATAGTGGTGGCGATCTGTTGGATCCGGCCGCCGGGACGCGGGAAGATGCCGAGCGCGCGTCGGATACAATCCGCGAGCGGTTTGGCAAGGATGCGATCATCAAGGGCCGCGCGCTGAGGTAGCCCTGAGGCTCGGACCCCCCAATTGATGAAAAGTTGTCAGGTTACTGCTTCGCGCCAGTTGCGGGGCCGCCAACATTGCGACGTGAGCCAGGCAGCGACCGCCCGTGGGTTGGCGCAACTCCGCCGGAACGGGCGGTCGCTGCCCGGCGCCTTCGGCTTTGTTCCGGGCCAATCGGCTCTCTGCGCTTTGCGCCAGCCCAGTCCGCTAATCAATAAGCAGCACCGGCCTCGCGCGGGGACGCATGATAGCGCCCTTGGCAGCGCTTCGGGTGTAGCCTTCCATCGCCACCAGCTCGGACATCAGATCCAGCTCTGATGTCTGCCCGGATAGCCGCGCCCGATAGATCGGAAGGCTTTCGGCCACGCGCATCACATAGTTTCGGGTTTCGTCGAAGGGAATGTGCTCGATCCAGTCAATAATATCGGTCTGATCGCGCCGCGGGTCGCCGCGCTTTTCCATCCACTGAATGGATCGACCCGGCCCTGCGTTGTAACCCGCTGATACCATAACGATATTTCCGTTGAACAGCGACATCAGCTCGTCAAGATATGCGGTACCGATGCGGACGTTGTATGCCGGATCGGTCACCAGACGGTCGCGGCTGTATGGTATCTCAAGGAATTTCGCGACCGCGCGCGCCGTGGCGGGCATCACCTGCATCAGCCCGCGTGCGCCGACGCCGCTCATCACCGCAGGGTCAAATTCGCTTTCGCGCCGCGCAATGGCCAGCGCAAGCTCCTGCGGAACCGGGACGTTTGGCACGCCCAGATCGGTCACCGGATAATAGGCGAACGGCACGACGATACCCCGCTGCGCCGCGCGCTTTCCGATCATCACCGCCAGGTGCGGCTGTCCCTGCTCCAGAACGTATGCGCCCAGCTGCTTGATGTCAGTTTTGGTTAACGATTCACTAAGATGGGTGAGATACCTTTCGGCAAGGTTAATCTCTCCGGCCGCAATGAATAATCGACTGGCTTCAAAGACCGAGCTTGCGGCAAAGGACGCGTTGCGCCAATTGGCTTTCGGCGCCGCCACGGCCAATTCCGGGTCCATTGGCCAATCGGCTTTTTCTGCCGCCAGAAGCCCATAGAAACTGGTCTGATATTCGGCGCCGAAGGCATAGGCCAGGTTCGCCGCCTCGATGTCGCCCCGAAGTTCGTGCGCGCGACCTTCCCAATAGCCAGCGCGGCCAAGTGATATTGGGGTATAAACCGCGCCCCGGAATCGCAGAAAATGCTTCAACGCCGCGTCCCCGTCATCGCGATACGTCAGCGCCAGATATCCTGACAGCCATTCCAGGTCGGCGAAATGCCGCCCCTCTGCCAACCCGTGACGCGAAGCCAGGTTATATGCGTTCGATATCCGTCCGGCGCGCATCTCGGCCCGCGCAAGGCTGCGCCGCCATCCGGCCCAATGGTCGGGTCGACCCAGCTGATCGGGATTTTGCGCCAGCATAAGTTCAATCGCGGTGGCATTCCTACCTTTGCGGGCGCGCCATTGCATTCGCTCGAACAAAAGCCCCGGATCCTCAGCCAAAGACTTTGGGACAGCCTTAACAAGACCATCAACGCTCTTTTTGCGACCGCGCAATGCCAGCCGCGCTTTCGCCAGCGCGACCTGACCTTTGCTGACCCGCGGGTACATCCGTTTCGATGCTTTCTTGGCATCGCGCCAAAGCAGCATATCCAGCCGGCCCCAGTGGTGCGGCTTCAACTGATCGCCGTACCAACGCAGCAGCGTTTTTTCATCCGACGCACTAAGCAGATGCGTGAGCCAGGCGCGCGCCGCCTCGGCTTCGGCGTCTGCGCTCATGTCATTTGCGCGATATGCCGCAATCAGGGCGACCGAACCGGCGCCGGTTTGCGGTGGTTTCGCTGCGAAATACCCGATCACGTCGTCTGACCGCGCGCCCAACGGCAAGGCGCGTTCGCTGCGGCGTCTCAGAAGTTCCAGCCCGGGCCAGTCTTCGCGCTTGTCTAAAAATCGGGTCACCGCATCGAAATCGCCCTGTCCGGCACGCAACCGGTGCCATTCAACAACGTCGCGGGCGGTTGGGCTGACGCCTTCGGCTGTGCGGAGTGCTGCGGTCCAGTCGCCTTTGCGCATGGCTTCAAGTGCGCGGTCGAATGCCTCGACCTCGCGCGTTGTCTGCGCAGATGCGCCAATTGCCAGCCATATCAGAAGGGTCGCGCTTGCGAGGGCCTTGATCATGGATGCCAGTCCGTTCATCACCGCCCCACAGCACGGCTATAAAACCATGTTGAAGCCACCTTGGCAATTCCCGAGACCCCGGATAGTGTCCGCGCGCTGCAATATGGCGACAATTGAAAATTATGGAGACGTGTCATGCTGAAAGGGTCAATGCCAGCGCTTGTAACCCCGTTTCAGAGCGGCGAACTGGATCTCGATACGCTAAAATCGCTGGTTGACTGGCAGATTGAGCAAGGATCGACTGGCATTGTCGCGGTGGGAACGACGGGCGAAAGCCCGACATTAACGCACCAAGAGCACGAAACCGTCATCGAAGAAGTAGTAAATGCCGCCGCCGGACGCGTTCCGGTCGTTGCGGGAGCGGGATCAAACAATACAGTCGAGGGTATTCGCTTCATGGAACATGCCGCGCGTGTCGGCGCGGATGTCGCGTTGGTCGTGACGCCTTACTACAATAAGCCCAGTCAAGCGGGACTAATCGCGCATTTCACCGCCATGCACGACGCCGCCGATATTCCGATTGTCATTTACAACATCCCCGGACGCTCGGCCGTGGATATGAGTGTGGAAACGATGAGCGAACTGGCGAAGCTGCCTCGGATTGTCGGTGTGAAGGACAGCACTGGCGATCTCACGCGCGTTTCCAAGCAACGGGCAAGCTGCGGCAAAGACTTCATCCAGCTTTCG
The DNA here is from genome assembly GCA_964194845.1 of uncultured Boseongicola sp. Classification (GTDB taxonomy): domain Bacteria; phylum Pseudomonadota; class Alphaproteobacteria; order Rhodobacterales; family Rhodobacteraceae; genus CAXMNX01. The sequence continues at coordinate 4,897 of CAXMNX010000098.1, forward strand.
GGCGAGGATGCGTTGGCGCTTGGGTTTAATGCGCATGGTGGATCGGGATGTATCAGCGTGACCGCGAACGTCGCGCCGAAGCTTTGCGCCGAATTTCAGGCGGCAACTCTCAGTGGCGACTATGCCACCGCACTGGGCTATCAGGATCGGCTGATGCCGCTGCATCAGGCGATATTTCTGGAACCCGGATTGGCGGGCGCCAAATATGGGCTTTCGGTTTTGGGCAAATGTTCGGACGAGGTTCGGCTACCGCTGGTCGGCGTTTCAGACAACACGAAATCGGCAATTCGTGCCGCGATGGTTCACGCTGGCCTGATCAACTGATCAAAGCCCACCAGTCTGGACTTGCGCCTGCGAAGCGCCTATTTCGACCCGGTTATGGCCAAAGTGCAGGATAACCCCAACTACAAGGTCATCGCCGAAAACCGGCGGGCGCGGTACGATTATGCCATCGAGGATGATCTTGAGTGCGGCATTCAGCTGATGGGGTCCGAGGTCAAATCGCTGCGAACCGGACAAACCAATATTGCCGAAAGTTATGCCTCTGTAGAAGGTGGCGAGCTTTGGTTGGTGAACAGCTATATCGCTCCATACGACCCGGCCATGTTCGGCCACGAGGACCGGCGGCGGCGCAAACTGCTGGTGTCCAGAAAGCAGCTTTCGAACCTCTGGAATGTTACGCAGCGAAAAGGGCTGACGCTGGTTCCGCTGGTGATGTATTTCAACCATCGCGGTATCGCGAAGGTGAAGATCGGCATCGCGAAGGGCAAGAATACCCAGGACAAACGCGAGACCCAGGCCAAGCGCGACTGGAACAGGCAGAAGCAACGTCTGCTGAAGGAACACGGGTAGCGGTTGCAACGGGCCTTCGCGCGCCCCGGGCTATTTCTTAACAGAAGAAGCGGCAGGGATGTTTCGCGCGCGAAACATTTTTCCTGCAAGCCGTTGAATTCCCCGACCGTGACGGTCTAGTGAATTGAAAGTAAACGAAAAGTCCGGGTTAATTTTCACCCATCAGAGCGGCATCGAAGGGATAGGTCGTGAGGTTCTCAAAGCCGTCATCGGTGACCAGCACCTGGTCTTCGAGCTTGATCGAGAAGTCGCCGCCTTTTTCGCCCACCAGCACTTCGACACAAAGCACCATGCCTGGTTCCAACGGGTAATTGAATGCGCCGTCAGCACCCGATTGGCCGGGATAAGGCACAATCGGCCACTCGTCGCAAAGACCGACACCGTGCATCGCGCAGCCATATTTACCTTCCCAATACCGATCATCAAGCTGGTGAAGGTTGGCTGTCAGTTCCGGGATCAAGACACCGGGCTTCAAAAGCCCCATGTTGGTCATGATATGTTCGTGGCTGTGGCGCATCGCGTCGATCATGTCCTGACGCGGCGGCGGATCGCCGATCCACCAGGTCCGGCTGATATCGACGCAAATTCCGTAGCTGCCAACAAGATCGGTGTCGAACGCCACAATCTCGTTTGGTTGCACGATCCGCGGGCCGCATTCCTGAAACCACGGATTGGTTCGAGGCCCCGAAGTCAGAAGGCGCGTCTCGATCCATTCGCCGCCGCGTTTGATGTTCTCGGCGTGGAGCACCGCCCAGATATCGGCCTCGCTGATGTTGCCATGCGCCACATTTCCGCGTGCGAAGTCTTCCATAGCACGAACAGCGGTTTCGCAGGCGTGCGACGCACACCGCATCGCCTTGATCTCGTCGGCACCTTTGACCGAGCGGCATTTCTCGGTAACCTCTTCGCCTTCCATGACCTCAAAACCACGCGCGTCGAGTGCGCGAAGCCCGTGGACAAGTATCTTGTCGACGGCAAGCCGCATGTTGCCGCCGCCATGCTGGGTGACAAGGTCGCGAACCTGATCGGCAAATGCTTCGGCATTGTCTTCGGTCGCGTCGCCGCCGACGAAATAGAAAAAGTTGACGCCGGGGCGAACTTCGCTGACGTGGCGGTTGAAGGATGTCAGGAACGGAGAGTTCTTGTAGTCCCAGATCACCATGTATCCGTCGGCACAGAGAAGCAGAGCGCGAAACGGGTTGTGAGCATTCCAGAGCTGCATATTCGTCGAGTCGGTGGCGTAACGGATGTTCAGCGGGTCGAACATCAACAGGCCACCAAAATCGCGCGAGACAATATGCTCGGTCAGCCGGTTCCAGCGATAGTGGCGCATCGCTTGCAGGTCCGGCAGTTCAAGACCTGCCGCTTCCCATTCGCCGAAGGCAAGTTGCGTTGGCCCAATTTCGACCCGATCAGCATCGTTTGGTGTGCCGTCACCAAGCGTCGCACCACGAGTTGGGTCAATCTTTCGGGTGTCGCGATAGTGGATGTCCATAAGCGTCCCTTTCGGCTTGCACGCAGTCTACGGTTGGATATTTCGGGAAATCAGGTCAGAAACCGACCGCTGGCACGCCGCATTCCGGCCACTGGGGCACGGAGACGCAGATGAATACTGTCAAAGAGCAATACGAAGCGTACCCCTATCCCGAGCGCGATCCACGCGACGAATCACAACGGTTGATCCTTGGGTCGCCGTCGATGCCGGCAGAGATCGACAATTGCGTGTTTGGCGGGCGTCGCGATTGGTCCGGCACTTTCCGCGCTTTGGTCGCGGGCGGCGGCACTGGCGACGGGCTGATCATGCTGGCGCAATTACTGGCGAACGCAGGCCGCGACTATGAGATCACGTATATCGACCTGTCGGAACGCGCGCGCGAGATTGCCGAGGCACGCGCCAAGGCGCGAGGTCTGACCGGGATCACTTTTGTCACCGGCAGCCTTCTTGATGCACCGGACCATGGGCCGTTTGACTATGTAGATTGTTGCGGAGTGCTGCATCATTTGCCGGAACCGCAGGCCGGATTTGACGCTTTGGCGCGGGCATTGTCGCCGGAAGGCGGCATGGGGCTGATGGTTTACGCGCCTTATGGCCGGTCAGGTGTGTACCCGCTTCAAGAAGCGTTTGGGCAGCTTCTGGATGGCGATCCGAAATCGCGGTTGCGCGATGCCAGGGGCATTTTTCCGGGCGTTCCCGAGGGTCATCCGTTTAGACGCAATCCGCATCTTTCCGATCATATCCAGTCGGCTGCGGGGTTTTTTGATTTGCTTCTGCACAGTGTTGACCGGCCATTTACCGTGGTTGAGCTGGCCGAGGCGCTGGATCGCGCGGAGCTTGCCATCACGTCATTCAGCGAGCCGGGTGAGTATGATTTGCAGCGATATCTGCCCAAGTCGGTTCGCGCGCCGAAGGAGTTAAGTTGGGTCCAGTCGATGGGGCTGGCGGAGAAATTGTCGGGCTGCTTGAAGACGCACGTTGTGTACGCGGTGCCGAAGGCGCGGGCGGGCGACGCGTTAGTTGGCAAGCCGGGGTTGGAAGATGTCCCGCATTTGCGCCCGGATGCGCGCGCGGACAAACTTGCCGATGCAATCTCGCGCGCGGGGAAAATCCGGGTGAACACGGGAAGCGGCAAAATGACGATTGAGCTGCCGAAAGCGTCGGTGACACTTTTGGGGAAGGTGGATGGTTGCCGTAGTCTGGCGGGGATCGCGGCGGACACCGGACTGTCGGAAAATGCGATGCGCGGCAAGTGGAACCGCATTGACCAAGCGCTTCGGCCCTGGGGGTTGTTGCACTATTCGTGGCTGAACAGGCGGTAGTGAATTTGTCCGTGCTTCAAACACATATACCCGATGATGTGTGGGCGGCGGCACTGCGGCCATTGCCCGGAACGCAGCTGTTGCCAGCTGGCGACTGGCTGCGTGTCGACGAGGGTTATGCGGCGCAGATGGCGTTGCGGGACAAGCTGATTGCCGAGCGACCTGACGATGTTCACCAGATGTTGCCCGAGGCGATTGCGGCGGCGGGCGAGTGTCTGGATGAGATTATCGGGTGTCTGAAACACGCCGCCGGTTATGAAGTAGGAACTGATACGATCCGGCGACCGGACGGTTTGGACGTGCCAATCGACCACGAACTGCCGCTGCGAACAATCGGGCGTTTGATCCAGGAGGATGTTTGCCTGATGCAGCATGGCCTTGGCGGGCATGTGCTTACCGGTGCTGTGTTGTGTTTTCCTGCCAGTTGGACGCTGTCGGAAAAGATTGGCAGGCCGCTTGCAGCCATTCATCGCCCGGTGGCGCGGTATGATGTGGATATTACCAAGCGCGTGCAGAGGCTGTTTGACGCATTACCCGTTGACCGACCGCTTTGGCGGGCAAATGCTTTGCTGTACGAGGAGCCAAGGCTTTTCACCCCCCGAAGCGAAAGTGACGACACACCGCACTTTTCGGGGACGGGGCGCTATTTAAGGTCCGAGCGGCAGGTTCTTCTGCGGCTACCGGAAACCAAGGCGATTGTATTTACGATCCATACCTATCTGATGGAGCGATCACGCCTTACGGTCGAGCAGGCGAAGAATTTGCCTCGGGTCGCCGCCCGGGCGGCCGAACGTTAAAGGACGCCCAAAAGCCACGCGCCTGCGTCGGTGTGAGACAGCGCAAGTCCCATACCGGTCAAGGCGATCACATGCGCGGTTGTGCGCAGGTTCTCGCCGCCGAGGATATTGAAAATCAGAAGCAACAATCCGACGGGCAGCGCCATGACGATGACGATCATGTTCAACACATAGACCGTCAGTCGCGCCACGATGTTGGTGTGTTCTTCACGTAGCCTTGGGTCAAAAAGGTCTTCGACCGCCGAGCTGTGCGTGAGCGTGATGGTGTCGGATGCGAAGATGTGGTTTTTGACGCGGCGCAGCTTGTCTTCGGGAGGTTCAAGATCCGGCAATGCATCTTTGGGCGTCCAGAAATCCGCGAGCGGATCCGACCCTTCGGCGGTAGAAATTCGTGAGATTTTCAGACCGGCAATTCGATGAACTTTCGACATGACCCTAACGCTTTCACGCCCCCGAACAACCAATTACCCCGCGCACCTGTGTTGCATCTGAAACTGGAAGTCGAATGTGGAAAGATTGGGGCAAAGCTGTGTCGGGTTTGTCAAATTAGAGCGGATGGGCAAAGTGCTGCCCAATCGCTGCCGCTGTTCAGATACAATGGTTCGCGACGAGCCTGATTGATGCGAGAACCGGCATCACTCACCGGCAGGCGGATAATGATCGGCGACATGTTCGGATCGCGGCATACCCGGCCAGTCGATAGCGGCGGCGCGAAATGCCGGGCGCTCAAACAGACGGGATCCATATGCGGCAACTAACGGTTGCTTTGAGTTGTTCAAGGCATGTTGGCCTGCCCACGCGAATTCCATCCCAATCCACTTCAATCGAAACAGCGACACCGCCCAGAACACATCGGCAAGCGTGAATGTGTCGCCGCAAATCCATGTCCGGCCATCCGTGAGGCGATTTTCCAGTGCGGCGACGGTATCCAGGGTTTCCGCCACCGAGGCGCGCATCCGGTCGGCGGTAAGAACGTGGATTTTTCCGGCTTCTTCCTTGGCAATTTTGGCATTGTAGGCAGCCGTCAGAACCGGATCACTGGTCACCATTTTGCGGGCGCTTTTGAGTTTGGCAATCTTGCGGTCGTGAACGCCTGGCATGGCTTTTCGCAAACGTTCGGGTCTGAAGTCGATCTCGGGGTGGGCGCCGTAAAGCAGAGCCGCGTGAGGTGTTGCATCGACCAATTCAAGTTCACTCAAAACGGCGCTGTCCTGCTCGGGTGGGACAAGGCGTGCGGTTCCTTCGAAGTTTTTGTCTATATGCAGGCAAATGGCCAGACTATCGACAACAGCCTCTGCGGTGTCGTGATCAACCAGCGTCGGAACCACCGCCGGATCAAACCCTTCGCTCGAAACGCTGGTCCGCCCGGTATATTCGGTTGCAAAACCGGCATCGTTTCCGGCCGCCAGGCGCAGTCGCACATAGGCCGGATCGTAATTTCCGAAAAGCGGAAGTTGCAGATTGATGTCATGGGCGATGTAGCTTGCGCCTTTTTCGGCAAGACAGGCGCGGACCTTTTGGGAGCAAAGCGAAAGTGCAAAGTGGTAAATCTCGAACCGCGCTTCTGCTTCGCCAATCTTTCGGTTTAATTCGGGATCAGTAAGCGGCGCATTGGTTTCAGCAACCAACCTGTCGAGATCCGTGCGGGTGTTCAGTGTTTTCTCCATCGGCACGCTCAAAGATCTTTTTCCGTTCCTGTGTCGATCACTTCGGCTGCGGCGAAACTGGGCCGGGATTTCATCCGCGCGTAGTAATCCTCAAGCGGCCCACCGGCCCACCAGTGGTCGAACCCGTGAATGGTGAACCGTGCGAGTGCCGCTGTGGCGAAACAATCGGCCAACGAATAACCGTCACCCGCCAGGTGGAACTGGTCCTGAAGTGCGGCATTCATTCGGTCAACTAGCGATCTGGTCGCTGACAGGTGGTCTTCAATTGCGTCCGGGTCGCGCAGCAGTGCCTGAAACCTTTTGTTCCCCTCGAGCCTGGCCTTGGTGGTTTCCGCAAGGTCGGGTCGCTTCGCGGCCAGTTCAGACAGAAACTTCGCGCGAGCGATGATCTGTGGGGCCGTGCCATCGGGGCCAAGCCTTTTGCGATACATCAGCACGCCGTAGTGCAGCGACATGATGTCTTTCAGCCAAGACTGGGTCGTTGCATCGCCTGCGAGGTCCGGGCCATCGAATGTCTGCACCCGGTTCACAATATTGATCGAGTCGGTCACCACCTCGTCGCCGATACGGAGCGTCGGCACGACGGCTTTCGGGTTCAGCGCGACATACCATTGTTCGAACTGTTCGTTCGTATCCATGATGTCAATTTGGCGACGCCGAAAGTTCGCGCCCTTTTCGACCAGTGCAAGCCTGGCCATCTGCGAACAGATGGAACTTGAGTGATCGTAGAGAATTAGTTCCGTCATTCCGCGAGCCTACGGCAGATTGCCGGGATTCGCCAAGAAGAGCCTGCGTGCAGCGGTGCACAGTGAATATCAAATATCAAATTGGGGGGTGCAGGGGAAAAGGCCCCGCCGAGGCGGAGCCAAAGTTTGCTTAGTGCACCACCGCGTCGCTTGGCGGTTTCCGGTTCGACGACGACAGACGGTCGCCGACAATCAGACCGTCGGTTCCTGCCGAAACCGTCACAGTCTCGCCGTCGCCGATGTCGCCTGCCAGAAGCATCTCGGCCAGTTGATCCTGAAGTGCGCGCTGAATGACGCGTTTCAGCGGACGTGCGCCGAAAACCGGGTCGTAGCCTTCGTCGGCCAGCCACTTTTGTGCCGGCTCGTCCAGATCAAGCTTGATGTTCTGCTTAGCCAGACGCTTGCGAAGCAGGCCGAGCTGAATCTCGACGATACCGTCCATGTCGCCCCGCGTCAGCCGGTCGAAGATGATCGTCTCGTCAAGCCGGTTCAGGAATTCCGGGCGGAAGTGGGTGCGCACGGCATCCATGACGTCGCGGCGTGCCTGGCTCGAATCCCCGCCTTCGGGCATTTGGCTGAGCGCCTGAGAACCGAGGTTCGACGTCAGCACGATCAACGTCTGCTTGAAATCGACCGTGCGACCCTGACCGTCGGTCAGAACCCCGTCGTCCAGCACCTGAAGGAGTACGTTGAAAACATCCGGGTGCGCCTTTTCGACCTCGTCAAAGAGGACGACCTGATAGGGCCGACGCCGAACGGCTTCGGTCAGGACACCGCCTTCATCGTATCCGATATACCCCGGTGGCGCGCCGATCAGACGGGCGACGGCGTGTTTTTCCATGTACTCGGACATATCGACACGAACCATTGCGTGTTCGTCATCGAAAAGGAACTCGGCGACCGCCTTGGTCAACTCGGTCTTGCCAACGCCGGTGGGGCCAAGGAACAGGAACGATCCAAGCGGGCGGTTTTCGTCGTTCAGACCAGCGCGCGCGCGGCGAACAGCGTTCGAGATCGCGCGAACGGCATCGCGCTGGCCGATTACGCGGCGGCCAATCTCATCTTCCATGCGAAGGAGCTTGTCGCGTTCGCCCTCCAGCATTCTCGACGTTGGTATCCCGGTCCAGCGTTCAACAACCTCGGCGATCTGCTCGGGGAAAACCGCCTCTTCGACCATTAGGTCGCCCTCTTGCGCCTCGGCGGCCTCTAGCTGTTTCGCAAGTTCGGGGATGACGCCATAGCTAAGCTCGCCCGCGCGTTGCAGGTTGCTTTCGCGGGTGGCCTGATCCAGCTCAGCGCGCGCGCGGTCGAGTTGTTCCTTCAGGCCACGAGCCGCTTCCAGCTTGTCGCGTTCGGACTGCCATTTGGCGGTCAGTTCGGACGATTGCTGTTGCAGATCGGCGAGTTCTTTCTCCAGCTTTTCGAGCCGGTCTTTCGACGCCTTGTCGTCTTCTTTCTTCAGCGCCTCGGCTTCAATCTGCATTTGCAGGATCTGCCGGTCGAGCGCATCGAGTTCCTCGGGTTTGGAATCGACCTCCATGCGAAGCCGCGAGGCCGCTTCGTCCATCAGGTCGATGGCCTTGTCGGGCAAAAACCGGTCGGTGATATAGCGGTGGCTGAGCGTCGCCGCTGATACGAGTGCGCTGTCGCTGATCCGAACGCCGTGGTGAAGCTCGTATTTCTCCTTGATGCCGCGCAGGATCGACACGGTGTCTTCGACCGTCGGTTCCTCTACCAGCAAGGGCTGGAACCGCCGGGCCAGGGCCGCGTCTTTTTCGACGTGTTTACGATATTCATCCAGCGTGGTCGCGCCAATGCAGTGCAGCTCGCCCCGCGCCAGTGCCGGTTTCAGCAGGTTCGACGCATCCATCGCGCCATCGGCCTTGCCCGCACCGACCAGTGTGTGCATTTCGTCGATGAAAAGGAGGATCTCGCCTGCGGCGGCGGTAACTTCCGAAAGGACGGCTTTCAGGCGTTCCTCAAACTCGCCGCGATACTTCGCCCCGGCGATCAGTGCGCCCATGTCGAGCGCCATAAGCTTCTTGTTCTTAAGACTTTCCGGCACATCGCCATCGACGATCCGTATCGCGAGGCCTTCAGCAATAGCGGTTTTGCCGACGCCGGGTTCGCCGATCAGGACGGGGTTGTTCTTGGTGCGGCGCGACAGCACCTGCATGGCGCGGCGGATTTCCTCGTCGCGCCCGATGATCGGGTCAATTTTGCCATCGCGCGCTGCTTCGGTCAGGTCCTGCGCGTATTTTTTCAGCGCGTCATAGCCTTCTTCGGCGGACGCAGTGTCTGCGGTGCGGCCCTTGCGGACATCGTTGATTGCAGTGTTCAGCGCCTGAGCGTTAACGGCGCCTGCTTCGAGCGCGTCTTTCGCTTTGGACTTCACGACCGCAAGTGCGGTCAGGATCCGCTCGACCGGGACAAAGCTGTCGCCTGCCTTTTTGGCTATCTTCGCGGCCTCTTCCAGAACCTTGACGGTTTGCTGGTCCATATAGGTCTGGCCTGCGTCGCCGGTGACTTTCGGCGATTTGGAAACCGCCAAATCCACCGCTTCTCGCACGCGGTCAGGCGCGCCGCCGGCGCTTTTGATCAGATTGGCAGACAGCCCCTGATCGTCGTCCAGCAATGCTTTGAGCAAATGTTCGGGCGCCAGCCGCTGGTGGCTTTCCCGCATCGCGATCGTCTGGGCGGCCTGCAAAAAGCCGCGCGACCGCTCAGTGAACTTCTCCAAGTCCATCGGTCTTCTCCTTCATTAAGCGCCCAATCCTTTGGCACCCGCATTGCGGCATACACTTTTTCGGGCCTTGGGTTCTATTTGGGGGCTGAAATGGGCTGGTGCAAGGGTTGGTGAGCCTTGACGGCGTGCCCAAGATTGCTCAGGGAAGCTTCAGAACAACGGGGAACGACATGAGCCAATCAGATGACCGCCTGATCGTTGCTTTGGATGTCCCAAACGCGCTGGAAGGGCACGCGCTGGCGGCGAAGCTGGGCGATTCGGTTTCATTCTACAAAATAGGGCTGGGAATGCTGACCGGGGGCGGGTTGGCTTTGGCGAACGAGCTGAAGGCCGAGCACGGCAAGCGCATCTTCATGGACTTGAAGCTTTTCGACATTGGCGCAACCGTCGAGGCGGCGGTGCGGGGACTGGCGCAGTTTGATCTGGATTTTCTGACGGTTCATGGCGATCCGCACGTGGTGCGCGCTGCAAAAGAAGGCGCGGGTGCGTCGTGCATGAAAATTCTTGCTGTGACGGTGCTGACGTCGTTGGACCGCGATGATCTGGACGCGGGACAAATCAAGGACGGGTCAATTTCCGATCTGGTCGAGGAGCGGGCGGCGCGGGCGTTTGAAGCGGGTGCTGACGGCGTCATAGCGTCACCGCAGGAAGCCCGCCGCATTCGCGCATTGGACGTCGCGGATGGCCGCCTGATCGTGACGCCCGGGGTCCGACCGGCGGGCGCTGAACTGGGTGATCAGAAGCGCGTCATGACACCGGCCGAGGCGATCGCCGAGGGCGCCGACCACGTTGTCGTCGGGCGACCGATACATCGCGCCGACGATCCAAGGGCGGCAGCGCTTGAAATAGTTGATGAAATGCGGGCCCCTCAGGCCCGGTGGCCAAATCGCGCAGTCTGATAGAAATCTCGCCGCCAAGGGCTGTATTGATGCGAGATCCGGCGCCGATCACCTCCAATTTGGTTGATTGTTCACGTTCTGGAAACGATTTTGCCGTAGTCCCGCGCTCAGACCCCGGATTCACCTCGACCACTCCCTAATTCCGTCACAATTAAATTTACGCTGGGGTCGGACGGAATTTGCCATGCAAAGGGGATGCGGACGTGACCATGGCGGCGAAGATCTCAAAGGCCAAACCGGTCAGCAAGGCCGGTGCGAGCGGGCTGTGTGCGGGCGCAAATCTGCGCACGCCCTGCGGCGCGCGCCGTGTGGAGTTCCTGCGTCCCGGCGATCTGGTCGTCACCCGCGACGATGGGCTTCAACCGGTCCGCATGATCTGGACGCGCACGGTAACAGTGGCCGAGATTGCCGCCGATCCATCTCTTGCGCCAATTGTTATTCGACCGCGCGCCATTGGCCCGATGATGCCAAAACATACGCTTTCGGTGGGTGCAGCGCATCGGTTGCTGATCCCGGGGTGGCGGTTGCTGGATGAAGACGACGGCGAAAGCTGCCTTGTCCCGGCGCGCGACATTGTCGGCTTGAACGACAGCGCGTTTAGCGACCGTTCATCGGAGGAAGTCGTCTATTACAACGTTGTCTTCGACGAGCATCTTGTCTTCTGCGCAAACGGGCTGCCGGTTGAAAGTTTCCTTCCCAACAAGGCCACGCTGAAGCAGGCCCCGAAGTCGGTGAAGGAAAATCTGACCAAAACGTTTCCTGACTTCGCCCCGAAGTTCGCCGATTATCCAGCACCGCGCTATAAGCTGCGCGAGCGTGTGTCTTACAACCCGGACTTTGCGTGAGGTCACAAAATGTATCGGTCAATCGAAGTTCGCTACAAAATATCAAGAATTCCCGGCACGTTTTCCGGCGGCGGTAACGACATAGATCTGGCGCTGGGTTTTCGAAATGAGGCGATGTACCACGTCGAGGCGGCGCTTGAAGCAAAAGGCCTTGGTGAATGCGTCGGTGCCGAGATCGGGAGGGATGAAGTTAATTTCGGTTTTGAGGTAAAGGACTTTGATGCCGCCGAAGCTGCCGTGCGCAAGTCCGTTGCGGGGACCAAGTTCGAAGGCATTCGCCAGATTACGCGGTTTGAGATGCCCGCCTAAGCGACCGAAGTTTTGTGGAACCGCGCAGGCGACAAGGCTCTGACCGTTGTTTCGCCAAGTTCGGGTATCCGGTTCAGCACAATATCAGCCAGCAGCTTTGATGCCGCAGGCGCGGTCTGAAACCCGTAACCACCCTGCCCCGCCATCCAGAAAAACCCCGTCGCGCCGGGGTCTTCGCCAATTACGAGCGTTCGATCCGGCGCAAAGGTCCGCAAGCCCGCCCACGACTTTTCGACCCGGGTTACCGGTTCGCTGACATGCGCTTGATACCGGGCGATGCCTTCGGCCAGAACCATGTCATCGGCCCACGCGTCCATAGGCTCGACGGCGTGTTCCTCGGCGGGTGAGACGATCCAGCCGCCTGCATCGGGTTTCGCGTACCAGGTCTCGCCTGGTCCAAAAAGCATCGGCCAGTTGCGCACATCGTGCCCACCGGGTGCGGGAAGACGCGCCACTGATCGCCGAAGGGGCGTCAGGCCGAGCGGACGAATGCCCGCGCCATCCGCGATCCCGTCCGCCCAGGCACCGGCGGCGTTTACGATGACATCAAATGCCATCTCGGTGGATGCTGTCTTTACGACCCAACCCTCAGACCCTTTGCGAACTGAAACCTGTTCACCAGGTCGGATGTCGGCGCCTGCGTTTCGCGCAGCGCGCGCGTATCCTTGCAGGAGCTTGTCGGTGTCAAGATCTGACGCGTCTTCGTGAACTGCGGCAAGAATTACATCGTCGTGAATGATCGGGACAGTGTCGCGCGCTTCCCGCAAGGGGATCGACTGCAGGTGCATTTCGGCGCAATCCTGTTCGAACTTTGCCTCTTCGCCACTAAGTGCGAGCATCATCAAGCCGCGCGGGCTGAGAACTTCTGCTGCGACGTGGCTTGCTTTCGATGCCGCGTTCAGCGCGCGGACAACGACATTGCCGTAATTTTCCTCGAACATCGCCGCCGACCGCCCGCTGGCGTGATAGCCAAGAACGAGTTCTGCTTCAAAGACTGTGCATCTGGCGTGGGGCGCAAGCTCTGCTGCCGCCGACACCCCAGCAATGCCGCCGCCAATAATGGCAATTCGCACTATCTGGCCGCCTTGAGCGCTTCGACGAGGGCGCTTAGCCCATCAAGCGCGGGGTGCAATTCTTCGGTGGCGAGTTTTGGGGCGAGCGCAATAAGAATTTCAGCTTCCCGCGACGCAGCGGCTGTATAGGCGCGCTCGCCGTCAATCGTCACGTCAACAAGCGGTGATGTTTTGTGCGCTGGATTGGGTTGAAGCTCGACCAGTTTTCTTTTGGCGAGGTCATCGACGAGCTTTTGGATGTGCTGGCGCGAGACCAGACGCGCGCGTGCAATGGCAGGAACGGATTGCGCGCCGTCGCGCACCAGTATTTCAAGGATGCCGCATTCGGCGTATGTCATTTTCGGCCCGCCGTTGGCCCTTGTATTTTGTGCCTGCCAAAGCACCCGCGCGTCGCGCGCCAGGACCAGTAGCTGGTAGAGGTCAGAGTTATGAGGGTCGCTGCCGGGCATAAATTCAGGATTTACTCGGGTGCTTAATTTGACAGGTTAGTTGTCAAATTGACATGTGACAACCAACTTGTCAAGCTCTATGCCTCTTCCAGCCGATCCGTTGCAGGCGGTGGCGCGGGCGTAAGGCTGGAAATCGCCGCATATAGATCGTCGTCAAGATTGTAATCAATCGCCGCCAGGGACGGCGCAAGCTGTTCGGCGGACCGCGCAGAGATGATTGGCCCATGAACGCCCTTGTGCCGCGCGACCCAGGCGACAGCCAGTGTCGCAGGGTGAACGCCCGCTTTTGCGGCCAGCTCTGTCAGGTCAATCGGCACCTGATGCATCCACTTGGGTGCATAGCGTTGTGCGTACATGGGATCGTCATTCAGGCGGCCACCTCCTTTGCCCTGATATTTACCGGTCAGCAGGCCGCCGCCCAGCGGCGAATAGGGACAGACGCTGAAGCCCTCGGAAATTGCCATCGGCAATATTTCAACCTCGATCTGTCGTTTAACGAGATTATACATCGGTTGCAGGAACGAGATTCCAATACCAAGACCCTCGGCAACTCTTTGCGCTTTCATCACCTGCCAGGCGGCATAATTGGAAACGCCGATAAATCGCACAGACCCCTGTTGAACAAGTTCCGCCAGTACGCCGAACGAGGCATCCAAAGGTGTGTCGCGATCCCAGCGATGAAAGTAGAGAACATCAACGGTATCCATGCCGAGACGCCGCCGGCTTTCGTCGAATTCGCGGCGGATCAGGTCGGGTGCCACGCTTTGGCCTTCGCCGCATTTTGTGGCGATGAACACGTCGTCACGCTCGTTCGCTGCAAGCTGGCCAAGTATGGTTTCAGACGCCCCGCCCGTGTAGGCGTGCGCGGTATCAAAAAAGTTGATGCCCGAGGACCGGCAGGCATTATACATGGCCGCGCTGTCAGATTCAGAGGCCTTTTTGCCAAACTGCATTGTGCCGAAGCTGAACGCCGACACCGGTTTTCCTGAGATTGTGTGCATTGTCTGCCCCTTTTGACTCGCCCCGAGTTTCCCTCGTAGACGCAGAAAAGAAAAGGCCGCCGAAAACGACGGCCTTTCCAACAATTTGGTGGGATCAGTTCGGAATATCGCCGTTGATGCCTTCGACATAAAAGCTCATTCCGGCAAGGGTTCCGTCGTCGGCCGTTTCGCCCGCGCCCAACCAGGCCGAGCCGTCTTGCTTGTTCAGCGGGCCAGTGAACGGGTGGTAGCTGCCTGATGCCAGAGAATCCCGAAGTGCGATTGCCTCGGCCTTCACATCGGCAGGAACGGCGTCGGAAATCTCGCCGATCCCGACCATGCCCGGTCCAATGCCGTCCCAGGTGTCAACGCTTGTCCAGGTGCCGTCCAAAACCGCCTGCACGCGCGCGATGTAGTAAGGCGCCCAGTTGTCGATAATCGACGACACACGCGGTGAAGGCGCGTATTCCCCCATGTCCGATGCCTGACCGAACGTGATGACATTGCCCGCAGTCTCGGCTGCGGCTTGCGGTGCGGTCGAGTCTGTATGCTGCAACACCACATCGGCGCCATTTTCGATCAGGGCCTTGGCGGCATCCGCCTCTTTCGCCGGATCGAACCAAGTGTAAGCCCAGATTACCGAGAACTCGATGTCAGGATTCACCTTTTTGGCGTGGATATAGGCCGAATTGATGCCCCGGATAACTTCGGGGATCGGGAACGACGCGATATAGCCGATCTTGTTGGTCTTGGTCATGCTACCGGCGATATGGCCCTGAACCGCGCGGCCTTCATAGAAGCGCGCCGAATAGGTCGAAACGTTATCAGCCCGCTTGTAACCGGTGGCATGTTCGAATTTCACGTCCGGGAACTTTGCCGCGACGTTGATCGTCGGGTCCATATAACCAAATGACGTGGTGAAGATGATATCTGCACCCTGAAGCGCCATCTGCGTCATCGCGCGTTCGGCATCGGCACCTTCCGGCACGCTTTCCTGAAACACGGTTTCGACCTTGTCGCCGAAATGTTCCTGAACCGCGAGAAGGCCCTGGTGATGCTCAAAAGTCCAGCCGCCGTCGCCCACCGGACCGACGTAGATGAACCCTGCCTTCACCGGTCCGTCGCCGTGGCTTCCGGCAAAAGCGGCGGTCGCGAATGCCGCGGCTGCGACGCTTGCTAAGAATGTACGTTTCTTCATTTGTTTCTCCCCAGTGGTGTTACAATTGGCCTCAGTGTGAGGCATGAAAGGCCCGCCCAAGCGATGCCGGCGCACTAAGTGCGGCGCGGTTGCGGTCGGACGAGATAATAACCAGCACAAGAATGGTTATCAGGTATGGCGACATCGACAAGAGTTCGACCGGGATTGCCACGCCCGCGGCCTGAAGGTTGAGCTGTAGAACGGTGATGCCGCCAAATAGGTAGGCGCCAAGAAGGACGCGGCCAGCGCGCCAGGATGCAAAGACTACGATTGCCAGCGCGATCCAGCCCGCGCCTGCGGTCATGCCTTCAGTCCATTGCGGAACGCGCACAAGGCTGAGGTAAGCGCCCCCCAGACCGGCGCAAGCACCGCCGAACGCAATCGCCGAAAGGCGAACGAATATCACATTGTAGCCCAGCGCATGGGCGGCATCGTGGCTTTCGCCGACGGCACGCAGGATCAGACCGGCGCGTGTATATTTCAGGAACGCCCAGACGCTGGCGACAAGCACGAGCGAGAAATAGACCATAAGATCATGACTGAAGAGGATGCGGCCCAGGTACGGAAGATCGGACAGCACGGGTATGTTTATTTGACCGGTCGAGGGCGGCTTGACGCCGATATAACCCTGCCCCATCAGGCTGGACAGCCCGAGGCCAAAGAGCGTCAGGGCAAGGCCGGTGGCAACCTGATTGGACAGCAGATATTGCGTCAGAAATCCAAACACCAGCGACAAGAGCGCCCCGCCAATGGCGGCGAAAACGAACCCAAGAAACGGCGAGCCGGTTTCGACCGCGATGGCAAATCCGCAGATTGCGCCGACGATCATCATGCCTTCAACACCAAGGTTCAGAACGCCGGAGCGTTCGGTAACCATCTCGCCAATGGCGGCCAGAAGGATGGGTGTTGACGACACCATCAGCGTCGCAAGCAGAAAGTCAATTTGAATAGACAAGCCCATTATGCGTGGCCCTCCCGTCCGATTCGCACGCGGAAATTCGTCAGAACATCCAGCGCGAGCAAGAAAAACAGCAGCATTCCCTGGAATGCCTGGATTGCGGCGGCGGGCAGGCCAAGCGTCGCTTGTGCTGCTTCACCGCCGATATAGGTCAGCGCCATCAAGAGCCCGGCCAGCAATATGCCAACCGGATGCAGGCGGCCAAGGAACGCGACGATGATCGCGGTGAAACCATAACCGACGTTGAAGTCGATGCTGATCTGACCTGCCGGACCTGCGACCTCGAACATGCCCGCCAATCCAGCCAAAGCACCCGAGAGGCCAAGACAAAACAGGATCAGGCGATTTGGATTTACGCCGGCAAATTTAGCCGCGCGCGGGCTTGCGCCGGCGAGGCGGATGTTGAAGCCCATAATGTGGCGGGTCAGCAGAATGTAGGCGAATATGACCGCGATAAACGCCGCGACGACGCCCCAGTGCATACCCCAACCGGCGATCAGCTCGTTGTTTGCTGTGCTTTCATACTGGCGCAGATTTCGCGAGCCCGGAAATCCCGAACCTTCGGGGTTTCTGAGCAGGCCCAGCGCCATTGATGCCAATATTTGCTCGGCCACATAGACCAGAAGCAGCGAGACAAGGATCTCGTTGGTGTTGAACCGGGTCTTTAGAATGCCGGGGATCATTGCCCAGAGAAATCCGCCGAAGGCTCCGGCGATTATCATCAGCGGAAAGATCAGCCAGCGCGCTTCCATCGGATAGAACGCCAGACCCATCGCGGCACCGAATATCGCGCCCATGATGTATTGGCCTTCGGCACCGATATTCCAGATGCCCGCGCGGAAACCCATGCTGAGCCCAACGGCGATCAGGATCAGCGGCCCGGCTTTGATTAAAAGTTGACCTCGAAAGTACGAGGCCAGCGGGCCGAACAATGGATCCCAGAAAATCGTGCGAATTGTGACCAGAGGATCATTTCCAAGAAATGCGAATAAAATGCCGCCGGCAACCATGGTGGCCAAAACAGCAACCAACGGCGCCAAGTAACTCCATCCGCGCGACGGCGTCGGGCGTTTCTCCAGCCGTATCATGCGTTTGCCTCCTCGTGGATGTGGGCGACTTCCATTCCGTGGGCACCCCCCAACATCAAGCCGATCTCGTCGATTGTGAGGCCCTGTGCCGAGCGTGGTTCGCTGAGGCGGCCTTCGTTCAACGCGGCAAACCGGCCGGAGATCTCCATCAATTCGTCCAGGTCCTGGCTGATCACCAGAATCGCAGCACCTTCAGCGGCCAAATCGAGGATGGACTGCCGGATTGCTGCGGCCGCACTCGCGTCGACGCCCCAGGTTGGCTGGTTTACCACCAGCACATCGGGTTTTTGCAAAATCTCGCGGCCAATGACAAATTTCTGAAGGTTGCCGCCCGAAAGCGCCCGTGCGGCGTTGCCGGCACCCGGTGTCCGAACATCAAACTCAGCGATCACCTCTTCAGCAAACGCCCGCGCCTTGGCCCAGTCGATCAGCCCACGATGCACCATGTTTTTGCGGACCTGGCCGGTGAGGACTGCATTTTCTATAAGGCTCATGTCAGGCGCGGCAGCGTGGCCCAGCCGTTCTTCGGGCGCGGCCAGAAGGCCGATTGCCCGTCGCGCGTTTGGACCAAGATCGCCAATAGGTTGGCCGTTCAGCACGACCGTGTCGGCCTTGGCAAGAAGCTCGCCCGATAACGCGCCTAGAAGTTCATCCTGGCCGTTACCTGCGACACCACCGATGCCAAGGACTTCACCCTGGCGTATCTCAAGCGTCACGTCCTTCAACGATGTCCCAAAGGGGTTGGCCGACTTGACCGAAAGCCCTTTAAGCGACAAGGCGACGTCGCCAAGATCGTGATCCGCCGCCGACGGCGTCTTAAGCTCGGTCCCGACCATCATCTCGGCAAGTTCGCGGGCAGTCTTTTCGCGCGGATCACAGCTTCCGACAACTTCGCCCAGCCGCAGGATTGTTGCGCCGTCGCACAAGGACCGGATTTCCTCCAGTTTGTGGCTGATATAAAGGATCGACGTGCCTTCGGATTGCAGCTTTCTGAGCGTTTCAAAAAGGATATCGACCTCTTGCGGGGTCAAGACACTGGTCGGCTCGTCCATGATCAGCAATTTCGGGTCTTGCAGCAAGCATCGGATGATCTCGACGCGCTGGCGTTCCCCGGCGGATAGATCGCCGACTAGCCGACCCGGATCAAGCGGCAGGCCATAGTTTTCGCTGACTTCACGGATGCGCCCGGCCAGCTCGCGCATGGGCGGCGGTTCCTCCATTCCGAGTGCGACGTTTTCTGCAACATTCAAGGCCTCGAACAGCGAAAAATGCTGGAAAACCATAGCGATACCGGTAGAACGCGCCTCGTGCGGGCTGCCGGGTGTGTAAGCATTGCCATCGAATGTCATGTGGCCCGCATCGGGTTTGACGAGGCCGTAAACCATCTTAACCAGGGTCGATTTTCCGGCACCGTTTTCGCCCAGCAATGCGTGGACTTCACCCACGCCGACCGAAAACGTCACGTTATTGTTGGCGACGACACCGGGATAAGCCTTTCGAAGCCCCTCCACAGCCAGGAGTGACCCCGCACTCACGCCTGTTTCCCAATCATATCTATCCCCAATTCGTTGGATTTCATTAGCTCGGCGGCGACGCCAAGCGCTATTTGTTGTGGATGTTTTCCAAGTGCCGGATCGCCGATCGGGCATTGCATACGGTCGATTTGTCCGGGCGTGTGGCCGAGTGATGCGAGCCGCGAGCGGAAGCGGGCGCGTTTGGTGGCCGATCCGATCAGACCGAGTGATTTGAATGGCTGCCCTAGCAGGCGATGGCAAATTTCAAGGTCGAAGGCGTGCGAATATGTCAGCACGAGGTGTTCGGCATGTGGGGGCGCAAGGGGCGCCAATTCTGCCGGGTTCTCGGCGATGAGTGTTTTAACGTTTTCGGGAATGGTGGTCGGAAAGCGATCCTTGCCGGTGTCTGCCCATCTGATGGTTAAATTCGGTAGCGGGGCCAAGACGCCCACGATCGCACGGCCAACGTGGCCAGCGCCCCAGATCCATATTTCGCGGCAGGGTTTCGTGACGGGTTCGACCATCCAGTCGCCGACAATACGTGGTGGCGGGGCGTCGCCGGAAGAGCGCGACGCCGCGATTAAACGGCGAACGGCGAGCGGTGCATCCAGCGAAATTCCGGGAAGCGGCCGGGCGACGACTTCGCCGGTCATGATATCGAGGCGGGCAGCGCTCCAAACCTCGGTCAAAAGCGTGACCGCGCCGCCGCAGCACTGGCCCAGTCCGGGGCCAAGCGGGTGTCGGTCCAGCCGATCTGTGCCATCGCTGAGCGCGGACCGCGCCATTCGGATCGCCTCAAACTCGAGCGCACCGCCGCCGATGGTTCCGATAGTCTCAAGCGCTGTGACCAACATCGCCGCGCCAACCTCGCGCGGTGCCGACCCTTTGACTTCGGCGACAACAACGCGGGCAACTGGGCCAGAGGCGACGGCGCGACAGAGCTCATCAAGCGCAAAGGTCATGCCTGCACCCGTCGGATCGTCATGAACAACTCCTCGGCTGTCGCTGGCGCATCAAGTGCGGGATAGGCGTCGCCACAGGCGGAAACCGCATCGCTTAGCGCCATCAGCGCGGAAATACCCAACATCAGCGGCGGTTCACCGACTGCTTTTGACCGGTAAATCGTGTCTTCGCGGTTCGGTCCTTCCCAAAGCGCGACGTTGAAGACATCGGGCCGATCCGAACAGGCGGGAATTTTGTAGGTCGAGGGCGCATGGGTGCGAAGCCGTCCCTTGGCGTCCCAAATCAGCTCTTCCGTGGTCAGCCAGCCTGCACCCTGAACGTAACCGCCCTCGATCTGGCCGATATCGAGTGCCGGGTTCAGCGATACTCCGCAATCGTGAAGGATGTCCGTGCGCAGGATACGGTTTTCGCCGGTCAGGGTGTCCACGACAACTTCGGTCACGGCGGCACCATAGGCAAAATAATAGAATGGTCGACCGGTTCCCTTGATCCGATCCCAGACGATCTTGGGCGTCTTGTAAAAACCAGTCGCGCTTAGGCTGATCCGGTTCATGTAGGCGTCTTTTATAACCGCATTGAACGTCAGGCTTTCGCCGCCGACGTGGACCATTCCGTTTTCGAAGCGAACCGATGCCACATCTGCTTGCGCGCGTTCGGCCACAAAATCGGCAAGTCGGTCACGAATGGTGTCGCAGGCGGCTTTCACCGCCATGCCGTTCAGGTCTGATCCCGATGACGCCGCCGTCGCCGACGTGTTTGGAACCTTGGCGGTGTCGGTCGCGGTTATCTTGATGCGATCCGCTTCCACACCGAACCGCGCCGCGGCCACTTGCGCGACTTTCTGAAAGAGGCCCTGGCCCATTTCGGTGCCGCCGTGGTTCATGTGGATCGAGCCGTCCTGATAGACGTGAACCAGCGCGCCAGCCTGATTGAGATGCGTCAGCGTGAAGCTGATCCCGAACTTCACCGGCGTAAGCGCAATGCCCTTTTTCAGGATATCGTTCTTCGTGTTCCACGCGCGAACGGCATCGCGGCGCGCCTTGTAGTCGCTGGATTTGACCAGTTCGTCGGTCATCTCATCGAGAACGAAATCTTCGACGGGCATGTCGTAAGGCGTTGTTTGCGCATCACCTTTACCGCAGGCGATTGTCGCCGCCGAGCGGTAATAGTTCGCTTGCCGTACATCGACCGGGTCAAGGCCAAGCCTGTGGGCGATGTGATCGAGAACACGCTCGATCCCGATCATTCCCTGCGGGCCGCCAAAGCCGCGAAACGCGGTGCCGGACTGCGTATTGGTCTTAAGGCGATGCGACACGATGCGCATGTTCGGGATGAAATAGGCGTTGTCGGCGTGGAGCATGGCGCGGTCGGCAACTGGCAGCGACAGGTCCTGGCTCCAGCCGCAGCGGCAAAGCTGAAGGAACTCGACGCCGGTAATGCGCCCATCGGCGTCAAATCCTGTGCGGTAGTCGATGCGGAAATCGTGGCGTTTGCCGGTGATCACCATGTCATCGTCGCGGTCGTATCGCATGGTGCAGGGGCGGCCCGTCAAATCGGCGGCGACTGCACATGAGACTGCCAGATGGTTGCCCTGGCTTTCCTTGCCGCCGAAGCCACCGCCCATGCGCCGGATCTCGCAGCGGACGGCATTCATCGGGCGGCCCAGTGCTTCGGCGACCTTGTGCTGGATCTCGGTCGGGTGCTGGGTCGACGAATGGACAATCATGTCGCCGCCTTCTTGCGGCAACGCCGCGGCGGCCTGACCTTCAAGATAGAAGTGTTCCTGCCCGCCGATGTCGAAGCGGCCTTCGACCATGTGCGTGGCGTCTGAGATGGCGGCGTTAGCATCGCCGCGTGTGTAAATCCTTGGTCCCTCTTCGAAATGGCTGTCTGCGGCAAGCGCTTCATCCACACTGAGGATCGCGGGCAGCTCGCGGTATTCGATCTGGCCCAAACGGGTTGCCTTTCGAGCCTCCAGATGACTTTCCGCGACAACGAGGAAAATCGGTTGCCCGACAAAATGCACCGATCCCTCGGACAACAAGGGTTCAGGGATCGGGGAGGGTGATACATCGTTCTCGTGCGGCAGATCTTCCGCCGTCAGGACTGCGACCACGCCAGGTGCGGCGCGCACCGCATCCAAATTCATCGACGTGATCTCGCCGTGGGCGATCGTGGACGTCCCAAAGGCCAGATGCAGGGCGTTTTTTGGCAGCGGGATGTCGTCTACATAGCGCGCCTGGCCGGTGACGTGGAGCCGTGCCGCGTCGTGCGGGAGAGGTTTTGCAACGCTCATGCGCTTACCTCCAACACGCTGATATCATTGCCATTGAGGTCGTGGAAATAGCGCAGCAGCATGTTTTCGGCTGATTTGAGACGATATTCCTGCCCAGCGCGCATATCCGTGAGCGGCGTGAAATCTTCGCTCATGAGGGCCATGGCCTTGCGCACGGTGTCTTCGTTCCATGCCTGCCCGAGCAATGCGGCCTCGACCGCTGCGGCGCGTTTCGGAGTGGCCGCCATGCCGCCGAATGCGATGCGGGCCTCGGCAACGACACCGTCTTCAATCCGAAGGTTGAAACAGCCGCAGACGGCTGAAATGTCCTGATCGAAGCGCTTCGAAAGCTTGTAGCATCTGAAGTCGGGCGCAGATTTTGTGAAGGTGACCGCTTCGACAAATTCGCCCTTCTGGCGGTCCTGTTTGCCGTATTCGACGAAGAAATCCTCGATTGGCAGATCGCGGCGCGTGTCGCCCTTTCGAAGATGGAGCGTCGCGGCCAAAGCGATCAATGCCGGGGGGTTGTCGCCGATCGGAGAGCCGTTCGCGATGTTGCCGCCGATAGTTGCGGCCTGGCGGACCTGTTCAGATCCGTATCGCCGAACCATTTCGGCATAGGACGGGTTAAATTTGCGCAATTCGGGCAGAAGGGCGGCCATTGTGACACCGGCACCGACCCGCAAGGTGTCGCCCTGATCTTCGATTTGCTGAAGGTCGCGGCACCGGTTCAAGAAGGCGATGTCTTCAAGATCGCGTAGTTGTTTGGTGACCCATAGGCCCACGTCGGTCGCGCCCGCGACCAGAGTTGCATCCGGGTGCGCTTCGTACCAGGTGGCCAATTCGTCAGATGTCTCGGGAACAAAGCCCAGCGCATCGCAATCGGGCGGCGCGTCGTTCATCCAATCCGGCGCAGGTTTGCCTTCAGCCGCTTCGGCCGCGCGGACAATTGGCGCATATCCGGTGCAACGGCAAAGGTTTCCGGCCAATACATCGTCGTGATCGGTGCGGCCATTCAAATGCCCAACCGCCATTGAGACAATGAAGCCCGGCGTGCAAAAGCCGCATTGGCTGCCATGATTGGTGATCATCTCCTGCTGCACCGGATGCAGGGATCCGTTTGGACCGCCGATGCCTTCGACAGTACGAATGGCTTTGCCGTGCAGCTGAGGCAGGAACAAAATGCACGAATTCAAGGCGCGCGCGCCGCTTTCGTCGGTCACCATCACTGTGCAAGCACCGCAATCGCCTTCGTTGCAGCCTTCTTTGGTTCCGGTCAGTCCACGGTCTTCGCGAAGCCAATCCAACAACGTCGTCGTTGCGGGGGCATCGACATTTACTGTTTCCCCGTTAAGAGAAAACCTGATTGTCATCTGAAGTCCCGCCGCCTTACCCGGAACCCTGGCCTGTTGCGCGCCGTCGATGCGGCGTAGAGAGCGCGCGACCTTGGTCTACTGGGCATTGAACGCGAAGACTCGGTCGTTTGGCAATCAGGAATTTCCGACGGTATTCTTCGGTAATTTTTGAAAATGGTTGGCGTTTGTGTTTGAGCACCGATTAAAGCGGGTGACAGGGTGCGCCCGGAACAGGTTGCGCGCACTAGCCGTCGATTGCCGCTTTTCGTCGGAGAACACAGTGAATAGGATCGCGGCATGAGCAATCGCCTCAAGTTTGTACATCTTCGGCTTCACACTGAATACTCACTTCTTGAGGGTGCTGTTCGGTTGAAGAAATTGCCGGGTCTTTGCGAGAAGATGTCCATGCCGGCGGTGGCGGTGACGGACACCAATAATATGTTCGCGGCGCTTGAATTTTCGGTCACCGCGCTGGACGCCGGCATTCAGCCGATCCTTGGTTGCCAGATTGATCTGGCCTACGAGGCCGCTGCGCCGGGCGGAAGTCCTGCCAAGCCAGCACCCATCGTTTTGCTGGCGCAGAACCGACAGGGCTATGAAAACCTGATGAAGCTGAACTCGGCGCTCTATCTGCGTGAATCGGATTTCCCGCATGTGACGCCTGAGGAACTCGAGGCGCTTTCGGGCGGCTTAATCTGTCTGTCCGGTGGCCCGGATGGCCCTATCGGACGGATGCTGCGCGCGGGTCAGCGACCGAAGGCGGAAGCGCTCGTTTCGAGGCTTGCCGCCATTTTCCCCAACCGTCTTTATCTGGAATTGCAGCGGCACCCGACCGAGAACGGACAATTGCCCGAGGCCGAGCAACTGACCGAGGGGCCGCTTATTGAGATGGCATTCGGGCAAGGTCTGCCGCTGGTCGCGACAAACGATGTCTATTTCCCAAAGGCCGACATGTACGAGGCGCACGACGCGCTGATCTGTATCGCCGATGGTGCCTATGTTGATCAGCAAGCACCGCGCCGACAGCTGACACCACAGCACTATTTCAAATCTCCTTCAGAGATGGCAGCGCTGTTTGCGGATTTGCCGGAGGCGGTTGAGAGCACGGTCGAGATTGCCCGGCGCTGCGCCTTTGCCGCTGAGACGCATCCACCGATCCTGCCAAGGTTTGCCGATGACGAGATCGAAGAACTTCGTCGCGAGGCAAAATCCGGTCTTGAGGAAAGGCTTGCCGCAATCGAGCCTGCGGGGCCACGCAAGGACTACGAGAAGCGGCTGGAGTTTGAGCTTGGCATCATCGAAAGTATGGGATTTCCCGGTTATTTCCTGATCGTTGCCGATTTCATAAAATGGGCGAAAGCAAAGGGTATTCCTGTCGGTCCGGGCCGCGGATCCGGTGCCGGTTCACTGGTCGCGTATGCACTGACGATCACGGACCTTGATCCGCTTAAGTATTCGCTGCTGTTCGAGCGCTTTTTGAACCCCGAGCGGGTTTCGATGCCGGACTTCGACATCGATTTTTGCATGGACCGCCGCGAGGAGGTCATTCGCTATGTGCAGGATAAATACGGCAGCGACAGGGTCGGTCAGATCATCACATTTGGCGCACTTTTGTCGAAGGCCGCTGTGCGCGACATCGGGCGCGTACTCCAGATGCCCTATGGCCAGGTGGACCGGTTGTCGAAGCTGATCCCGGTCGAGGGCGTCAAACCCGTCAGTATCGAAAAAGCGCTAGCCGAAGAACCGCGGCTTCGGGCAGAGGCGAAAGCGGAAGAAGTTGTGGATCGATTGCTGACCTACGGCAAGCAGGTCGAAGGGTTGCTGCGGAACGCCTCCACCCATGCGGCGGGCGTCGTGATCGGTGACAGGCCGCTGGATGAGCTGGTGCCAATCTACCGCGACCCGCGATCAGATATGCCCGCGACGCAGTTTAACATGAAATGGGTCGAGCAGGCCGGATTGGTGAAGTACGATTTTCTGGGCCTGAAAACATTGACGGTCATTCAAAACGCGGTCGATCTTCTGAAAGAGCGCGGGGTGAAGATCGACATCGGCACGATCCCGCTCGACGACCCGAAAGCCTATGAGCTTTATGCAAAGGCCCGCACCGTTGCGGTGTTCCAGGTGGAAAGCTCGGGCATGATGGACGCGCTTCGGCGCATGAAGCCCACCTGCATCGAAGACATCGTCGCACTGGTGGCACTTTATCGCCCGGGCCCGATGGAGAACATCCCGCAGTATTGCGACGTCAAGAACGGGCGCGCTGACCGCGAGCGTCTGCATCCGCTGATCGATCATATCCTGGACGAAACCCAGGGCATCATCGTTTATCAGGAACAGGTGATGCAGATCGCGCAGGAGATGGCGGGATATTCACTAGGTGGCGCCGATCTTTTGCGTCGGGCCATGGGCAAGAAAATTCAGGAAGCGATGGACGCCGAGCGGCCAAAATTTCTGGAAGGTGCCGCGAAAAATGGTGTGGAGTTAAGGAAGGCGCTTGAGGTTTGGAACCTCCTGGACAAATTCGCCAACTACGGTTTCAACAAATCCCACGCCGCCGCTTATGCGGTCGTCAGCTATCAGACGGCCTGGTTGAAGGCGAACTATCCGGTCGAGTTCATGGCTGGCGTGATGAATTGCGATCTGCATCTGACTGACAAGCTTGGGGTCTATGCCGAGGAAACGCGGCGAGGGCTGGGTATCGGCATCGTGCCGCCCTGTGTTAACCGGTCGGGTGCACACTTTTCTGTCTCTGAAAACAAACTGGTCTATGCGCTGGGCGCGCTTAAGAATGTCGGGCTGGAGGCGATGCGCCTGATCACGCAAGCGCGTGACGACAAGATGTTCGTCAATATATTCGACGTCGCGAAGCGGGTGGATCTGAAGCGGATTGGAAAGCGCCCGCTGGAAATGCTGGCCCGCGCCGGAGCGTTTGATCAACTGGACCCAAACCGTCGCCGGATTTTCCAATCGCTCGATGCGCTGACGGCTTATTCCGCGGCAATCCACGACCAGCGTGGAAGCGCGCAAGTCTCGCTTTTTGGCGAGGCAGGCGACGATCTGCCCGAGCCGAGGCTGTCGCCGGTTGACGATTGGTTGCCCAACGAACGGCTGGCGGAAGAGCAGATTGCGATCGGATTTTACCTGTCGGGGCATCCGCTGGACGATTATGCCGTGGCGCTGAAACGCAAGGGTTTGTTAACGCTGGCAGAAACTCAGGAAAAGGCGGAAGCCGAGGGCGCGGCGATAGCGCGGGTTGGCGTCATTGTATCGGGATTGCAAGAACGCAAATCCGGGCGCGGCACGCGGTTTTTTAGAATGAATATCTCGGATCCGACCGGCCAGGTTTCGGGCATGGCGCTTTTCCCTGACGATTTTGAGGCGGTTCGCAAGGTATTCGAGGAAACGACACAAGTCGTTATGACGCTTGAAGCGCGCTTCAATGAAGGGCAATTCGACCCAATCTCGAGGAGCGTCGCGCCGATAGACGGCGTCGTTGAAGCGGGGGCGGCGGGATTGAACGTGATGATCGACGACATTCAGGCGGTGCCGCTGATCCAGTCGGTTTTGGAGCGCTTTCGTGATGACAATTCAGTCAGGATCAAGGGCGAAATTTGTGTCACCGCGCTGGCGGTACCGCTGCAAGACGCGCCGCAGGATGTGCCCGTGCCAATTGGCGATGGCTGGCCGGTGTCGCCTAAGATCAAAGGCGCGCTTAAATCGCTTCCGGGCGTTGTGCTGGTCGAAGATGCCTGAAGCCTGGTCACGCCTTCCTATCGCCGCCGGACGCTGGGGAACGTGGGGTTGACTTTAACCTTTGCGCGCCGCGATTTCCCCGAAGACTTCGCCTTCGGCGTCGCTACTTCTGCCTACCAGATCGAAGGCACATCGTTTGGAAATGTTGGACCTTCGCATTGGGACACCTTTGCCGCGACGCCGGGCAATGTGCATTTAGGGCAGAACGGCGCGATCGCGTGCGACCATTATCACTTGCTGGATGCTGATCTTGATCTGGTTCGCGCGGGCGGTTTCGATGCCTACCGATTTTCCACATCCTGGGCGCGGGTTATGCCGGATGGCCGGACACTGAATGCCGAGGGTCTGGATTTCTATGACCGGCTTGTGGATGCAGTTCTGGCCCGCGGCCTTTCTCCATTTCTCACGCTTTACCATTGGGATCTGCCATCCGCGCTGGCCGATATCGGCGGCTGGAGAAATCGGGACATTGCTGATCGGTTTGCTGATTTCACGCAAGCCGTGGTTGGCCGTATTGGGGATCGTGTGGACGCGGTGGCGACGATCAACGAGCCGTGGTGTGTCGCCTGGCTGGGACATTTCATCGGCGTCCATGCACCAGGGCTTCGCGATATACGCGCGGCCGCCCGGGCCGGGCACTTTACCCTATTGGCACATGCGCGGGCGATGGAAGTTCTTCGCGCCGAAAACCAGTGTAACGCAGGAATCGTGTTGAACTTCACATATGCTGAGCCAGCGACGGATGCGCCAGAGGATGTGTCGGCGGCCAGGTTTTTTGACGGTATATCCAATCGCTGGTTCGCCGAGGCGCTTTTCCATGGGCGATACCCCGAGGATATCTTGTCGGCACTTGAGCCGCATATGCCCTCGGGATTTCTCGACGATTTACCTGCAATCTCCGCGCCAATCGACTGGTTGGGCGTCAATTACTACACGCGCAATGTGATCGAATACGCAGGCAAAGCCGCCTGGCCGCATTACCGCGATGTGTCAGGGCCGTTACCCAAAACGGGTATGGATTGGGAGATCTACCCCGAGGGCCTTCACGCGTTTCTGACGCGGCTTCACCGTGAATATTCAAGCGGCATTCCAATCTATGTCACCGAAAACGGGATGGCGAGTGATGACCGTGTTCGCGACGGTCAGGTCGATGATGTGCATCGCATTCAGTTCTTCGAAGAGCATTTGCGGCAAGTGCATCGCGCGATGGTCGACGGTGTGCCCGTAAAGGGATACTTTGTGTGGTCGCTTTTAGATAATTTCGAATGGGCGTGTGGCTACGATAAGCGGTTCGGCATTGTCCATGTTGACTATGACACGCAGGCGCGAACGCCAAAGGCGTCGTATATCGCGCTTCGCGACGCGCTTTCGCCAGAGTAACCTTACCCCGCGTTCGAGCCGGTTTCCTGCCAGGCACCGCGATCTTGAGCGGTCTTGTGCCCGTAGTCACACTTGGCGTTGCTGCACCATTCTTTCACGCCGTCAGTGACAACCTGTGCTTCGCAGTTCGGACATATTGAATCCGGAACAATATAGGCGGATTTAGTGCGATCTGATGTGCCCATGATCCCTCGCGTCGTTACGCAGCCGAAACGTCACCGCTTCGTTCCCCGCTGTCGTGACGACAGGATTCACAAGTATTGGATTATTGCAATGATTTAGTTCGCCCTACATCCGGAGCGTGTATCAGATTTTCCGCGTCTTAAAGAAAACCTTCATGCGCTTCGGGCACGAACTCCTGTTCGTCCATCGGCGGACGGACATATCCCTTCTGGGGCGGTCGATCCTCCAGAACGACAGCTTCGCGGGCAACTTCTTCGTAGGGGATCAGGGACAATAAATGGCTGATACAGTTGACGCGCGCGTGTTTTTTGACATCGGAGTTGACCACATACCAAGGCGCCTGCTTGATGTCGGTGTGCGAGAACATCGTGTCTTTCGCCTGGCTGTAGTCCACCCAGCGTTTCCGGCTTTCGAGATCCATCGGGCTAAGCTTCCATTGCTTGGTCGGGTCGGTGAGGCGCTTTTGAAATCGCCGTTCCTGTTCATCATCGCTGACCGAGAACCAGTATTTGATCAGCTGTATGCCGGAGCGGACAAGCATCCGCTCGAACTCAGGCGCGCTTCGCATAAACTCTTTGTATTCTTCCTCTGAGCAGAACCCCATCACGCGCTCAACACCGGCGCGATTATACCAGGAACGGTCGAAGATGACGATTTCCCCTGCGGCGGGCAGATGCGTCACATATCGCTGAAAATACCATTGGGTTTTCTCGCGTTCGGTGGGCGCGGGCAGCGCCACGACCTGGCAAATACGTGGATTCAGGGCTTCTGTGATGCGCTTGATCGTTCCGCCTTTACCCGCCGCATCGCGTCCTTCAAAGACAATCGCCACCCGGTGGCCTGTGGCCTTCACCCACTCCTGAAGCTTGACCAGTTCGATCTGAAGCCGAGCGATTTCCTCGTCATAGGCTTTTGTTGATACTTTCTTGGATTTTTTGACTGTCGCTTCCATGGAATTTTCCAAGCTCCCCCGTAGTGAATTTGTAATACTAGCAGTGACTGGCGATCTACACAAAAGTTCGATGCAGTCGAAACCCGGCATTAGAAAACAATGTTCAGCATCGTCAGCGACACCACCAGAAACAGCACCGTCATGATGCCGCCGGATTTTACGAAATCCTTCACCTTGTAACCCGCAGGCCCCATGATCAGCGCGTTCACCTGATGCGTCGGGATGATGAAGGAGTTGGAAGTCGAGATTGCAACCGTCAGAGCGAAAACCGCCGGGCTGGCGCCCGCGGCAACCGCGATTGACACAGCCAGCGGGACAAGAAGCACAGTTGCGCCAACGTTGGACATAACCAACGAGAAGACGGTGGCGAGTATGGCCACACCCGCCTGCAATGCCCAGATCGGCCAGCCATCAAGCAGTGTGAGAATTTGCTGGGCGATCCACTCGGCCGTGCCAGTGTTTTGCACCGCCTGACCAAGCGGAATTAGGCTCGCCAACAAGAAAACCGTATTCCAGCCCACCGCCTGATACGCCTCGTCAATGCTCAGCACGCGAGTCAGCAACATGCCCACCGCGCCGGTCAGAAGGCAGAGCGAAAGGCGTACGTCCGTGAACAAAATGAGCGACAGTGCGACTATGAAGAAAAAGAGTGCAGGGCCGACTTTGTGCGGCCGAAGCTCGTCTTGTGGGAAATCGGCTGTGACAACGATGAAATCACGGTCACGCTTCAGCCGCATCAAGTTGTCCCACCGGGTATGTGCGACAAGCATGTCGCCTGTCTGAAAGGGAACCAGGCCAATCTGCGTTGGTTCGTGTTCTTCGGTTTTGACGTGGCTGAGTATGTCTTCGCCCCGGTGTATTGCCATGAGGCTAAGGCCATAGGTCTTCCTGAGCAAAACGTCGCGCGGGCTTTTACCGATTAGCTTGGAATCCGGGGGAATGACGAGCTCGGCAACGCCGGCATTGGTTGGCGCAAATTCCTCGACAAATACATCCAGTTCCGGGCGGACGGTCAGGCCGAACCGATCCGCGAAGCTTTTGACCACCAAATCCTGTCCGATGATCGCCAAACGACAGGGTGCCGCAATTTCGGCGGTCAGAATCTGGATCATCGACGCCTTTCCGCGATAAAAGGTCGAGATAATGTAGAGGTTATTTTCGTTGTTAATGTCAGCGAGGATTTGACCCACAAGCGGGCTGTCTTCGGGAACGTCCACTTCAAATACGTTCGCGTGCAAACCGTGGACGCGTTCCAGATACTCTGATGTCCCGTGGCCCGAGGCCACATCAATGGGATCGGACGATCCCGGCAATACCCATCTGCCGAGAAAGAGAAAATACAGAATGCCCGTCAATATCAGCGCGGCACCTATCGGCGTGACCGAGAATAATCCAAAGGGTTGCATTTTCTGATCATCAGGCAGGCTGGTATTGGCGGTGACGATCAGGTCGTTGAGCAGGATCAGCGGCGAAGAGCCGACCATCGTCATGGTCCCGCCCAATATGGCGCAAAAGCCCATCGGCATCAGCAATCGACTGAGCGGGATGCCCGAGCGCACCGATATCCGGCTGACAACCGGCAGAAAAAGTGCCGCCGCACCGACGTTTTGCAGGAAGCTGGAGATGAAGCCGACGGTTCCCGACACGATCGGCACTATCCGTGCCTCGGTCGTGCCACCATGTTTCAGGATCGCTGCCGCAACCTTGTTCATGATGCCCGTGCGATCAAGCCCGGCACCGACAATCATAACCGCAATAATCGAGATGACCGCGTTTGACGCGAAGCCGTCGAACAGGTGCGTGACATCCGCCAGGCGTTCGAGCCCCGGCACGTAACTTAGAATTCCCACCATCACCAGGACCAGCAAAGCGGCGAGATCTATTCGGATTATTTCGGATACGAAAAGGAATACTGTGAACGCCAGCAATGCGATCACCGCACCCATTTCCAACGTAAAGGCAATTGGTTCCAATTGGCTGCCCCTGTATGACCTAACAGATCTGCAATTCTGCCCTTGCATCAGGTGACCAGGCAATAGTTTGTTTGAAAATATATTTAGCATCGACGGACGCTTCAAAGCGCCGGCGTCACAAAAAAAGAGCCAGCGTTTCCGCTGGCTCCGCATTCCCAAAGTGTTGCCGGCTCAGTGTTCTTCTGTTCTCAGCGCAGAATACAGGCACCAGCACATCAAAAGAACGATAATCGTGAACGGGATACCGGTCGAGACCGCCGCCCCCTGAAGTGCCGACAACCCGCCACCGAGAAGAAGCGCGATTGCAACCAGACCTTCGAGCGTGCACCAGAATATCCGCTGCGCGACCGGCGCGTCCATTTTTCCGCCAGCCGTGATCGTATCGATCACCAACGAGCCGCTGTCAGATGATGTGACGAAGAATATCACGATCAGGACCAGCGAAAGCGGCGCGATGACGCCATAGAGCGGAAACTGATCAAGCAGACGGAACAACGAAAGTTCCGGCTTGTAGGCATCGACGACAACCGCTGTGATGCCTTGGCCGGTTCCGGCTTCGATCATGTCGATGGCGGCGCCACCAAATGCCGTCATCCAAAGTGCGCAGACCAGCGTTGGCGCGATCAGCACGCAGAGCACAAACTCTCGTACGGTGCGACCTTTCGAGATCCGGGCGATAAACATGCCGACGAACGGGGACCAGGCAATCCACCAGGCCCAATAGAACGTTGTCCAGCCGTGGAAGAAGCTGGTGTCTTCGCGACCGAATGGGTTTGAAAGCGGCACAATGTTGATAGCATAGTTGACCAAAACGTCGCCATAGCGTGCCAATGTCGTCCCCACGCCCGCTGCGAAAAGGACAAAGATGAACAGCAGGATCGCCATCACCATGTTGATCTCGGAAAGCCGCTTCACGCCTTTGTCCATACCCATAAGCACCGAGCCCAGGGCGATCACGGTTATACCAATGATCAGCAAAACGATGACGGTGTTCGTCGGTTCGATGCCGAAGACATCATTAAGACCCGCCGCGACTTGCTTGGCGCCAAGGCCAAGCGATGTTGTCAGCCCGAAAAGCGTGGCGAAAACGGCAAGGATGTCGATGACATGACCCGGCCATCCCCAAATCCGTTCACCCAAAAGCGGATAAAATGCCGAGCGGAGGGTCAATGGCAAACCCTTGTTGTAGCAGAAGATTGCCAAAGTCAGGCCCACAACAGCATAGATGGCCCAAGCCTCGAGGCCCCAGTGATGCACGGTTCCGACAACGCCGATGTTTTCATTGCCAGCCGTTTTTGGGTCGATCCCAAGCGGATTTGCAGCACCGCCTTCGGCATAGGTATAATAGACCGGTTCAAGAACGCCAAAGAACAGAAGACCAATGCCGATACCGGCTGCGAATAGCATGGCGATCCAACCGGCGTAGGTATAGTCCGGCACCGCGTCTTTTCCGCCAATCCGCACCTTGCCGACAGGCAGGAATATTAGCGAGATGCAAAAGAGCGTGATGACATTGACCGAGATCACAAGGAACCAGTCAAAGGTTGACGTAAGCCAAGGCCGAAGCCACCCAAATAACGTCGCTGACGCTTCTTGGTTTGCAAGCGATATCAGGACAAACGCGATGATAACCAGACTGGAAATCAGGAAAACGGGGTTATGAATGTCCAACCCAAAGGGTCGGATGTTATCCTGCCCCATCTCATATTCAGTGGCGAATTCATTCCCACCGGTGTCTTGTTGAGTTTTTGCGTCAGTGTCGGCCATGTCCATTTCCTCCATCGAATTGGAACAATTCCTTGAATACCGGTATCTGGTCGAGCCTTTAACACTAGTTACTGGACCACCCGGCCCGCCAGATAACAAAACCGTGTTGTTCACAGATTGCGGAAGACAGCGCGATGTTGCAAGCATTTCGTGATAAGAATTAATTTTTGCGCTCAAGATATTACGCGACCAGCCAAGCCATTGAATAGAGCCGTGAAATCTCGAACTTGGCTTTGTTCGTCTGAACTTAGGTTCATTTGACCGGAAGCCCGACGCTGTAAACCTCGCATGGCGCTGACAATTTGTCGGAAAATCTGGATCTCATGGAATTATTGGTGCCAGGAGAGGACTCTATATATGAGTCTAATGATTTGTTATTTCTGTGATATATTAAGTTCGATTTTAGTAAATACCCCCAACGATACCCCACAGTCACGCTTTATTCGGAGGTTCGAGTTCCCAACGAAGGCCATTTCCGTGTTGCGGGGCAGTTTTTTCGCCAAGGTAGCTCCCAATAATATGATCTGCAGATCAATACTCGGCCACGGTAGGTCGGCACTGCTCGGTCGCGGGCGGCCAACATTTCGATCACTTTTGTCTTTTCGAAAAACGGGAGGGTGCGGGGGTTATTTAGGGTGAAATTTTATGTGAAGGCGTGCCGCGCCCATTTTCACGATGGATTAGTCGGGAAAGGATTGGCTGGGATTTTGGGATCAGCCGAGACAATGCATGGAAGCTCTCGCATGGTAACGCGGAAAC
Organism: uncultured Boseongicola sp.; assembly: GCA_964194845.1. Classification (GTDB taxonomy): domain Bacteria; phylum Pseudomonadota; class Alphaproteobacteria; order Rhodobacterales; family Rhodobacteraceae; genus CAXMNX01. The sequence continues at coordinate 39,198 of CAXMNX010000098.1, forward strand.
GTTCTGTTGTGATCACATGTGGTCAGGCCTTGGTGACATGGATCATCGGCAGACCGCGCCGCTGAATCGCGTTCCGCGTATCTATGATCGGCAGGCCAAGATCCACCAGCGCGGCATAGTCGACCGCGTCATGGTCGGTGGCGATCAGGATCAGGTCATAACCGCCGCCTGCGATCGCATCCGCCGGAAC
>CAXMNX010000099.1:0-79051 GCA_964194845.1 uncultured Boseongicola sp.
GTGCGGCCTGAAAGAACATCCCTTGAAATTCCGGCAAAGCTGCTCTAGGCCCTCGGTCGGCCTTAGGGGTGTAGCTCAGTTGGTAGAGCATCGGTCTCCAAAACCGAGGGTCGCGGGTTCAAGCCCTGCCGCCCCTGCCAAGGCCCTTCCCGGACACCTTCAGTTCGCTCGATCCTGCAAGGGTTGAAACCCGCCGCCCAAGCGCGTATCTGCGCTTCGATCCGAGGAAGAGAAACTGCACATGATCAACCCGCTTCAGTTCATCCAGCAAGTGCGCGCCGAAGTGTCGAAGGTCGTCTGGCCGTCGCGACGCGAAGTGATGCTGACCTCGGCGATGGTGTTCGCGCTGTCGATCGTCACGGCGATCTTCTTTTTCTTCATAGATTTCCTGATCCGTCAGGGGTTGCAGGGTATCCTTTCGATCTTTGGCTGAAGCGGCGCCTTTGCGCTTGAAATCCTGATCTCATGATAGTATTGCCACACCCGTTAAGGCGTGCACTCGTGTTGCACGCCGCTTTTCATTCTGGCGGCCGCTGAAATGCGGCGACAAGGGAAGACTTGAAGATGGCCAAGCGCTGGTATTCGGTGAGCGTGCTTTCGAACTTTGAGAAAAAGATCGCCGAGCAAATTCGCCATTCCGTGTCAGACGTCGGTCTCGAGGATCAGATCGAAGAAGTTCTGGTCCCGACCGAGGAGGTTATCGAGATCCGGCGCGGCAAAAAGATTACCGCCGAGCGTCGTTTCATGCCCGGCTATGTGCTGGTGCGGATGGAAATGTCTGACGAAGGCTATCACCTGATCAATTCGATCAATCGCGTCACAGGTTTCCTCGGGCCCCAAGGCCGCCCGATGCCGATGCGCGATGCCGAGGTCAATGCGATCCTGAACCGCGTCGAAGAAGGCGAAGCCTCGCCGCGCACGCTGATCACCTTCGATATTGGCGAAAAAGTGAAGGTCAACGACGGACCGTTCGAGGACTTTGACGGCACTGTCGAAGACGTTGACGAAGACAACCAGCGCCTGAAAGTGTCGGTGTCGATCTTTGGCCGGGCAACCCCGGTCGAACTGGAATTTACCCAGGTGTCCAAACAATGATGATTGGGCACCTGTCCCGGGCCTGACCCGGGGCCTCGCGCCATAAGACAACCAACGGCGCGAAGACAAAGCCCCCGGATCATATCCAGGGCAACAAAGTGGGAGGCGAGCGCGTCGCGATGCGCGGACCGGACCACATCAACTAAAGTCACCGAAACGCGTTTCGGGGCGTTGAAAAAGGAGATGGCCAATGGCCAAGAAAGTTGCTGGCACGCTGAAGCTTCAGGTGCCCGCCGGACAAGCAAACCCCTCGCCACCGGTCGGACCGGCACTGGGTCAGCGCGGCATCAATATCATGGAGTTCTGCAAAGCGTTTAACGCCAAGACGCAAGAGCTCGAACAGGGCGCGCCTTGCCCGACCATCATCACCTATTATCAGGACAAGTCGTTCGCGATGGACATCAAGACGCCACCGGCGTCCTACTTCCTGCGCAAAGCCGCGAAGGTGAAATCGGGCGCCGCCCTTCCGGGCCGTGAAATCGTGGGCTCCGTCACACCAAAACAAGTGCGCGAGATTGCCGAGGCGAAGATGGTGGATCTGAACGCAACTGACGTCGAAGCCGCGATGCAGATCATTCTGGGATCTGCTCGGTCGATGGGTATCGAGGTGAAAGGGTAAGTCATGGCGAAATTAGGAAAACGAACCCGCGCTGCGCGCGATGCTTTTGCCGACAAGGTCAATGTCACCGTCGAAGAGGCGGTGGGACTGGTCAAGGCAAATGCAATTGCCAAATTCGACGAAACCATCGAGATTGCAATGAACCTGGGCGTCGATCCGCGCCACGCCGACCAGATGGTCCGCGGCACGGTCAACTTGCCGAACGGCACCGGAAAAAACATGCGTGTTGCGGTTTTTGCGCGCGGCCCCAAGGCCGAGGAGGCGAAAGAAGCGGGCGCAGATATCGTTGGCGCCGAAGACCTGATGGAGACTGTTCAGGGCGGCAAGATCGATTTTGATCGCTGCATCGCGACCCCGGATATGATGCCGGTTGTCGGCCGTCTCGGCAAAGTTCTCGGGCCGCGCAACCTGATGCCGAACCCCAAGGTCGGCACGGTCACGATGGACGTCAAGGAAGCTGTCGCGGCAGCGAAGGGCGGCCAGGTGCAGTTCAAGGTTGAAAAGGCCGGCGTGATACACGCAGGCGTCGGCAAAGCGTCGTTCGACGAAGCCAAGCTGGTCGAAAACGTGCGGGCATTCGTCGGCGCGGTCTCAAAGGCCAGGCCGGCTGGCGCGAAGGGCACCTATATGAAAAAGGTAGCACTTAGCTCGACCATGGGTCCGGGCGTGACGATCGACGTCTCATCGGCGACCGGCAACGCCTGACCGCAATTAAACCACCAAACCTAATTGGGGCGTGTCCGTCGGGCGCGCCCTTTTTGCGTCAAGTCCAAGCGCCTCCGTATTGCAGAACCCAAGCGGCAAAACCTCGCTTTCAGGTGCGTGAAATTCGGCAAAGCTGCACCAGTCGCACGATTTGCCGTATTTCTGCCGTTGTTTCGCCCAATTCTCTGACCTACCACTCATTAAAAAAAATCGGGCGAACACGCCTGAAAACATGCGAGGCGGCAATGAGTTACAGTGCAGGTGATCTAAAGTGGGGGCCTTCAACGCTTGGAACTTCAAGCGGCGAAATTACGTGGACATCCGACATCACGTCCGGGCTAAGCTACGATACTTCGCTCTATGACCAGGGCGATTTTGACGACGCTTTGCAGGCCGCCTTCGACCGCTGGGAAGAAGTTGCCGCAATCGACTTTACCTATTCCGCATCTACCAGTGTTGATGTCGATGTGATGATGGGGTCGCTGACCGGAAGCACCGTCGGCCTCGCTAGTTACAGCTATTATGACACCGCGCCGCTGGACACGATTCTCGACGCAAGTGTTACGCTCGATTCAGACGAAAACTGGGCACCTTACGGTGGCGGCGCTTTGGATTTCTTTGCCGTCGCACTTCACGAGATCGGCCACATTCTCGGACTTAGCCACGTCGTTGACACGTCCGAGATCATGAACGCATTCATTGCGACCGATAACCTGGGCGACGGCGATATTTCCGGCGCTCAGTTTCTTTACGGAAGCGGCGGTGCGGAAGAGCCACCCACCGAAGATCCGCCAGCCGAAGATCCGCCCGCCGACGGAGGTGGCGGCGGCGGCGGCGGCGGCGCAGTGCTCGGGCTTCTTGCAGCGATCTTTGCACTGCTGTTTGGTGGCCTCGGTGGCGCGGCAGTTGCTGTCGCGGCTGCGCGAGCGGGACCGGAAGATGACGTCGACGAACAAGCGGACGGCGAAGATGTTCTGCTAAGCGATATTATTCCGGTGATCGTGACGGAAACCGACGTGTTTGACGACACGCAGATATCGTGGTCCCTCGCCGACGAAGAAGATGAGGCAGAAGCGTTTTTCGTCTGAGGCGATTAACGCAATCCGCTCTAATCGAAAATCCCTGCAACCCGTCCAAGCAGCATAAAGGCGCGCGACGTTCTGGTGTCGGCCAGTTCGATCAACTCCTGATCGCTTAGCCTGTCGGTAATTTGCGCCAGCGTCTTGTCGTAGGTCCGCAAAAAGTGATGCGATGTGTCGCGAAAGATGGGATCCTGACGCATCCGCGCAGCACTGAGTGCAAGCGAAGAACGATCGCGGATACCGCCAAGTGCTGCAATCGTACGGCCGCGCTCGCCGTCCGCAAATCGCCGCCAGATTTCTGGACGCGCGCGGTCAGGCGCCAGATCGTCCATATAAATACCGTCCTGACTAAGCAGCGTAAGCACATCCTGGCTTGCAGTGATCAGACGCGCTGCGCGGCGATCGGCCAGCGCACGTCGAAGCGCGTCGAAACCTGCGCGATCATCGGCTGTTTCAGGAAAATTCATCGCATTGACGAAATCCGCGGTCGATACCGGCATGCCAAACGCTTCGGCAGGTGTTCCAAGCGCCAAAGCAGGTTGCTCTTCGGCGCGTTCGCTTGGTGGGGCGATAGGCGGGACCGGCGTGACGGCCCGTTCGGGCGCAGGCGCTGGCGTCATTGCGCGCAAGGATGTGAAATGTTCCAGCGCAGATTCCGCACGCTTCTGGCCTTTTACAATCTCGTCCATCTTTCGTTCGACATTCGGTCCCATCGTGGTCGCCGACATCTGCGCCTGCGTGATGTAGATCTGGCGCATTGCGTCCAGGGATGTCTGCAACCTTTCGCTTTCCTCGCGCATGACGCGGGCCCCTTTGACCGCAATGGCACCGATCCAGATCAACGAAATTGGCAGCAGGATCGCTAAAGCGACAATCAGGAACCTCAAAGGCCCCAGCACAGTGGAATCGCCCAATCCGACAACGGCCAGGAATATCAGGCAAAGCCCTGCCCAGATAACCGAAACAACAAGCGCAATCTTGTCGGCCGGATCGAGGCCAGCGTCCAATCCCTGACGGCTATAGATCCCAAGATCAACCGGCGGCGTTGGTTGCGAATTGTTATTCATCGGTAAATTGGCCCCTCAAATCAGGAGTATGCAATTTTCAGGACTTCGTAGGCTTTCTCGCCGCCAGGCGTGTTAACCTCAACGCTGTCACCTTCATCCTTGCCGATCAGCGCACGCGCAAGCGGTGATTTGATATTCAGTTTGCCCGCTTCGATATCCGCTTCCGGCTCGCCGACGATCTGATAGGTCTTTTCCTCTTCAGTGTATTCGTCAACAAGCGTGACGACGGCTCCAAACTTGATCGACCCGCTCAGTTTCGACGTGTCGATCACATCGGCAAGCGACAGGATGCCCGAAATCTCTTTAACCCGGCCTTCGACGAAACTTTGGCGTTCCCGCGCGGCGTGATACTCGGCGTTTTCGCTCAGATCTCCATGCTCGCGCGCTTCGGCGATCGCACGGATAATCGCCGGACGTTCCGACGACTTAAGTCTCTTCAATTCTTCATTGAGCGCGGTCTGTCCCGCGCGCGTCAGCGGTATCTTTTCCACGGGTGATTCCTCTCGCCCCAGCAGGCGTTAGCCATCCGTGTTAAATTCGCCCGCCGGGCCAAAAGTCAAGGGCCGAGCGCCGCACGCAGCAGGTCATTGCCAATTATTTTCAGGTGAAATTCCCTACTTTTGATTTCGTCAGGCCGAGTTGTGATTGACGCTCACCCGGCACCGCGCATAAACGGCGGGGAACAGAGACGCTCAATCAAGCGAGGCGCGACATGCCCGAGACCGAACGCGAAAGCATGGAATTCGATGTAGTCATCGTGGGTGCGGGGCCTGCCGGGCTTTCGGCTGCAATTCGTCTCAAACAGCTTGACCCGGACCTTGAGGTCGTGGTGCTTGAAAAAGGCTCCGAAGTTGGCGCGCATATACTGTCTGGTGCCGTTCTTGACCCCGTTGGCCTGGATGCGCTAATCCCGGATTGGAAGGACAAGGGCGCGCCGATCACGGTGCCGGTTCGCGAAGACAAATTCTATTGGCTGGGCGAAACCGGCAAGTTTCGCATTCCAAACTTCCCGATGCCGCCGCTGATGAGCAACCACGGCAATTACATCGTGTCGATGGGCAACGTTTGCCGCTGGATGGCCGAACTGGCCGAAGCGATGGATGTTCAGATTTTTCCGGGATTCGCGTGTTCGGAACTGATCTATGGCGAAAACGGCGAGGTCAAAGGCGTCATCGCGGGCGAATTTGGTCTGAACGCAGACGGCACCCCCGGTGACAACTACGAGCCCGGCATGGACCTTTTGGGCAAGTATGTATTCCTCGGCGAAGGCGTGCGCGGATCGCTTTCGCAGCAGGTCATCGCCAAATACGAACTCGACAAAAATTCCGAACCGCAGAAATACGGGCTTGGTATGAAGGAATTATGGGAGATTGCCCCCGAAAAGCACAGCGAAGGATCGGTCACCCATACCATGGGCTGGCCACTGGGGTCGAATGCAGGGGGCGGGTCATTCATTTATCACCTGGACAATAATCAGGTCTATGTCGGTTTCGTTGTTCACTTGAATTACCAGAACCCACATTTGTTTCCCTACATGGAATTCCAGCGCTTCAAGCATCATCCGATGGTCGCCAAACTGCTGGAGGGCGGCAAGCGCGTGGCTTACGGCGCGCGCGCGCTCACCGAAGGCGGGTTTCAGTCGATGCCCGAAGCGGCGTTTCCGGGTGGTGCCCTTTTGGGATGTTCGGTCGGTCTGGTGAATGTTCCCCGGATCAAGGGAAATCATAACGCGATGCTTTCGGGCAAGGCGGCTGCCGAACACGCCTATGCGGCAATTCAGGAAGGCCGCTCGGGCGATGTGTTGGCTGAGTATTCGGAAGAATTACGTACCGGGGCCATTGGCAAGGACTTGAAAAGGGTTCGAAATGTCAAACCGCTCTGGTCGAAATACGGTCTCTTCGCGTCGCTGGTGCTGGGCGGGCTGGATATGTGGACGAACACATTTGGCTTTTCGATCCTGGGGACAATCGGCCACGGCAAATCGGACGCCGCCGCAACCGGTGAGGCCGCAAATTTCGACCCGATCAACTATCCCAAGCCAGACGGCAAACTCAGCTTTGATCGGCTGACCAACGTCAGCTTCTCGATGACAAATCACGAGGAAAGCCAGCCCGCGCATCTGAAGTTGATAGATGACAGCATCCCCATCGACGTAAATCTGCCAAAATTCGCCGAACCCGCGCAACGCTATTGCCCGGCGGGCGTCTACGAAGTCGTTGACGACAAATTTGTGATAAACTTTCAGAATTGCGTGCACTGTAAGACGTGCGACATCAAGGATCCAAGCCAGAATATCGTTTGGACAACACCCCAGGGCGGCGATGGACCCAATTATCCGAATATGTGATCACATTATCGCGTGGCGGTACGCTGATCACAATTTTGAATATGCGACAAAACCCTTGAGCGTTCACATTGCCTCAGGGAATTTGTCGCATTAGGTTGCGCGAAACCCGGGCGAGAGGATCCGATATGCGATTGCACGTTGTCCTGGCTTTGGTAGCGACCCTGACAGTATCCACAGGTTCCGTCTTTGCGGACGGAAACGCCGGAAGTTACCTTGCCGCACGAACAGCAATAATCGACAACAACTTCTCCGAGGCCGCGAAGCAATTTACCCGCTCGCTGGTCCGCGATCCGCGAAATCCGGTGTTGCTGGAAAATGCGATGTCGGCCTATCTCGGCCTTGGCGATATCGAACGTGCCGTTCCCCTGGCGCGTCGCATGAACGAAGTTGGTGCCCCCAGCCAGATATCCAGCATGGTTCTGCTTGGCGATGCAGCGCGCCGTGGTGCCTGGGACCGGGTGATCGAAGACATCGACGCCGGCCAGACCGTGGGGCCCTTGTTCGACGGGCTGGCGCGCGCCTGGGCGGAACTGGGTGCCGGTCAGATGAGCACGGCTTTAGCAAGTTTTGACGAATTGATAGCCAGCAACGGCGTCGAGGCATTCGGGCTTTATCACAAAGCGCTGGCGCTGGCATCGGCAGGCGATTTTGAAAGTGCTGCCGAGATTTTTTCCGGCGAAAGCGGAACCACCATCAGGCTCACCCGTCGCGGGATCGTCGCCTATTCGCAGGTTCTTAGCCAACTGGAGCGGAACGACGATGCGCTGGATTTGATCGAGGCGTCGTTCGGGACAGTCCTCGATCCCGCGCTCGATGCGATGCGGATCACTTTGCTGGAAGGCGAAACACTGGCGTTCGACGCCGTGCGCACACCAGCAGACGGCGTCGCCGAGATATACCATTCGATTGCAGGAGCACTGCGCGGTGAGGCTCAGGGTGCATATACTTTGCTTTATGCCCGCATGGCGTTGGCTTTGCGCCCTGACCACATAGATGCCTTGCTGATGTCTGCGGAAATCCTCGAAGAACTGGAACGCTACGAGCTTGCGACCGAAGTTTACGACACTGTTCCCCGCAGTTCTCCGGCGTTTCATTCAGCCGAACTTGGCCGTGCCGAAGCGCTGCGCCGGTCGGGGCGCGAAGATGCGGCAATCGAAGTTCTGCGGCAGTTGACCGAAAGCCACGCCGATATTCCACTGGTGCATGTGACGCTTGGCGACACATTGCGCGGGCTCGAGCGATACGCCGAGGCATTACCCGCCTATGATCAGGCGCTTAGTCTTATCGACGAACCCGGCGAACAGCATTGGATCGTGTTTTTCGCACGCGGCATCGCGCACGAGCGAACCGATCAGTGGGTCAAGGCGGAAACCGATTTCCGCAAGGCGCTGGAACTGCGACCCGAGCAACCGCAAGTGCTGAATTATCTGGGCTATTCCTTCCTTGAAATGCAGAAAAACCTCGACGAGGCACTGGATCTGGTCGAACGCGCAGTCGCGCTTCGCCCGGACAGCGGCTATATCATCGACAGCCTCGGATGGGGCCTTTACCGGCTGGGCCGATACGGCGAAGCGGTCAGCCATATGGAACGTGCGGTCGAACTGATGCCGGTTGATCCAGTCGTCAACGATCACCTTGGCGATGTGTATTGGGCGGTCGGTCGATTGCGCGAGGCCGAATTTCAATGGCACCGCGCGCTAAGCTTCGTGACCGAAGATACCGACACCGGCGACGTTGATGGCGACCGAATTCGACGTAAGCTGGAAATTGGTCTCGACGACGTTCTGGCCGAAGAAGGCGCCCCGCCGCTCGAAATGGCGAATGACGACGGTTAAGGTCTTTGCTCTGGCGAAGATAAATCTGGCGCTGCATGTCACGGGCAGGCGCGCGGATGGGTATCACGAGATTGACTCGCTAGTCGTATTTGCCCGCGATGTCGGGGATAACGTTACCGCCACCCTTGCGCCGACCCTGTCTATCGCCGTTACCGGGCCATTGTCGGCAGGTGTACCCGACGATGAAAGTAACTTAGGTTTTCGCGCCGCGCGATTGATGCAAGACCTGCGCGGGATAGACAACGGCGCACAATTGACAGTTGAAAAGCATTTGCCAAGTGGCGGCGGAATTGGTGGCGGTTCGTCGGATGCCGCCGCGACCATTGCCGCGCTGTCGCAGCTATGGAAAGTGCCGCCGTTGTCCTCCGAAGAAGCTTTGGCGCTGGGCGCCGACGTGCCGGTGTGCCTTTTATCGCAATCCTGCCGGGTACAGGGCATTGGCGAAAAGCTAACGCCTTGCGAATTGCCGCCGGTATTTGCGGTGCTGGCCAATCCCCAGGTACCGGTCTCAACCGCAGCGGTTTTTGCCGCTCTGGATCATGCGGAAAATCCGCCGATGCCGGACGAAATCCCGGAATTTTCGGATGCGTCCGGACTGATCCAATGGCTTGCCGCTTGCCGCAATGACCTTGAAAGCCCGGCGCGGAAATTGGTGCCCGGGATCGCCAATGTGTTGGAAGCGCTCGGCGCGTTACATGGTGCCGGACTTGCCCGGATGTCCGGGTCCGGCGCAACGTGCTTTGCGCTGTTTGCCGACATGGGCGATGCGCAAGCCGCCGAAGCCCGATTGCAGTCAGCCCATCCCAATTGGTGGGTGCGCGCAACCCCCGTCGCTAACTGATCCGCGCCACCACGTAATCCGCAAGATCGATCAGCATCGCCCTCAACTCATGCTCAGGCAGTTTTTTCATCGCGGTTTTCGCCGTCTCGGCCCAGGCCAGCGCCTCCTGACGAGTGCCGTCCATCGCCCCATGATGCGCAATCAGACGCAGCGCTTCGGCAAGATCGCCATCACCCTGATCGCCCTTTTCAATCGTGCGCACCCAAAAAGCACGTTCATCTGCATCCGCCTTCGCCACCGCCTTGATCACCGGCAACGTCAGCATACGCTCGCGGAAATCGTCGCCGACGTTCTTGCCTGTTGCCGTTGCGTCGCCGCCATAGTCCAGCAGATCGTCGGCAATCTGAAAGGCAATCCCCAGCGCGTCGCCATAAGTGCGAAGCGCCTCAACCTGATCCGAACTTACGCCCGCGATCTTTCCACCGACCTCGCAGGCCGCCGCAAAAAGCGCGGCGGTTTTGCCGCGCACAACCTGAAGATAAATGTCTTCGGTTGTCGAAATGTTCGCCGCCGCCGTCAGTTGCAGCACTTCGCCCTCGGCAATAGTTGCTGCGGCGTCGCTCAGGATGCGAAGAACCTCCAGCGATCCGGTTTCGGTCATCAACTGGAACGACCTTGCAAACAGATAATCGCCGACCAGAACTGACGATTTGTTGTCCCAAAGCAGGTTCGCCGTGGGTCGCCCACGCCGACGGTCGCTTTCGTCAACCACATCGTCGTGCAGTAGCGTTGCGGTGTGGATAAACTCGACCGTGGCGGCAAGTCGGTGGTGATTTTGGCCCTCGTAACCACAAAGCCGCGCAGCCGCGAGCGTCAGCATCGGCCTCAGGCGCTTGCCCCCGGCGTCCACAAGATGCGCTGTAACTTCAGGGATGCGGGGTGCGTGTTCCGAGGCCATGCGCTCGCGGATCAACGCACTTACTTGTGTCAGATCATCCTTCAGATACGCCGCAAGGCGCTCGTGCGGTTTCACCGAATTGGCGTCATCCAGACCCATCACACGCTCGTCAGGTCGCTCGACAAACCCTGCGGTCTGTCATTATGTCCATCCCATGAAAGAGCTTTTGCGCACCAACGACCCCATTTCGATCGCCTTTGCGAAGGCTCTTCTTGAGGGCGAGGGTATAGACTGCTTCGAGATGGACGTCCACATGAGCGCCCTCGAAGGGTCGATTGGAATATTGCCGCGTCGACTGATGGTTCTCGCCAAGGATCATTTTCAGGCCAGTCATGTACTGAAGGACAACAACCTGCTCGCTGAGACATGAGTGGCCAGACCCGTGACGGATTTCTGGGCGGGCGTTTGACAATCACACAGCCGAAGGGTGGCTATCGGGCCGGGGCTGATCCGGTGTTGCTTGCCTCCGCCGTTGAGGCAACCGAGGGCGACCGCGTTCTGGAACTTGGATGCGGCGTCGGTGTCGCACTTTTCTGCCTGATGAAGCGGGTGCCGGGGCTGATCGCAACAGGTGTCGAAAAACAGGCGGACCTTGTGTCGCTCGCGCGCCGGAACGCCGAAGCCAACCAATTGGAAGCGCGACTGGTAACTGGGGATATCGCTGATCTGCCGGCCGACATACGGGCCGAAAGCTTTGACCACGTTCTCGCCAATCCGCCGTTTTTTGACCGGGCCACGGGCTCGACCGCCGAAGTTCCGGGGCGCGAGATCGGACGCGGCGAAACTGCGCCTCTGGCAATCTGGATCGAAGTCGCAACCCGGCGGCTGAAGCCACGCGGGCAGTTGACGTTGATCCAGCGCGCGGCGCGGCTTGGCGATCTTGTTCGTGCGATGGATTATCGGCTGGGCGACATCACCGTTCAGCCACTGTCACCGCGCCCGGGTCGTGACGCGGGCCATGTTATTGTAACCGCCCGGAAAAATGCGCGTGGCGAAATGCGGCTCCTGGCACCTCTTGTTCTCCACGAAGGCACGCAGCACGAAGCCGATGGCGACAGCTACTCGGCACCCGCCAAAGCCATTCTCCGCGACGGTTTGAGCCTTACAGACGCGATATTAGTACTTAAGTAATAATTGACGCTTAGGCGGCAACTAAATTTTTCCATGCGCGAAGCGTGACTCGAATCGGAATTCGTGCTGGACTTCAGACATAACCAAAATAGGAGGACGACTATGAGCCTGAGTTCGCATCTCGAGGAACTCCGAAAAAAACACGAAACACTCTCACAGGAAGTCGAACAGGCGCAACGCAGCCCAGCCTTTGATGATCTTCAGCTAACCAACCTCAAGAAGCAAAAACTCAAAATAAAAGAGGAAATCGAGCGACTTAACCACTAGATTCAACCTTCTGATTTGAGATCCCGGTGCCTGCGCTTAAGCGGGCGGTTTGGTGCGCCGCGAGTTGTTTCGCGATGCACCGGATTTTATTGGAAACGCAAGCCGCCCTAGACGAAAAACTGCGCACCGTTCGCCGAGATCGTTGATCCGTTGACAAAGCCAGCATCGTCCGAGGCCAGAAACGCAACACATCGCGCAATCTCTTCCGGTTCGCCCAGGCGGCCTGCCGGGATCTGGGCAATGATCTTCTCGCGCGCCGCTTCCGGCACTGCCATCACCATCTCGGTCGCAATATAGCCGGGGCAGACGGCGTTTGCCGTGATGCCAGCACGCGCGCCTTCCTGCGCCAGTGATTTGACGATACCAAGGTCACCGGCCTTGGTCGCCGCATAGTTCACCTGGGCAAACTGCCCTTTCTGACCGTTGATCGAGCTGATGACGATCACGCGGCCAAACTTGCGCTCGCGCATACCCGGCCAGACCGGGTGGACGGTGTTGAAAACACCAGTCAGGTTGGTGGCGATGACATCATTCCACTGATCGGGCGTCATTCTGTGGAAAGGCGCGTCACGGGTAATCCCCGCGTTGGCCACCACGACATCAATTGGACCAAGATCGCTTTCGACCTGCGCAATCCCGGCGGCACTGGCGTCATAATCCGCCACGTTCCACTTATAGGTTTTGATCCCGGTTTCGGCAGAGAAGGAAGCGGCCCTTTCATCGTTGCCGGCATAAGTCGCCGCGACATCGAAGCCGTCGGCTTTCAGTTTCTTCGAAATGGCTTCGCCGATACCGCGCGAGCCACCAGTTACTAGGGCAACACGTGCCATGGATTTCCTCCGGTTAAGTTTCTTGTCGCAAGTTGATTAATCGCTGAATTTTCTGTCGCGCCTAGTCGCGTTCGACGCACAACGCAACGCCCATGCCGCCACCAATACAAAGCGTGGCGAGGCCTTTTTTAGCGTCGCGGCGCTTCATTTCGAAAAGCAGCGTGTTCAGAACCCGTGCGCCAGAGGCACCAATCGGGTGACCGATGGCAATCGCGCCGCCGTTGACGTTCACGATCGCAGGATCCCAACCCATGTCCTTGTTGACAGCACAAGCCTGCGCGGCGAAAGCCTCGTTGGCTTCGACCAGATCCAGATCACCGACCGACCAGCCCGCTTTATCCAGCGCCTTGCGGCTTGCATAGATCGGCCCGACGCCCATGATCGACGGGTCCAGCCCGGCGGTGGCATAGGATGCGATACGTGCAAGCGGCTCGATGCCGCGTTTCTCGGCTTCTTCTGCGCTCATCAGCAACGCGCCTGCGGCACCGTCATTGATGCCCGAGGCGTTGGCCGCCGTGACCGAGCCGTCTTTGGCGAAGGCCGGGCGCATCTTTTGCATGGCTTCGATATTGGCCCCGTGACGAATGTATTCGTCCTTGTCGACAACGATATCGCCTTTGCGCGTCTTAACCGTGAAGGCGACGATCTCGTCGGCGAACTTGCCGGTGTTTTGCGCGGCTTCGGCCTTGTTCTGGCTGGCCACAGCAAATTCATCCTGCTGCTCGCGGCTGATCTGCCACTGCTCGGCTACGTTTTCGGCCGTCTGGCCCATGTGATAGCCGCTGAATGCGTCCCAAAGCCCGTCCTTGATCATCGTGTCGATGAACTTCAGATCACCCATCTTCTGCCCGGCGCGGATCGCCTGCGCGTGTGGGCTAAGCGACATGTTTTCCTGCCCACCTGCCGCAACAATCGCCGCATCGCCCAGCATGATGTGCTGCGCACCCAGTGCAACGGTCCTCAGCCCGGACCCGCAGACCTGATTGATGCTCCAGGCCGCGCTTTCTTTTGGCAGCCCGGCGTTGATGTGCGCTTGCCGCGCCGGGTTCTGGCCCTGCGCCGCAGTCAGCACCTGACCAAGGATCGTCTCGCTGACATCGCCCTTGTCGATGCCCGCACGTTCCACCAGCGCCTCCAGCATTGCCGCACCAAGATCGTGCGCGGGTGTCGTGGCAAAGCTGCCGCTGAAACTTCCTACCGCAGTTCGTGCGGCGGATGCGATGACAACGTTGGTCATGAATGTCTCCTCTCAAATTTCGAATGCGGGAAAGAATCCCCCGCCGATTTTGCGGGGACATTATGCAGTTGCAGATAAATAGCAACGGACAGAACGTCACCCCCCAAGCATAGCCGTTAATCTGTCAGCGTTCGTAGTAAAGCCCAACTACATGCCGCGCTTCGGCAAAGAACACCCACCGCTGGACCAGAACACCCGCCAGATGGCAAAGCGCTGCCAGCGCCGCAAGCAGGTGGTGAAAAGGCAGCAACAGCAGCAACACCGGAAGGACCACGGCAAGCGATATCGAGATGATTTTCAATGCGTTCGCATGTCTGCGACCGACCCGAAAGACCATCTCGTTTGTCAGATAATTCGCCCCGGTATGCGGTGGCTCGAACACACGGACTTGTCCGCGGTCGCCCAGCCCGGTCGCAGTGGCCAACGTCGTGTCCGATGCGCCTTCGCGGCGGTCCTGATCGACCCAGGCGATGACCTGAATAATCCCCGCCGCAATCAAAAGCACGATGGCCGGTGTCACGCGACCCGTCATCAAAGCACCGCCAGACAGCGCATACGCAAGGAACAGCACCGGTGGTGACCAGTGATTCCATCGCGGAACGCTTCGCATCTGCATGTAGATCATCGAAGTCGCAAAGACTGTCGCAAGCGCTAAAAGCCCGCCCGGAATTCCGAATATCCGAAGCCTTGTGTCAAAGAAAACCAGCCCAAGCGCATAAAGCCCCATAAGCGCGAGCGTTACCACCGCAAGCCAAGCCTCGCGACTAAGCCACGACGACCGCCACTGGCTGAAGGCTTTCAGCGCGCGTTCTGGATGGCCGAGGTGAAAGGTTGAGAAGATCAGCCCGCCGCCCGCCAGCGCATAGGCAATGGCGAAAAAGGCAAAAGCCGTCCAGCCGCGTGGTGCTGGCACATCAAGCCCAAGAAACGCCAACATCCCAAAGCCGAGGCCGGAAAGCGTGGTGAAAAGAATGATCGACGGCGCGGGGTGCATCAGGACACCTTCGACAGCGTGCGGTCCAGCCAGCCAAGGAAGCCATGCGGTTCTTCGTCCACAGGCTCAAGAAACGGTGCCAGAACATCAAAGTCCGGCGCTTCGTCTTTTGGCCTTGGCGGCAGATAACGATTGACCGGTGCGGTGCCCTGCTCGGGCATCAGCTCAATGCCGCCACGCTCAGCCACCAGCTTGGAAACATCGCTTTCAGGATCAGCAAAGTCACCGAAATGTCGGGCACCCACCGGGCAGGTGCGAACGCAGGCAGGCTCGCGGTCTTCTTCAGGCAGGTTCTCGTTGTAAATCCGATCGACGCAAAGCGTGCATTTCTTCATGACCTTCTCGGACGGGTCCATTTCGCGTGCGCCATAAGGGCAGGCCCAGGCGCAAAGCCCGCAACCGATGCAGTCGCTCTCATTGACCAGAACGATCCCGTCTTCCACGCGCTTATAGCTGGCACCGGTAGGGCAGACGGTCACGCAAGGCGCATCGGCGCAATGCAGGCAGGATTTGGGAAAGTGATAAAGCTGCGCCGCGCCGTCATCCGGCTGGACCTCAAAGGAATGCACGCGATTGAGGAAACTGCCAACCGGGTCTGCGCCATAAGCGTCGCTATCAGCCAGCGGCGCGCCATAGTTTTCGGTATTCCAGCCCTTGCAGGCGGTCACGCAGGCATGACAGCCGACACAGGTATCCAGGTCGATGACAAGGCCAAGCGATTTTTCGGTATGCGTGGGAAGCGTGGTCATGCGCCCACCTTCCGCTTCACCGTCTTCGGCCCGCGCACGACCGGGCTTTTCTGTGCTGGATGCGCAGGCTGGCTTTCAGCCGGCGCCGCGACTTTCTCGATCTTTACCTTCAGATCAAACCACGCCGCCTGACCCGTAATCGGATCCGAATTCGCCCAGCGAAGCCCGTCGCCCTTGGGCGGCAGAAGCTCATGGATGATGTGGTTCAAAAGGAACCCTTTTGTTGCTTCCGGGGCGTCCGTATCCAGCGCCCAGGCCCCCTTGCGCTTGCCGATAGCATTCCACGTCCAGACCGTGTTTTCGTTCAACGCCGCCATATGCATGACCGGCACCGTGATCTCGCCATGGGGCGATGTGACCCGCGCCCAGTCGCCTTCGGCAAATCCATTCGCCGCCCATATTTTGGTCGGCACATACAATGGGTTCCGCCCGTGGATCTGGCGAAGCCAGGCGTTCTGCGACCCCCATGAATGATACATCGCCATCGGGCGCTGCGTCAGCGCATGGACGCTGAACCCGTCGTCAACGTCCGAAAGCGGCCGATACCAGATCGGAAGTGGATCCATCGTTTCGCCGTAGCGTGCTTTCAGGTTGTCGGGCGGGCTTAGACGGTGCTTGCCTTCAGCGGCCAACTGGAAACGGCGCAACGGCTCGCACCAGAGCGTGAAAAGATAGGGCGACGGCGCATCGAATATGCCAAGATCAACCGCCCAGTCCTGATAGGCAGCGTTCCATGGCTTGTAGAACTCGGCCTCCTCGGGAATATGGCTGATCCAGAAACTGCCGTTTTCCTTATATTTTTCAATCTGATCCGGGTTCGCCGGCCCGCGCCCGAAGTCATTGCCATCACCACGCCAACCGGCAAGCGGCCCGACGCCCGGTTTGCGTTCGTGGTTCTGGATATAATCGGCATAGTCCTTGTATTTCGCGCCGCCGTCCTCGTTCACAAATCCCGGCAGACCAAGCCGCCCGCCAAGATCGCAAAGCACCGACTGAAAGCCCCGAACGTCGCGGTCCGGTTCGACCACAGGCCAGCGGATCGCATCCGCCGCCGCTGATGCTTCGGATATCGGGCGGTCAAGCAGGCTGATGCAGTCGTGGCGTTCCAGATAGGTGGTGTCGGGCAGGATCAGATCGGCATAGGCCACCATTTCCGAGGAATAGGCATCTGAATAGATGATCCTGGGGATCACATATTCGCCGCTCTCGTCCGTGTCGGTCAGCATATCCATGACGCCGGACGTGTTCATCGACGAATTCCACGCCATGTTCGCCATGTATAGAAACAGCGTGTCGATCTTATATGGATCACCGGCATGCGCGTTCGAGATCACCATGTGCATCAGCCCGTGCGACGACATCGGATTTTCCCAGCTGAACGCCTTGTCGATACGCTTGGGTTTGCCGTTTTCGTCGATCAGCAGATCATCCGGTCCGTGGACAAATCCCAGGTGCGGCCCGTCCAGCGGCTGGCACGGTTGCGGTTTGGCGTGCGGCTTGGGGTGCGACGTTGCGGCCTTGGGGTAGGGCGGTTTGAAGCGGAAACCGCCGGGAACTTCGACCGTGCCAAGAATGATCTGAAGCATGTGCAAAGCGCGGCAGGTCTGAAACCCGTTTGAATGCGCGCTGATCCCGCGCATCGCATGAAAACTGACCGGTCGGCCAACCATCGTTTTGTGGGTGTCGCCCCGGAAATCGGTCCACTCGCGATCCAGCTCAAACGCTTCGTCAAAGGCAACGCGGGCAAGCTCGGCGGCGATACCGCGAATGCGATCCGCCGTCAAGCCAACCTTAGCGGCGACGGTTTCCGGCGCGTATTCGTCCGAAAGGTATTTCTCGGCCATGTGATGCAGGACCGGGCGATGCGACACGCCTGCATGGCGGTAAGATGCGGACAGGTCCGGCTGAACACCCGGCGTGTCAAACGCCTCGGGCTTACCGGTCCGGCGGTCGATGACAAGCTTCTTGCCTGCCTCATTCGTCAGGATCAGACCATGCTCGTCGCTGGCCGGGTCTTCGTTCACCAGACAAGGTGCGTCGGTAAACCGCGCGAGATAATCAAGGTCGATCCGGCCAGCCTTCATCAGGCAATGAACCAGCGAAAGAATGAATAACCCATCGGTGCCGGGTGTGATCCCGACCCACTCATCGGCAACAGCGTTGTAACCGGTGCGGATCGGGTTGACGCCGATGATCTTCGCACCCCGGGCTTTAAGCTTGCCGATCCCCATCTTGATCGGGTTACTATCGTGGTCTTCCGCGACCCCGAAGATCATAAACAGCTTGGTGCGGTCCCAGTCCGGTTGGCCAAATTCCCAGAACGCGCCCCCCATCGTGTAGATGCCCGCAGCGGCCATATTCACCGAACAAAACCCGCCGTGCGCCGCGTAATTGGGCGTGCCGAATGCCTGCGCCCAGAACGAGGTAAAGGATTGCGACTGATCGCGGCCCGTAAAGAACGCCAGCTTCGACTGGTCGGTATCGCGCAACGGTTTCAGCCAGGATACGGCGGTCTCAAGCGCCTCTTCCCAACTTATCTCCTCGAACTCGCCGGAACCACGGGGGCCGACCCGTTTCAAGGGCGCCCGCAACCGGGCCGGGCTAAGGTGCTGCATGATGCCGGACGACCCCTTGGCGCAAAGCACACCCTTGTTGACCGGGTGGTCGCGGTTGCCTTCGATATAGGCGACCTCGCCGTCCTTCATGTGAACGTCGATCCCGCACCGGCAGGCGCACATATAGCAGGTGGTCTTTCGCACCTCGTCCGATACCTTCGGCGACGTGTCCAGGTCTGGTTGGTGCATTGCTTCGACACTCTCCCCGAGGCCAGTCATAATCTGCATTGACAGGCGATGCGACCCCATATGCGGCACCTTGGTCTAGTTCCCAATGGCCCCAAGGATTAGGGCCAGCCAGGTGGCGATACTGAGTCCAGTCCCGCACCTTGTCCAAGGCGTGACGCGGCGCTAGGGTCACCCGCAAAGAGGTGCCCAGATGAAATGCGTTTTCGTTCAGATACGGTGTCGCCCCGGCAAGACGTATGACGTCGCGCGAGACATATTTCTGCGCGAGATTGTGTCCGAACTGTATTCGACAAGCGGTGATTTTGACCTGATGGCGAAGATTTATGTGCCCCAGGATCAGGACATCGGCGTGTTTATCAACGAAGGGCTTCTGGATATCCCGAACATCGACCGGTCGCTGACCACGATCACGTTCAAGGCCATCCACACTGACGGCACCTGACGCCCCGATCTGTGGCCAACACGATCCTCAGGACCCTTGATTTACACGCTCGATATAAGTTCGCAGCTCTTCCGTCTCAGTTCGCGCGGCGCGAAGCCCGTCCATCGCGGCGTTTAATTCGGCTTCGGTTTGGTTCATTTTGTTGATCAGTTCGGCTTCGCGCTGTTGCAGGTAAGTGACCGCGTGATCACGCTCTTCCTCGGCCTGATGCAGCTCTTGCGCCATGCGGTCCAGATCATCCATATCGGATCGCGTAACGCGGGTTATCCGAGAGATCAGCCAGTGCGCGAACCAGCCCGCCATAAAGGCAACAAACAGTATCGCGGCAGTCGCAAAAATGAACTCGGTGCCGTTCATTCGGTCGCTCCTTCGGTCGCGGCGGTACTCTCAGCCTGGCCTGCGTTGCCATCCTCGGTGACGTCTTCAGGCAGCACAAGACGAAACTCGATCCGGCGATTTGCCTCGCGACCATCTTCGGTCTTGTTGTCGGCAACGGGTTCCGTTTCGCCATAGCCCTTTGCACTCAAATTCGAAGTCAAAACGCGCCGCGCCATGATCTGGTTCAACACGGCGTCCGCGCGCGCTTGCGATAATTGCTGGTTCATCACTTCGCGCCCCTGGCTGTCGGTGTGACCTCCGATTTCGATCCTTACGGTCTGACAGTTGCGCAGAAGATCGGAAATGGCATCAATCGTATCCATGCCCGCGGCTTCGATATCGGTGGACGAGGGCGCAAAGACAATTTTTCGGCTGGCGACCGCGGCATTAATCTGCTCAACGCATTCCTCCGGCGTCGGCAACGCGGCAAGCGGATCCAGCGCTTCGGAATACGTCACGTCGAGGGAAAATCTGGCACCTTCGGCCAGTTTCGATGACAGAATGCGGGCAATTTCGGCGCGGGCGCCCTGGCGACCCGACAGGCCGGATATTTCGATACTGTCAGGTGTGACGACAACGGTGCCGTTGTTCAACAGCGCAAGCGCTTCAAGCGCGGTCAAAACCCGGGTCGGCCAACCCACCGGCAAGCCCTCAACGATGCGCGTCGCCGGATAGACATTTGCCGCGCCAAAATGTGCGGCGGCAAAGCTTTCAATTGCCGACCGGTTCAGCGCGCTTCCAAGCCTGCCGCGCATCTGGACAAGGCCCTCGGGCGACCGCGTGGCGACAAATTCGGGAATTATGCTATCGGACGGCGGTTCTTCCGGCGCTTCCAGGCGCACCGCGTTTAGCGAAAACACAGGCGGCAACTGCCCCTCCAATTCGCCGACATGGCGATCAAACAGCGACTGCGGCGTGCCTTCGGCAGCCACCAGCGTGACATCGGCGTTTGAGATTGTCAGCGTGCCTTCCCCCAAAGCTTTCAAGGCATTTATGGCTTGCACCGCGGCGTCGCCCCATCGCGTCGACGGCGTGCCCAACCCCAAAGTGCAACCCCCGTTGCCGACAAGGCCCGCATCAATGGCCGCAGAAAGTATTGCGTCGCGGGCATCTTCGGTATCTGCCGAGCAGGCGTCAAAACGCGCGCCGTTTTCGTCGATCAGAAACCTGAGCGTGAATGGCGAGATGACCGGTCTGGGTGCGGTGATATTCAGCGCGACGGACACGCCCGACGGTGCCTCGCGCCTTAGCGCGCGTTCTATTCGCTGTTTGTCGGCCTGGTCTTCGGCCGCCGCCGTAATCGCCACTTGTCGCGGTGTGATCGAAACCTTTGATCGTGGCAGATCGTCAAGGGCGTTCAAACCGAAACTAAGGGCCCGTTCCCAGCCCGGCGGCGGCGCGAAATCGGCGCTTTCGATCAGGTTGGTCACGTTCTCCGCGCCCGAGATTTGCCGCGCGCGTTCGATGATCGTCGCTGGATCGGACTCGACCGGCACCAGCCCGATCAGCGAAAGCCCGTCTTCGTTTTTCAGGATCTCAACCGAAAAATCGGGGGCCGCAATTCTGGCCGTGGCGGCAACTTCCATGTTGTCGCGTATTCGCGACGCATCAACCACCGTGCCCGCCGCCGACAACGCGGAAAATCGGGTCGCTTCGTCGGGCGCGGTGCCAAAAAGCGATACCTGCAAACCGTCTGCCGTCGCCTCGGCCCATTCATTTCCGGACTGACCAAGAACAAGTTCGATGTCCGAAATTGATTTGGCTTCGATCCGCGCCTTCGCCCAAAGCGCGATACCAAAGCAGCCCGCACCCGCGATCATAATCGCAAGCGCGTGCGGCACAAAATGGCGTATGCGAACAGTTCGACGGGCGGTCATGGCGCTTTGTTAGCCCCAGTCATGGGCTACCGCAATCACGCGAAATGCGCGGCGGCGAAAAACAGCACGGGGATCAGCCCGGCATTGCGGTTCGACCGGAATAGGCGAAGACATACCTCGGAGTTGTCAGTGTTCAGCTGCCTTAGCTGCCAGACCAAATGCCAGCCAAAGAACCAGACCCCACCCAAAGCCAGAACCAGCGCCAGCACGTTGGCGTGCGGCGCGAGTGCGGCAATCAGCCCGGCCGCGAAGAATAATACGCTGATAACAATGAACCATCTCAACCACTTAGCCGTATCTTCGCCAAAAAGTCGCGCCGTTGATTTGACCCCGATCAAAGCGTCGTCATCGGTATCCTGATGGGCATAGATCGTGTCGTAGAAAAGCGTCCAGAAAATACCGGCGACATAGATCAAAACGGCGGGCCAGGCGATGTTCCCGGTCGCCGCTGTCCAAGCCAGCAGTGCGCCCCAGTTAAAGGCCAGCCCCAGAAAAATCTGCGGCCACCAAGTAATCCGCTTGGCGAACGGGTAGACGGCAACCAACACAAGCGAGGCGACGCCAAGCCAGATCGCCTGCCAATTGAATGTAAGCAGGATCAGGAAGGCGAAAAGCGCCTGAGCGATCATCCAGATAACAGCACCGGTCACGCTGACCTGACCCGAAGGGATCGGGCGCGTCTCTGTCCGGGCGACTTTTGCGTCAATATCCCTGTCTGTGATGTCGTTCCAGGTGCAGCCCGCCCCGCGCATAAGCCACGCACCCATCGCGCAGCCTAGCGCGATCCAGGCATGTGCGCCGGTGAACTGCCCCTGCATCAGCGTCGCAGCACCTAGCCCCCAAAAGCAGGGGATCAACAAAAGCCATGTGCCAATGGGTCTGTCGGCGCGGGAAAGCCTAAGGTAGGGCCGCGAAAATGCCGGCGCCCGGTTGTCGACCCAGTTTCCTGCAACAGCATCGGCAACGGGCGCGGTGATCTCTGGCGTCTGATCCAGCCCGGTCATATGTTTCGGTCCCATGAAAGATGCGAAAATCAGGCTCTTTGTAGATCACTCGCTGGCCAAGGGGCAATCGCTGCCGCTGTCGCGGGATCAGGCGCATTATCTGTTTGGGGTCATGCGAAAGACGGCGGGCGACAAGGTGGCGGTTTTTAACGGTCGCGATGGTGAATGGCAGGCCGAAATTGTGGGTATCGGCAGAAAAGACGGAATTCTGACCTGCATCGAGCAAAGCGCCGCGCAATGGGATCCTCCGGACCTGTGGCTTCTTTTTGCGCCAATCAAAAAGGCCCGAACCGATTTTATCGTTGAAAAAGCAACCGAAATGGGGGTCGCACGTATTTTGCCGGTGCTGACCGAGTTTACCAATACCGAGCGTATTCGCCGCGACCGTTTGCAGGCCCACGCCATCGAGGCGGCAGAACAATGCGGCGCGGCGTTTGTGCCTGAAGTTGCTGAACTTGCCAAACTCGACCGCGTGTTGGCCGACTGGCCCGCCGGGCGGCGCATTATGTTCTGCGACGAGGCACTTGCCGGCGAAGGCCGCAAATTTCCAACCCAAAGCGGGGCCTGGGCTGTATTGGTTGGCCCCGAGGGCGGATTTTCGGAAAGCGAGCGTGCCAGATTGGCGAATATGGAACAATCCCATGCAGTGGCCTTAGGTCCGCGAATACTGCGCGCGGACACAGCAGCGGTCGCAGCACTAACCATCTGGCAGCAGGCATTGGGGGATTGGAAATGAGCAAACCCGTCGTTCGCCTGCACCTGTTCTTCGCCACGGAAAACGATACCGCCGTTATCCTGCGGCAGGGGCCAATGAAGCAGTTTCGCCTGATCCTGTGGCACCGCGACACCGATACGTTCGAGGATGGCCAGTGGCTGAAGCACAAGGTTTACCTCGACTGGTGCGATCTTTCACCCGACGGGCGACATTTCATATACTTCATGCTGGACGCCAAATGGTCCAGCGATACCGAAGGCGCTTACACGGTCATATCCCGCCCACCATATTTTACTGCAATTGCGCTGTTTCCCGAAGGCGATACCTGGGCCGGTGGCGGTCGATTTCTGGATAACGCCAATTATGTGGCTGTCGGCGGAAGTGACATCATCGGTCGCGACGAAGGCCTGACAAGACTTTTCAGGCGAGAGCCGACAAAGGATTGCCCGACCGGCCTCTTTCAGGCAGACGGACGATGCGCAAGGATCGACAAGGCCAAAGCGGCGACACTGGACAACTTCGAGCCGCCAAGCTGGACCCATGCGCTTGATCGCTACGACACATTGGGTGGCAAACTTTATCGCCGGGCGGGCAACGAGCTAGAATTGATCCGCGATTTCAATGACATGGCATTCGAAGAAATTCTCGCACCCTACGATTGGCGCGATGCTTCGGGCGGCGAAAACAGCGCCAAACCCTGGCACCCGCTGGCAGGCGAAGATACGTGAGTTTCATTCGACCAGAGGCGGCTAAGGCTCTCCGCCGCTGGCGGGAAGTGTTGGCCGGCCTGGTCGTTGGCCTGATCGGCGTCTGGCTGGTCACCAACCGGTTCGGCGCGCTTTATCTGATCGGCTGGGGATTGGCCGTCGGCGGGTTCTCGATGGTGTTCGCGGGCATCCGGCACGCGCGTTTCCCGGCCGGTTCCGGTGGCCTGGGCATCGTCGAGGTGGACGAACGGAAACTCACATATTTCAGCCCCGATAAAGGCGGTGCAGTTTCGCTTGACGACCTGCTGAAAGTCGCCATCCGCACCAATGACGACAGCCCGATCGCAAGCGATATGTTCTGGGAATGGACCGACACCGCCGGACAAACATTAAGCATTCCCGGTGACGCTGAAGGATCGGAGCAGATATTCGATGCCTTATCCGCACTCAGCGGCGTTGACCACGACGCCATCATGCGGGCCAGCGGCGAGGTTACCCAAAACTACTTCGTGATCTGGCGGAAACCCGATCCTCAACTACATTGACTTGCGCGTCTTTTCGCGCAACTCACGAATTCTGAAAAGGCGAGCGGAGCGACCCCATGTCCATCCCACAATCCGGCGGCGGCCCGATCGAGCGGCACGAGCAACTGGCGGAATACCTTGCCGATGGTTGCAAGCCGAAAGCTGATTGGCGCATCGGGACCGAGCACGAGAAGTTCGGCTACTGCAAGGACACACTGAAACCGCTTCCCTACGACGGCCCGCGTTCGATCAAGGCGGTGCTGGAAGCGCTTCGTGACCGCTTTGGCTGGTCACCTGTGCTTGAGGGCGACAACATTATCGGCCTGGAAAAAGACCGCGCGAACGTCTCGCTGGAACCCGGCGGGCAACTGGAGCTTTCGGGCGCGCCGCTGGAGACAATTCATCAGACATGCGACGAGGTGAACGACCACCTGCTCGAAGTTAAAGCCGTCGCCGATGATATCGGTGTGCGGTTTATCGGCCTTGGTGCAGCACCGCACTGGACGCATGAAGATACGTCGATGATGCCCAAGGGGCGCTACAAGCTGATGACCGACTACATGGGCCGCGTCGGCACGCACGGAACGCAGATGATGTATCGGACCTGCACCGTGCAGGTGAACCTGGATTTCGGGTCCGAGGCCGACATGGTGCAAAAACTGCGGGTCGCATTTGCTTTACAGCCGGTGGCAACAGCATTGTTCGCCAATTCGCCATTCTTCGAGGGCAAGCTGAACGGCCACAAAAGCTGGCGCAGCCGCATTTGGCGCGACCTGGATCCAGACCGAACCGGGACGCTGCCATGGGTCTTCGAAGACGGAATGGGATTTGAACGCTGGGTCGATTATGCGCTCGATGTGCCGATGTATTTTGTCTACCGGAACGGCAAATATATCGACGCGCTGGGCATGTCGTTTCGCGACTTCCTGAAAGGTGAGCTTCCGGCACTTCCGGGCGAAATTCCGACGCTAAGCGATTGGGCGGATCATCTGACGACGATTTTCCCCGAAGCGCGCATCAAGAAGTTCATCGAAATGCGCGGCGCTGATGGCGGCCCCTGGCGGCGGCTGTGCGCGCTGCCTGCGTTCTGGGTTGGGCTTTGCTATGATCAGGGCGCATTGGATGCGGCGTGGGATCTGGTCAAAGGCTGGGATGCCGAGACGCGCGAGGAAATGCGCGTGCAAGCATCAGTTGGTGCGCTGGACGCCGAAGTGAACGGCATCAAGATGCTGGATCTGGCGCGCGAAGTTGTCGATATCGCTGAAAGCGGGCTAAAGGCCCGCGCGATGGAAGGTGCCGGAGGCCTGTTGCCGGATGAGACGCATTTCCTGAACGCGCTGAAGGATTCTCTGGACACCGGCGAAGTCCCCGCCGACGAATTGATCCGACGCTATAACGGCGACTGGGACGGCGATGTGACAAGGGTATTTGGAGAGTATAGTTATTAACTGCTCGCTTTATTTCCTCCATTTCTCCTGCCGAATGTGTGTCATCGTTCGAAGAGGATTGAAGAATGCGATTCCTGGGAAAATTAATTGCGGCAGAAATTTTAGTGTTGTCGGAACTCTCGCCTTGATACCGGCGTTTGCCGCTTTTGGAGATGCATCATCAAACCATAGCGGCGAAGGCTCAAGCTATGGAATGCTGATTGCCTTAGCTATTTTCGCTATTGTTATTGTATTGGCGAAGACGATTCGACATGCTTTTGGGCGGGGATTTCTGCTGTCAGGGGCGGCTTTTTTGTTGCTACCTTTGACTTCAAGCCTACTCGGAGGCGTAGTTGCGAATGAAGTGATCCAAGAGGCCGCCACCGCCAGCGAAGCTGAACAAGCGGGTGCGGTCATCGGAGCGACCCTGGGGGCAGGTCTTTTCGCAGGTGCCGCTTCGATTGTCGGCATAATTCTAGGAGTGATTTTCATCGTATTCGGAATTGTGCTTTTGCTCGGCGGGCGGCGAGAGGTTATTGTTGTTGAAAGAAGAGATTGAAGTGAACCGCGCGTAGAGCGCGCCGCAAATCCAGCCCCAGAGTGGCGCGAATATGCAGCCGAAACCGACTATAAATACAGTCATACCCCAGGCTTCGCTCGCGTCGAATATGAAGACCAGGACAAAAACAATCGGTGCAGATACCAGGTTCGCGACAAATCCTGCGACCAGTCCCGTGCGAGAAATGTGAGCCCGCCGCCGACGCAACGCAATAACAAATGCCGCCGTTCCAAACGTCAGATAGGTCGGCGCGCCGAGCACTGTGGCAATCGCTGTAGCGCCCAAGACTATGGACAAGCCGTCGAGATAAATTTCGGCGAAACCCAGCACCCAAAGTACGGCGAACGCGGGCAGCCCGGTGACCAGTGGCGCGAGTATCAACGCCCAGATAAAGGCGGAAGGATTAATACGATCTTGACCATCCATCTTACTGCCCTCCACAAAACAACGGGATCACCGGCAGACGGCTCGCGGCGTAACCGGGCACGTCTCTATCCAGCCGCTGCGCCAGTTCAGGCAGGCGGCGAACAGGCACCTTGGGGAATAGGTGGTGTTCACGGTGGTAGAACATCAGATATGCCAGCCGCGCCAACACCCCGCGCTGACTGCGGGCCGCAATTCCATTGGCCTCGATACCTTGATGCGTGATCCATACCGCGAAAAGCGCGGTCAGGCTTTGTGCGACGGTCATTGCCGCGATGTGAAATATCAGAAACTGAAGCCCTGTGATCAGGGCAATTGCAATCATTGTCGCGTTCAGCAACCAGTCGAAAACGATGCGCCGCCGATGTCGCGGTTTCGATCCCGCCCATGCCGCACGATTGATGTCATAGGTGAACCGCGGCCCATAGCGCAGAACCTCCCAAAATGTCATGTGCCCGCATTTCCCCTCGGAATCCTTCGGGCCCATGGCGTATTTGTGGTGAACCATGTGGCCATGCGCGACCGCATGATTTGAGGCACCCATCAGAAAGCTCAGCGTATGCAGCACAATTCGGTCACCCCAGTGCGGCGCCCCCAGATTGTTGTGGATCGCCTCGTGGTTCAGCCGAAGCGCACACAGGAAAAACATGAAGCTGGCGGGTATTCCGGCGAACCAGATGGGCGAGCCATAAAGCAACCAGCTGGCAATCAGCCAGGGCAGCGGCAGGCACATCTCCCGCAGGCTGTCGATGCGGGACATCGGCGTAAGGTCATGCCACCCGACGCCCTTCGGTGCCTTTTCGATATGATGCAGATCCCGCCTTGCGTGCATTTCTATCATTTCTGTCATCACTGAAACTCCATACCAAAAAAATACTCACCCGCTTTTGGGAATAAACCGGGCAATCCCGGCACCCAGCTTCAACGCTCCGACTTGTACAGCCCGTGGCAGACGCGCGACGTCCTGGTACCACTTGTCGAACATCTCCATCGTGCGAAGTGTGCTTGATATGCGCTCGCGCACATCTGCGGGCGTTCCATCCGACTTGGCTTCGGCTGCCACTTTCTGAAGTGCCGCGACGGTCGGCGCATATTCGCGCTCGCGCCGGGCCGAAACCACAGCGTTCACTAGATCAAACATGTCCCGAACGGATGTGAAATGATCGCGACGGTCACCAAGGCTTCGCTCGACGCTAACAAGTTTCCAGCCCTGTAGCTCTTTCAACCCGGTCGAGACGTTCGAGCGTGCAATGCCAAGCGTCTCAGCAATCTCCTCGGCGGGCAGCGGCTTCGGGCTAAGGTGCAAAAGCGCATGGATTTGCGCGACGGACCGATTGGTCCCCCACTTTGCGCCCATCTCTCCCCAATGAAGAATAAAGCCCCGCATGGCTGGCGTGAGTTGCATGATAATCCGATCCGTCAATCATTTCTGTTCCGACAGAACTAACAGAAATACGCGAATTGTCAACTCTTTATGCGATATCGACGCCCAGCACGAAACCGACGACCTTGTCTTCCGCCATCTCGCACGGCTTCAAAAGCACCTGGCCTGACGCGAGCCGGAATAGATTGAAGCTGACATAGTCGGGCCCGCCAAGTTCCTCGGCCTCAAGATTCTGGCTGCGCCCGTTCGACATCTGGCGTTTTGTGATCCGGTATCGCTTGCCGTGATACGTACCGCCGTAGCCCCCGACCGGCAGCGCATCGAATGCGGCGATGAATGCTGGCTCTACGCTCACGATTTGCCGATCTTTGGTTCGGTTCCCGAGGCAATTCGACGAATGTTTTCGCGGTGCCGCAGTAAGATCAGCGCGATCATGACGAGAAGCACTGCCAGCGCTTCCGAATAGCCGAAAACCACCGCCCAGACCGGCACGGCCAGTGCCGACAAAAGCGCTGATAGGGACGACATTCGGGCCACCAAGGCCGCGACCAGCCAGGTCAGACAAGCCGCAATTCCTACCGGCCATGCCAGCGCCAGAAGTATGCCTAAAAATGTCGCAACACCCTTACCGCCACGAAATCCCAGCCAGATCGGATAGAGATGACCCAGAAAAGCGGACAATCCAGCAATTTGCGCCGCATCCTCGCCCAGAATGCTGCGGGCAATCAGCACAGCAACCGCTCCCTTGCCCGCGTCCAGAAGCAACGTTGCCGCCGCGGCCGGTTTCGATCCGGTTCGCAGCACATTAGTCGTGCCGATATTTCCCGACCCGATCTGCCTGAGATCGCCCAATCCAAAAACCCGGACAACGACAATGCCAAACGGTACGGACCCCAAAGCATAGGCAAATGTTGCGGTCAGCACGAGCAGCGTGAAAGAAGTTTCTATGACGGGCAACCGCGCCTCCGATGATTACACTTGAAGTTTCTTTTACCCCCCGAATACGCGCTTTCCGGAAACCCAGGTGCCAAGCACTTTGCCTTGCATCTTGGCTTCGTCAAAGGGGGTATTCTTGGATTTTGAGTTGAGCTTGAACCGGTCAAGAACAAATGGCGCGTCGGGATCGAAAAGCACCAGATCAGCGGGCGCGCCTGCGTTCAGCCGACCGGTTTCCAGCCCCAGTCGCCGCGACGGCGCCAGCGAAAGCGCGCGCCAAAGCGTCGGCAGATCCATTTGCCCGGCGTGATAAAGCCGCATCGCCGCAGGCAAAAGCGTCTCAAGCCCAACCGCGCCCGAAGCCGCTTCGGCGAACGGCAAGCGCTTTGATTCCTCGTCCTGTGGCGTGTGCATCGACGAAATAACGTCGATCAAACCGGCGCCAACCGCATCGACAACGGCCATACGGTCGTCTTCGGACCGCAGCGGCGGTTTGACCTTAAAGAATGTCCGATAATCGCCGACATCCAGCTCATTCAATGTCAGATGGTGAATGGACACACCCGCTGTGACGTCTAGACCGGCATCTTTCGCGCGCTCAAGTCTGCGAAGCGCGCGTTCAGTTGTAATCTGGTCGGCATGATAGCGGGCGCCTGTCATTTCGACCACGGAGATATCGCGATCAAGCCCCATGCGTTCGGCCATCGGCGAAACGGCAGGCAGCCCTTTGATCGACGCAAACTTGCCCGCAGTTGCCGCCGCACCCGCGCTCAGGACCGGTTCCTGCGGGTGCCCGACGATCAGCGCGCCAAGCGATGCGGCATAGGTCATGCAGCGGGTCAAAACGGTGGTATTGGTGACAACCGCGTCACAATCTGTGAAAGCGACAGCACCTGCATCCAACAGGAACCCGATCTCAGCCATCTCGCGGCCCATCCGACCGCGCGTCAGTGCGGCCATGGAAAGCACATGCACGGGTGCCGCTTCGTTGGCCCGGCGGCGCACAAATTCCAGCGTTTCCGGCGTATCAATCGCGGGCAATGTGTCGGGTCGGGTGACCATGGTTGTGACGCCACCCGCCGCCGCCGCCAGCCCGGCGGACCGAAAGCTTTCCTTGTGCCGCTCGCCCGGTTCGCTGACCTTCACGCCGATATCGACAATGCCGGGTGCGAGGCACCTGCCTTCGCAGTCGATTACTTCCGCCCCGTCCATGCCCGACGGCTGAACGATGACGCCATCGCGCACCCCCAACTCGCCGATTGCATCCGTTCCGGCCTCGGGGTCAATCAGGCGAGCGTTCTGGAATAGATGCGCGTTCATGGTCATTTGCCTGTCAGAGCACAAAGAAAAGCACAAGAGCAGCAGCAATCAGAAGCGCGCCCAGCGCACCGATCCACGAACGACCGTGCGCGGGCGACGGAATTCGCATATCGGATTTCGGCGAGGGCAACGTTCCAGCGGCCGATGCGGTTGGCGGCATTTGTTCGGGTGGACTTGAAGCCTCCTCGTGGAAAACGCCGATAAAACGAAGGGCAGGGTTTGGATCAAGCGTTTGTTCGACCCCCATGAAAGCCGACGACGGGATCAGGATGATCAACCCATATAGCGCATCAAGTGCGGCCGCCTTGCCATCCAGATCGGCCTCGACAACGCCGTAACCCCGGATCAGATAATTACGCAGCCCCAACCCTTCCAGCACCAGCGAATTGATCACCTCGACCTTCGCGGGGTCAAGTCTGATGTCGTCGCCCAGCAAACGATGGACATTCTGCGCGTTGATCGCGGCGGCGTCGGGCGGGTCAAGCTCGGTCGAGAACAATCGCACCAGCCCATATTCGGTGGCCAGGATGTGGCTTGGATCAGCGGTCATGGCAAGCCGCTCGTCTCGCCCGACTGAACTTTTCGGATCAGCTGGTAGACCTCGCGCCCGTTTTCGATCCGCTCGAAACCCACCGGCACCAGGTAGGTGCTGTTCTTGCCGCGCCGCACGGCCTCGGCGAAATGAACGCTGGAAAGGTCGCCCTCGACGAAGTCCAGCCGCGTGTCTTCCTCGATTGGATAGGATTTGAATTTGCGACCGGTCACCGGCAGGTTGGTGGCGACGAACGCGCGTTGGTCGGTCAGTGTGTACCAGGTGTGCTGCCGCCGGTAAGCCGAAAACAATGGCGGCCCGATCATCACACCGATCCCGACGAAGAAATGGATCAGGCCGAACATCCAGAAAAATCCACCGGCGAACGCGGCCATGATCATCCAGAAAAGCGCAAAGCCCGCGAAGGCGGTTCCAAAAAGCACCAACGGAATGTGCAAAGCCTTCAGCACGATGCGCCAGTCCGGGCGACCTTGCCAAAGGATCCGCTCGTCCGCGTCAAGGATACCTTCCCAACCTGCGCGATCCGTCACGCCATCACACCGGTGCGCGCGCGGGCGGCGGCCAGATTGTCGGCCAGAAGCCTCATCGCCGCCATGCGGACAGCGACGCCCATCTCGACCTGATCCTGAATAACGGACCGGTTGATGTCGTCCGCGAGGGTCCCGTCGATTTCGACCCCGCGGTTCATTGGTCCCGGGTGCATAACGATCGCGTCCGGTTTGGCATTTTCCAGTTTTTTGGCATCAAGGCCGAAGCGGTGAAAATATTCCCTCTCGGACGGAATAAATGCCCCGTCCATCCGCTCTTTTTGTAGCCGCAGCATCATCACGACGTCGGCGTCTTTCAGCCCTTCAGCCATATCACCACAAACCTCGACGCCCCATTCGGCAGCACCCGATGGAATAAGCGTCGGCGGCCCGACCAGCCGGATGCGGCTTTCCATCTTGCCAAGCAGCCAGATATTGGACCGCGCAACGCGGCTGTGCGCAATATCGCCACAGATCGCAACCGTCAGCCGGTGCAGCCGCCCCTTGGCGCGCCGGATCGTCAGCGCATCCAGCAGCGCCTGCGTCGGGTGTTCATGACGCCCGTCGCCCGCGTTCAGCACAGCGCAATTCACCTTCTGCGCCAGCAGGTTGACCGCGCCCGAGTCTGGATGGCGAACGACCAGCAGATCGGGGTTCATCGCATTAAGCGTCAACGCGGTGTCGATCAGCGTTTCTCCCTTTTTCACGCTCGATGCCTGCATGTGCATGTTCATGACATCGGCCCCAAGCCGCTTGCCGGCCAGTTCAAAGCTGGCCTGGGTTCGGGTCGAGTTTTCAAAAAACATGTTGATCTGGGTCAGACCCTGAAGTGCGGTGTCGTGTTTCACGTCGCTGCGGTTCAGGTCGACATAGGTGTCAGCAAGATCAAGAACGGTGGTTATTTCGTCGGGGTCCAGGTGTTCGATCCCCAGAAGGTGGCGGGCGCGGAACGGCATGGGCCTTCTCCTTTGGGCTCGCCGGTGTATAAGGCGTGCCGCCGCATCTGAAAACCGAAAGACGATTTTTTTTCAGAATGACGCTTGGGATTTACGCCGCCGTGACACAAGCCTAGCTTCGGCGCATGGGATTCTGGGAAGAAAAAGCCGCGCTTGAATGGCAGATCGCCCTTGGGGCCGACGAGGCAATCGGCGAGGCACCGGTGGATCGTTATGCTTTGGCAAATCAAAAGCCCGCCCCGGCTGTTGCCGCTGAACCCATGCACCAGCCACCTGGCATCGACGCCGTTGCCGTCGCTTCAGACGCCGCTGCGGCGGCGGGCGATCTGTCTTCCTTACGCGCGGCGATGGACGCCTACGATCATTGCGAGTTGAAGCGCGGCGCGCGGCAGCTGGTTTTTTCAGATGGTCAGCCCAATGCCAAGGTCATGATCATCGGCGAAGCCCCCGGCCGCGACGAGGATATTCAGGGCAAGCCCTTCGTCGGGCGCGCCGGGCAATTCCTTGACCTGATGTTTTCGCATATCGGGCTCTCGCGCACGTCGACCGACGCTGAGGCCGCGCTTTACATCACCAACGTCTTGCCCTGGCGGCCACCGCAGAACCGCGATCCGCGCGAAGACGAAATTGCGATGATGCGACCGTTTCTAAAACGGCACGTGGAACTAATTGCTCCGGACATTATTGTAATCATGGGAAATCATGCCTGCCAGGCGCTTTTGGGGCGGCGCGGCATCACCCGGCTTCGTGGTGTCTGGGCCGAGGCATTGGGCCGGCCCGCGCTGCCAATGTTCCACCCGGCCTATCTTTTGCGAAACCCGGCGGCCAAGCGCGAAGCCTGGGCAGATCTGCTGGCGCTAAAAGCAAGGCTGCGCGACTGATGGTCGATCCGATTGTATTTTTCGCCTACGTGCCTGCGGCGCTGGCACTGAACCTGACACCCGGCGCGGACATGTTGTTTTGTCTCGCGCAGGGCGCACGCGGCGGTCCGCGACCAGCCCTTGCCGCCTCGGCGGGCATATCAAGCGGGTCTATGGTGAATGTAACTTTGGCGGGGTTGGGATTGGGGGCGCTTGTGGCCGGGGTGCCGGGTGCCTTCGATGCAATACGTTGGTGTGGCGTCGCCTATCTTGTCTGGCTGGCCTGGCGCACGCTGCGAACGACTCTCGTGTCTGGCGTCGGTCCGGCGGTCAGATCATCACGGGCATTTCGGGATGGGCTGATCATTAACCTGACCAATCCCAAGGTGATCCTGTTTGTCCTTGCGTTTATCCCGCAGTTCGTGAACCCGAATTTGCCGGTTCTTCCGCAATTCCTGATTTTCGGGGCGGTGCTGGCGGCGGGCGGCTTTGTGATCAATGGATTGGTCGGCGCATTCTCGGGCGGGATCGGGCGGCGGATGGCGGGTAATGCCGCTTTCGACCGTGCATTTCGCTGGATCTCGGCGACGATATTCGGCGGTCTTGCGCTTCGGTTGGCATATGCAGGGGGCCGGTCGTGAGCCGAATAGATGACACCCGCGAATTTGTCCCGGTCAGGATCGCAGTTCTGACGGTCAGCGACAGCCGCACGCGTGATGACG
This sequence comes from uncultured Boseongicola sp., assembly GCA_964194845.1. Lineage (GTDB taxonomy): Bacteria > Pseudomonadota > Alphaproteobacteria > Rhodobacterales > Rhodobacteraceae > CAXMNX01. The sequence goes on from CAXMNX010000099.1 coordinate 33,816, forward strand.
ACCGCTCAGGCGATACACTTGCCGCGCGGATCGAAGCGGCAGGGCATGTACTTGCCGCGCGCGATATCGTGCCGGATGACCGGGAAAAGATCGCAACCCAGCTTCGCAATTGGTGCGCCGATCCTTCGGTCGATGCCATCCTTTCAACAGGCGGCACGGGATTGACCGGCCGGGACGTTACGGTCGAGGCGCATCGTGACGTCTATGAGAAGGAAATCGACGCCTTCGGCAGCGTTTTCACCCATGTGTCGCTGGCAAAGATAGGAACATCGGCGGTGCAAAGCCGTGCCTGCGGCGGCGTCGCGAACGGCACATATCTATTCGCGCTGCCAGGTTCCCCCGGCGCTTGCAAGGACGCATGGGACGGAATTTTGGCGGCACAATTCGACTATCGCCACCGCCCCTGCAATTTCGTCGAGATCATGCCCCGGCTCAACGAACATCTGCGGCGGAAATAGCTGCAAATAACGATTAAGTGTCAGGGCTTTGCCAAAACCGCGCCATGACTACATAATGGCTTGTCCGGGGCGATTGAGGATATGACGCAGGTATGCGATTTCTTCGCCGGTCCATGATCGGAATGTTTTTGCTGGCGGTGACCGTCGGGCTGTTGGCCTGGGCGGGCGATACCGTTTACGGCGCATTGGAAGCCCGCTGGTCGGATGAACCCCAACAACGCTCGTCGCGCGAACGGGTTTTCGCGGCAAATGTCGTGACGATCACGTTTGAGACCATTCAACCGGTTCTGTCGACATTCGGCGAAGTGCGGTCACGTCGCACACTTGAACTTCGCGCGGCGGCCCCGGGCGAGGTTATCTGGCTGAGCGAGGCGTTCGAGGAAGGTGGGGCCGTCCAGGCAGGCGCACTCCTGGCAAGGATTGATCCCGCCGATGCGCAATCAGCACTTGATAATGCCCAGAACGATCTGGCCGAGACCGAAGCCGATCTTCGGGACGCTGAACGGGCGCTGATCCTTGCGGTCGAGGATATTGCCGCGGCGCAAGATCAGACGCGCTTGCGCGAAAGTGCGCTGGCCCGACAAAACGCTCTTGTTGATCGCGACATCGGATCGGCGGCAGCAGTCGAAACGGCCGAGCTTGCGGTATCATCCGCCGTTCAGGCGGTGTTGTCGCGCAAACTGGCCCACGCCAATTCCCAGGCGCGCGTGGATCAGGCAAAGACCGCGCGCGCGCGCCGCCAGATCACATTGGCCGAAGCCGAACGGCGTTTGCAGGACACTGAAATAAAAGCGGAATTTTCCGGCGTTCTGAGCAATGTCACGGCTGTGGTGGGCGGGCTGGTGGCGTCAAACGAGCGTCTGGCGGAACTGATCGACCCAAGGGCGCTGGAGGTGTCATTTCGCGTATCCACGTCGCAGTATTCCAGATTCCTGTCGGAAAACGGCCGACTTGTGGGTGCCGATGTCACCGCCTCGATAGACATTCTCGGGGTCGACCTGACCGCCACCGGAACCGTCAGCCGCGAAAGCGCCGGCGTTGGTGACGGGCAGACAGGTCGATTGCTATTTGCGCGGCTTCAGGATGCAACCGGGTTCAGGCCAGGCGATTTTGTGTCGGTGGCCATCAAAGAGCCGCCAATTCCCCGGGTCGCCCGGCTTCCGGCAACAGCACTTGATGCGGCAGGGACCGTGCTGGTTCTGGGCGACGATGACCGCCTGGAAGTGGCTGCAATCGAACTTCTGCGGCGCGAAGGTGATGACGTAATCGTTCGCGCACAGGGCTTGGCCGGGCGCGAAGCGGTGGCTGAACGCACACCGCTTCTTGGCGCGGGCATTCGCATTCGCCCGATCCGTCCCCAGGCAGTTGAGGCGCCCGTCGAGCCGGAAATGCTGGCGCTCGATCCCGAACGCCGCGCCCGGCTTGTGGCGTTTGTGCAAGCCAATAAATTCATGCCTGCCGATGTAAAATCCAGGGTTCTGGCGCAGCTTCAGAAAGACAAAGTACCAGCCCGCGTGGTCGAGCGAATCGAATCGCGGATGGGCGGCTGATGGCGCGGGATTTGGGCAAAGCCGCAGGCGGTGCGCTGTCGTATTTTGCGCGGCACCGGACAGCCGCAAACCTGCTCTTGATGCTTTTGCTTCTGGCCGGGGCCTACGCCATCCCAAAGATGCGGGCGCAGTTTTTCCCGGACATCATTATTGACGATATCACGGTGCAGGTCGTCTGGGAGGGTGCGGGTGCTGAAGACGTGGACCGCGCCGTGGTTCAGGTGCTGGAACCGACGCTTCAGTCCGTTGACGGTGTCATCGAAACGACATCCCGGTCGCGCGAAGGTAGCGCCTCGATCAATCTGGAGTTTGAACCCAACTGGGACATGGCTCAGGCCGCCGATGATGTGAACACAGCGATCGAAGGTGTCTCGACCCTGCCCGAGGACGCCGAAGATCCCGATATCCGCCGCGGCCGTTGGTCGGATCGCGTGACGGACGTTGTGATCACCGGCCCGGTTGGTGTCGATCAACTTGCGAATTTCGCAGATGAATTCGTCGCACGGCTATTTGCCGAAGGCGTCACACGCGCGACGATCCGCGGCCTTGCCGCGCCGCAGACAATCGTCGAAGTCACCTCGCTCGACCTGATCCGTCACGATATCTCGATGCGCGAGATCGCCGACGCCATCGCGGGTGAAGCTGAAACTGATCCCGCGGGCGACGTCAGTGGTGCCGCGCGCGTCCGCACCGGGGTCGCCAAACGCTCGGCTGACCAGATCGGAAGTATCGTTCTCCGCTCATCTGCTGACGGGACGCAATTGACCATCCGCGATGTGGCACGAGTACACGTCGAAGGCGTGGACCGCGAACGGGCATATTATGTCGGGCCAGACCCGGCAATTTCCATCCGCGTTGATCGCTCGGCCAGGGGCGATGCAATTCGAATGCAGCGTCAGGTAGAAGATCTCGCTAACGAAATGGAGCTTAGCCTGCCCGAGGGGGTCAGAATTGATCTGATCCGCACGCTCGCGGAATCGATCACCGCGCGCCTGAATATCCTGCTCGACAATGGGTTGATCGGGCTAGGGCTGGTGGTTGCCTTGCTGTTTCTTTTCCTGAACGCGCGCACGGCCTTATGGGTCGCTGCGGGCATTCCAGTGGCGATGACGGCGGCCATCGCGATGATGTACGCCGCAGGACTGACGTTCAACATGGTGTCGCTATTTGCGTTAATTATCACGCTGGGGATCGTGGTCGACGATGCCATCGTCGTTGGCGAGCACGCCGATTTTCGTGCCCGCCGCCTTGGCGAAGACCCGGTAACGGCGGCGGAAAATGCAGCACGGCGCATGTTCACGCCGGTCTTTGCGGCAACAATCACGACGGTCATCGCGTTTTTCGGGCTGGTTGCCATCGGCGGGCGGTTCGGCGATCTGATCTCGGACATCCCGTTTACCGTGATCGTCGTTCTGCTCGCGTCGCTGGTCGAATGCTTTCTGATCCTGCCCAGACACATGACGCATGCGCTGGCCCATACCGCAAAGGAACATTGGTATGACTGGCCATCGCGACAGGTAAACAAAGGCTTTCGCCGGGTTCGCGAGCACCTGTTCCGGCCATTGATCGCAGGCGTCGTCTGGGCGCGATACCCGGTGATTGCAGCCGTCATCCTGATTTTGGCCAGCCAGGTCGCGCTTTTCGTTCGCGGCGACGTGCAGTGGCGGTTCTTTAACGCACCCGAACGCGGCTCGGTCACCGGCAACTTCGCGATGGTACCGGGGGCGACACGCAACGACACGCGTGCCGTCATGCGCACATTGCAGAAAACCGTCGAAGATCTGGGCGCGAAATACCAGGCCGAACACGGCCGGAACCCCATCCACTTTGCGCTGGCCGAAATCGGAGGCACCTCTGGTCGCGGGCTCGCGGGGCAGGAAACCAAAGAAGCCTCCCAGCTTGGGTCCATCGCCATCGAATTGATCGACGCCGACCTGCGCCCCTACTCCAGTTTTGCCTTTGTCGCCGACCTGCAAGACGCAGTACCCCAGCACCCGATGCTTGAGACGATCAGTTTTCGCGGCTGGCGATCAGGCCCCGGCGGCGACGCAATCGACATCGAGCTTTCCGGTGCCGAGGCTGAAACGCTGAAAGAAGCGGCCGAAGCCGTGAAAACGCAACTGGCACAATATCCCGAAGTGTCAGCACTTGAAGACAGCCTGGCATATGACAAGGAAGAGCTGGTGTTGCAGCTGACGCCCCAGGGCCAGGCATTGGGGCTGACGATCGACGATCTTGGCCGCACGTTGCGCGCGCGGCTGAACGGGATCGAGGCCGCAAGCTTCCCCGATGGCCCGCGTTCGGCGACCATCAGGGTGGAGCTTCCAACCGGTGAACTGACGGCAGATTTTCTTGAACGGATGCTGATCCGCACCGGTGGCGGCGGTCAGGGTGCCGGGGTCTATGTGCCGCTTGCTGATATTGTCACCGTTGAACGGCGCACAGGTTTTTCCACGGTTCGCCGCGAAAACGGCGTTCGCGTGGTGTCAGTTTTTGGCGATCTGAACGAGGACGACCCCGCGCGCGCCGAAGAGATCAGCACCGAGATATCCGAAATTATTCTTCCCACATTGCAGGAGGATTTCGGTATCGCCACCCATATGGCCGGGCTGGCCGAGGACGAGCGCAATTTTCTTTCCGATGCCCTGACCGGTCTGATCCTTTGCCTCGCGGGCATCTACGTCACGCTCGCCTGGGTATTCTCAAGCTGGGCAAGGCCGCTTGTCGTGATGTCGATCATTCCCTTCGGTCTGGTCGGAACAATCTGGGGCCACTATCTGTGGGAGGTTCCGCTCAGCATGTTTTCGGTCGTTGGGATGATCGGAATGGTCGGAATAATCATCAACGATTCCATCGTGTTGGTCGCAACAATAGATGAATACGCCGAAGATCGCGGGCTGTTCCCGGCGATCATCGACGGCGCGGCAGACAGGCTCCGACCGGTGATCCTGACAACAATGACAACGGTGCTGGGTCTGACGCCGCTTTTGTACGAATCGTCCCGTCAGGCGCAGTTCCTGAAGCCGACCGTGATCACGCTGGTCTACGGCCTTGGGTTTGGTCTGGTGCTGGTGCTGCTCGTGGTGCCGTCGCTTCTGGCAATCGGCCACGATCTTGGTCGCAATATACGTGCCGCGCGGCGCGCGTTCTCAGCGCGCGCACCCGGCCTGCGCACAGTCGTCAGTGCGCTTGGGCTTGCAATGGCGGGCTGGTTCGCCGTGACAATCGGATCGGTCATTATCTGGGGCGCGCTTCCCGACGCGTTGGGCGGCAGCGCGGGATTGTCGATGGCTTTTACCTACTTTGTCGCAGGCGTGGCTGGATTGACCCTTGCGGCCTGGGCGCTTTCGGCGGTTTCCCTGGCAAGACGCCAACGGTCCTGACCCTAGCTGCACCCTTGAATATCTACAGCGCGGCCGCCACCAAATACGGTGATCCGCACATCGCTGCGCGACAACAAAAATGGCTTGGCAGTCGGCGAGATCATTTCGGCCTCGGCGACCAGCGTATCTCCATCGCGCCGGACCAGGGACTCAGATATCCAGATGCTCCGGTCGGCCAGTTCGACCACGACAAACTCGTTGCGCCCCATGCGCGGTAATTCCACATTGGCGGTTATTCTCAATCCATCTTCAATCGGGATTACCTCGCACGCAACATTTCGCACACCGGCTTCGCTTGCAGTCATAGGGCGATCTTTCATCGCCTGTGCAATGGTCGGCGCGTGCCGCGAGGAACTTGCGGAAAGCATGGCCGCCAGTTCAATTTCCATCGGCACGCAAATGTCGTCGCAAACACCGATCAGAATTTGCCCGCGAAGCGAAATATTCTCGCCACTGTTTGTCGGGCGCACGGCCAGCGGAAAAACCACCCGATCCTCATAGCCGATCGACGTCATGCCATATTGTTCAAATACCGTCGGAACCGGGAACGCGACGGTGACATCCTCGACGTTTTCTGACGCCGCCCAGTCAAAAACCGGTGGGATACCCGCCGCACCCGGCGTTCGCCAATAGGTTTTCCACCCCGGCGCAAGCCGGATCGACAAAGCGGCATAGTGCCGCCCGTCAGCGTCGCGCCATCCCTCAAGAACCTCAGCGACAGCGATGTCGGCCGGAACCTGGGCATCTGCCACGGGTGCGATCAGAAAAACTGCCAGCAAAATTCCAAGGGTCGCGCGAAAACTCATCATACCGCCAGATAAGGCTTGGCTGAACGTATTGGAAATCACAATCAGGTAAAGCTTTGTGAGTGTGGCCACCGCACCCTTGATGACTGGCCGTTATTCTTCCATCTTAAAAACATGACCGAACCGGTTTCCATTCTAGAAGGCAAACTGCTGATCGCCATGCCCGGAATGGGTGATCCGCGATTTGAAAGGGCGGTGATCTTCATATGCGCCCATTCCGATGACGGCGCGTTGGGATTGATTGTGAACAAGCCAACGCCCGAGTTGAAGTTCGGCTCGTTGCTGGGGCAGCTGAATATCGATGTTGGCCCACCGCAGCGCGAAATTCGCGTACACTTTGGCGGTCCGGTCGAAAATGGCCGTGGATTTGTCCTGCACTCGGCAGATTATTTGTCCGATAGTGCCACCTTGCAGGTGAACAATGACTTCGGGATGACCGCGACGCTTGACGTTTTGGAGGAAATTGCAAACGGCGACGGGCCAGACCAGGCGCTTCTAGCGCTCGGTTATTCCGGCTGGGGGCCGGGTCAGCTGGAAGACGAAATTTTGCAAAACGGCTGGCTGACCTGCGATGCCTCAAGTGACATCGTATTTGCCAGCGATGACGGCGGAAAATGGAAGGCAGCACTGGCCGCACTGGGCGTTGACGCTTTGTTATTGTCGCCCGAAGCGGGGCGGGCTTAGGGTCTTAACGCAATCCGCTTAACCTGGCCCAAGTTCGGTACAGCTAACATTCTGTGCCGTCAGCCGGCGGCAGGCCAGTTCGGCCTTTCCCTCGGACAGCCCGACAAAATTGGCGTCAAATCCCTTTGGCCCGCGCACCACCTTGCGAAGCGCTTCGTCCAGCGTTCCCAGCTCCACAAGTGCCGTTTGCAGCAGCATCTTCTCGGCCTCGTGGCGCGACGTGAAACGCCCGACATTGATCGCCCAATGCCGCCCGCCCGAGGTCGACATTCGCGTCACGACCACCGGTTCCTCGCTCGAGGATGGTGCCGCGACCACCCGCTCACCAAACGCCGCTGGGCGCGGTTTCGGGCTGATAAGGGAACTTGCAAGGCTGGCGGCAAGAACGTGCTCTGGCGCTGCCAACGCGACTGTTACCGGGCCATCCGAAACTTCGCCGCTCGCGACCGCAGCTTCGGCCAGCGCGTCTGCAACGCCGTCCTTGATGGCAATCAGCATGTCGCCCGACGGTTCCTGGCCCGGTCTTGGTGCGGGTCGCGGGCTTTTCGCGATTAACCCGGAGTTTCGCGTGCTCGTTGTATCGCCCGATTTTGGCCTCGCCTGCGCGATCACTCTGGGCCGCTGCGGCTTGCGCACGGCAACACGGCTCGGCGCACGGTCAAATCCCAAATTCAGAAGCTCGGCAACGCGCGCGGTTCTCCACGCGGTTGATCGGCCACCGAACACAGTGGCAATCACGCGTTCCCGGCCGCGTTCCGCCGAGGCCACGAGGTTATAACCAGCAGCGCGCGTGTAGCCTGTCTTGATGCCATCGGCGCCGCGATAACTGTTCAAAAGCCGCCTATTGGTATTATTGACGGTCTTTCGCCCGGTGCTGGTCGAGCGACGCGAGAAAAGATTGTAGTATTCAGGAAAGTCATAAAAAAGCTGACGGCCAAGCATGGTCATGTCGCGGGCGGTCGAAACGTGCCCGTTCTCGGTCAACCCATGCGCATTTTTGAACGTTGACCGGCTCATCCCCATCGCCTTGGCCATGCGGTTCATGCGGCGCGCAAAAGCCGCTTCGGACCCGGATATAGCCTCGCCAAGTGCTGTGGCCGCATCGTTTGCGGATTTAACGGCGGCCGCGCGAATAAGATATCGCAGCTGGATCCGCTGCCCGGCCTTCAAACCAAGCTTCGACGGCGGTTCGGCCGCGGCATTTTTTGAGATTAAGACTTTGGAATCCAAGCTTATTTCACCGCGACGCACGGCATCGAAGACAACATAAAGCGTCATCATCTTTGTCAATGACGCAGGATGCAGCCTGGTATCCGCGTTGCGCGCATGAAGAACTTTGCCGGTGCGCGCATCCATCACCATTGCCGCATAGGGTGCGGCCGAAACATTTGCTGCGCCCGATAAGGCCAGCCCAAAAACGACCATCGCCCAAAGGACGACACGCTTGAATTGCGGGAACGTCACAACACTGCCCTTTTCTGCCTCAAGCTCCGATCTTTTTGCGCCGGATGCCCTGAATTTTCCAAACTGTAACACGTTAGATTCAATCGGAAAACTATGAATTTTCAGTATCTTTTCCAAAAATCCGATAAATCCAGATCAGGCGGTATTTCGCCGAACAGCCCCTAGATATTGTGTTGGATGGCGTCGATCGTATCCGGGATGTCGCGAAATTCCCGCACTTCGCGATATCTTTCATGCCCCTGTGGCGCTTGCGCCGCCTCAATTTCCCAGGCCAGACCGTGCGGCACATCGATCGCCCACCCACCGGCCTCTATGGCAGGATTTACGTCTGATTTCAGAGAATTACCGGTCATGAGCGCCTCATCGGGTGGGGTAGAATGGCGCGCAAATATGTCAAGATAAACCGCAGGCGTTTTATCCGAGACAATCTCGACGCCGTTGAATATCTCGCCCAGCCCGGATTGCGCGATCTTGCGTTCCTGGTCCAGCAGATCTCCCTTTGTGATCAAAAGGATGCGAAAGTCGGGCGCCAGCCTCAGCATCGTCTCTTCCACCCCCGGCAGCAATTCAATCGGATGCGCCAGCATCTCGTGACCGGCGGCAATGATATCGCGCAAAACGCAGCCCGGCACACGGTTGTCGGTGACATCCAGCACGGTCTCGATCATCGACAACATGAAGCCCTTGATGCCGAACCCGTATTGACCAAGGTTTCGCCGCTCAGCCGCCAGAAGCCGTTCGTCAAGGTGGTCTTTTTCCGCGAAATCAGCCAACAGCTCGGCAAAATGATCCTGCGTCATGCGAAAGAAACGCTCGTTATGCCACAGCGTGTCGTCGGCGTCGAAACAAAGCGTGGTCAGCATCGTTGCAAGGCTTCCTGATGTATCGGCTCTTTTCCTCGGCAACCAATCGCTTATATTGTGCTGTCTAATATTTAATGCCGAAACGAGTGAGCGTGATCTTCAACACTTTGCATATGATGGCCGATACCGACAAGCCGCGCGACGGTGAAACCGGTGTCCTGACCGAGACCAAGCAAAAAACCCAGCGGCCACCGTTGTATAAGGTTTTATTGCTGAACGACGATTTCACGCCAATGGAATTTGTTGTGCATGTGTTGGAACGTTTCTTTGGCATGACCCATGCCCAGTCGTTTGAATTGATGCTCGTCGTTCACAAAAAGGGCCTCGCCGTGGTTGGCGTTTTCTCGTTCGAGATCGCCGAGACGAAAGTGGCGCAGGTCATGGATTTCGCCCGGCGTCATCAGCATCCGCTTCAATGCACCATGGAAAAGGAATAGGCCGTCTGGCCTCGCCGTGATGCTGTCACAACGCTTATCCCTGGCGCTCGAATCGTCTGCGGTTGTCTTGCCGGACACCGGACAAATCGCCGTTATCGGCGCAAAAGCCGCTGACGATCTTGACTGCCTGCCTAAAAATCGGGTCGAGGTCGTTCAGCGCCACTTACCTGACCATGCACATTTTCGGGAAGCCGGATTTAACGTCGCCACGGCAGTCCGCGGTCCATATGCGATGTCGATCATCGCGCTGCCGCGGGCAAAGGCCGAGGCGCTGTCAACGCTGGCGCAGGCCGCATCCGTGACCGCAGGGCCGCTGATCGTCGATGGTCAAAAGACCGACGGAATAGACTCAATTCTGAAAGCCGCACGAAAAGCGGGCGACGTCGCCGAGGTTATCTCGAAGGCGCACGGAAAACTGTTCGTGGTCGCGGATGCAGATTTCTCGGCCCTGCAACAGGCGTCGACAGACAAAGTCGAAGGCCGCTTCGTGACCGCACCCGGCGTTTTCTCCGCCAATGGAATTGATCCGGGATCCCAATTCTTGGCGGCGTCGTTTCCACCCGATTTAGCTGGCAGCGTTGTCGATCTGGGGGCGGGCTGGGGCTATCTGTCGGATGTGATACTTCGCCGCGAGAAAGTCACCTGCGTCAATCTGGTCGAGGCTGACTTTGTGGCACTTGAGGCGGCGCGCCGGAACATCACCGACGCAAGGGCTGAATTCCACTGGGCGGACGCCCGAAATTGGCAGGCTACAGGCCCCGTCGATCACGTTGTCACCAATCCGCCGTTTCATCAGGGGCGCACGCCGGAACCTTCGCTGGGGCAGGCTTTCATCCGCTCTGCGGCGCGTCTATTGCGACCAAAGGGTCAGCTTTGGCTTGTTGCAAACCGGCATTTGCCTTACGAACAAGCGCTAGAAGACGCCTTTCACAATGTTCGCTCGCTCGGCCAAACCTCTTCTTTCAAGCTTTTCCTGGCTACATCGCCAAAACGCCGCAGATTAGGATAGCCCCGCCCATGTCGTTTTCAATCGCAGGCAAAACCGCTGTTGTAACCGGATCGGCCAACGGTGTCGGTCTGGCAATTGCAAGGCACTTCGTCGCCCGCGGCGCGAACGTCATGTTTGCGGACATGGACGAAGACAAGCTTGCCAAGGAACTTGGCGATATCAGCGAGGATGACGAAGGCACGACCGGCTGTTTTGCCGGTGACCTGCGCGAAAAGCTGACCATCGCGAACCTGCTCTCGGCCACGCTCGACCGATTTGAACGGGTTGATATCCTGGTCAACGCGTCGCGGCAGATGCTGGTGTCCGATCCGCTGAATGCAGATGACGATGCGGTCACAACGCTGATAAACCAAAACCTGATCACCTCGCTGCGCCTGAGCCAGGTGTTTGCAAAGCGGATGATCAAACAGGCCGGTGACGATGACGACAACGGACCTGCCGGTTCGATTATCAATATGTCGTCGATGGCCGCACGCCGAACCCAGCCCAGCCTGTTGGCCTATTCGGTGAGTTCTGCCGCGGTCGACCAGATGACGCGCTCGATGGCCGTCGCACTTGCCCCGCACCGGATCCGGGTGAACGCGATTGCCCTAGGCTCGGTCATGAGCGCATCGCTGCAAGGCGCCTTGCAGGAGAACGAGGAATTTCGCGACGAGATTATCGGCGCCACGCCGCTATCCAGAATCGCCAGCCCGTCCGAATTGGCCGAAGTGGCGCAATTTCTGGCCTCAGAGGGTTCCAGCTTCATGACTGGTCAGATTTTGACGGTGGATGGCGGGCGCACGCTTGTTGATGCAGCGGACGCACCGGCGCATTGAGGCGGATGCTAGTGACGGCGAGCAAAGCATATGACCGAAAGTTTTGAGGACCAGAAAGCGCGCGCCAGTGGTTGGTCCAGAACCTTGCGCGACGACATCGTCGCGGCTTTCGAAGCGCTGGAGGATAGCCATCAAAAAGGCCCGCTTTCGGAAAACCCGGCTGGACGGTTCGAGGTTAATTCCACGCGCCGGGCATCGGACGACGGGTCAGATGCGGGTGGTGGCGTGATGAGCGTCATGCGCGGCGGGCGTATTTTCGAAAAGGTCGGGGTCAACGTCTCGACCGTCTATGGCCGACTTGGTGAAAAAGCGCAGGCGGCGATGGCCTCGCGAAAGGGGATCCCCGAATTGCAGGAAGAACCACGCTTCTGGGCCAGCGGCATCTCTCTGGTCGCACATATGCAAAACCCCCATGTGCCGTCGGTTCATATGAACACGCGCATGTTCTGGACGCCCAATGCCTGGTGGTTCGGCGGCGGCTCCGATCTGAACCCCTGCATCGAATACGATGACGACACCGCCGATTTTCACGCCGCACTTAAGGCCCATTGCGATCCGCACGGTGCCGAGATTTATCCGCGCCTGAAGTCCTGGGCCGACGAGTATTTCTATATCCCGCACCGGAACCGCGCGCGGGGCGTCGGCGGTATATTCTTCGACGATCTGAACACCGGCGACTGGGAAGCGGATTTCGCCTTCACCCAAGACGCAGGGCGGGCATTTCTGAAGGCTTATCAGCCACTTGTCCTACGGCGGCGCGGCCAGACCTGGACCGAAGCCGACAAGGATGCGCAACTTATCCATCGCGGTCTCTATGCTGAATACAATCTAGTCTATGACCGGGGCACAAAATTTGGCCTTGAAACCGGCCATGAGGCGAACGCAGTTTTGATGAGCCTGCCGCCTTTGGCCAAATGGTATTGACCCGGTTTAACCGCCCGAAGTCCCGAGTGCGCGAAGCAAATTGCCCAAAAGGCGATCCAGATCGCCGCTTGAACCGTCTGACCCGGAAGTCACCCGACCGGCGCGCTGCTCTGTTCCGGTGCCCGCAAGCCATATCTCGATAACGCCAGGGTCGGGTGGTGGTCTGAAGCCGGTGAAATCTCTAAGTCGGCCACCGATGGCCAAAGCGAGTGCGCGGGCGGCTTGCGCATCCTTGTCGTGGAAATAACGGATATTGGTCCGGCTGATTGTGAACCCGGCAGGCTGCAAAGTTGAGATCTCAAAACCGGCCCCGACGGCGGCGTCAAGAAGTGTATCCGCGTCGGATGCCCGCGCACCGTTTGGAATGTGAAGAACGATAGCAAGGCCGGGAAAGGCAGGCTTTCGCGCTGCGGCTGCCTTAATGATCGACGGCCGGACGGGCGGTAGCCTATTTAACACCAGCGGGGCTGCCAAAGCAGGTTCCGGCGGCGATGATAAGGCGGCAGGCAGCGAATCCAGTGCGGAAATAACAACCGGCGCGGGCTGCAAAATATCGGTGGACTTTGCGGCACCCGGCAATTGCCGCAATGCGGGGCCGTTGGGCCCATCTGCAGGACCAAACGTCGCGCCGATTTCCGGCATCACAGGCGCACTCAGCAATGCAATTGGGATTTGCAGCGACGCTGCCTGCGATGAAGCTGGGTCAATCGCGACGATTCGCGATGTGACGGAAGCAACCTGAACCTCGCTCAAAATGATGACGCTCATCGCAAACACGAAGCCCCCAAGGACACCAGGTCCGACAAGACGCCATGGGGTCTGGACAGCTTCGCTGATTACTACGTCCCGAGCAACTTCGCGGACATCCGCGTCATCCTGCAAATCGACTTGCGGTTCGGGCGACAATTCCTTTTCGGCGGGCGCACTTTCACTAATTTCGGCACCTTCCGCCACAGGCTCAACGACGCCCGAGTGATTTCGGGTTATCGCAGGTTCGGCAGCGGAATTTGATGGTAGGGCCGCTTTTTTTGCAGCCAGAACGACTTGGCGTCGCAAACGCGCCTCTTCAAGGCGGTCGTAGAGCGTCAACCCGCGTGAACGGGAAGAAGCTGGCAGCCGCGTCGCACGACCCGATGACGAATTGGTCGCCTCACCCATAAGAAACCCCCTACACCCGGCAAATGCACGCACCGGGCGATGCAGATCAATATAGCGCTATTTCGCACATTCGGCAAAGGCGAAAAGCTTTAAGCCACCGAAAACGTTTAATTTCAGGTCAAAACTGCACCTGACTTTGCTCGCCAAGCGATTGCAGGCGCAGCGCACTTATCCAGATTGCAGCGACGATTGCGGCAAAAACCCACGCCCCGGATGTAAATGTCGCGATAATCGCCAGAAACAACACGAATGACGTCGCCGCACCGCCAAGGTCGCGCATTTTGCCGGTATTTTTCGCCAGTTGAACCAAAACCGTCACCGCGCCCGCCAGCGCACCGGCCCAGATAATGATCGCGACAGGCGGCAAACCGCCTTGTGTAAGCAGCGCAAACGGCGTCCATGACTGCGCCGGGTCGACAAGACCAATGCGCTCCAGAACCCAAAATGCCGCAATCGCCGAGATCGCGATTGAAACCGGCGTTGCGATGCGAAGCCGGTACCAGTTGTACCTGCCAAAAAGCAGGCCAAGCGCCAGAAACGCGGTTCCGATAACGGCAAGTTGTCCAAATTCGACGCCAACGTTGAACCCGACCAGCTTAGGTACAAAGTGGCTGCCGCCAAGACCGAAATCTGACAGAACACTCGCAAAACCAAGCCCGTGCAGAAGCCCGAACAGGAAAACCACAACGGGCCGCCAGGGCGTCAGCCCGCGCGACAACACATTTTCAACCCCGACATACACAATCGACGCCGCGATCAGCGGCTCCACGATACTCGGTGAGATCCGAACAATGTCCAGCGTGCCAAGCGCCAGCGTCACGGTATGGGCAAGCGTGAACGCGGTCACCTGCCACAAGAGCGGGCGAATTTTCAGCGCGAGGAAGAAAAGCCCCAGCACGAAAAGAATGTGATCAAGACCCTTTGGAATGATGTGGCCAAAACCCACGCCGATATATTCGCCAAATGCCGCGCCTGCCGTCTGGTCATCGCCACCGGTTCGCGGGATCGGCGCGCTATCACCGCCACTTGCAAGATACGCGGTATAGCCGTCTTCGATACCCTGCTGCCTGATCACCAGCGGGCCGAACGCGGCTGGCCACGTCAGGATTATAGGTTCAATCCCGGATGGAAGTGGCGCTGACAACCGGACAATTGAAAGCCGCGATATTTCCACGTCGCCGACATCCGGGACCTCAATTGCAACAATCGCGGGCGCTAAGACCGAGCCACCCGATCGCAGCGTGACACCTTGCGAAATTGCCGGGAAGGCATCACGGAATGCCTCTGCCAACACCGCCGGTTCCAATGCGCGAAGCCGGTCGTATTCGCCCGCGTTCTCGCTTGCATTCGTGTCTTCAACGCCTTCAAGGTTCAGCCCGGCCACCGGTGCTTCAAGCACCCATTGAAGCGCCAATTCAACGGTTTCGGCCCCGATGGTGATATCCACAACCGTTGGCTGAACTTCGTGCGCACGCGCGAACGTGATGAACAGGAAACTTGACAGCAGAACAATAAGCACCACCCTCAAACACATGAACCGACACCGGGTAAATTGCATGTTTCGCCACCTCACATTCGCCATTTCAATTGCATGTATTGCAACGGCGGCCAAGGGCCACGAGTTTTGGATCGAGCCCGAAAATTACCAGGTTGTGACCGGAAGTGATGTGGTGGCCGAGCTTCGCGTCGGGCAAAAATTCGGCGGCTCAAGTCAGGCTTACCTTCCCCAAAACTTTCGCCGTTTTGAATTCGCCGTGAACGAACAAACCACATTCCTGGAAGGCCGCCTGGGCGACCGCCCTGCGATACGGCTGACAACTTCGGCAGACGGGCTGATGGTGCTCATTCACGAAACCACGGATTCCAAGATAACCTGGGACGAATTCGGGAAATTTGAGAGCTTTCTGAAACACAAGGATGCAGAATGGGTTCTGGAAACCCACCGGGCGGAAGGTTTGTCGCAAGAAAATGTTGCCGAAGCCTATTCCCGATACGCCAAGTCGCTTGTGGCCGTGGGTGCAGGCGCCGGTTCAGATTTTGAAGCGGGTCTGGAAACCGAAATTGTCGCGCTCGAAAACCCGTACATTGATGAAATGGATGACGGTCTTGACGTCCGGGTTCTTTATCAGGGAACACCGCGCGGCAATGAACAGATCGAGGTATTCGAGAAATCGGAAGCCGGAGAAGTCGCGGTTTTTACCCTTCAGACCGACGACGCCGGAATGGCGACGATCCCGGTCAAAAAAGGGTATCGCTATATGCTGGACGCAGTGGTGCTGCGAAAGGCGAGTACAGAACTGGCCAGCAGCCGAAACGTAGTCTGGGAAAGCCTATGGGCGAACTTGACTTTCGCTATTCCGGTCAACTAGCTGCCGGGTCCATCAAATTTCGACGGCACCGCAATAATAAGAATTTCGCGCAGAACCATGCAAGTCAGCGCACTTGCCGCGATCGCGTCGAAAGACAGGTTAAACAATTCACTCATAACTCTACTCTAGGTCTTCACGCGAGTATATTGCCTGAAATTCGCGGCGGATCGAGGGCTGCTCAAAGGTTAATTGGGCACGCTTTCAGGGCAGTGTTGGTCGAAATTGCGGCGATATATTCAGAAAATTTCAGGGTCGTAGGACACGCCCGCCAGATAAAGACCACCCGGCGGTGCCACTGGCCCGCAGGCAGCGCGATCTTTGGCCTCAAGCGCCTCTTTTACCTTGTCCGGCGACCACGCACCGGCACCAACACGCTCCAGCGTCCCGACGATAGAGCGCACCTGATTGTGAAGAAAACTGCGCGCACGCAAAGCAAATCTAACTTCATCGTTCGTGCCATGCGCCACCAATTCAATGGAAATATCGTCCAGGGTTTTCACCGGGCTTTTCGCCTGACACATCGTTGACCGGAAAGTCGTGAAATCGTGGCGTCCGATCAAATGCCCGGCAGCAGCCCGCATCGCGTCGATGTTCAGTTCGCGTGGCGCCCGCCAGGTCAGTCCCTTGTCGTGCACCAAAGGTGCCCGCCGGACGATGACACGATAAAGATATCGCCGTTCGGTCGCCGAAAACCGCGCGTGCCAGTCGTCATCAACTTCGACACAGGCTGTGATCGCGACCGGCAATGGCTTCAGGTGGAAATTCAACGCCTCAGACAGTCGGAAAGGCTCCCAGTTCCGGGCTGTATCGACATGCGCAACCTGACCGGTGGCGTGAACCCCGGCATCGGTGCGGCCAGCGGAGGCGATAAGCGGCGAACCCGGCTCAAGCCGCGCAAGCGCATCCTCGATTGCGCCCTGAACCGAAGCATGTTCGGCCTGCCGCTGCCACCCCGCAAACGGGCGGCCATCGTATTCAATTTTGAACGCATAGCGTGGCATGACCGCGACCTACAGCGTTTCGACTTTACGTTGAAGCACATCATATCGAAATTCGCGTTCGAGCGAAGCGAGAGGCAGCGAATTGCGATTCAAGTTTAAGTCGAAATGCTATTGCCTGTGCGGACACCAAGCGCAAACCCCTTGCTTTTCAACGCGAATTGCCATCGCGTCTGGCGGTTTCTCTGAACCGAACCTATCTTGAGCGTCGATACGAAAGGTTGAGCAGTGATCATCGGCAATATTGCAGACGGGCTGACGCGCGGCGTCGAGACCACCCTCAACACTGTCAGCGAGGCTTTTTTCGAGCCGGTCGTGCGCCTTGGCGTCACCGGGCTCAGCCGGTCCGGCAAGACGATTTTCATCACCTCGCTTGTCGCCAATCTGATCGCTCGCGGTCGAATGCCCGCGTTGCGCGCCGCCGCCGAAGGCCGCATTCAGGCCGCATGGCTACAGCCGCAACCCGACGATACCGTGCCGCGATTTGACTTCGAGTCCCATCTCGCCGCGATGGCCGGTCCAAACGCGGCATGGCCGCAAGGGACCACCGGGATCAGCGAATTGCGGCTAAGCTTTCGCACACGTTCCGGGGGACTGCTTGGCGGTGTCACCGGTCCCAAAACGATGCACCTCGACATCGTCGACTACCCCGGCGAATGGCTCCTCGACCTCGGCTTACTGGACAAGGATTTTGCAACCTGGTCGCGCGAAACGCTGCACCGGCTTGAAAATCGCGCTGAGGCGCAGAACTATCGCGCGGCGCTCGCCGACACCGACGCCACCCAAAAACTCGACGAAGTACTCGCCAAATCCCTTGCCGACGCCTTCGGAAGCTACCTGCGTGCGGCGCGCTTGCGCGGCTATTCCGACTGCACACCCGGCCGCTTCCTGCTCCCCGGCGATCTCAAAGGCTCGCCGGTTCTGACATTCGCACCCTTGCCGGAAGGATCGCACGGACGCGGCTCGTTGGGGCGCGAATTTGCCCGCCGCTATGAGGCCTACAAGCGCCAGGTGGTAAAGCCGTTTTTTCGCGATCACTTCGCCCGGATCGACCGTCAGGTTGTGCTGGTGGATGTCCTGGGCGCTATCCACTCCGGCCCAAAGGCGGTCGAGGATATGCGCCACGCCTTAAGCGACATTCTCGGCACGTTCCGGCCCGGCCAGAATGCCTTCCTTCGCCAGATCTTCCTCGGGCGTCGTGTCGAGAAAATCCTCTTCGCCGCGACCAAGGCCGACCACCTTCACCACTATCAACACGCGCAGCTAACCGCGATTACCGACGCGCTTCTGACGGACGCAAAGTCCAAAGCGGATTTCGCCGGTGCCAAAACCGCCGCCATGTCACTTGCCGCGCTAAGGACGACAACCGAGGGTCAGATCGAACGCGACGGCCGCACATTGGACGCCGTGCGGGGCGTGCTGCAGGAAAGCGGAAAACTCGCGGCCTTCTATCCCGGAAAATTGCCAGACGACCCCGCACGGTTGCTGACTCGCGCGCGCCAGGGCGATGACAAATGGCTCGAAGCGGACTACGAGTTTATGTCCTTCGCACCGCAGCCACTTGACCTGAAACCCGGCGACGGCCCGCCGCATATTCGTCTGGATCGCGCAGCGGAATTTCTGATCGGAGATCGCCTATGACCCCTGACCGCGACGGCCCCGTCCTGATCGAGATCGACGATACCGGTCCAAGCCCCGCCGATGCCCCGCCGATCGACGAAGACACCGGCGTGCCCACCGGTCAGGCGATGCAGACGATGGCCGCCATCGCGGCGCGCCGCCCCTCGGCTCTGATGCGGTGGTTCTGGCGGCTTCTCGGGTCGGTTGTCCTGTTCCTTGCGTCCGTATCCTTGTGGGATTGGATCTCAGGGCTGGTGATCCGCAACCCGATTCTCGGCTGGGCCGCCATAGCATTGCTGGGCGCATTTGTACTGGTTTGCCTCGCGATCATCCTCCGCGAATGGGCCGCCCTAACCCGCCTCAAGAAAATCGACGCGCTCCACATCGAAGCAGACCGCGTAATCACTGAAAACGATCTGGCAGGCGGCAAAAAACTCGTCTCGCGCCTCTCGGCGTTCTACGCAGGCCGCGAGGATATGCGCTGGGGTCGGCAACGTCTGGCCGAAGCGGAAAGCGACACCTTCGATGCCGACACGCTTCTGGGTGTGGCCGAAGACACGCTCCTGAAACCGCTCGACGATCAGGCCCGGCGCGAGGTTGAAACCGCAGCGCGCCAAGTCGCAACGGTAACCGCGCTCGTGCCGCTCGCCTTCGCCGATGTTCTGGTCGCCCTAACCGCCAATGTCCGTATGATCCGTCGTATCGCCGAGATCTACGGCGGCCGCTCCGGCGCGCTGGGCGCATGGCGCCTGACCCGCGCTGTGATCACACACCTCGTCGCAACCGGAGCAGTCGCGGTGGGCGACGACCTGATCAGCTCGGTCGGCGGCGGGCATCTTCTAGCGAAGATATCTCGCCGGTTTGGCGAGGGGCTGGTGAATGGAGCCTTGACCGCGCGAGTGGGTGTGGCCGCGATGGAGGTCTGTCGGCCATTGCCGTTTCGCGCGGCGAAGCGGCCAAGGGTGACGGAGTTGGTGCGGCGGGCGCTGACGGGGTTATTTGATAGGGGCGAGGCGGAGAAGCTTTAGATAACGATAACACATCAGAGCGACAGAAGCGGACCATTTATTTGGAAGATTGATGGGCGCAGCAACCTACCTACGCCCGATAATCTCGTGCAGGCATGAGTGTAACTGTTGAGGCCGCCCCGCCGCGCCACCAACTCGCATCGAAATTTCTGGCTGCAACCAATCGATCTTCAGAAATCCAGTAAGCCCCTACATCTTTTATGCCTTTAGTTACAATCTCTCGCAAATCTGCGGGATCGCTGCGCGCTTTTGCCAATACGTGTGAATATATCTTGCCTTCGGCATGATGCGCTTCCTCCAGATCTATCAAGCAACTAGAAAAATCACTGTTACAGGACACAATCGTCCCAAATTGATTCTCCCAGACATAGTCGTTCGAACACAACTCTATCTTCAATCCGGTGAGTTTGTATTTCATCGCTAATCGAATACCCATCTCACACTGGTTGGACTATTTCCTGCTTCCGACTTTTCATGCCTCCACCCGGCGATCCTAATTTTAACTCCATGCGAGTGGCAAGGATTGCAAGCGTCGCGTGCCTATCCTGCACACCGCCCCTTACTCTTCCCCACCACACCGCCATTTGCAAACCCACCCCCCAGAAAGCCAAACCGTAGGGCGGGGTTCACCCCGCCGTCCCACGTTCATCCGTCGCGCCGCAGCACTCCGATCCCGCCCTACGACCCACCAACCCGACAATCCCCCAAAACCCATCCACCTTCCCTTAACCCCACCGACCGGACGCACGTACAATTTGTCATTCCGCCCCCTCCGAAAACGTACAATTTGTACCAAAACCAACCGTCCCGCCCGCTAACATCTCCCTAACCCCGCCGTCCTGACCGCCCACATTCCCGCCTTGTCCTGCCTTTGACCCACCCCTATAAACCCCGCCATGACCCGTCCTGACGCGATCATCATTCGAACAACGGGCCCGGCGCTCTGACAACATGAACCGCCGGGTTTCAGGCGTTGAGTTCCTCCGCCCTTTCCTGCCAGCCTCAAATTCCCAAGGACGTTTGCCATGTGTGCCGACACGCCCGACTATAAAGACACGCTGAACCTGCCCGTCACCGATTTCCCCATGCGCGCAGGCTTGCCGAACCGTGAACCCGGCTGGCTGGAGCGGTGGGAAAAGATCGGCGTTTACAACCGCTTGCGCGGCAAGGAAGGGCGCGAGGCGTTCACGCTCCATGACGGCCCACCCTACGCGAACGGGCACCTTCACATCGGCCACGGGCTGAACAAGATCCTGAAAGATTTCGTCGTTCGATCCCAACAGATGATGGGCCGCGACGCGCGTTATATCCCCGGCTGGGACTGCCACGGTCTGCCGATCGAGTGGAAAATCGAAGAGCAATATCGCAAGAAAGGCCGCGACAAGGACGCGGTCGACCTGGTCGAATTCCGCCAGGAATGCCGCGCCTTCGCGTCCGGCTGGATCGACATTCAGCGCAACGAATTCAAACGGTTAGGCGTCACCGGCAACTGGGATCAGCCGTACCTCACAATGGATTTCCACGCCGAACGCGTGATCGCCGAGGAGTTCCAGAAGTTCCTGATGAACGGCACTTTGTACCAAGGCTCGAAACCAGTGATGTGGTCGCCGGTGGAAAAAACCGCGTTGGCCGAAGCCGAGGTCGAATACCACGACAAGGAAAGCTTCACCGTCTGGGTAAAATTCCGCGTTAACAAGACCTTGGATGATCGGCTGGCGGGCGCCTATGTAGTGATCTGGACCACCACGCCCTGGACAATCCCGTCTAACAAAGCGGTGGTTTATGGGGCCGGCTATTCCTACGGCCTTTATGAGATCACCGCGCGGCCAGAAGAATGCTGGGCGCGGATCGGAGAGCGCTACATCATCGCCGACAAGCTGGCCGCCGACGTGCTTGGCCGCGCTCGGCTGGACGAAACCATGTACCGCCGTCTGGGCGACGTTGACCCGTCCGAAATCGACGGCGTTTTGCACCCGTTGCACGGCGCCGAGGGCGGCGATGGCGAATGGGACGACATCCGCGATTTCCGCGCCGCCGACTTCGTAACCGACGAGGAAGGCACAGGTTTTGTCCACTGCGCCCCGTCGCACGGGATGGAAGAATACGAGCTTTACCGCGACCTGGACATGCTCGATCAGGTCATCACCTACAACGTCATGGACGATGGCGGATTCCGGGCCGACCTGCCGTTCTTTGGCGGGACATATATCCTAAGCCGCAAGGGCGGCGAAGGCGACGCCAACAAGGCCGTGATCGACAAGCTGGCGGAAGTCGGCGGTCTGTTGGCACGCGGAAAGATCAAACATTCCTACCCGCATTCATGGCGCTCGAAAGCCCCGGTCATTTACCGCAACACCCCGCAATGGTTCGCCGCCATCGACAAGCCGGTTCGCGACGGGCAAGACCAGTTCGGGACAACAATCCGCGCCCGCGCGCTGACCGAAATCGACAACGTCAAATGGACCCCGCAAACCGGGCGCAACCGGCTTTATTCGATGATGGAAGCGCGCCCCGATTGGGTGCTGTCCCGTCAACGCGCCTGGGGCGTGCCGCTGACCTGTTTTGTGAAAAATGGCGCAAAGCCCCATGATCCCGACTTCCTGCTGAGGGATGCAGCGGTCAACGCCCGCATACTCGAAGCTTTCGAGGCCGAAGGCGCAGACGCCTGGTACGAACCCGGCGCGAAAGAGCGGTTCCTGGGCAATGACGCGAAACCGGAAGACTACGAACAAATCTTAGACATCCTCGACGTCTGGTTCGATTCAGGCTCGACCCATGCCTTTGTCCTGCGCGACCGCGAAGACGGCTCTGACGATGGCATCGCCGACCTCTATCTCGAAGGCACCGACCAGCACCGCGGCTGGTTCCACTCCTCGCTGCTGCAATCCTGCGGCACCAATGGCCGCGCGCCCTACCGCGGTGTGCTGACCCACGGGTTCACGCTGGATGAGAAGGGCATCAAGATGTCCAAATCTCTCGGCAACACCATCGTGCCCGATCAGGTCGTCAAGCAGTATGGTGCCGATATCCTGCGTCTCTGGACCGCGCAAACCGATTATACCGCCGATCAGCGGATCGGGCCGGAGATTCTGAAAGGTGTCGCCGACAGCTATCGCCGTTTGCGCAACACAATGCGGTTCATGCTGGGTAATCTCGCTACTTTTTCCGAGGAAGACCGCGTCGATCCTGCCGAAATGCCCGAGCTGGAACGCTGGGTGTTGCATTGTCTGGCCGAGTTGGATCATCGTGTTCGCACAGGCTACGCGGTTTACGATTTCCAGGGCGTGTTCCGCGCGATTTTCGAGTTTGCGACGCAGGATCTGTCGGCGTTTTATTTCGATATCCGCAAGGACGCGCTTTATTGCGACGGGCCTTCGGATCGCCGGAATGCGGCACGCTCCCTGTTAGATATCCTATTCCACCGGCTGACCACCTGGCTTGCCCCGATCCTGGTGTTCACAATGGAAGAGGTCTGGCTTGAGCGGTTTCCGGGCGACGAAAGCTCGGTCCACCTGATAGACATGCCCGAGACACCGAATGACTGGCTGGACGAACCCTTGGCCGCGAAATGGTCGGGCATCCGCCGCGTGCGCCGGGTCGTGACGGCCGCACTTGAGATCCAGCGGCAGGACAAGGTGATCGGCGCATCACTGGAAGCGGCCCCGGTTGTTCATGTCGAGGACGCAGGCGCGGTGGATGCGCTCAGTACCGTGCCGTTCGACGATATCTGCATCACATCCGCCATTTCCGTGACCAGCGATCCGGCACCCGCCGAAGCCTTCCGTTTGCCCGAGACTGAAGGCGTCGGAGTGGTTTTCGAACGGGCGAATGGCGAAAAATGCCAACGCTGCTGGAAGTTTCTGCCGGATGTCGGGTCGCATGGCCATGCCGGAACCTGCGCACGGTGTGACGACGCCTTGGGATAAGTCTTTGACTTGCGCGTTGCCATTGCGACGCGCAAGCTCACCCCATGCCTGCCCTGACCGTCGATAGCCCCCTTGGACCGATCACGCTTGTCGAGACAGACGGCGCGATAATCGCGCTCGACTGGGGCGGTGCCGCAACCGATCACACCCCACTTCTGGACGAGGCGTACCGCCAGCTCGGCGCATATTTCGACGGTGACCTCACCGAATTTAACTTGCCGATTGCGCCAAAGGTATCACCGACACAGCGCCGCTTTCTCGATGCGCTTCTGGCTATACCTTTCGGCGAAACAAAGACCTACGGCGAGATTGCGAATGAAACAGGCATCTCCGCTCAAGCTGCCGGGCAAGCTTGCGGCGCCAATCCGATTGCCATCATCATTCCCTGCCACCGCGTAATTGGCACGGCGAACTTGGGCGGATTTTCCGCCCGTGGCGGTATCGAGACCAAAGTCGCCCTTTTGAAGCACGAGGGTGCTGCGAGCCTGCTGATCTGACAATTGGCCGTCGTGCATGCGATGACTGATCGCGCAGCCTGTGTTAAGACGATGTTGTCCGGGGGCTAATTAGACACCTACCGCTTTCGCGGTACTAACCGAAGTCACGCAAATCAATGCACCTGCTTCCGGCTGAATGAAGGGAATAAACCAATGTCATTATTTATGTTTCAGGCGAAATATTCGGTCGATGCCTTTAAGGCGATGCTGAACGAGCCGCAGGACCGTACTGCCGCAGCAGAGGCCATCATCGCAGCCACGGGCGGAAAACTCCGCGCACTCTATTTCGCGTTTGGAGATTATGACGTGGTGGCGATCATTGATGCGCCTGACGATCAGGCGATGGCCGCCGGGGCGATGGTGCTGGCTGCGTCGGGTGCGTTCTCAGGTGGTAAGACCACCAAACTAATGACCGCGGCTGATGCAAAATCCGCCATGGAAGCAGCGGCGAAAGCGGCGCCTTCCTATCAGCCTGTGACCGGATAATCTTAGGCAATTTCCTGGGCGGCGGGCTCTTTGATTGCACCGCCGCCTGCATCTGTTATGACGCTGCGCGACTTCAAGAGCGCGGCCAATGGATCATTTTCTCTACCGCAACGGCGTTTTGCACGCCGAGGACGTTGCCATCGCGCAGATCGCGGCGGCTGTCGGCACGCCGTTTTATGTCTATTCGACCGCAACGCTGACCCGCCATTACCGACTGTTTGACGAGGCGCTCGACGGCATCGACCATCTGGTCTGCTACGCGATGAAAGCAAACTCGAACCAGGCGGTGCTTACGTTGATGGCCGGGCTGGGTGCTGGCGTCGATGTGGTCTCGGGCGGCGAATACCGGCGCGCCAAGGCCGCAGGCTTTGCCGGCGAGCGGATCGTCTTTTCGGGCATCGGCAAGACGGTCGAGGAAATGGAACTGGCGCTGACCGGCGGCATTCGACAGTTCAACGTCGAAAGCGAGCCCGAGATGGAGGCGCTCTCGGCCGTAGCCACCCGTATGGGCGCGACCGCGCCAGTCACAATCCGCGTCAACCCCGACGTCGACGCAAAAACGCACGAGAAAATCGCCACCGGAAAATCCGAGAACAAGTTCGGCATCCCGGTCGCGCGGGCGCGCGAGGTTTATGCCCAGGCGGCAACTTTGCCGGGATTAGAGGTTATTGGTATCGACGTGCATATCGGCAGCCAGCTGACCGAACTGGAACCGTTCGAGCTGGCCTATCGAAAAGTCGCAGAATTGACCGAGGGGCTGCGCGCCGATGGTCACAATATTCGCCGTCTGGATCTGGGTGGCGGGCTTGGTATTCCCTACGAACGCTCAAACACCGCGCCGCCGTTGCCGGTGGAATATGGCGAGATGGTCAAGCGTACAGTCGGTCATCTGGGTTGCGAGATCGAGATTGAACCGGGTCGCCTGATCGCCGGGAATGCCGGAATTCTGGTCGCCGAAGTGATCTATGTGAAAAAGGGCGAGGGACGCGATTTCCTGATCATTGATGCCGCGATGAACGACCTGATCAGGCCCGCGATGTACAACGCCTATCACGACATTCTGCCAGTGATTGAACCGGAACCGGGCGTCGAACTAAACCCCGTCGATATCGTCGGACCGGTTTGCGAAACCGGTGATACATTTACCCGTCAGCGGCCCATGCCACCCCTGAAAGCCACGGATCTGGTCGCGTTCCGTTCGGCAGGTGCCTATGGCGCGGTGATGTCGTCGGAGTATAATTCGCGTCTTCTGATCCCCGAGGTGCTTGTTAATGAGCATCAATTCGCCGTCATCCGGCCTCGTCCGACCTATGACGAGATGATAAACCGCGATATCATACCAGAATGGCTCAAGGGGTCGGATTAAACCGCCCCGGCCCTATATTGGGACGTATGACCGACCTGCGCGATCTTCCCCTTGGCACGGCGAAGCGGCTTGCGTGGCCGCTGCGGCTGACTTTTGTCGGCATTTTGTCCGAGCGGCTGGCTCGCACGTTCTGGCCGCTTTGGTCAATAATTCTGGCTGTTCTGGGCGTCTTGATGCTTGGTCTGCACGAAGAGCTGCCGCTTGAAGTGGTCTGGTCATTGGGTGTCCTGGCAATTCTGGGCGCGGGCTGGACCGGCGCGCGCGGATTTGCGCAGTTTCGCTGGCCGACCCGGATCGAGGCCATGGATCGGCTGGATCGAACGCAACCAGGTCGTCCGCTCACCGCAATAGCCGACACGCAGGCGATTGGCGCGGGCGACGCCGCATCCGAAGGTGTCTGGAACGCCCATGTTACGCGGATGACGGACCGCGCGCTTCAGGCGCGCGCGCCTGAACCTGACCTGAAACTTTCTGCGCGCGATCCGTTCGCATTGCGATACGCGGCGTTGCTGGTGTTTGTTGTCGCACTGATATTCGGATCGCTTTTACGCGTCGGCACCGTGACCGAGCTGGTGCTGGGCGGTGCAGCAATCGCCGGTGGACCCGCCTGGGAAGGTTGGGTCGAGCCACCGCTTTATACCGGTCAGCCAAGCCTTTATCTGAACGATATAGATCGGGCGGAGTTCGCGGTGCCCGAAGGCAGCCGCGTGACGCTAAGGTTTTATGGCGAGGTTGGCGCACTTGCCTTAAGCGAAACAGTGTCTGGGCGCACCGAAGACGTGCCACCTGCGACAGACCCGGTGCAATCTTTTGATGTGGCGACCAGCGGCAGCGTCACCATCGACGGCTCCGGCGGGCAAGGCTGGGAAATATCGGCAGTTGGTGACAAGCCGCCGACAATCGAATTTGACGGCGCAATAGTGCAGGGCGAAGCCGGACGGATGGAAGCCCCGTTTGCCGCCACCGACGACTATGGCGTCACTTCTGGTCAGATGGAGATCGCGCTTGATCTTCCAGAAGTCGAGCGGCGTTACGGCCTTGTCATCGAACCCGAACCGCGCGATCCGATCCTGCTGGACGTGCCGATGACAATATCGGGCGACCGCGGCGATTTCTCCGAGATTATTGTTGAAGACTTCAGCCAGCACGCTTGGGCAAATCTACCTGTAAAGGCCGCGCTGACGGCGGAAGACGCCGATGGCCAGACTGGGCTTTCCGCGCCGCAATTCACGCACCTTCCGGGGCGGCGGGTCTTCGATCCGCTCGCCAAGGCAATTGTGGAACAACGCCGCGATCTGATCTGGAACCGGGACAATGGGCGCCGTGTCGCCCAGGTGCTGCGCGCGGTATCGCATCGACCGGATGACCTATTCCGCTCCGAGACGGTTTATCTCAAACTTCGATTTCTGGTGCGGCGTCTGGAAACCCGGGTGTCGCTGGGGCGTTTGACGGACGACGCAGTCGCCGAATTCACCAGCGTGCTTTGGGACATCGCGCTTGAAATTGAAGAGGGCGATCTGGGTGACGCGCTGGAAAGGTTGCGACGCGCCCAGGATCGGCTAAGCGAAGCAATAGAAAACGGCGCAACCGACGACGAGATTGCCGAATTGATGCGCGACCTGCGCGAGGCAATGCAGGACTATATGCGTCAGCTGGCCGAACAGCAGAGCGAACAGAACCAGCAGCTCAGCCAGAACCAGCAAGACATGCAGGAGCTTTCGGGCGATCAGCTTCAGGATATGCTGGATCGCTTGCAGGAGTTGATGGAACAGGGCCGCATGGCCGAAGCCCAGCAGCTTCTGAACCAGCTTCGTCAAATGATGGAAAACATGCAGATCGCGCGCGGTCAGCAAGGTCAGCAAGGCCCGGGCGAACAGGCAATGGAAGGTCTGGCGGAAACGCTTCGCCAGCAGCAGGGCCTTAGCGACGAGGCATTCCGCGACCTGCAAGAGCAATTCAATCCAAACGCTCAGGCCGGGCAATCGGGTGAAAACGAAGGACGCAGCGGCGATCAGGGGCGCGGCCAGCAGCACGGGCAGCAGGGTCAGGGGCAGGGCGGCGACCAGCCCGGCGCCAACGGTCAGGCGCAAGGTGGTGGCCAGCCGGGCATCGCCGACCGGCAAAATGCGCTGCGACAGGAACTAAACCGGCAGCGTCAAAGCCTGCCTGGCGCGGGCACGCCAGACGGTGACGCCGCGCGAGACTCGTTGGGGCGGGCAGGTGATGCAATGGACGACGCCGAAGACGCGCTCAGGGACGAAGATTTCGCGGGCGCGCTGGATAGCCAGTCTCAGGCGATGGAGGCGTTGCGCGAAGGGATGCGCGAACTGGCCGAACAAATGGCCGAACAGCAGAACCAGCAGAACGGCCAGCAAGGCCAGACACTTGGCCAAAACGATCCAAACGGCGGCCGCGACCCCCTTGGCCGCGAGGCCGGCCAAAACGGCCGCATTGGCACCGACGAACAGCTTTTGCAGGGCGACGACGTATATCGGCGCGCGCGCGAGCTTCTTGACGAGATCCGTCGCCGCTCGGGCGAGCAGGAGCGACCGACCCAAGAGCTTGACTATCTGCGCCGTCTTTTAGAGCGGTTTTGAACCACACTCAAAGTTGCAAAACCGGCAAACCGCTGCCGATTGCATTTGCTTTGCCTTTTGACGCGTCGCGAACTCGTCTAAAGTCCAGGTCGAGCAGGTAAGATTATCAGGTCAATTTCATGCGTTCATTTCTGGCGATTGTAGTGGGTGTTTTGCTTGCTGCGGGTGCGGTGGCCGGACCGGCGCCGGAATTTTCAATCTATCCGAAACCGCGCCCCGAGGGAGCCCAGATCGTGCTGACACAGGCAAAGACCTCTAATCTGGCGTTTAATCGCTGGATTGATCGTTTTCGTGCGCGCGCCCGTGCGCGCGGCGTTCGTGACAGCGTGTTCGATGCAGCCTTTCAGGGCGTTCGCTACAACGCGGATGTCGTGCAGAAGGACCGCAACCAATCAGAATTCACCAAGCAGATATGGGAGTATCTGGACAGCGCGGCTTCGGAAACGCGCATCAAGAATGGCTGCGCCGCCTTAAAGAAGAACCGACGCCTTCTGAACGAGATCGAGGCGCGTTTTGGCGTCGAGGCAGAAGTTGTCGCCGCCGTTTGGGGGCTCGAAAGCGCCTACGGAAGCTTTCGCGGCGATGTGCCGATTGTCGAAGCGCTCGCCACTCTTGCCTTTGACGGGCGCAGAGGCCGGTTCTTTGAAAGCCAGTTGATTGCGGCCCTGAAGATCATTCAGTCCGGCGACGTCGCGCCGCGACGGATGACCGGATCCTGGGCCGGTGCGATGGGCCATACCCAGTTCATTCCGACATCATATCTGGCCTATGCCGTCGATTTCCGCGGCGACGGGAAGCGCGATATATGGTCGGATGATCCCACCGACGCGCTCGCATCCACCGCCGCCTACTTGCGAAACTTCGGTTGGCGGAAAGGTCAGCCCTGGGGTGTCGAGGTGACGTTGCCCAGGGGGTTCAACTTCAGCCTGACGGGCGAGCGCATCAAGAAAAGCCCCGTCGATTGGGCGGCACTGGGCGTGCGTGACGTGAAGGGCGGTAAAGTTCCGAACCATGGGCGCGCCTCGATCCTTTTGCCGGCTGGTGCCCGTGGTGCTGCCTTCATGATCTTCAACAATTTTCATGTGATCGAGCGCTACAACACCGCGGATGCCTATGTAATTGGCGTCGGTCACTTAAGTGATCGCATTGCCGGTAGCGGGCCGCTGAAGGCCGGATGGCCGCGCGACGACCGCAATCTTAGGTTCAGGGAAAAACAGGAAATGCAGCGCCGCCTGACGGCCAAGGGCTTCAAAACACTCGGTGTCGACGGCATAATCGGCCCCAACACAATCGCGGCAATCCGACGCTTTCAATCGTCACAAGGAATGGTGCCCGATGGCTATGCCAGCTTTGAGATCCTGAAACGGCTGCGGTGATGGCGTGATCTGGTGACGGCGGTTCAGAGCCCTTTGCGGTCGTTCTTCTACATTGCGGTGAAAGTCAGCCAGCATCCCGGCTTTATGAGCAAAAGGGACGCAGGGACGAACCTACGCCTCTTTGGGCAATATCTCACACGCTGGAATGCATGGTTCCGGGGCGGGCTTGGTGGTCTAGGCCCGCGCCGCCCGGTTTTTCTTCAAACGAAGACCGGCCAGACCAGCCAGACCGGCGAGTAACAGTGGAAAACCCGCTGGCAGGGGAATCTCGGCCGGAGTAAAAACAAGTCCCGATCCTGATCTAAGCCCGCTAAGGAAGTCGACGGGGAAAAGCCCAGCTTCGGGTTGGTTGTTGAAATCAGAAGATATAGACAAGCTACAACAGGTGACAGCCGGGGGGGAGTTCCAAAACCCTTCTGATCTGAATGAATAATCAGTCAAAATACCCGCCGCGACAGTCCAGGTATTGGTGTCACCAACATACTCGCCGAGACCAAAGCCCCCGGAATTGGACAAAGTTTCGACGCTCGCCGCAGCTCCAGTGCTGTTATCAGTTAAACCTCGAACAATCCCTGTGATACTCTCATTGGCATTTATAGTATTTGTGAATGAAAAATCAAAACTCAGTGTTGATGCCGAAACGGCAGTCGTTACAACGAACGAAAGAAGAACAGCTAGTGCCACACGCGATTTACATAACATTTTGCCCCCATTTTAATTGCTTGAGTAACTGTTAGAGCGTGAAATAAGTCAAGGTAATAGCCGACAAACAGATCGAAACTGATCGCGAATGAAGCGGTTATTGATTGTCGAATGATGACAATACCCGATGACACGCAAATATTGTTTCTCGAACGACGACAGTTACCTAGGACCGAGATGCGATACCCCTCATACACCTGCACAAAAGCGGAAGTTCGCTACGCTTCTAATTGGTCTGCCGAAAATGGCCGTTTTTGCCGCTTTCAACTGACGTAAGATGCGTCAATGTTTTAGCTCGGCCAAAACTCCACCGCGAAATCTCGGTGGTTTTGCCACGTTTCTGCCGTGCAGCGAATGTCGGGATTGTCCGCCGAGCGGTCATTAATCAATATCGGTGTCTTGATTACGGTCCGTATTTCCAGCAGCCCCGCCAGTGGTCGTTCACAACGCCCACCGCTTGCAGATATGCATACATGATCGTCGGACCGACAAAGGTCATGCCGCGTTTTTTGAGGTCTTTCGAGATTGCAGCGGCAAGCGGCGTCACTGCGGGCATGTCCGCCATTGTGGCCCAGTCACCTTTCAGGGGGGTGCCATCAACGTGCGCCCAGAGCCATTCGGCGAAACTGCCGAACTCGTTCTGGATGCCCTGATATACCCGCGCGTTGGTTCGGGCACCTGGTACCTTTTGACGGTGCCGGACAATGGCTGGATTGGTAAGCGCCTTTTGCAGCTCGACGTCGGTCATGTTGGCAACGCGGTCGACATCGAAGCCGTGATAGACGTCCCGATACCCTTCGCGCTTTTTCAGGATGGTCTCCCAGCTCAGGCCCGCGTGCGCGCCTTCAAGGATAAGCATCTCGAAAAGCGTGCGCTCATCATGCACCGGAACCCCCCATTCGGTGTCGTGGTAATTGGCGTAAAGCTCGGTGTGCGAGCCGAAACAGCGGGGTTTGTCGTCGATGGGATTTGGCATGGTTGCAGTTCTAATGGGTCGTGGCCACGGCGTCACCCGCGACTACTGACAGTGCGTGTCAGGAGCGCAATGACAAGGGATCGGACGGGGGTTGCATTAGTTTCTATTTCTGTTAATTAATGAAAATCGAAAATAAGAAAGCCCACCCGACCATGCTATCTGAACGCTTCTCAGCCTTGGGTGACCCCACCCGCCTTGCTATTGTCGAATCGCTTCTGGATGACGGCGAGCAAAGCGCGGGCGAAATTTGCGCCCGTGTCACGGTGTCTGCACCCGCCGTATCGCGGCATTTAAAAGTGCTGTGCGACGCCGGTCTCCTGCAGCGCCGGGTGGACCGGCAACGTCGGCTGTATTCGGCCGACCCAACCGGGCTTGGCGAGATTAGCGACTGGTTTGGACTACACGTGAAGTTTTGGACCGCGAGCGTCGACAGGCTTCAAGCTGCGGTCGAGCAAGGAGATAGCTAATGGCTGAGATCGTCATCACACGGGTATTTCGGGCCGGCCTGGACCATGTATTCGACTACGTCTCAAAGCCGGAACATATCCGCGAATGGTGGGGCCCCGAGGGCATGTCCGTGCCCGTCGCGCAGATCGATTTTGGAAAACACGGCCCCTGGATGAGCGAAATGCACGCGCCCGATGGACGCGTTTTCAAAGTGTCTGGCGAGGTGACCAAGGTCGAACCGCCGATGGCCGTTGGATTTACCTTTGCGTGGCACGATGACAGCGGCCAGCGCGGGCACGAAAGCCACGTTTTGATTGAATTGGAGGCGACCGGAGACATGACGCGTTTCACGCTCACGCACTCTGGATTGGCCGATCAGAATTCCGCGGATTCGCACAATGACGGCTGGACATCGTCGCTCAGCAAGCTCGAGAGAATTATTCCCACGGCAACATAAGGAGGAAATATTATGCCGAAATTTGTATTTGCTTATCACGGAGGAAAATCGCCAGACAGTCCTGAAGAGGGTCAGAAAGTCATGGCGGCCTGGGGTGCCTGGTATGAAAGCATGGGATCAGCCGTGCAAGATGGCGGCGGCCCCGCGGGACCATCCAAGACCGTTTCATCAGGCGGCGTCGCCGATGACGGCGGATCAAATCCGCTTTCCGGCCTGACGCAAGTCGAAGCTGCTGATATCGACGCTGCCGTCGGTATGGCGCAGGGCTGTCCGATCTTGTCAGACGGTGGATCCGTTGAAGTTGTGGAAGTCCTGCAAATGTAATGTGATCACGACCGGCGGAACAACGCCACAGGCGTTTGGAATGCCCCGTTTGGCCATTCTTCGCAACCAACGCGCCGCATCCCACAACGAGCAGAGACCAAAAATGCTTGATAAGGCAGCTTCAGCGCCAGCAATCTCCACGAAGGCAAGCCAAATGGGGAATGCCGTGTGAAAAATTTAAGAGGGACGAAAATGAAACACAAAAACTTGGTACTGGCTGCCGTGATGACAGTTTTTACGCTCGTTGGCACTCAAAGCTCTACAGCTCAAAGTGACAATCAGGTGATTACCGGATTGTTAAATATGCCGCTCAGTGACATCGCTGGCAAAGAATCGAACGTGGTTCTGTTCGAAGTGGGCCCAGGCTGGAATATCGCCAGTCATTCGCATCCAGGTCACATCTTCGTTTATATGCTCGAAGGTTCGCTCAAAATTGAAGTCGATGGCCATCAACCGGAAACTCTCAATCCGGGCGATGTTGTGTACGAAATACCAAACCTGAACATGGTTGGTAGCAACACCAGCTCTAGCGAGGGGGCAAAATTTGTGGTTTTCACGGTTGGGGATATTGGCGCACCGGTGACTGTTTTCGCCGAGTAGATATTCGTTGTGCGCTTAGGCAGCTATTACCGTTCCGAAAAGAGAGGTAATTGGGGAGTATCGGCTTAGATCTGAGCAAAATGATGAGCGAGGACGTGCAGAAAGCGTTCGAGGAAGACCGCGCGGTGCTGAACGAGGTTCAGATGGGCATGGATGCGAAGACCTCGCCCCACATCGACCTGCCCATTGATGGCGGTCAGCTAAGGTTCCGCCGTCAGCTTCAGGCAATGATCAACGATTAGGCCCGGGGTCGATCGGCAACTTGCCGGGTGACCGGTTCAGTGCGGCCCCCCGCGCCTCCTCAGCTGCTATTCAATCGGCGCATACCCCGGCGTCAGCCGATGTCTCAGAAATGCCATCGGATGCGCGCGCAAGGTCAACCGCATCGCGACGTAATCCTCGACCACATGCTCGCCCAGAGACATTTCAGGCAGGCGCGCCTCAGGCTCATTGATCCCCTCGCCATCAATATCGCCTGCAAATAACGGCAACGGCTTTTCCGATACCAGCGCTGCCGCCCCCCAAAGCGCCTCGCGCCGGGTAAGCCCGAGGGACGCAAAGGTATCCGCTTCGGCCAACGCCCGAAGCTGCCGCGGCTCAACCCCTGCGCGCCGCCAGACGTCCTCGACTGTCTGATAGCCATTGCCACGCGCGGCGGCGATCCAGGTGCCCTCATCCTCTTTCAATGACTTGATCTGCCGAAACCCAAGGCGCAACGCCAGCCCGCCCCGCCCGTCGGCTTCCATGATATTGTCCCAGGTGGAGGCATTGATATCAACGGCGCGCACCTCGACCCCGTGTTCGCGGGCATCGCGGACGATCTGCGCAGGCGCATAAAACCCCATCGGCTGAGCGTTCAAAAGCGCGCAGGCGAAGATACCTGCGTGGTGGCATTTGAGCCAACTGGAGGCATAGACCAGCAAAGCGAAAGACGCGGCGTGCGATTCCGGAAACCCATAGGATCCAAACCCCTCGATCTGGGAAAAGCAGCGCTGGGCGAAATCGTCGTCATATCCGTTCTCGCGCATTCCTTTGATGAAGCGGGTGCGGAAGTCGCTGACGTTGCCATGCTTCTTGAAGGTGGCGAGCGAGCGGCGCAACCGGTCGGCTTCTTCCGGCGAGAACCCCGCGCCGACAATCGCGATCTGCATCGCCTGTTCCTGAAACAGCGGCACGCCCAGCGTCTTGCCAAGCACTTCGCCCAAAGCATCGGAAGGAAACTGCACCTTCTCCTCGCCATTCCGGCGGCGCAGATAGGGATGCACCATATCCCCCTGGATCGGCCCCGGGCGAATGATCGCCACCTCGATCACCAGATCATAAAAGGTGCGCGGCTTCATCCGGGGCAGGAAATTCATCTGTGCCCGACTTTCCACCTGAAAGACGCCAAGCGAGTCTGCCTTGCACAGCATGTCATAAACCGCCGGGTCCTCGGGTGGCAGCGTCGCGAGCGAATAATCGATCTGGTGGTGCCGCTCGATCAGCTCAAAAGCCTTGCGGATACAGCTCAGCATCCCCAGCGCCAGCACATCGACCTTCAGGATGCCCAGGCTGTCGATATCATCCTTGTCCCAGCAGATGACGGTGCGGTCCTCCATCGTCGCGTTCTCGACCGGCACCAATTCGTCCAGCCGACCCTCGGTAATGATAAAACCGCCGACATGCTGGGACAGGTGGCGGGGAAAGCCCTGGATCTCAAAGATCAGCTCCAACGTCTGCGCCAGCCGCCGGTCGGTCGGATCAAGCCCGATCTCTCTAAGCTGCTGATCAGCCGTGCCGGAGGTATCGAAAAACCCCCAAAGCTGGGACGAAATAGCCGAGATGGTGTCCTCGGTCAGCCCCATGGCTTTCCCTACCTCGCGGATCGCCCGTTTGCCGCGATAATGCACAACGGTCGCGCAAAGCCCGGCACGGTGGCGGCCATAGCGTTCATAGATATGCTGGATCACCTCCTCGCGACGTTCGTGTTCGAAATCGACGTCGATGTCGGGGGGCTCGTCACGCGCCTCGCTGACGAAACGTTCAAAGACCATGGTGCCGATCTCGGGGCTGACGCTGGTGACACCCAGGCAATAGCAAACGACCGAATTGGCCGCCGACCCGCGCCCCTGACACAGGATGTTCCGCGACCGGGCAAAGGCCACGACATCGCGAACAGTCAGGAAATAGGGCTCATAGTTCAGCTTGGAGATCAGCGTCAGTTCGTGCTTCAGAAGCTTTCGCACATGATCCGGCGCGCCTGCGGGATAGCGCCACTTCAGCCCCTCATACGCCAGCCGTGCCAGCCGTCCTGCTGCGGTCTCACCCTCGGCAATCTCGGAGGGGTATTCATACCGCAACTCATTCAGCGAAAAGATAAGCGCATCGGCCAGCGTTGCGGCCCGGTCCACAGCCTCGCCATGGGGACCGAATAAGCGACGCATCTCGACCTCCGACCTCAGTCGTTCCTCCGAATTGGCCAGCGCCGCCCGGCCAAGGTCATCGACCTTCACGCCCGTGCGTATGGCGGTCAGAACATCAGCAAGCTTGTGACGGCCCCCGTGGTGCATCCGGGGGCTGGCGCTGGCGATGGTGGAAATGCCCATGTCCGTCGCCAACCGGGCCAGCCTGTCAAACCGCTCCGGATCCTGTCCGTCATAGCGGGGTGCTATCAGAAGATAGCAATCTTCGGGAAAGCAGCGCGTCAGCCGCCGCGCCTCTTGCAGCCATCCGTGCGCGCCGTTTTGCGCCGCCTCGCCAGTTGGCGGATGAATAAGCAGCGCCAGACCCCGCCCGAACTCGACCAGATCATCCATTCGCAGATGACACGACCCTTTCTCGGCCCGAAGCCGCCCGCGCGAGATCAATCGGCAAAGCCGCCCCCATCCGGCGCGATCCTTCGGCAAAGCTGTGGCGGTAAATCCTGTATCCAGCACAATCCGCGCGGCCGGGATCAGCCGCGGCACGTTCAGGATCGAGGCGGATGCATCCAGTGGCGGCGGCTGAACCCTTGCCTCAAACCCCGCCTTCGCGCCGCCCGCAAAATCCGCAACCTCCTCGGGTGCAAGCGTCCCGTTCTTTTGCCGCTGACGGGTTCCGGGATAGCTTTCGACGACCCGGCGCTTGCCGACCCAGGCCATGACCGGCGCGGGCGGGCCGATCAACTCGGCCTCCAGCCGCTCTTTCACTTGCCGCGCAATCTCGCGCGCTCGTGTATGCCCCCGCACAATCCCCGCGACCGAGTTCTCATCCGCAATCGCAATTGCCGATAACCCAAGAAGTGCGGCGCGGTCGACATACTCCTCGGCATGGCTTGCACCGGTCAGGAACGTAAAGTTCGACGTGATATCAAGCTCGGCGAAACTCACGAAATCCTCTTCATCTTTTCAAAAATACGCCGGGGGGCGAGCAAAGCGAGCGGGGCAGAGCCCCCGGCGGACCGACCCGAACGACTCAGCTACATCCCGGTATTATATTCACGTTTTGTTCTCATTTCCAGCACCACCCGTTTCCCGCATTCACGCGACCCCACCCCGATTTCACGAAGCGTTCACGCCCCGCCGGGTCCGCCGGTTGACCGATGCCATCCCCGGACGCACGCTGCCTCTACGAAGTGTTTTCGCGAGTGTGTAAAAAAAACAATTTCAGCCCATCGGCCGGTGGCGGATCATTGCAAGTCCGAAAACCCACCGGCCGAATTTCGTCACGTTGCCGCGCGCCTCAGTCGTCACCTGTCCCCCCAAGACGTCCTTGGATAGACTAGCTCCAAAGGAGCGGCTCATGCACACATTCGACGAGATATTCAAGATCGCTGCTGACCGGCACGGCGGGGCGGCCGCACTTGAAGAAAAGCTCGGCAACCCAACCCCTCAGACCGATCCGGCAAAGATCCCCGAGGACCGCTGGCTCGCCATGATGACGCGCTGTATTTTCAACGCCGGCTTCAACTGGAAGGTCATCGACGCCAAGTGGGATGGTTTCGAGACCGCGTTTCACGGTTTCAGCGTGGATCGGTGCGCGATGATGGACGACGCTTGGCTGGACGAGTTGCTGAAGGACACCCGCATCGTCCGCAATGGCGCGAAAATCCAGACCGTGCGTGACAACGCCGTCTTCGTGCAGGAACTTCGCGCCGAGGGTGGCATCGCCAAGGTGATCGCCGAATGGCCGGCCGACAACTACATCGGTCTCCTTGAGATGCTGAAGACCCGCGGCAGCCGCCTTGGCGGTGCCACGGCGCAGTATTTCCTGCGATTCTCCGGCGCCGACAGCTTCATTCTATCTGGCGACGTCACCGGCCGCCTGATCGCCGAAGGCGTGGTCGACAAAGCGCCGACGTCCAAAGGTGCAATGCGAGCGGTTCAGGAGGCATTCAGCGACTGGCGCACGCAGTCAGGCCGGTCGCTGACCGAGATCAGTCGCGTTCTGGCGATGTCGATCTGAGATCACTCTGAGGCAGCGCAAAGCCCGGTCCGATGGCATTCCAGAAGCCGCCGCTCCGCCGCCCGGTCCCATTGCACCACGTCGCCGCCACAAGGACCGATGCGAAGCGTCAGTTCGTCGTCCGTGACCTGCAACGCAGCGAATAATTCACCCGTCAGATCTTTCGCACTGCTGCACCATACTGAAAGACAATGCGCCTCGATTGTGACCGGCTGGTCAAACGCAGTGCCAAATCCATGACTGGTCAACCCGGTGCCGGTGATCCGCGCGGAAGTCAGTGCGGGCGTGTCAGAATTCGGAACCGGATCGTTCACACGACCGGTCAGGTCAACCCGGCCCTTCACGAAATAATATACTTCTTCCGCGTCGCGCGCCCTCTCATAAAGCATAACCGCATTGGGCTGAAGACACGACAGCGCCAGAGCGGGCGTTCCGGCGGCAATCAGTGCAGCGAGGATAACAAACAGTCGGATCATGTCCTGCTCTCCAGTTGCGGGCGGAATACGGCAATCACCTTCTCATAGACGTCGCGCTTAAACGGTACAATATCGCGCAACACCTCGTCTGGTGTCGACCAGCGCCAGCGGGCGAATTCCTTGTCGTGCTTGAAGATGTCGATCTCATCATCGTCTCCCACAAACTCCAGCAGGAACCACTTCTGCCTCTGACCGCGAAACCGCCCCTTCCAAAGCTTGCCCACAAGGTGATCAGGAAGATCATACAGCACCCAATCGGGGTGCTCGGCAACCAGCCAGGCGCTTTGCGGCGTGACCCCGGTTTCCTCCTCCAACTCGCGAAACGCCGCGGCGTCAGGCGTTTCTCCGGCATCAATTCCACCCTGCGGCATCTGCCAGGCACCGGGTGTATCAACACGTTCACCGGTGAAAATCCGACCAGTCGCGTTCACCAGAACGACGCCAACACAAGGGCGATAGGGCAGAACGTTACTCATGCGGGATATGTCTCAGAGTGTCCGCCGCTATTCAATAGCAAGCCATCCAACGTGCAATTGATGGCGAAGATCACGAATATTCATTCGCGATCCCGGCCCGATCTATGGTTTACCCTTTTCCCACTGGCATCCACGCGCTATAGGGCGCCGTCCCAATCCTACAGGAGGTCAAAGTGGGCTATCGCGTCGTTGTTGCGGGCGCCACGGGCAGCGTGGGCCGCGAAATGCTGAATATTCTGGCCGAACGCCAGTTTCCTGCCGATGAAGTTGTCGCACTTGCAAGCCGCAGGTCGCTCGGCACCGAGGTTAGCTATGGCGACAAGACGCTTAAGATCAAAGACCTCGACACATTCGACTTTACCGGCTTCGACATCGCACTATTCGCCATCGGCGCGACCGCCACAAAGGACTACGCGCCCAAAGCCGCCAAGGCGGGCTGTGTGGTGATTGATAACTCATCGCTCTATCGCTACGACCCGGCCGTTCCGCTGATCGTACCCGAAGTGAACCCGGACGCGATCGAGGGCTACGCCAGGAAAAACATCATCGCGAACCCAAACTGCTCCACCGCCCAGTTGGTTGTCGCGCTGAAGCCATTGCATGATCGCGCCACGGTCAAGCGCGTGGTTGTCTCGACCTACCAGTCGGCTTCCGGTGCCGGGAAAGAAGGCATGGACGAGCTTTGGGAACAAACCAAAGCGATCTACAACCCAACGGCCGAGGTCCCGCCGAATAAGTTCCCAAAGCAGATCGCCTTCAACGTCATTCCGCACATTGACGTCTTCATTGATGACGGATCGACCAAGGAAGAATGGAAGATGGTCGCCGAGACCAAAAAGATCATCGACACCAAGATCAAGATCACCGCGACCTGTGTCCGGGTGCCGGTCTTTGTCGGCCATTCCGAAGCGGTGAATGTTGAGACCGAAGACTTCCTTGACGAAGACGAAGCCCGCGACATCCTTCGCCAAAGCCCCGGCATCCTGGTTGTCGATAAGCGCGAGGATGGCGGATATATCACGCCGGTCGATTGCGTCGGAGACTATGCAACCTTCATTAGCCGCATTCGCCAGGATTCGACAATCGAGAACGGTTTGAATTTCTGGTGCGTCTCAGACAATCTGCGCAAAGGTGCCGCGTTGAACGCGGTCCAGATTGCTGAACTCCTCGGGAATCGAGTTCTCAAAAAAGGTTGAGCCGCGAAGAATCACCGGCAATTTCGATTGGGCGGCAATCCGGCCCCGGTACAATTGTTTTCGCCAATGCTCTAGTCCGGTTCTGGTTGTATGGATTGTGCAAACTCGCCGGAACCGAAGACCGAAAATACGTCGATGAATTCCCGCATTGCCGATTGTTGTTTTGGCTTCGCAAAATAAGACATTTCCATGTGCAATTCGGGCATTTTCGTGCGCCCGCCTTTGCGCCGACGTCGCCCCGCCACGTTCTTGCCACATTCTGCCCCGGATCCCGCCACTTTTCGCCCGAAAGCTTCAGCGAACGGCCAATAGATCAAAAGGGTCAGTAACGATGACGCCGATTACCGAAGACCAGGTTCTGTCCTTGATGAAAGGTCTGGAAACCAGAGAAAAAAATGCCTTGAAGCGCCTCGCGCGCTCGGTCGACCATCCCGACACCGGCGGGCGAATGACAGCTCGCGTTCTCAAATACACCAGCGCGGAAGCTGGCGAGCCCAAAGTTCACGAAAACAATGCCAAGCCGGTCGCCCTGGACCAGGTTCGGACCGCGCGAAAAGTCGGTCGCACACTGCAAGGGCAATTTTTCTATTCGCTGGGCGCAGGATAAACCCTCGCCTGAAACCTCACCGAATGTAACGAGTTCTCCGCTTTTGTCCGCCCGATTACTATGGAGAACATCATGTCGCTGACCCTGCTCGAAACGGCGAAAATTCGTCGTCGCACTGCGCTGCTGAAAATCAATTCCGAAGATAAACTGCTGTCGTTCCGCCGCTTCCGCAATGCGGCCAACAAATCGAAGCCTGTTTTTCGCTCGGTCCGAAGCCCGTCGCTGGCAGCTGCCTAGGAAAGCACCGCTCGCTTCAGCACAGCGTCAAACCGGCAAAAAACCGCCGCTTTCCTTATCAAACTGCTGAAGCCCGCCCTCCCCGATGTCCGTCCAAAGACCGTGAAGCGTCAGCTCGCCGCCTTCAACCGCGGTGCTGACGAACGGAAAGGTCATCAGGTTCTCCAGGCTGATCAGCACCGCCTCTTTTTCAAGCGCACGAATTTCGTCGTCCGCTTTGCCGTGGACACGTTCAAAGCCCGGGCGAAGAATATCCATCCATCGGCCGACGAAACTAGACATTTCCTCAAGTTCCGGGGCTTCGCCTGAACACATCGCGTGACACCCGGCAACGCCGCCGCATCCCGAATGCCCGATAACGATAAGATGCGCCACTTTCAGCGACGTCACAGCATATTCCACCGCGGCGGACGTGCCATGGCGATCACCATCCGGCTTATAGGGCGGAACCAGGTTGGCGACATTTCGGTGGATGAAAAATTCACCGGAATCGGCCCCAAAAATCGACGTCACATGCACCCGGCTGTCACAACAGGATATGATCATTGCACGCGGGTGCTGGCCCCCGGATGCCAGCCGCTTGAACCATGCGCGATTTTCTTCGTACGTCGTCGCCTTCCAGCCGTGATAGCGCTGGATCAGATAACTTGGAAGCGGTCGCGCGTGTTGCATAGACTTAGACCCGTGGGTTCGTAACGCCCCGACAATTCGGGGAAAATCCAAGATATTTTCCACTCTGTATCAATCAATTCTTTCCAGAGCGCAATTAGACCCATGACCGGCGTGTGGGGCGCGAGGTAGGTACGACATGGATAATGTCATTCAATTCAGACCGGTGGAACTGATCTTCATGGATGCGGTCCACCTGACAGAACTTGCAAGGGATAAAGGCGCGCTTCGGGCCGAATATATCGCCAACACAGCACTCGAAGAAATTGCCGAGCGTCTGACGATGGCGGAAGCCGCCTGGGCCTCCGGCGAATTTGCGCGGCTTCGCAAGATCGCGCGATTGCTGGTCGGCATGTCCGAACAGATGGGCATGGAAACTCTGGCCAAGATCGCCGCAATGGTGGCCGAGGCGACAACGGGGCTTGACGATGTCGCACTCGCGGCTTTGGTGGCTCGGCTGGTGCGCGTGGGCGAAGGCTCGTTGTCGGCCATCTGGGATATTGGCCACCTTCGGCTCTGACACTTGCAGCATGGGCAGATGCCACTAGGCTGGCGGGAAATTCCTGAGGGAGACCCGCACAGTGACCGCCCTGACATTCGACCGATCAGACAATGCCCAGGCGCGTCCACTGCATCTGGTAACGAAAGAGCAACTGGCGGCGTGGCAAATGGGCCTGTCCGATCACGACCGCGCCATCGTAGCGGGCACCGATTTCAAGGCGTCGCCCGGTCAGGTGGCCCTTTTCCCGGATGCGGATGGCAATATCGTCGCGGCGGCTGGCGGCATTGGCGACGCTAAGGCACGGCTCCGAAAACGGTTTCTTGCGGCAAGTCTTCGAAACACTTTGCCGGGCGGCGCATGGCGGTTCGAGACGAGTTTGGAAGGTGAAGACCTGACCGAGGCAGCACTGGGCTGGCTTCTGGCCGGTTATCGCTTTGACCGATATGCCGACGCAAAAACCCCGAAGGCTACGCTGGTCGCGCCTGAGGGCGTGGACGCCGCCCGGCTCGAACGCATCGCCGCGGCCGAGGCACTGACACGGGATCTGATCAATACGCCTGCCAGCGATATGGGACCAGACGATCTGGAAGGCGCGGCGCGGTTGCTGGCGGATGAATTTGATGCCGACATGCTCGTTATCAAGGAAGATGACGCCGTCAAAAAAAGCTTTCCATTGATTCACGCCGTGGGGCGCGCAAGCGAGCAGGCGCCACGTCTCATTGACTTTTTGTGGGGTACCGATGGTCCGGCCTTGACCCTTGTTGGCAAAGGCGTCTGCTTTGACACCGGTGGCCTGAACCTGAAACCAGGCGCATCCATGGGCCTGATGAAAAAAGACATGGGCGGTGCCGCAAATGTTCTTGGGCTGGCGCGCATGATAATGGCGTCAGAATTGCCGGTCCGCCTTCGCGTGCTGATCCCGGCGGTGGAAAACAGCGTCTCCGGCACCGCGTTTCGGCCCGGCGACATCCTGACATCTCGAAAAGGGCTGACGGTTGAGATTAACAACACCGACGCCGAGGGCCGCCTCGTGCTGGCCGACGCGCTGACACAGGCCGATGACGATATGCCGGACATGATCATTTCTATGGCCACTTTGACCGGCGCGGCCAGGGTCGCAGTCGGACCTGACCTCGCGCCGTACTATGCGACCGATACCAACGACGCACAGGCACTCGAAGAGGCCGCACATCAGGTGCGCGATCCGGTCTGGCGGATGCCATTCTGGGACCCTTACGAGCCGATGATCGAACCCGGCATTGCCGATCTCGACAACGCGCCAAAAGGCGGCTTTGCGGGCTCAATCACGGCCGCACTTTTTCTCAGGCGCTTCGTCACAAACACGCCGCGGTATCTTCACTTCGATATCTTCGGCTGGACCCCGACAAACGAACCCGCACGCCCGAAAGGCGGTGTTGGGCAAGGCATCCGTGCGCTTGAAGCGGCACTGCCGGGGATGCTTGGCTTGTGAGCGACCCGCGCCTGACACCCTTCAACGGCCACGTTGCGCATGTGTCGCTCAAGGACCAGTTGGATGCCGAACGGTTCACTGCGGGCGAACAAATGCAGATCGCAGCCTCAGTGGCTCCTCTACTGCAAAGTCCCGACGGTGATATGGACCGCGAACTGCTGCTCGGCCGAAATTTTCTGGCGCTCGACGCCGAAAACGCCGCGCCGTGGGTCTATGGTATTGCGGATCGCGACGGCTATTGCGGTTGGGTGCATGGGTCGAATTTGGTTGGCGCGCGGGCGACAACGCACGCCGTTTCCGTGCGCGAAAGCTATTTCAAGGCAACCGCCGACCTAAAAACAACCGGGCAGACCCACCCGGTGTTTCTTGGTTCCGAGGTCTGTGTGACCGGCGCTCTTGGTGACTGGAGCCAGATCGCACTTGATCAGGCCGCAGCAGAAAGACCCGAAACATTCTACCTGCCAAGCCGCCACTTGCGGCCCGCATCGCAGCCCGCGAAGGATCCGGTCGAGGTTGCCCGACTTTTCCTCGGAACGCCCTATCTCTGGGGCGGCAATTCGGGCCGCGGAATAGATTGCTCGGGACTGGTGCAGGTGGCTTATCACGCTTGCGGGCTGGCATGTCCCGGTGACAGCGACCAGCAAGCGGCGATGCCGGGTCAGCAACTGGACGATGCCACGGAACTTGGCCCCGGCGACCTGATATTCTGGAACGGCCACGTCGCCATTTCAACCGGCCTCGGCACGCTGATACACACCAACGCCCATCACATGAACACCGTGGAAGAACCGATCAGCAAGGTAATCCAGCGCATCGCAGCCAGCGACACCGGCCCTGTCACGTCGCGCCTCCGCCCGGACCGGATCAAACTACCGACAATTTAACCAAAAACGCGCTTCTTCTGTTCGGAAATATTCCGGGGGTGAGCCGCAACAAGTGGCGAGGGGGCAGCGCCCCCTCAGTTTACCGCGCGGATCAGTTTCCGCTCCAATACCCGCAGAACAATTTTCAGGTCGTGACCGCGCTTCAGGATCTGCCCATCCATGCCGATAACCGAATACATTGCTTGCCGGATCCGAAATTTCGGCCGTTTTTCAACCCTATAGATCGGATGCTCGGACGAACGGCGAAATATCGAAAATACCGCCACCTCCTTTTGGAACGACAGCCCGTAATCGCGCCATTCGCCCGCGGCGACCATGC
Source organism: uncultured Boseongicola sp. (assembly GCA_964194845.1). Classification (GTDB taxonomy): domain Bacteria; phylum Pseudomonadota; class Alphaproteobacteria; order Rhodobacterales; family Rhodobacteraceae; genus CAXMNX01. The sequence continues at coordinate 78,398 of CAXMNX010000099.1, forward strand.
GCCCGTATATTCCCAGAATCGCCGAAAGTTCAGACCTGTCAAAAGTGACATGTTCGGCCAAACTCGCATTTTTGGGAAAAGGCGTCGTGTTTTGCACGTTCATGGCCGCAGCCTGCCCGCCAGCGGCGGCCAAATCAAGCCTCGCCGCAACTTCGCCATGAAAATACCCCCCGCGGGGCACACGGCCCCCGTGTTCTCGCCCTAGTTGCAGGGCACTCAGAAAGGGTAGCGAAAAGACGCTATCCCCGATGCCGCGGATCAACAGCCCCCACCCAGCCTGCGGCATCGGGGACCCAATCATGGGACGAGGGATCACCCCCAAGCCAATTGGCGCGGGGGTTTTCTTTTTGTGCGTCGCCTGAAGGCTGGCGCCCACAATGAAGCCGTGCGAAGTCTGCAGCCCAAACGGGGCGGGAGGAACCGGCGGATGACCGATCTGACGACGCTGGCGGCACTTGGCGTCGCTGGGGTCGTGGCCGGGGCCGTGAACGCAATTGCGGGCGGCGGCACGTTCTTCACCTTTCCGGTGTTGATCTGGGCCGGTCTGCCACCGCTGATGGCAAATACCACCAATATGGTCGCACTGCTGCCGGCAAACGGCACGGCATTGCCACCGCTGCGTCACCAGTTGAAAAAGCTCGGGCGGCGCGTTCT
>CAXMNX010000100.1:0-3808 GCA_964194845.1 uncultured Boseongicola sp.
CCCGCGTAGTGGGCAACCACTACAACGCCAGAGCTTTCAAAGATCTGGCCGAGTTCCTCGACCACTTTCTCTTTCTGGGCTCTATCCACAGTTTCACTCCAATTTTGGAGGTCAAGACCCTCCGGCTCAACTCCAGGTGACTTGTGCCACCTGTCGGTCCATACGGGTCCGTCGTAATCGCGCCTTCGCGGGTGAACCGCAAAAAAACGTATTCCTCTGTTCCCGCCTCGGGCAGGAATTAATGACTTACGCCAACCCACCGTCTCGGACGAAGTGCCAAAGGGCTGCGCAAGCGCAACCCCCGGACGCGCGCGGTTTAGAGGGATTCTAAGGGGAAGTGAAGGGGCTTTTATTCTTTTCCGGTCTGGGCTCAGCCTCCATAGACTGACCGAAGGCGTCAGATGATGGCTAGGAGCCCAAAGCGGGCAAGTTGACCGTCAGATTTCGATTTCGGTTCCTGCACCTGGCCGATCGTATCCAAACTCGGTTTGAAGACGTGCCTGGATGTCAAAGGATACACAGTGAACGGGGAGCAGAAGGGGGATATTCTCAGCTTTGAACCATTCGATGGTTTCCTTCACCGCCGGTTTCTCGGGGTGAACAAGATGAAATCCACCAATGACAGCGTGTAGGCACTGACCGGTCACTTCTTTCGCGTAGGTGCAGATGTTGCAGATGCCGCTGTGAGAACATCCTGTCACGACAACCGCACCCTTTTCGGTCCTGAAAGCCAAAGCGGTGTCGTCATCCATCGGGTCTTCGTAGTAATAACCCCGCTCAAACGGAATGACTCTGAGGATCTGGCCAAGAAAAAATGCGCCTGGAGCAAGTTCTAACGGCTCCGCTGCTTCTATGATCCTAAAATCCTCACGGATTTTCTTTTCAATCTCGTTGTATGCGTGCGGTAGGTGACGGTCGACATGTTCAATAAAGGGGTCAAGCAACGCCGTCATCACGCGCGGATGAAGTACGAGCGGCTTCGGCTCTTTGAATGGATGGAAGAGCAACCCTCGGGAATGGTCGCTGTGGAAGTGCGACAACGCGATGAAGTCTGCGGTTTGAAGATCAATATTGGCTGTCTGGGCATTTCGGCACCATACGTCTGACCATCCAGCGTCAAAGAGAATTTTTGTCTCTCCGTACTCGATCCACGCAGAAAATCCGTACTCCGCCAGCCAACACAAATCGGATACTAGGTTCTCGTTCAGCAGCCGTATCTTCATTCTGGGCCGATTGCGTGGCGCTGTAGACTAGCCCACAGTAGCCTGGATTTCACGTAATAAGGGGCTTCATAGTTATGTCCGCACTGTTCCGCCAAGCGGGCCACCGCTGCACCCCCCGTTCATGGGCCTGACCCCGCTGCCCTAACGAAAACCCGCATAAGGCAAATACCTTACCAGATCACCCGCCCGGATCGACCTCGCCCCGTCGCCAAGCTCAACCAGCCCATCGGCCCAGGCGATCCCCGAAATCCGCCCCGACCCTTCAGAGGCGAACACCTCAACCGCTCCCTCGCCATTAATCCGCGCGCGCAGATACTCGCGCCGCCCCGCTTTCTTGTCCTTCTCAAAAGCCGCACGCACCATGAACCCCTGCGGTTCGCGCCAGCCTTCGCCGCCCAGAAGCCCAAGTGCTGGTCGCGCGAAAATCAGCGTGCAAACAAACGCTGCCACCGGATTACCCGGCAGGCCAAAAACCGGCACACCGCCCCAAAGGCCGAGTGCCAGCGGACGTCCCGGTTTCAGTGCAATGCGCCAGTCGTTCAGCGTTCCGGTTTCGCCCAAAAGCGCGGCGACGTGATCTTCATCCCCCGCCGATGCCCCGCCGGTGGTCAGAATGGCATCTGTCCGGCTCGCCGCATCATCAAGACGTGCGGCAAGGGCGGCACGGTCGTCGCCGACGTGGCCAAGATCGACCGGCTGCATCCGCCAGTCCGCGATCAGCGCCAAAAGCATGGGCCGGTTGGCGTCGTAGGTTCGGGCGGGGTCTTGGGTTGCACCCGGTTCGACCACCTCGTCGCCGGTTGACAGAACCCCGACGCGCAATGGTCGATAAACGTCGACCTGCGCCACGCCCGTTGCCGCCAGCAGCGCCAGTTCTGCCGGTCCAAGGCGCGTGCCGGGCGCAAGTGCAACATCGCCAGCAGCAATATCCTCGCCCGCCCGCCGCGTGTTCGCACCAGCTTTGACCGGCCCCGCAAATGCAATCCGCGCGCCGTCGGTGGTGACGTCTTCGTCCAGCACAATTGTATCGACGCCAGCGGGCAGAATTGCGCCGGTCAATATTCGCAAAGCGTGGCCTGCAGGAACCTCGCCATCAAGCGGCGCACCGGCTGCCGCGCGTCCGTCTGCAAGCAATAAAACCTGATCGCCGTGCCCCGTCGCGGCGTGGGCAAATCCGTAACCATCGACCGCAGAATTTGCGGCGGGTGGGTTCGCGCGCCGCGCGATGGCGTCACTCGCAAGTATCCGACCGGCCATCGGCGCAATGGTTTCAACCGCGATCACCGGTAACAACCGTTCACGCAGTCGCGCCAGCGCGTCGTCCACCGGCGTCCAGTCGATGCCCGGCGGCAGGGCGAAGCAGTCGTTGCTCAGGCGCGGTGGGTTCAGGTCGGACATGCCGCTTAAAGCCCCAACTCGGCTGCAATAAAATCAGCAATGGCACAGGTGTCGTCCAGACCAAAGGTCGGGCGCCCCTCCGCCTGTGCGCCGCTATCCGAGGCAATGGCGCGAACAGTGTCATCCTCGTCTGCGATCAGAGGGGCCTTGGTGCCCGACCGGTGCGCTTCGATCTTCGGATGCGGCGCGCGTTTGTAACCCTCGACAAGCACCAGATCGACCGGAGCGAGCTTTGTTAATAATTCCTTAAGCTCGGGTTCGCTTGTCCCGCGAAGCTCGGCCATCAGCGCAAATCGCTTGCGGCTTGAAAGCAGCACTTCGCTCGCACCCGCTTCGCGGTGGCGAAAACTGTCCTTTCCCGGCTGATCGACGTCGAAAACGTGATGCGCGTGTTTTATTGTCGAAACGCTGAACCCGCGCGCAACGAACTCGGCCACCAGGCGTTCCATCAGCCCGGTTTTGCCCGAGTTTTTCCATCCCATGACGCCCCAGACTTTCATGTCGTCGCCTCGAGCATTGCTTGCGCCTCGGCCAGATCCTCGGGCGTGTTCACATTGAAAAACGGGTCAATTCCAGTGCTCGGAAAATCGGCATAGGCGGTACCATGAGCATCGGTCCAGGCAACGACCTTGCGCACGCCGTTTTGAAGCGCCTGGCGCAGATCTTCCCTCAGATGCACCGGCCAAAGTCCGAAAGTCGGATGCCTTCCTGCGTTTGTCCGGGCAAGCGCGATAGGCTTGTCGTTATCTTCAGCCGCCAGCATCAGGCGCGGCACCAGATCGGCGGGAAAAAACGGCGTGTCGGCGGCGGCGGTGACGATATGGTCCACGCCTTCGCCAGCCGCCCAGTCGAGCCCGGCAAGAACGCCCGCAAGCGGTCCAACAAAGCCTTCGATGCTGTCGGCTAGTACGGGGATCTCAAGACCGTCAAATCGCGCCGGATCGCCGTTTGCATTCAGCGCAAGCGCTGCCACTTGCGGTGCAAGCCGATCAATCACATGGCGCAGGATCGTCACGCTTCCCAGCCGCAACAGCCCCTTATCACCGCCCCCCATCCGGGTCGCCTGCCCACCGGCGAGTATGACGCCAACGGGTTGGGTCAAGGCTGCCTCCAAGCCGCAATCCGCTCGCGAAATCGGGCGGGCTTCAGGCCCTCGGACAGTGCCGTATCGGGAATGACCAGCATCG
>CAXMNX010000101.1:0-4226 GCA_964194845.1 uncultured Boseongicola sp.
AAAGTCTTCGGCGACGTGCGGTTCCGCGAAGCGATGTCGGTTGCGATCAACCGCGTCGAACTGAACGAGGTCGGCTTTTTCGGTCAGGGCGTACCGCAACAATATGTCGGTTTCTCGCCGCTGCCCGAGTTTATCGACCAGGCCTGGCTGACCTACAAAACCGAGTATGATCCCGATGCCGCCAATGCGCTTCTGGACGAGGTCGGACTGGCAGATACCGATGGCGATGGTCTCCGCGAGCTGCCTAACGGTGAAAAGCTGGTGTTGAACATGAATTTCTCGACCCAGGGCATTGCCGGGCAGACCGTCGAACTGGTTACGCAATACTGGCGTGAAGTTGGCATCGATTCGGTCGTCAAGGAAGTGACGCCTGACGAATACCGCTCAGCCCAGTCTTCGAACCAGGTAGACGTGGCCATGTGGCGTAAGAGCCAGCCGCTGGCCATCGTGCTTGGTAACAACGAGCTGTGGGTGCCGCCGTTCGAAAATTATTTCGGCAGCCGAAGCGGGATGTTGTGGGCCGAGTGGGTTGACTCGGGCGGTTCGGCGGGCGTTGAGCCGCCGGAAGATGTCAAGCAACTGATGGCCGACATCGGCGCTTTCCAGTCGGCAGATCAGTCGAGCGATGAATTCAAGATGCTGGGCAATCGGTTGGTTGAGAACATGACCAAGAACCTGTTCTTCATCGGCACCGTGAATGCGCCTGCGCCTCTTATTCACGGCAACAGCTTGAAGAACTTCACCGAGTTCAAGACCCACTCTTACGAGTACTATCGGACATATCCGTATCGTGGCACCCAGTGGTGGCTGGACGAATAAGGCCAGATAGGGTCTGATGACATTGCCGCGGGCAGGTTTCCTTGCCCGCGGTTTAGAAGGGGATACGTGGCCCGCGTGACATCCGGGAGATACCGGGGCAGGGGCCGAACGACGGGGTAGCTGATGCTGAACTTCGCGCGCTTTGTCGCAACGCGAGCAGTCATGGCGATGATCACGCTGATCATTGTGTCGCTTGTTGTATTCTCGCTGATGGAGCTTGTGCCGGGTGACTGTGCCGAGCGCTATCTGGCGTTCAAGAACACCCAAGGCTCCAGCATTCAAATCGCGAACGAGTTAGATGCGGAACGGACCCGGCTTGGGCTGGACCGTCCGTATCTTGAGCGGTGGGGCAAATGGATCGTGAACGCCTTTCAGGGCGAGTACGGCGACAGTTGTATCCTGCGAGTAAACATCGCGCGGTTGCTGGGCGACAAATTCTGGCTGAGCTTGGGAATCTGCCTTGCGTCGTTGACGCTGGCCTATGCCATCGCAATCCCGGTCGGGATTATCGCCGCCGCATCGAACAACCCTTTCTTGAACAACTCGCTGCGCATCGTCAGCTATCTCGGCCTTGCAATGCCGAATTTCCTGCTGGCGCTGATGATCATGCTGTTTGCGACGGTCTATTTTGGCAACACCCTTACAGGGCTGTATTCTGACGCGTTCCGAGACGCGCCCTGGTCCTGGGCCAAATTCGTCGATCTGTTGAAACACGCGTGGTTGCCGATTCTCATTCTTGGCTGGTCGGCGACAGCATTCGCGCTGCAAACGGTGCGCGCGCTGATGTCGGACGAGATCGGCAAGTTGTATGTCACGGCGGCCGCCGCGCGCGGCGTACACGGCCGCAAGCTGCTGTGGAACTATCCGGCCAAACATGCGCTTGGACCGATCATCAATTCGCTTGGTTTCGACCTGAACCGCATTTTCAACGAGCTGCCGATTGTGGCGTTGATCCTTGTTTTGACTGACGCTGGTGCGCTGTTGATCGAGGCGTTGGCGCGATCAAACGATCAGCAACTTGCAGGCGCGATCATCTTTTTGCTGACCGCATCCATTGTCTTCCTGAATTTCGCAACCGACGTCCTGCTCGCAATACTCGACCCGCGAGTCCGCAAGAGTATCATCCGATGACAACGACAACCGAACCCACCGGTATCCCAACGCCAAACGCTGGTGACCAAAAGGCAAAAGAGGCCTATTTCACGGCCTCGCAAAGCCAGCTGATCTGGGCCCGTTTCAAGAAACAGCGCGCGGCGATGATCGCAGCGGGCGTTCTGTTCGCTTTGGTTATCGGCGGCGTCTTCGCGCCGTTTCTGTCGCCGTATGATCCGACGATTGCCGGGCGGGACAAGGACTATACCAACGGGGCCCCGCAATTCCCGGAGTTCTGCGACACGAACGGGTGTTCGCTCAGGCCATTCATTCACGGCGTCGAACGCGAGCGGTCAATGGCGACAAACTTTCGCTGGGTGACGACGATAAAAGAAGACGAGCGCCATTACCTGCAGTTGTTCGTGACCGGCAGCCGCTACAAACTGTTTGGATTTATCCCCGGTCGCCTTCACCTTTTTGGCGTGACAGACGGCAAAATCCACCTGTTTGGAACCGACGAGGACGGCCAGGACATTTTCAGCCGGACGCTGCATGCGATCTGGACCTCGCTTAAGGTGGGCGCGATCGGTGTGTTTATCGCCTTTGTTCTGGCGCTGATTATCGGCGGCGTGTCGGGCTATTACGGTGGCTGGATCGACGGATTTCTCCAGATGATCACCGATGCGGTCCGAACCGTGCCCGCAATCCCGCTTTTCATGGCGGTGGCGGCGTTTCTGCCACCCGAGATGACTGCCGAGGCGCGATTTTTCTTCATATCGCTTATTCTTGGCTTTATCGGCTGGCCGACGCTGGCGCGGCGCGTGCGCACCCATCTTTTGACCGAGCGTAACCAGGAATATGTTCTGGCCGCACAGCTTTGCGGCGCATCCCCCGGTCACGTCATCCGTAAACACTTGCTGCCATCGTTCACCAGCTACATCATCGTCGATCTGGTGATTTCATTTCCCTACATGGTGCTTTCGGAAACCGCGCTTTCCTTCATCGGCCTTGGCCTGAAAGACCCGGTGAGTTCGCTTGGCGTGATGCTGCAAAAGGCGACGAGTGCGGACGTCATGCTGAACTATCAATGGTATTTCATCCCGGTGATTTTCTTCATCGCGCTGGTCATGGCATTTGTTTTTGTCGGTGACGGTTTAAGGGATGCAGCCGATCCTTACGCGGAAACCAACAAATGAGCGCGCTGATTACCGTTGAAAACCTGACGCTGAAGTTCAGGACAGACGAAGGCCTGATCACTGCCGTGGACGACGTGTCGTTCGCGGTCGACAAAGGCGAGGTGATGGGGCTGGTCGGCGAAAGCGGTTCGGGCAAGTCGGTCACTGCCAAAGCTCTGATGCATCTGAACGCGCAGAACGCCGTCTATACCCCTGAAAGCAAGATCACCCTGCATACCGACGACGGCCCGGTGGATGTATTGTCACTCAAGACCCCGCGCGAGTTGAATGTGGTGCGCGGCGGTGCGATCAGCATGATCTTTCAGGAACCGATGGCCAGCTTCGCCCCGGCCATTTCAATCGGCAAGCAAATGGTCGAGCAGCTTTTGCTGCATTCGGACATGTCGAAAAAACGATGCAAAGAGGTCTCGGTCGAGATGCTTGACCGGGTTGGTATTTCCGACCCTGCGACGCGCTTCAAGCAATATGCGTTTGAATTGTCGGGCGGCATGCGCCAGCGCGCGATGATCGCGATGGCGCTTTCGACAAGGCCGAAACTGTTGATCGCGGATGAACCTACAACGGCGCTGGACGTGACCATTCAGGCGCAGGTGATCGACCTGATGAAGGACCTGGTGACCGAGTTCGGCATGGGCATCATCTTCATCACCCACGATCTGGGGGTGGTGGCGCAAACGGCAGATAAAGTGAACGTCATGTATCTGGGTCGGTTGATCGAAGAAGGCAGGGTGCGCGAGGTGATCCGCGATCCAAAGCATCCATACACGCAAGGCTTGCTGGCGGCGCTGCCGAAGCTGGATGATCTTGAGTCGCCGCTGTCGCCAATCCCGGGCGACATCCCGTCACCGCTGGAACGCCCGCCCGGATGCGTCTTCAACACAAGATGCGGCCAGGTCGTAGGCGACCAGTGTACAACGCGATTGCCGCGCGACGTGAAACTGGGCGCAACGCATCAAGTTGCCTGTCATATCTATTCGGAGGCCGCTGAATGACGGACATTCTGATCAAGGCCGAGGGTCTGTCGGTTGGCTTCCAAATTGGTAGCGGGATTTTCAACAAACAGATCCTGAAGGCTGTCGATAACGTGTCGATCGAGATCGAGAATGGATCGTTCTTCGG
>CAXMNX010000102.1:0-4064 GCA_964194845.1 uncultured Boseongicola sp.
CACCGACACCGCACTCAGCCAGGTGACCCTGCACGAAGAAGAGCCGTTTGCCTGCGTCGAGTGCGGCACGCTTTTCGGGGTGAAATCAATAATCGACAATATTACCGAAAAGCTCGCCGGGAAACATTCGATGTTTGCGACTTCGGATGCGGCGCGTCTCATCCAGATGTGCGACAATTGCAAGATCAATGCGCAGTATCATTCTAAGGACAATCCGTTTCAGGGCGCCGAGCGGCCGCGCGTGCGCACCACCGAGGATTACCTGTCCAAGCGCAAGGATCACTGACTTTGGACCGGGGCTCCAAGATCGGCGGGCTTCATGGCCGAGACAAACGCGAGGATCGCGTCCAGATCGTCGAGCGTCAGCATAAGGGGCGAGATCGGCGGCGGGCGTTCTTCGCTGAAAGGCGGGGTCACATCCGGGATCTGGGTGAACGAGGGATGCGGGTTAAGCGCGAAGAACGCCTGAAACCGGTGATCCCAATCGGCGAAGGATCTAAGAAGCCCGAACGACGGCGTCGATCCGATGCCGTTCATCCGGTTCTTTTCGTTCACAACATGGCAGCGCCCGCACATCGCCAGCGCCAGAGCTTCGCCCTTGACGACATCGCCTTCGAAGCTGACCTCCACCACCACTTTTGCGGCCGAGACATCGGCGCTGAACATTGGTGTGTCGTCGGGCTGAAAGGCTTCGATGGTTCGTTTGCCGATATCGGACAGAAGCCAGTCGGCGAAGCGGTCGGTATGCATCCCCCTTTGGTAAGAAATATGCCAGAGCGTTCCCTGATCCTTGAAAACCGGTGTGCCCCTGGCGCCAAACGCCGCCTCGGCCTCGTCGCTTTCGCCGACGACCGTAACCCGAACGCCTGTTTTAAGCGAAAATCGCGGCAGAAGGTGCTTGAGAAATCCCGTCTCGACCAGTGTCTGGGGCGCGCTCAGACGAAACGTTTTGTCCTGGGCACCAAGCGCGCCGGGCCAAAGCAGAACTGCCAGAACGAAACACAATTTGCGCCACAAAATCGAAGCCCCGCTGCGATCAGGTTCGGTTTGCAAGCGTAAGGGCGTTGCCCTAAATCCGTCAATGACTTCATCCAACAATGGGAAATCCCGATGAGCGAAGAGTTTAACATGTCGATGCGCAAGTTTCTGAAACAGGTTGGAGTGACCTCGCAGCAGGCGATCGAAGAGGCGATGCGGACCGCAGGCGATACTGCCGGCAAATCATTTGATGCAAAGATGGTTCTGACCATCGAGGGCCTGGACGTGGCTCATGTTGTGACCGGCAAGATTGCCGGGCCGTCCTGAGATGGCGCTGACCCGCGATACGGTTCTGGATGCGCTAAAGTCTCTTTCCGATCCGGTCGGCGATCAGGATGTCGTGGCTGCGGGCTTGATCCGGGCGCTCACCGTCGCGGACGGCTCGGTGCGTTTTGTTATGGAAATCGATCCCAAGCGCGCAAAAGACTATGAACCGCTGCGAGATCGGGCCGAAGAGCTGGTCAAGTCGCTGCCGGGGGCCGGAGCGGTATCGGTGGTCATGACGGCACATTCGACCCCCGCCGCGCCGCCCGATCTCAAACCTTCGCGCCGCGCCGAACCGACGGGGCCGCAAAAGATACCCGGCGTTGACCGGATCATCGCCGTCGCCTCGGGCAAGGGCGGTGTCGGGAAATCGACGGTTGCGGCCAATATTGCCTGTGCGCTTGCGGCCGAAGGGCGTCGCGTCGGGCTTTTGGACGCCGACGTCTACGGTCCGTCGCAACCCCGGATGCTGGGCGTTTCGGGCCGGCCGGCCTCGCCCGACGGTAAGACGATCCTGCCGATGCGCAATTTCGGCGTCACCATGATGTCGATCGGCCTGATGACCAACGAAGGCCAGGCCGTGGTCTGGCGCGGGCCGATGTTGATGGGGGCGTTGCAGCAGATGCTGACGCAGGTTCAATGGGGCGCGTTGGACGTGCTGATCGTCGATCTGCCGCCAGGAACCGGCGACGTGCCGATGACGCTTGCCCAGAAGGCCCATGTCGATGGCGCGATTATCGTCTCGACCCCGCAGGACGTCGCACTTCTCGATGCCCGCAAGGGGATCGATATGTTCAATCAGTTGAATACTCCGATTATTGGCATGATCGAAAACATGTCGACGCATATCTGTTCGCAATGCGGCCACGAAGAGCACGTCTTCGGCCACGGCGGTGTTGCCGTCGATGCGGAAAAGCTAAACCTGCCACTACTGGCGGAAATACCGCTTCATATTGATATCCGGCTGGCCTCGGATGGCGGCGCCCCGATCGTCGTGTCCAAGCCCGCTTCCGCGCAGGCTGTCGGGTTCCGCGATGTGGCGCGACGACTGATCGCAGAAGGAAACGCATGACGGGCCCAAGCTTTCCTCCCCTTCTGAGCGGCCTCGCGGTCACCGGCGCGACCGACCCGTTTGACAAGGCATGCGCGAAGGCGCTTTTGGGCTGCGAAGCCGGTCTTATTGTATACAACCTCGGTGCGTCGAGTTTGCGCGCGGCACTGGTTCTGGCACCCGAGGTTTCCCTGGAAGACGCAGTCGCGATGCTGCCGCTTTGCGGCGTTGGTTTCCAGAACGCCCTCGGCGCTCTTGCCCCGCCCGAAGTAGCTGTGCACCTCGATTGGGAAGGCGGGATATTGGTAAACGGCGCGCATTGCGGCCGACTTCGAATGGCGGCCTCGCACGACGACCCCGAAGTGCCCCCCGAATGGATCGTCGTAGGGATCGAAATACCGCTTTGGCCGGAAACCGACCGGCCCGGAGAAAATCCCGATGAAACAACGCTCTATGCTGAAGGATGTGTGGATGTGGACGCGCCTGCGCTATTGGAAAGCTGGGCCCGTCACAGTCTGGTCGGTATCAATCGGTGGGAAGCGGATGGCGTCGCGCCGCTGCATAAAGAATGGCGTGCGCTTGCCCGCAATATCGGCGAAACCGTCCAAATTCAGGATCGGTCCGGCACCTTCGCTGGTGTCGACGAGCGCTTCGGGCTGTTGCTGCGCGACGACGAAACGACCACGCTTATTCCAATGACAACTCTGCTGGAGAACGCCTCGTGAAACTCGCACGTGCAATCCACTTTGACGAAAGCGATATGAACGTCTTTCACTCGCCTGCGCGAACCGGCGAATGGTGTATCGCGGGCGGCTTCGAATTCTCGGACTGGGGAGAAGGCGACCTGACCGGGAAGGCCCGGCAGGCGTTTGCCAACGGCTGGCTTGGCATCGAGACGTTCGGTCGGGTGACATTCGTCGCCGTCACTCAGATCGAACCGGTCGAACAAGAGGCCCTGACCGAAGGTTTGGCGCAGCATTTTGTCCGGATATACGGCGCGCCTTCGCTTCAAACCGCGTTAGGCGTGGCAGAAGAAGAGGTCGCCCATATGATGGATCTTTGTGAGGAACATCAGCCCAACACGCTTCTCACGGTCGCGCGCGACCTTACCGATGCCGGCGTGAATGAGGCATTCAGGGTGATCGAGGCCCAGGACGCCGGGCTGGAGCAATTCGCAATACACGGCTCGCTGGACGAAGAACCGCACCAGCATTAGGCCCTTCAGCCGTTCGTCGCGTTGAACACAAACAACCTTTCACCACCGACTTCATAGGCGTCGATCAGCGCGTGTGCGCGGGCGCTGGTCAACCAGCCTTCCAGTTTGTGTGACAGGTCGGATTTCACGTGCGGGTGCCATAGTTGTTCTTGGGTGGTTCGGACACGAAGACATAGTCTTTGGACCGTTTGAAGCGCCCGATCTGCTCAAGGCAGATTGAATCCAGCGCCGTATCAACCGAACCCACGACATAGGCAATTATCAGGGTTTTTGGTTTCTTCCCGCTCGGCTGGGCTTCGTGGTGGGCTAAGGATGGAAACGAACGCGATGCATTATCTGGTCCCAATGCCCGGGAATAATCTCGGCGGGGGCGTCGCGGGGCGGGGTTATGCTTTCGCGCTGCGCAGAGGCTACGCTGCGAAACTGAATCTATTCCTGAAATTACTGAATTTTCGGCTTTTATTCGCCACAATTGCGGGGCAAATATCTGCCATA
>CAXMNX010000103.1:0-64926 GCA_964194845.1 uncultured Boseongicola sp.
GGGCAGGGCGAGCGCCTCACCTGTCGCGGGGTTATTAGAGCAGATGCCTTCTGCGATCCCCCAACGGAATACAGATGCGACGCGATATATCAGCTTCTTTGCTACGCCCGGTGCCCGTGCGCGTGCCGCAAGAATTGCCTGCCTGACATCAGCGCTGGTCACGTCCGGCAACGAAACTGCGCCGAGCCTCGGAAAGATATAAGTCTCCAACGTCGCCATGAAGGCAGCACGATCTTTCGGGTTTTTCCATGTCGGCGAAAGTTCAACATGTGCTTTGCGCGCTGCTTCTTCGAACGACAGTATGCGCTTGGCTTTGCGCCTTTCGGCCAGTGGATCGCCGCCAGTTCGCGCCAATCGCTTATTCCCCAAAGCCTGTTCGCGCGCTTCTGCCAAGGAAACGACCGGCGGGCTGCCCAGACCCATCTCGCGCCGCTTGCTGCGGATCGTGAGACGCTGAACCCAGAAGCGACTGGCATTCGGTTTCACCAGCAAGAAAAGCCCCGTTCCCCGCCCGTCGTGATATTTTCCGGGGCTCTTCACAGAGTTTACGAACGCGGCAGTTAGAGTATTGGATGCACTCCGGCTTGAGTTTCCCATTGTTCCCTCATTTGTTCCCCCTGAAGTTGGGGGAACATACCGGAACAAGCAAGACGTCATTGGAGCCGGTATTGCAATAACTATACAGAAAACATGTTCTAATTGAATAACTCTGGAACGCATTGGACAGTTATATGGCGCTTCCTCAGCGCGCCACTCATTTGCCGAAATGATTAACGTCTGACCGTCGTTTAACGGGTTTTTGGGGCGTTTGGTCGCAATTTGCGAACACACTGTCGACGATACGCGAACAATCCACCTTGAAACTGCCACGTATATGCCGTGTTAACCATCAATTTTAGTCGGCGATTGATAAACGAAATCAAGGATCAACGAGTGATACGCTGGCTGAAGAGGACGTTTGACGGGCCACAGATTTGGCTGACGATCGGTGCGGTCCTGATCGCGCTTTCGTTTGTCGTCGGGTATCATCAGGATCAGCGGCTGGCTGATGCGGCGCTGGCCGAAAAGATCGACCTGCCTTCGCCAGTCGCGATCCAGGACTTCTCGCAAGGCAAGCATACAAACATGCTGGAGGAATTTCAGCTATTGGCTGAAGTGGATCTTGACCGGGGCGGCATTCGCACGATCGGCGTAGGCAGTATGCAGGCGGCCTATTTGCTCGTGCCGGCCTATCCGCTTAGCGCCGCCGGCCGGCAAATCGCGAATTTGCGGTTGCGCGGCGAAACGGACGCAGACGCGCCATCTGATCCTTCCGGCGCCCGGCCTTCGGGTTCGCAGCAGTCATTCCCGGTTGCTATTCTTGTCTATGACATCTCAGCCAATCCGTCTGCGCCCCGAACTTTCGACAGTATAGGCCTTCAATTTCTGGGTGCCGGACCGGACGGCGATGTCGTTCTTTTGGCCGGGACAATGTTTGACCGCGCGATGTGGCAAGACGCGCTGACCGGTACGGCCTTTGATGCGGCTCTGGTCGAAATATCGGGTGAGGGCGCGGATTTCCTTACGCTGATCGCGCCCCGCCTAAAGGGCAATGTCACTGGCGGCAAAGCGTCGGAATTGTCGCGACTGGTGTATGTATACCTTGCGTTCGGACTGGCATTTATCCTTTTTGGCGGCGTTATGTATTTGAAGTCCAAGGTCCCCGAACCACGACGCATCGCGCAGAAAATCAGGCCGCTGGCAACGCGCATACCGTCGATCCCGCCGTTTTCGTTTTTTCAGCCGATTGTCTCGCAGGAAGACCTGATTGATGCCGATGAAGACGTGCCACCTTCGGCGCATATACCGAAATTCATGAACCGTGCTGCCGATGCAATCGTGCGCAACCGCGTCAAAAGTCGACTGTAACGCCGGGCAGCTTCAGTTCCTTCATCAGCTCACGCAATTCCTGACGAGCCGCGACGTTTGAAAGGTTCAGATTCTGCACCCCGATATCGCGTAGATCGAGAAGCGTAAGCCCGCGCGGGAAAAGTTCGCGGAAAATCACCCGCTCGGAAAAGCCGGGGGCCACGCGGAAACCGATGCGTTTTGCCAGCGAGTGAACGGCCTCGGCCATCTTCTTTTTGTTGTGCATTGCCTGCGCGCCGACGCGATTGCGAACAACGATCCAGTCGATCGGATCGAGCCCGGCCTGCGCCCTGAGTTGGCGCGCGTTCCAAACCATTTCCGAATAGACCGATGGCCCCTGAATTTTGTTGGTGCGGGTGTCGAGCCGTGCCAGAAGGTCAAAATCGACGAAACTGTCATTCAGTGGCGTGACCAGTGTGTCAGCCAGAGAATGCGCGACCTGGCTAAGCCGGGTGTGCGATCCGGGGCAGTCGATGAGGATAAACTCGACATCGCGTTCAAGACCCGTGACCGCCGCCGAGAGCCGCTGGTCGTAGACGTTTTCGCCTGGTCCCAGGCTGGCCGGATTTATCTTGGGCAGATCGCGGTAGATGGGGCAGGGAAGTTCAAGGTTTTCTTCCGCCAGGAATTTCTGCCGGTTCTCGATGTATCGGGCAAAGCTTTTCTGCCTCAGATCCAGATCAAGAACGCCGACGACGTGCCCAAGGCGAACAAGTGCTGTCGCGATGTGCATCGACACGGTGGATTTCCCCGCGCCGCCCTTTTCGTTTCCACCGACGATAATGTGGGCCAATGCCTGCCTCTGGTCTTGTGGCGGTTCACGGCCCGCCGATTGACGCCACTATATGTTGTGTTGGCAGCCATGAAAAGTGCGGGTTTTCCTCTGACCGTTGGGAAATTTTGAACTGGAACGGCAACCGAGATCCGCAAGGTCTGAAAGTCGCAAATCGGTAAGGCGCTAATCGCCCCTCTTGCACGGAAGCAAGCCGATGGTTGCACTTGATCATGCAGGCGGGCAGGGTGCAGGCGCTGGGCGTGGAGCGAGACAGATGGAATTTTCGGCGGATTTTTCGCTGTTAGAGCGTGGCGGCGTGGTGATCTGGATCATCGCCGTGCTGAGCCTTGCGGCGGCGACAATCATCGTCTGGAAAACACTGCGATTGATCGCGCTTGGTGCCTGGGGCGGTGCAAGGGCCGAAAAGGCGGTCGCCGCTTTTGCCGCAGACAGTTTTGTCCCGACAGGTTCCGGCGGCGGCATCCGTCTAGTCGTTGTTCGGGCGGTGATATCGGCGCTGAGCGACATGACTGCCCCGAAAGCCGCGCAGCGTGAGGAGGCCGAGCGTTTGGCGCGGCGGACCCTGGCCGAGGCCCGGCGCGGGCTCAGGGCGCTGGATGTCATCGCGACAATCTCGCCCCTGCTTGGGTTGCTGGGCACTGTGCTGGGCATGATTGCGGCCTTTCGGGCGCTGGAAAGCACCGGCGCGCGGGCTGACCCCTCGGTGCTGGCGGGCGGCATCTGGGAGGCGCTTTTGACCACGGCGGCGGGTATGGCAGTCGCGATCCCGGCGGCACTTGCACTGGCGTGGTTCGAAAGCGTGATCGAGCGCGTGGCCGAGGACCTTGAGGATTTGTTGACCCGGCTGTTTCTGGCCCAGCCCAAGACGCATCGGCGCGCCGCGGAATGAGCATTCAGCTTGCAACGGGTCGGCGGATGCGGCGGTTGAACATGACGCCGATGATCGACGTTGTTTTCCTGCTTTTGGTATTTTTCATGCTGGCATCTTCGTTTGACCGCGACGTGCCGATTAAGATCAGCACGGGGGGAGGCGAAAGCGCGATAACCGGCTCGCCGCGATTGATTGATATCGCACCGGATATGCTTCGTTTGAACGGGCGTGCAGTCGCGCTTGAAGAATTGACGGCGGCGCTGGACGCGGTGATCTCAAGCCGCACCGACATGATCGTTCTGCGTCCGCGCGAAGGCGCTGATTTGCAGCGATTGGTTGATGTAATGTCGGCGCTTAGCGCGCAGGGGTTTACCGCCCTTGTCCTGCTGGAATGATTACGCTTCGAAATCCCCGCCGCGCGCGGCAGGACGACATAGTTCCGATGATCAATGTCGCGTTTCTGTTGCTGATATTCTTCCTGATGTCAGCAGTGATCGCGCCGCCCGCACCTCTGGAAATCGCGGCACCATCCGAGCTGGAGATTACGGGGGATGTTGACGGCGCCAGGATATTTGTCGGGGCCGACGGCGTGTTGATTGGCGAAGACGGCGGTGAGATCAGGAATTTCGACGATTTTGCGGGTCGGCCAGTTTCAGTTTCTGCCGATGCATCGCTTAATGCGAAGGCCTTCGTGCGCATCGTTGCGACATTACGTTCAGCAGGGATTGCCGAAATTCAACTGGTGGCAAGAAACGATTTCAAGTGATCTTAGACGCACACACCTTCAACAGGAAAGGACAGGGGAACAATGGCTAAGGGCTATATCATGGGGCATGTTACGGTTCGGGATCCGGACGCCTATAAAGAATATGTCGAGAAGGACACGCCCATTTTGCACGCATTGGGTGGGAAGTTCATTATTCGCGGCGGACAGGCGGAGGCGCTGGAAGGCGAGACGCTGAACCGGCACGTGGTCATTGAATTTCCGTCCTACGCGGCGGCGCTTAATGCCTACAACGATCCTGAATACCAAAAAGTCGCAGACATCCGCCGGCGCACCGCCGACAGCGTAATTATTGTCGTCGAAGGCGTGGACTAGCGACGCGCCGATATTTTCTCTTGATTCTTCCCCGCATTCTACCAGAGAATGTGAAGATGGCCGGAGTTTCGCGTTATGATTGTGCAAAGCACATGACGCATCGTTAGAGCTGGGGAAAAATACGGGGAACAGGGGATGCCAGACGCCAGTGCGATCGGTCGCCACACGTTTTTTGCGCCACCTGCGGGCAACGACTGCTTGGCGGACGACGGTTTGGTCGCGCGAAGCGCAACTGGTGACCCCGATACGGCCGCCGAATTGCACCGAAATGTTCTGGAATTAGAACACCGGCTGAAAAACGTGCTTTGCAATGTTCTGGCGTTGGTTGGCAGTGCTGAGCGCGATGCGACGGTGGATAAGCACGTGCTGAGAACGCTGTCGACGCGGGTTAAGGCGCTGTCGTCTTCGCACGTGGCCGACACGCAGGAAGGCGGCGCGTCGGTCGAGCTGACGGCGATGTTTGCCGCTGCGCTGACGGATACATTCGGGCAGACACGCGTGGCGTTGCAAGGTGCGCCGATTGTTCTGAATGCCCGCGCGGCAAGTCTGTTGGAAAGCGTGGTCCATGAACTTGCCACCAATGCCGCAAAGCATGGCGCGTTGTCGCAAGGCGATGGGCAGGTCGTGCTGAGTTGGTTCTGCCTTGAGAGCAGCGGCCGGAAATTCGCGAAATTTCGTTGGCAGGAATTTGGCGGGCCGAATATTTCGGCAGAACCCGGGGTCGGATTTGGAACGCAACTGATGACGTCGCTGATCGCTGGCGATCTGAATGGTGCGATTGAACGAGAATGGAAAGCGGACGGTGCGATAATTGAATTCGTAATTCCGTTCGAAGCCATCACGGTTGTGAGTGAAACTGATGCAGCCGATGCTTGCTGAGTGCACCGCCCTTTGCGTGGACGACGAACCGCTTATCGCGGCCGAGATGGCCAAGGCGTTTCAGGATATAGGTTTTGGCACCGTATTGGTGGCTTATTGTCTGCAAAGCGCACGCGCAGAGGCAGCAATGCACAAGATCGACTTCGCACTTCTTGATGTAAATCTTGGCGGGGAATGCAGCACCGGGATTGGCAAGGCTTTAGCGCAAGGCGGCACCCGCGTTGTCTTTGCATCCGGCTATGCAAAAGCCGAACTTGGCGCTGCCTTGCAGGGATTTGACTTTCTGGAAAAACCAATCGGTGGCGACGATATCGGGCGCCATTTCCGTGCGCTTCTGAACCGGGCGGGCGTTCGCCGGTTTGCCGCAGAGTGACAAAAAAATGGCGGGCCAGAAGGCCCGCCAGTCGAAATGATGCCAACAGGGAGGAATTGGCAATCGAAAAGCTAATTCTTACTTCACGCCGGCCTTTTTGGCGGCGGCGGTCAGATCGTTGGTGGCTTTTTTGACGGCAGTAGCTGTGTCGTCAGAGATGTCTTTGCCAGCGGCCAGCATCAGTTCAACAGTTTCCATCTGAACTTTCTTGGCAACTTCGGCGAAGGCGGCCATTGATTCGGCACCCATCTCGGCTTGTGCCGAAGCGAAGTCGGTCACGGCTTTGGTGTAGTCAGCCGGATCTTCTTTGACGTTGGTCACGCCGCCCAATTTGCCGAGTGTGGCTTTGGTCCAGCCTGAGGAAATCTCGGTCGATTTCTCGGCAGCTTCCAGAACAACGTTCGACAGACGGTCTGCGAATGCGGCCTGGGTTTTGAATGCTTCCTGAGCCGACGTCATGTCGACTGGAAATGCGCCCATCATGTCTTTCATCATCTTTGTGTATTCGTTGTTGGCTTTGGCCATGGTCTCTCTCCAAATCAAAATCTTCAGCGGGGATCCGCTTTCTGCGACTGCAAACTAGATAGATGCTGCGTCGCAGAAAATCAAGCACTATTTGCTGCACCGCAGCATTTTTATTAATAGAGTAATATCAATATGTTACGAAGATTTCGGGACTTCCATTACATATTTACCTGGCGCGGCATCCAGCACAGGGTGCGATTTATTCGTCCCGGGTTCGCTTGCGGGAACCTGCTTGCCGGAACGCGAAGCGAGCCAGTCGCCCCAGCGCGGCCACCACGAACCGTCATGAAATTCAGCGCCCTCGCGCCAGTCTTCGGGCGCGCCCGGCCAGTCTTCGTTGGTATAGTGGCCGTATTTCTTTTTCGATGGCGGATTGATGATCCCGGCTATGTGGCCCGATTGCGAAAGGATGAAAGTTTTTGACTTGCTGCCCATCTGTTCAATGCCGTGGTAGCTCGAAGTCCAGGCGGCGATGTGATCGGTCTCGCACGCGATTGCGCAAAGCGGGACATTGACGTCCTTCAGGTGAAGCGTTTCTCCAAGTAACCCGATGCCGCCCGCCGCGAACTGGTCTTCCTGGCAAAGCCCGCGCAGGTATTGAATGGCCATTTTGCCCGGTAAATTCGTGCCGTCGCCGTTCCAGTATAACAGATCAAACGCGGGCGGCGCTTCGCCCAGCATATAGCTGCGGATGGCGGGCGCGTAGATAAGGTCGTTTGACCTCAGAAAGCTGAAAGTGCGCGACATGATGCGCTTGTCGAGAAAACCATTGGCCTCGACCTCGGCTTCGATCGCATCAACGAAATCGTTTTGCAGGAACACGCCAACTTCGCCCTGATCTGAGAAATCGGTGAGGGCTGTGAAGAAGGTTGCGGATTTGATGGACTTGTCGGCGCGTTTGTTCAAAAGCGCCAACGTCAGCGCCAATGATGTTCCGGCAATGCAATATCCGACCGCATTGATCTGTTTCTCGCCGGTGATCGCCTTCACCTGCTCGATAGCGGTCAGAAAGCCCTTCTCAACATAGTCATCCAGCGCGAAGTCACGATAACTGGCGTCCGGGTTCTTCCAACTGACCACGAAAAGCGTATAGCCCTGATCAAGAATCCAGCGGATCAGGCTATTTTTCTCTTTCAGATCAAGGATATAGAACTTGTTGATCCAGGGCGGGAAGATGATCAGCGGCGTCCTATGGACTGTTTCGGTCCGGGGCGCATACTGGATCAGCTCGAATATTTCATTGCGATAAACAACTGAACCTTCGGTGGTGGCGATGTTTTCACCGATTTGAAACGCGTCCTTGTCGGCCAGCGTTACAACCAGATCGCCGTCGTTGGTTTCCAGATCGCGGACCAGATTTTCAAGACCGTCAACCAGGCTTTGGCCTTCGGTTTCGACGGCGCGCGTCAGTGCCGTCGGATTAGTACCCAGGAAATTCGCCGGGCTCATCATGTCGATGATTTGTTGGGTGAAATACTGAAGGCGTTTCTTGTCGGCGTCTTCAAGACCATCCAGATCTGTAACTGCCGTTGCTATCGCTTCGGACGACATCTGGTATTGCTGCTTGACCAGATTGAAAAACGGATGCGTGTCCCAAAGCGGGTCAGCGAACCGGCGGTCCGAAGGTGCATCAACTTTGGGCGGCTCCAGCGCTCCCTGGGCAAGATTCTGTTGCGCTTCTGAGTAATATTTAAGCGCCTGACCCCAAAACCCGACCTGATTCTCGATCATTTTCGATGGGTTGGCCATCGCGTCGGTGGCATAGGCCGCTGCCGCTTTCGCATAAAGCTCCTGCCCCGGACCTTCGAGCCCTTGGCGCGTCGGTTTCTTTTGTGACATGGCTGCCGAAAGCCGCTGCGACAATTCTTCGATGCGGTCAAGATTTTCGTTCAAGCGGTCAGGATTTTCCGCTGGTTCGGTTTCTTTTGTTGTCATGAGCGGGTTTCACGCCTATTTTGCAGTTGCAGCATTTTCGTGCTGCGATGAGTATACAGTCTCATAACGTCGCTGGACCATAGTGGTCAAAGCGACGTTTTGGCTCGGCATAGCAAAGGTGTCTCAATGCGACACATGATGACCTACGACTTGATGGATACAATCCGGAACACAAACCAGTGGGCCGGGGCGTCGGCCCAGGCGCTGGCATCATACCCGATCTGGGGCCTGTTTCCGAACCCCGCGTTTAAGATGATCGCGGCTTGGGGCGAAGTGACCGAGCGTAGTTTTGCACGCATGGTGGCAAAGCCCGACTGGGGCATCGACGCGGTGGTCGGGGCCGACGGCCGGGATCATCTGGTGAGCATCGAGGCCGAGATTGAACGCCCATTTGGCGATCTGGTCCGGTTTCGGGTGCAGGGCCGGCAAGACATGGCGCGGCAAATTCTTCTGATTGCGCCGATGTCGGGCCATTATGCGACGCTTCTGCGATCCACAGTTCAGAGCCTGCTTCCGGACGCGGATATCTGGATTACCGACTGGCACAACGCGCGGGATATCCCGGTCAGCGCAGGCAAGTTCGACGTCGAGGATTATACGCTATACCTCGTTGAGTTCATGAAACATATCGGGCCGGATGTGCATGTAATCGCGGTTTGCCAGCCCGCACCTTTGGCGTTGGCGGCCACCGCTTATCTGGCGGAAGAAAGCCCGAAAGCCCAGCCGCAAACGCTTACCCTGATTGGCGGGCCGATCGACCCGGACGCCGCCCCGTCCGATGTCACCGATTTCGGTCGTCGCGTTACAATGGGTCAGCTTGAGCAGTTCATCATTCAGCGTGTCGGGTTCAAATATGCCGGGGTTGGCCGCATGGTTTATCCCGGGTTGCTTCAGCTTCAATCCTTCATGTCGATGAATTCCGAGACGCATACAGCAGCGTTCGCAAACCAGATACTTCGTGTTGCGAAGGACCAGGCGGGCGATCGCGACAAACACAACCGGTTCTACGATGAATATCTTGCCGTCATGGATATGGCCGCTGAGTTTTATCTTTCGACGGTTGAACGGGTGTTCAAAGAACGCGAGATTGCCCGGAATGAATTTGTCGTGGACGGACGGAAAGTCGACATCGGGGCGATCACCGACGTGGCGGTGAAAGTCGTCGAGGGAGAGCGTGACGACATCAGCCCACCCGGGCAGTGTCTGGCAGCGCTGGATCTGCTGACCGGCCTTCCCGCATCCATGAAGGCGGCGCATCTTGAGCCGGGCGCTGGGCATTACGGGATATTCGCAGGCAAAAGCTGGCGCAACAATATCCGCCCGCTGGTGCTGGATTTCATCGACGGAAATTCGCGCAAGAAATCGTCGCAGAAGAAGCGTGCCTGACAGGGACCCTGACGCTAAGTCCAGTTGGCTTCCGCGCCGCCGGGTAAAGCCGCCCGCGCGCGACGCGGGAAATCGGTGCTGTAATCGCTGTTTTCGCAGAACGCGCTTATCCACGCATCGTCCATGAGCAAAAAATCAAGAACCGCGCCCAAAAACTCGGGTTCCTGAGCCCGTTTGCGCAGATCGGACGTGCCCGCACCCGTTGATGCCAGAAAAATTGGCAAAAGTTCGTCGTTTGTGACCAGCCAACTTAAAGCCTCGATTGCCAGCAATTCAGCGGATTCCTGCGTCAGCGGTGTCATCGGCCTCTCCGTGAAAGCTTTTCTTAACTCTTCTGAGCAAAGACTGAAGGCGAAAGAAAAAATTGTAAACAACTCGAGGCGTCCCATGGCAAGTAGGATCCTGGTCATAGACGAGATTCTGACGACCCGGATGCTTGTCTCGTCGTTGTTAGCGGCAAATCAATACGAGGTCGTATCCGAGCCCGGCACCAGCGGGGCGGCGGAAAATGGGGATCGGTCCGCATTTGACGTGATCCTTGTCTGCGTTAACGGTTTTGACCCGGCTGAGAAGGTCTCAGCCCTGGCGCGGGCCACAGCTTCGGGCGAGGCGGCAGGAAATCCGCCTATTCTTTGTCTCGACAGAAACGCCACACCCGATAGACGCCTGGCGGCACTGGCGAGCGGGGCGCGCGATTTATTGCAGTATCCGGTGTCCGACAGTCTGCTGCTTGCCCGATTGCGCAGCATATTGCGCGAAGTGAACGGCTTGCGAGAGGTCAAACGGCGCCAATCTGCGGCGGCGACATTCGGATTTGCCGAAGCCGCGGCGCCCTTTCAATCCGCCGGGCGCGTGGCACTGGTGACAGCAGCGGACCAAATGCGCCCTGCGTTTGCCGACCTGGCAACGGCCTTCGGCTCCCAGTTAAGCCATCACAGTCCGGAAGAGGCGGTTTCAGGCTTTGAAAGCACCTCGCCGGCTGACGTTTTCGTCCTTGACGGCAGTTCGCTGCCACGCACGCGGCTTTTGGGAACGCTTCCCGAACTTCGCGCCCGCACCCATTCCCGGAACGCGCCAATCTTGGTTCTGCACACAGCAGACGACGCGGACGCTGCCATTCTGGCGCTGGACAGCGGTGCGACGGACGTTACCGCTGACGATGCAACCGGGCCGGAACTTGTTCTGCGTGTGAACGCGTTGTTGCGGCAAAAGTCGGCGGAAGATGCCTTGCGGAAATCGTCTGAAACCAGCTTGCGACTGGCAGCGACCGATCCGCTGACCGGGCTTTACAACCGGCGTTATGCCCAAGCCTATCTGAACGACGCAATTAAATCCGCTGAGCAAGGTGCCCATCCCTTTGCTTTGATGATGGTCGATATCGACCATTTTAAGAAAATAAACGACGTTTATGGACACCTCGCTGGCGACGCGGTGTTAAAGGCGGTGGCTGACAGATTGCGTCAGACGCTTAGGTCGGTCGACCTGGTGGCCCGCTTTGGCGGCGAGGAATTTCTGGTCGTCCTTCCGGGAACCGATGCGACGCGCGCGGGTCCGGCGGCGAACCGGCTGCGATCGAAAATCGGAGACCTGCCAATAACGTTGGACGACGGCACTTCTATAAACGTCACGGTCAGTATCGGCGTGGCTGTCGGCGGTGAAGACATGGCACCCGCCAAAGCGCGGACGTTCAGGGCGAATTCTCCCGAACCGATCGTCAACCGGCTGATATGCGCAGCCGATCATGCGCTTTACGCCGCCAAGGCAGCGGGCCGAAACCGTATTGAGGTTGCATTTAGTCCCGTCTGAGACGGCGGAGCGAATGGGCAAGCCGTTCAGCATAGGCCGCCCGTTCGTCGGGCGACATCGCAGCCAGGCGTTCGATAAGTATCGCTTCGCCAATCCGCTGCCGCCGGATCGCAACCGAGCGTTGTTCCTGCAATAGCTGGCTGACCGCCTCGGTTTCGAACGGGTCGGCACGAAGTGCGACCAGAAGAGCCTCGAACCGGGCGCGAAGTGCGGCGCGATTTTCACGCAGGCGTCCGCGCTCGGCGCCAATCGCCTTTATCAGCGCCTGCCGGTCCTTTTTGGGAAGCGCGCGCACAAAAGGCTCTCCGATGATCGAACGCGCAGGTCCACCGACCCGATCGGTGTTTCTGGGCGCATTGGGCGAAACGGCAAACCCGACGACAATTCCGACGATCAATAGATTGATCGCCAGCGATACCAAAAGCGCCGGGATAAGCCAGCGCCGTCGCGGTTTGGGATGCTCTTCGCTCATCCGTCGGCCTCGGGGTCGGTAAACTGGCTTAGGTCCGCTCCGGGAAGAAATGCGGTCAGATCAATTTCATTGGCATCACCAGTCAGCCATATGTCGGCAATCTGAGTTTCAGGCAGCAAAATTCCGATCCAGACGCCAAGGACCGTGGCGGCAGTCAAACCGGATGCGGCAAGCCAGTTTTGCGCAGGCCGCGCCCAGTGTGAAACCTTTTTCGGTGAAGGTGTCGCACCCATTTTCGGCGCATTGGCGTCAGCGTCGGCGATCAGGCGCGCCATAAAGTCGGGTCCAGGTTCGACCGGATTATCCCGCGAAGCTTTGAACAGCGCTTCCAGCGTTTCTTCGTTGTTTGGATCGTCAACCATGATCGTATCCCAGTTCATCGCGCCGCCCTTCCAGGGCCGCCGTCAATGTTCTTTTACCTCGCGCAACCAGACTTTCGACGGCTTCGACGCTGATGTCCATGATCTCGGCAATTTCCGGGTTGCCAAGCTCTTCTATGTGTCTGAGCACCACCGCCTGCCGTTGTCGGTCAGAGAGCACCGAAAGTGCCTCGGAAAGCGCATCTGATCGCGCCCTGTCGGTCATCGCTTCGACCGCTGATTTCAAACTGGCCTGCGGTTCGGCGATGGCGTCGATGTCCACCGATGGCCGCCGGGCACGCAGCCGGTCGGTGCAAAGATTTACCAACACCCGATAGCACCACGTCGATACCTGCGCTTCGCCCTGACGCCAGTTCGGCGCAATTTTCCAAAGCCTGAGAAGCGTTTCCTGAACGACGTCCTCGGCCTCGGTCCGATCCCCCAGCACCCGTGCTGCGTGATTGAAAAGCCTCGGGCTCAATCTCGCGACGAGAAGCCGCGCCGCCGCCGCATCGCCATTGCCCACGGCGACCAGAAGCGCCGTGTCGGGCGTCAGGTCGTCCGATGAAGACGTGGCGTTCATGGGCATTGACACATGAGTGAGGTAACGCCGGATCGCTTCTCAGGCAATCCAGCGCTTGGTCCATCATTCCGATTTGCGCCCCCTGCCGTGTCGATTTCCGCCACCGCGAAACTCGGCCATGCGCGACTTGAACGCCTCAAACTCTTCAGCACTTACCCCGCCCGAACCGTCGGTGTCGGCACCCATCAGAATTCGCCCGGACATGCGACGGCCACCCGGGCCACCGCGACCTTCCAGCGCATCGCGAGACAGCACACCGTCGCCGTCGGCATCCAATCGCGCGAACATCAGTGCTGCCCGTTCGGCGGCATCCTCTTGAGCCTGCGCGATAAATTCGTCTTCAGTAACTGAACCATCACCGTCGGCGTCAACGGCTGCGAATCGTTCAGCGCGAAGTGCGTCCAGATCGGCCGCGTCAATCTCACCACTGCCGTCGACATCAAGCGTCTCGAACGTCATCGGCGGGTGCCGATCGGGTCCGCGGCCACCTTGCGCGTTTGCAATGCCTGCGCTTGCCGCGATTGCCAGCACTGCTGCGAGAATTTTTAGGTTTGCGTTATCCACGTATTTGCTCCTTTGGATTGGGTCACTGTCATTCGTTCCAGTTACTTCAACGCGGCCGCGCGAAAGTTCCGTCGAAAAAATGAAAATTATTTTACGTCACTGCGCGACATCCCGACGCAAGGACACTTCGCTCCCTTTCCGCCAGCCATATATTCGGACAGAACAGCGGCACATATTGAGTGCAAAACATGTATGACGATCAGCCTAAAACCGTTGCGCCTCCGGGCGCAGCAATATCCGAGCGCCCGGTGCGGCCAGCAATGCTGCGCGGCTGGCGGCGGAGATGCCCGAATTGCGGCCGTGGCCCAATGATGAAAAGCTACCTCAAAGTGCGCGATGCCTGCCCCGTTTGCGAAGAAAACCTGTCGCATCACAGGGCGGATGACGGCCCGGCCTATCTGACCATTCTTATCGTCGGTCACATCATGGCGCCCGGCATCATTTGGGCGTTTACGAGATTCCGGCCGGAACCGATGGTTCTGGCAAGCACGTTTACTGTGGGCTGTGTAGCACTTTCGCTGTATTTGTTGCCAAGACTGAAGGGCGCGATTGTCGGGTTGCAATGGGCAAAGAAGATGCACGGATTTGGCACCACCAGCGCGGGGTGAGCACTTGACGGACGACGTGCCTGTCCGCGACGCCGCAACGGTAATCCTGATCCGCGACGCCGCCACAAACCCCGCGATTCTGATGGGGCAACGCGGCCAATCGGCGGTCTTCATGCCGGACAAGTTCGTATTTCCCGGCGGGCGCGTTGATCGCGAAGATGTGGATATTCGGCTCGCAGCGGCCATTTCTGCCGATTGCCGGGAAAAGCTGTTGATCAATTCGGGCCCGGTGACGCCCGAGACGCTGGCGGTGGCCGCAATTCGCGAGTTGTGGGAGGAAACCGGGTTGATTCTGGGTCGCGCTGGCAGCTGGTCCGATGCGCCGCCGGATTGGGCGGCTTTCGCGGGCGCTGGCTATCGGCCCGATGCCGCGCCTTTAAGTTTCTTTTTTCGTGCGGTCACCCCACCTGGCCGACCGCGTCGCTTCGATGCACGGTTTTTTAT
The DNA here is from genome assembly GCA_964194845.1 of uncultured Boseongicola sp. GTDB lineage: Bacteria > Pseudomonadota > Alphaproteobacteria > Rhodobacterales > Rhodobacteraceae > CAXMNX01. Next base: position 14,609 of record CAXMNX010000103.1, read on the forward strand.
CGCACCCGGCGAGGCGGTGGCGAATGGGCCTGACGCATTGCCCGAGGCCACGGATGAACTTTCGCACTTGAGATGGGTTCCGCTGGCCGAGGTGCGACAGTTGAACCTGGCCTTCATCACCGAGCTGGTACTGGCCGAATTGTCGCGACATTTGCCGTCGACAGATGCGCCGGGCCGCGTGCCGTTCATCAAAAATGACTCGCTGGAAAGTCAGGTTATCTGGCTATGACGATCCAATGAATGCGACGGTGATGATCGAGGCGGTAAGCACTGCCATTCCCATTATCTCGCGCGCGGCCGGTCGTTCGCGGAACAAAAGCACCCCAACGGCCAGCGAGAATATCAATTCGATCTGACCGACTGCAAACACGTAAGCCGCGTTCTGGAGCGCGAAGGCGGCGAACCAGCACCAGCTGCCGATCAGAGAAAATAGTCCAACAAATGCTGATCGGCGCCATGATCGGATGGTCGCCATGATCTGACCGGGTTCGCGCAACCATAGCCATAGTCCAAGCGCGATTGACTGGGCGGCGGTCACGCAAGCAAGCGTCAGACCGGCTATCAGAAAGGTGTTGTCGCTTTGGATGGCCAGCGTCGCGCCGCGATATCCAACGGCAGACAGTGCGAAAAACACGCCCGACAGCAGGCCCAGCGCCGCGCCGCGATTGAAGATGCCGCCGCCTTCGGGTGGTTTCGAAAGCAGAAGCACCCCGATGAAACCAAAAGCGATGAAAACGGCACCCAGGGGATCAATCCGGTCACCGAGAATTGCCAATCCAGCCAATGCGGTCAGCATAACTTCGGTCTTTTTGAAGGTAATCCCGACTGCAAATGCGCGCTGTTTGAAAAGCGAGATCGTGCAGATCGTCGCCAGAATTTGGAACAACCCGCCGTTTAAGGCGTAAATCCAGAATTGCGAGCCGAACGGTGGCAGCGTTGCAGGCGTTGCCGCGATGTAAGCGATCACTAGTGCGGCAACGACGGGTGCTGACCAGAGAAATCGCGCCCAGGTCGCGGCGGCGGGGCTCAGTGCGCCGTCTGCAAGGATTTTCTGCAATGCGAAGCGCGCGGTTTGCGCCGCCGCTGCCGAGATTGAAAGAACGACCCAAGGTTCCATTGCGCCGGACCATGGGCTGAATTGGGCCTAGGTGAAAGTGAATTTCAGCGCCGCCAGAGCGGATGCGGAACCGGGTCTTTCCGGTGAAAGAAATACCGCCAAAAGATCTCGCCATAAGAGCTATAAAAATAGCCGTCGTTGGTTTGGAGGTAACGCTCGGCCTTCTGGCGGAAAAGACCTGGCAGCTGATACCACGGCACCTTCGGGTGCATGTGGTGAACCAGGTGATAGTTGTTGTTCAGAAAGAGAAACGAAAGCGGTCCACGGTCGTCGATGATCACGGTGCGCCCACGGGTTTTTTCGTGCGCCTGATGTTCCAGAAAAGTTCGAACGCGGATCAGTGCATCGCCGCCATAGGCGGCGATCAAATAGGCCCAGATCGGCATCGGCGATACCGCGACCCATGCCAGAACAGGTGCCACAGCAACGATATGCACCAGCCAGGCGCGGCGGATGGATGGATCATCGGCGGCCTTTTGCAAATCGCCGCGAACAAAGTGAACTGTTCCGATGAGCGGCCCGAACAACAAGCGACCGGCGAGTGTGTTGTTGAACGTGAAAACCCGCCGGAGCCACCCCGGCAATCGCGTCCAGACACCTTCGTCGAGGAAGTTCGATTCCGGGTCGTCGTAGGGATCGGTCAGTTCGCTGTCCATGTGGTGGGCGAGATGAGTGTCTCGGAACCGGGCAAACGGATAAATCAAGGCCAATGCCGGAAACACCAAGGCTGCGTTCGCACGCTTGTTGCCGGTCGGGTGGCCATGGATGACCTCGTGCGTAACCGAGGAATACTGTGCGACTGCAAATGCGGTCACCAGTATGGCAACCGGAACTGACCACGCGGCGATAAGCGTCGTGCCGATGGCCCAGACAATGTACGTGCCTGCCAAGACCGCGATCGTTGGCCATTCGATCGTTGCTGACTGCTTGAGTTGCATTTCTTTCCTAGGTGATTGTCGGCCATGAACTATTTCATTTGCCGAGCGTATAGGGAATTTGGTATGTGATCACCATAACTCAACAATTGTGATTTTAATCACCAGGTGTGAATAATGGATAAACGTGATCGGGCGAGATTATTCAGGCAAAGGCTTGCGGACGCGCTGCAAGACCGGAACACGACGCAAAGTGCGCTGGCGCGGAGCGTCGGTGTAGACCGGTCAACGATATCGCAACTATTGACCCGGGATACGGCGCGCCTTCCAAATGCTCAGGTGGTGGCGGAATGTGCCTCGGCGCTTGGCGTATCTGGCGATTGGCTGCTGGGACTTTCGGATTTGCCCGAGCGGTTGGCGGATCTTTTGGCTGCGTCTTCGCAGGTATCGCACGCGCCGCGTGCGCTGATCGACGAGCAGATATTCTCGTGGCACACCGAAGCGGCAGGATACAAAATCCGCCATGTGCCGGCTTCGCTGCCGGACATGCTCAAGACGGACACCATGTTGCGTTGGGAATACGAGCCGCATCTTGGCCGCACGACTGACCAGGTGATCAGGGCCAGTCAGGATCGGCTTAACTGGATGCGCAACTCGCTGTCCGATTACGAGATCGCCATGCCGCTTTACGAGATCGAGGCGTTCGTGTCTTCGACCGGATACTATAAGGGTCTGCCAACAGAGGTTCGCGACGAACAGATTGCCCATCTTCTGGACCTTCACGATCAGCTTTATCCGTCGCTTAGGGTGTTTCTGTTTGATGCGCGCCGATTGTGGTCGGCGGCTTTAACCGTCTTTGGACCACTGGTCGGAGTTCTCTACTTAGGGCAGCACTATCTGGCTTTTCGGGATCGCGAGCGGGTCAAGACTTTGACAAATCAATTCGACGGTCTGGTGCGCGAGTCTTACGTGTCGGCCCGGGACTGGCCCGCGCACCTTCAGGCGCTTTCCGCGTCCGGTTCCTGATCCTTGGTTGCACCCACCGCGTCACCAATGCCATCCATCGCGGCAAGCTCGGCCAGGACACTGGTTGCGTCCGCCCTGGTGGCCGCGTCGGTGTCTGCATTTACATCGACAAAGTAACCGCCGTCTTCACCTGCACTTACACGGATGACGCATCCGGGCCGATGCGCGCAGCCCTGAATTTCTTCAACGCTGAATGTGCGGGTTGCAACCGCGACTACGGCGTCCTCCGGGGCTTCTGCCTGCGCCCGCTGGATGACCTTACGCATTAGTTCAAGCCGGTCGGGAACACAGACCAAGACCCAGTCTGAGCCTCGTACGGTGGCGGAAATTGTGTTCTCCCGCCGCCAGTCGTGAACAAATTGCGGCACACCTTCGGCCAGCGGTTCGGGGTCGAACCCCGTGACCTGCCAGCCGACGGTGTGAAACCTGTGCGCCCAGGCGGCGCCGCTTTGACCCAGGCCCAGTATCGCCGCTTTTTGCGTCATGTCGTCTGGCTCAATTTACGCATTGTGTCGCATGGCCTCCGCCTTCGGTCAGAATCTCGTGGCAGCCAAGAAACGGCTTGATCGGCGAGCAGCTTCGCGACCGGCTAAGGCAAAGCCCTTCGCAATCGCTGGCAATGCTGCAAGTTTTGTTGGCGTCGCGTGTTTCGTGAAAGCAGACGAAAAGTGTATCGCCTGCGCTCAGGCCCCATGTTCCGCCTGATCGTTCGCATTTGCTTCGATCATCCGCCAAAAGGTCGGGCGCACCGCCTTCGGCATCGGGCCCAACAGCGCCGTCTTCCTGACACGACGCCACAAGAAATGAAAGCACGCCAATAGCGAGAGCGCGGCAAAGCGCAGACATCAAATCCTCCCTGGATCCCCCGCGGTTACGTTAGGGTGCGTCTAATGGCGCAGCAACAAAAGCAGCTTCAGTAGGGCATCGGGTGCGCGCGGTGTGCTTTCGATACCTCAGCAAGCAGGTCGTCAGGCAGCGTCACAGCTGGTGCCTGAAGGATATGTTCGAGCTGAGCCAGTGTTGTGGCGCCGAAGATCGGGATCGTCGGAACCGGGCGCGTGCGGATCCATTGCAGGGCCATGTGGGTCGGGTCGATGCCATAGCTGGCCGCGATCCCCGCGTAGACGTCGACGGCTTCGTCAACCCTGAACGATGCCCGTCCGCCCATTTTCGGGTTCAGCGATTTGCGTGAGCCTGATGGCACTTTGCCGTTTTTGTATTTGCCGGTCAGGTAACCCGAGGCGAGTGGCGAAAACGCCAGTATAGTGATGTCTTCGTAGTGCGAAAGTTCCGCCAGATCGGTGTCAAATTGCCGGCAAAGCAGCGAGTATTCGTTTTGCAGGGCCGCAACACGGGGCCCGCCGATTTCATCCGCTGCCTGAAGCCATTGCATTGTGCCCCAACTGCTGTCGTTCGATAAACCGAAGGCGCGAATTTTGCCTTCGTCAACCAGCGCTTTCAGAACCTCCATGGTGCCGTGCATTTCATCGCGGATTTCAGACCCCCGAGTTTGCGACGTGGGATCAAAATCCCAGTTTTGGCGGAAGTGGTACGAGCCACGGTTTGGCCAGTGAAACTGATAGAGGTCGATGTAATCGGTTTGCAGGCGGTTCAGCGAGCTTTCGACGGTGGGGCGGACGGTGTCGGCATATATACCGCGACCGTCGCGAACGAAGCCACCGTTGTCGCCGGTGTGTTTGGTGGCGATCACAAGGTCGCCACGTCGCCCGGTTTTGGCGTTCCAATTGCCGATGATGGCTTCGGTGCCGCCGATGGTTTTGGCGCTGACCGGGTTGACGGGATACATCTCGGCCGTATCGAGGAAGTCGATCCCGGCTGACAGGGCCATATCGATCTGCGCGTGGGCCTCGGCCTCGGGCGTCTGGGTGCCGAATGTCATTGTGCCCAGGCAATACTCGCTAACCTCGATGCCGGACCGGCCGAGTTTGAGACGGCTCATCAAGCGAACTCCTTTTCGTTGGCTCTGGGTTTAGCGGGGTGGGCGTGATTGGCAAGGTGTTGGTGGCGGTAGTGGGTGTCGCTGCCCGGCGCCTTCGGCTTGGTTCCGGGCAATCTGTTCTGTGCACCTGATGTCCGCGCCATCCCGCCGACCGAATTTTCAAACTGACCCACTACCCTCGCAGCATTGAGAACAAAATAAGAACATGATAGCATGATCCGCATGTCTGCTGCCTCTGCTGCTCATCTTCTGACCCGCCACAGCCACCGCCTCCGCCGGGTGTCGCCTTTGCTGCTTTTCGACGGTCTGGAACTGGCGCGGACGCGGGCGCACGAGTTTTGCGGTGCGTCGCGCCGGGTGCTTGCGTTGACGGCGGCAAAGGCGCTTCAGGGGCCAGTTTTCTGGATCAGGCCGTCCTGGCTGCCCGGAGGCTTGAACCCCGATGGGATGCACCGTTTCATCGACCCGTCGCGGCTAATCTTTGCCACGCCGAAACGACCCGAAGATCTGCTCTGGACGATGGAAGAGGCGCTGCGCGTCGGGATCGTGCCGCTGGTTGTCGCCGACCTGCCCGGTCCACCGGGGCTGACGGCGGTTCGCCGGTTGCATCTGGCGGCCGAGACGGGGGCCGAAAACGGCGGCACCGCGCCGCTGGGGCTGTTGCTGACACCCGGGGCAGGCGGCGCGCCCGGTGTCGAAAGCCGGTGGTCGCTGAACCCGAACCACGGTGATGGCGGCGCCGAAGCCTGGCGGCTTGACCGGTTGCGCGCGCGAACCGCACCGGAAAAGCACTGGGAGGTGACGGGAACCAAGGCGGGCCTAAGCCTCATGTCATCGCCTAACACCCCAACGTGATGGGGTAACGGCAGGGCCTATGATACGTTGCAGTCATGGATCGACGTAGATTTCTGACACTTACCGCCGCCATCGGACTTGCAAAGCCCGCGCTGGCGGCACCGCGCCCATATCGGCTGGATCAGGAAACCTCGACGGTTGGGTTCAGCTATCAGCTGAACGGGCAGCGAGTGACCGGTCGAATGCCGGTCAAAAGCGCGTCGATCCTGGTGGATGTCGATCACCCGTCGCGCAGCCGGATCGACGCGGTGATAGACGCCAAACGGGCGAATGCCGGCCCGTTTTATGCAACATCGGCGATGAAAAGCGCCTCGGTGCTGGATACCGATAATTTCCCCGAAATACGGTTCGTTTCCCACAGCATCGAAGACAAACTGAACAATGCGCGGGTCAAGGGCGAGATCACTATTCGTGGCATAACGCGGCCCGTTGAACTAAGTGCGACGCTGTTTCGGCAGCGCGGAACCGAGGCCGGAGATCGCCGCAAATTGTCCATTCTATTGTCCGGCAGCATTAACCGGAACGACTTTGGCGCCAGCGGATTTCCGAAACTGGTCGCGCCGTCGATTGTGCTGAATATTCTGACCCGCGTCGAGATTGACGAGACCTAGCGCTCAGATCATCGCCCAGTCGTCAAATGCAAAATCCTTCAACGGCGATTTATTGTCTTTCTGCGGCGCTGGCGCGTCGGCGTCCTGCTTGGCGCTACTGGCGTTTGCGCCAATAGGCGGCGAGCGAATAGACGGCGATGCCGACCCAAAGTACTTCGATAATGATCGCCCCGGCGTTGGGGCGATAATAAAGCGACAGCAGAACCATCACCGCGCCAACCAAATTCAGCGACTGGAATGCGGGCCGTTCGGCCACGACCCAACCGCGTGATACCGCCAGATAAGCGCCCGAAATGATCAGCGAACCAACGATGCCAACGTAATCAACGAATGTAAGGTCCGAGAGCATGGCACGTGTCTAACCCCGTTAATTCAAAAGGGAAAGAATTCGGGGCATGAGAATGAGCCAGCACTGGTTGGCTGGCCCGAATTGCCTAAAGCAACTGAATGTCCGATGCGTTTTCGCGGCCGTCGCGACCGGCCTGAAGTTCGTAGCTGACCTTTTGGTCGTCGGCGAGGCCGGTCAGGCCCGATTGTTCCACGGCACTGATGTGAACAAAGATGTCGCTGCCGCCATCATCGGGTGCGATAAAGCCGTAACCCTTTGATGTATTGAACCATTTCACGGTGCCGTTTGGCATCGTCGTGCCTCCTTGTCTTATCCGCCCGCACGATGCGGCGGCCTGGCATTTTCGTCTAGATCGAGGCTGAGGCCGATGTCGGAGACAGGTCGAGGTAGAAGAGGTAGCGGGCGTGTATTTGCCAGATTTCGGGTTAAATATCAAGTATTGCAGCAGATGCTGGCCGCCGTCGGCGGTTGATCGCAGGCAAACACACTTCGCAGCCAGCTCGGGTTTCGGGCCAGAAGATGTGCTATCATGAGAGCCATGCAACTAGGGGAGGGGACCCATGAAATACGTGACGATCACGACCTGGGAGATACTGGGCGGCGTGGATTTCGACCTGACATTGGCGAGCATGAGGGATAAACGACTGCCCGCGCTGAAGCAGCTGGGTGCTGACCGGGTTCAGGTCATCCGAACCAGCGACCGGACAATCGCCGCGATATCCGAGTGGCCGAACAGGACGACCCGCGATGCGGCGGCTGAGTTCATCGAACGCGTGCGGCGCGACGTGCGAACCGAAGATCACAGCCGGATGACGGGCGAAATGTTGGGGGAGGTTGTCGCCGAGATCTGAATATTCGGCTATTTTGGATGGGCGCGAACACCCATCCAGGTCTTTTCGGTCCGAGCTTACGCCAGGACGATATTGGTCGCGCTTTCGCGGCCATCGCGGCCTGCTTCGACGTCGTAGGTCACTTTCTGGTCGTCAGCCAGGCCAGTAAGGCCCGAACGCTCGACTGCTGAAATGTGGACGAAAACGTCTTTGCCACCGGTTTCCGGTGCGATAAAGCCGAAGCCTTTAGTTGAGTTGAACCACTTCACGGTGCCATTGGCCATCGTGATGTCTCCTTTAGTATTGCCACCCACGGAATGTGATGGCCCGGCTTGGTCGGTCTGGATCGAAGGACTGACGGCCGTAAAGGAAGACAGTGGTCGATAGAGAATAACGTTCGCGAGGCGCATATGGGGGTATTGGCGTTGAAAAGCAAGAAAAATCTGATGCGTGCCGTATTTTGTGATCTGGACGGTTGCGCCGCTGGCACCTAGGGTTCGCGCATGACGCTTAGACGAGTGACACCGACATTTCGTGTGAAAGATGCCCGGGCATCCGAGGCATTCTATCGCGACATTCTGGGGTTTAAGACAAGCTGGGAGGATGATCCCGGCGACGGGCATCCGATATTTATTGAAATGTCGCGGGGCGATGTCTCGATCCATCTGAGCGAGCATGAAGGCGACGGGCCGGAGGGTGTTTCGGTTTACGTGGATGTCGATGACGCGCGGGCCTTGCATGCCGAAGTGACAGGAAAGAGCGCCGAGACGGACCCGCCCGAGCCGATGCCCTGGGGGCATGTCGTCTTTACGGTGACCGACCCGGATGGGAATGTCATGCGGTTTGGGTCGCCGGAGTAGGGTGCGCTTCAGCGCACCGCCCGCGCGGGATGCGCGCGCTGCGAATACCAAGATGAACATGCGGTTGCCTGTACGTTCGCCCTCGCGGTGGATCGTGACAATTTGTACGCGATTTGAGGCCGTCGAATGCCGTTTTGTACAAGCGAGCGTGCGATGCAGGGTTAAGGGAAGGTGAAGGAATGACTGGGCCGCGCCCGAACCTTGGGGCTGGTAGCCGGTAGGGTGCGTGATTTCACGCACCGATGGGCGAGGTTGGGTTAATGGAGCGGTGCGTGCGAGCACGCGCCCTACGTTTGCTTGGACCGGAATGTCATGCGGTTTGGGTCGGTGAAGTAAGCGACCCATACCAAATTGTCGCTAATCGTCTGGCACCCAGACACTTACTGAAGACTTCGCCGCAAAAAAATACTCAATTTCATCTACGTCATCGGAACCGACCCCAGGCGGCAGCTGAGCCAAGACACTTTCCCGGAGCCTTTTATTCATTTTGAATATTATTGGGTGAAGTTTGCGCGCAATTTCGAACGTAAAATTATTCTCCAAAACAATCGCGACATCACCAAATGAATTCAATTCGTCGACCTTTTGAGCATCAGACGCCGAAATAATCCCTCCCGTATGAACAATGGAATGCCGTAGTTCCCAAAGTACTTTTAACCGACGGCAATCATCATTAGAAAAAACATTGGAACGATCATCGAAACACTTGAAGTATGATATTACTCTTTCCGGGTCATGCCATCCCGGCATATTGTCCGCTAAAACTATACCAATTGATCGAAGGCTTTCACCTCGGTACGGTGCAAGGCTTAGCGGCGAAAACGAAATATCAGCAATTTTGTTTAATTTACGAAAAAAACTCTCTACATTGAATTTTTCGAATTCCGCTGAAAAATCGAAAACCCCACCAAAAATGTGTCGTTGAAAAGTCTCAAAATGGCCCATTATTGCAGATAACATCGCTTGATTAATATGGCGAAGTTTAGCCAGAAAGGTTTTTGTAAATTCTCCTTCATTATTTTTTTTGAAATTATTTTGGCAAAGATTTACAGCATCTTTTGCCTCAACTAAGTATTTCAAAAGTGCACTCGCGGGTTGAAGCCAATAATCCTCATTTGATATCGTCGGTTTTGCATCACTAATTAAATATTGTTCAAATTCTTTGTAGGTTCTAGACATTTTTCACCTCAAAAATTTCTCATACTTAATCCGTTTCGGTTCCACCTTACCTCACAATCTCCACCGAGTGCCGCACGCAATTTGGCTTTGCCAAATCGCTTTCGCGCACGCGTCGAACCAAAGCGATAGCCGTTATCTCGTAAATTTTTTGTGCTTCAACCGCTTTGGTTCGACGTCCCCAAGCCGCTGCTTCTTATCTTCCTCGTAATCCTCGAAGTTACCTTCGAACCACTCCACATGGGCTTCGCCTTCGAAGGCCAGCATATGCGTGCAGATCCGGTCAAGGAAGAAGCGATCGTGCGAAATCACCACCGCACAACCCGCGAAATCGACGAGGGCGTCTTCCAATGCGCGGAGGGTTTCGACGTCCAGATCGTTGGTGGGTTCGTCCAGAAGCAGAACATTTCCGCCTGATTTCAACAGCTTCGCCATGTGGACGCGGTTTCTCTCACCGCCCGAAAGCGACCCCACCTTCTTCTGCTGATCGCCGCCTTTGAAATTGAAGGCCGAGCAATAGGCGCGGGAGTTCATTTGCGCGTCGCCAAGCTGGATCACCTCGCCGCCCGAGCTGATCTCCTCCCAGACCGTCGCGTTGCCGTCCAAAGAGTCGCGGGATTGGTCGACGTAGGAAAGCTGCACCGTGTCGCCATAGCTGACCTCGCCTGCGTCGGGCGTTTCCTGACCGGTCAGCATCCGGAATAGCGTCGTCTTGCCGGCACCATTCGGGCCGATCACCCCGACGATGCCGCCCGGCGGCAGGCTGAAGGAAAGGTTTTCGATCAACTGCTTGTCGCCCATGTGTTTGGCAAGGCCCTCGACCTCGATCACCTTGGACCCCAGACGCGGCCCGTTCGGCACGATGATCTGGGCGTGGGAAAGCTTCTCGCGTTCGGATTGCCCGGCCAGATCGTTATAGGCGTTGATCCGCGCCTTTTGCTTGGCCTGCCGCGCCTTGGCGCCCTGACGGATCCATTCCAATTCGCGTTCGAGCGTTTTCTGCTTGGACTTGTCCTCGCGCGCTTCCTGCGACAGCCGTTTGGCCTTCTGTTCCAGCCATGCGGAGTAATTGCCCTCGTAGGGAATGCCGCGGCCACGGTCCAATTCAAGGATCCAGCCGGTGATGTCATCAAGGAAATAGCGGTCGTGTGTGACGATCAGGATGGTGCCCTTATAGGCGATCAGGTGTTGTTGCAGCCAGGCGATGGTTTCTGCATCCAGGTGGTTGGTCGGCTCATCGAGAAGCAGCATTTCGGGCGCTTCGAGCAAGAGCTTACAAAGCGCGACGCGACGTTGCTCTCCACCCGAGAGGCTTTCAACTGAAGCCTCATCAGGCGGGCAGCGGAGCGCCTCCATCGCGATGTCGATCTGGGCGTCCAGATCCCAAAGGTTCTCGCTGTCAATCTCGTCCTGAAGCGCCGCCATCTCGTCGGCGGTTTCATCCGAATAGTTCATGGCAATTTCGTTGAACCGGTCGAGCTTGGCCTTCTTTGCGGCAACCCCCAGCATCACGTTGCCGCGGACGTTCAGCGTCTCGTCCAGTTGCGGCTCTTGCGGCAGATAGCCAACCTTGGCGCCTGCCGCGGCCCAAGCCTCGCCAGAAAAATCCTTGTCGAGCCCGGCCATGATGCGCATGAGCGTGGATTTACCGGCCCCGTTGGCGCCGACAACGCCGATTTTGACGCCGGGTAGAAAATTCAACCGGATGTTTTCAAAGAGTTTCTTGCCGCCAGGATAGGTCTTTGAGACACCATCCATGTGATAGACGTATTGGTAGGCTGCCATGCTTGTGCTCCGCTGAATTTTGGCAGCTTTTAGGCCCCACGGCGGGGCAGCGCAACGGGGGGTGTGCGGCGCGCGCAACTACTGATTTGACACTTCTGCAAGCACCGTGGATGTAGAACGAATGAGCGACAGATCAATTTCCGCAAGCAACTTCCCCGAACATTATCTCCCGGCGGGTGACCGATACGACAAGATGGCATATCGGCGCTGTGGCAGATCGGGCGTGGACCTTCCCGCGATCAGTCTGGGGCTTTGGCACAATTTCGGCGGCGACACCCCGCACGAATTGAAGCGCAGCCTTTGCCGCACCGCGTTCGACAACGGCATCACGCATTTTGATCTTGCGAACAATTACGGCCCGCCGCCGGGCAGCGCCGAAGAGGCTTTTGGTCAGATCCTTCGAACCGATTTCGCGGGCTATCGCGACGAGCTGATCATCTCGTCCAAGGCCGGTTACGACATGTGGCCCGGGCCATACGGCCAATGGGGAAGCCGGAAATACCTGATTGCGTCGTGTGACCAGTCGCTAAAGCGGATGGGGCTGGACTATGTCGACATCTTCTATTCGCACCGTTTCGATCCTGCGACGCCGCTTGAGGAAACCATGGGTGCGCTTGATCAGATCGTTCGGTCCGGGCGCGCGCTTTATGCCGGGATCAGTTCCTATAACTCGGAGCGGACCCGCGAAGCCGTTGCCATTCTGAACGACCTCGGCACACCATGCCTGATCCATCAGCCGAGCTATAACATCCTGAACCGGTGGGTCGAACGGGACGGATTGCTGGATACGCTGGACGATCTTGGGGTCGGCTCGATTGCCTTCACGCCGCTGGCGCAGGGAATGCTGACGGGCAGGTATCTGGACGGTGTGCCCAAAGAGAGCCGGGCATCACAGGGCAAATCTCTAAACCCAAAGTTGCTTACCGACGATCAGATCTCGCGGCTGAATGCCCTGAACGACATCGCCAAGGTGCGCGGTCAATCTTTGGCGCAAATGGCGATTGCCTGGGTCTTGCGCGAGGGGCGCGTGACAACGGCGCTGATCGGGGCATCGAAGCCAAGCCAAATATTGGATTGTGTCAGCGCGCTTGAGGTTCCCGAATTCAGCCAGGCCGAGCTTGATGGTATCGAAGCGTTGTCTGTTGACGATGGCGTGAACCTTTGGGCGCGGTCGTCGGAAGGTGTCTGAGCAAGCCGCAGGTGTTGGAGCGAACGTGAAGCAGATGCTATTTGCCATCGCAATGACATTTGCGCTGACGGCATGTGGCGTGAATATCTATGGCAAATCCACGCGATACGGCGCAAAGGCGACTAACGCGATTGAGGTCGTCATGCCCGCAAACGCCCTTCTGATTTCGCAGCAGTTTAACGTCGACCAGTCAAATGATGGTCCAAAGCACGAGGGCATGGACATCTGGGGCGAACGCGGGACGCCGGTGCTGGCGGCGGCACCCGGCCGCGTTATCGCATCTTATCACGAGCCGCTTTATGGCAGACGTATCCGGATCGATCATGGGCCCGACGAGCAGGGTCGGAAAGTTGTGACACGGTATTTCCACCTGGATGAAAGGCTCGCCCAGGTCGGCGACACGGTTCAACGCGGCGAAATGATCGGACGCATGGGATCATCCGGATTACTGGGTGCGGCAGTGCATCTTCACATGGAAGTTCGGCGGGCCGAGACCGGCCGGAGCGCTAAAGCGCATGATCCGCATTTATTCTGGGTTGATGGAATTGGTCGCGTGACGTGTTTTGCCGCCAATGCCGCGTATTCGAATGCGCCGTTCAGGACGACCTATCCGACGCCGTGCCGGTGATCTGAATTTTGCAAGCAATTGCTATTTCTTGCAGCTTTCCGCCGGAGCGTGGCTCAGGTGGCGCTAACCGCCACGCCGGACAGCAATTCTTCAACCAGAAAAGAAATAAGCTGCTGGCGGTTGGCAAAACCGGACTTTCTGTAAACCGCGTTCAATTGGCTTTTGACGGTCGCGGTCGAGGTGCCGCGAAGGTCGGCGACCTCGGAATTGGAAAAGCCCTTCATCGCATAGATTGTCACGTCGTGCTCGGAAGGTGTCAGGTCCCATTGGGCAAACTGGCCTTTCAAATGCGATTCAAAATTTCCGCGTGCGACATCCATCTGGCGGCCAAGCTGCGATATGCGGCGTTGCGATTTGCGCAGCAGAAGCGAAGATGTCACGACCCCGACGATCAGGCCGATGCTGGCAAAGATCTGGATATATTCCTGCCAGTCATAGGGGATCGGTTGCGTTCTGAAACCCAATACTTCGGTCCAGAGATCGCCGACAAAAAACAGGCAACTGAGCATCTGAAACGCAAGCACCGGCAGCAATAGCCGGTGCGCGAACGACCGGTCCTTTGCCGGAAGCTGGTTCCGGAAGGGTGTTACGCCAACCTCAGATGTCGGCCGGGATGCTTCGAATGCCGCGTCACTCGCCACGATTTGTTTCGCCTCAGTTTACTTCGCCATTTTCCACATCGTCGGCGGTGGATGCTTTGTCCTTGTCGCCATCAGAAGCAGTCCGCGCATTGTCGTCGTCACCACCGCCGTTGAATGTATTGCTGTCTTGGGCCGAGGCGATTTGCATCACCGAATCACGTTTGATCTCGCCGGTGGTGCGGCTGACAACCACTTCGCGCGTTTGCGCACCATTGGCAGCAGTTATATGCAGACGACGCAGAAGCGTCCGTCTGATCGAAACGATCGTATAACCCGAATTTTCGAGCGTATATATGACGTTCTCAGCGGTTTCCTGGGCCAGGGGGGACATGCCCGCATAGACATTTCCGGCGACAGCCGGGCTTGCCGCAGCGGTGGCCAGGAACAGCGAAGCCATAAGGATATGCAAATTTGTGCGTTTATTCATAACGATATTCTTCTTTTGCAATAAAACGCTTGAATTACGGCGCCATCGTGGAAATTTGCGCTCTTATTTAGGAAAATGTAATTAATCCCAGGGCGGAAATCGCGGTTTTCCAACCAATGGTTGAGACGCCGGCCAAACCGGTCGAATCGGTGAATTTCGTGCATGATAGGGTGCAATTTTGCGGCGTTTTGGACGCTTTTTTTTTCGGATCAGCCTTTGGTTGGAAACTGCGCCAATAGACCTCCGGGCGCATTCTCCGAATCGCAATTTTGGCGTTTTTGGTTTGCAAGTTCGGTGTCCCGGCGGGAACCACAGTTGTAACGAGATCCAAGGGTATGATTATGTCCGATATGATTACGAGTGAGGTAACCGAGCGGTTGATCGAACGGCTGCACAGCGAAGTCAAAGAGGAAATTCGCAGGCGATCGGAAATAACGGCGGAGGCCGCCAATTTCGATGATCCCTTCCAGCGCCCGCAACGCCGCAACACGTCGCGCGGAGCGATTTTCAATCTGGCAAGCAGCGGCGGCGGTTTTGCAAGTTTGTTCTAATTCCGCCTGATCTTAACAGGGTCCGCCATCGGCGATATTGATCCTGTCGCGGCAATGCGCGTCTGCATCCGTTCAAACCACAGCCCAATAACCCTACCGCTCTTTCTCGTGCGCCAGCCGCTGCTGGGCGACCTTTTCGTTCCGGTCCGCCTTGACCTGGTCGGTCAGCGATGCCCGCACATAGTCCAGATGCGCCTCTATCGCCGCGCGTGCCGCGACCGGGTCGCGGGATTGAAGTGCCGCGTTAATGGCGCGGTGCTGATCCAACAGAGTTTCGCGGGTCGTGCGCTGGCGGAACATGACCTTGCGGTTGTAAAACACGCCTTCGCGAAGCAGGTCGTACATCGACCGCATCATATGCAGCATCATGACATTGTGGCTGGCCTCGATGATGGCCAGGTGGAAATCGGCGTCGAGCCGGGCTTCGTCCGTAGGATCGCGCTTCTTGTGCGCGGCTTGCATTCTTTCAAGCACGTTGCCCACCACCGCCAGATCGGTGTCCGATCCAAGCTGCGCGGCGCGTTCGGCCGCCAGCGCTTCCATGTCGCGGCGAAAGTCGAGGTAGTCGAAAACGGCTTCGTCGTGGCTGGCAAAAAGCCGGGTGAGTGCTGGTGAAAACGCCGAGCCCAGAACGTCGGCGACGTAAATGCCAGAGTTTGCCCGCGCCACCAGCAGGCCAGCCTCCTGCAACTTGCCGACAGCTTCTCGCAGCGAAGGACGCGAGACGCCGAACCGCTCAGAAAGCTCGCGTTCGGACGGCAGACGTTCGCCGGGCCGGAGAATACCACGCAGAATCAGCAATTCGATCTGGCGAACAACCGAGCCCGCGAGTTTTTCCGATTGAATGCGTTCAAATGGCATGATGTCTCCGTTCGCGGGAGTTTACGGTCGCGAACGGGGGCGGACAACGAAAATTATATCTCAGGCGGCGCTGGCGACCGATTGCTTAAGATCGAAGTCGGCGAGAATCTCCTGATATGTCGGATCGCGCCGCGCGCGAAAAAGCGTGGCCGCCAGAAGCCCGTCTTTGCTGCCGCAATCGAAGCGCACGCCTTCGAACATAAAGCCCGCGAGGCCGACCGAAGCCGCGGTTGCCCCAATGGCGTCGGTAAGCTGTATTTCACCATTGGCCCCTGGCCCAACCACGGCAAGCGCGTCAAATACCGCAGTGTCGAGCACATAGCGCCCGACAACCGCGGCCTGCGAAGGCGCTGCATCTGGCGTGGGTTTTTCGACGACGTTCCTGGCGAGTAGCAGCGGCGCACGACTTTGCGTCACGTCCAGAATGCCGTATCGCGCGACTTCGTGCAGCGGAACCGGCATGGTCGCGACAAGATAGCCGGGTTCAGTTCGACCGTAAGTGGCAATCATCTGGCCGAGCACACCGCGCTCGCTGAAGAAAAGATCATCGGGAAGAATGACTGCAATCGGACCCGGCAGAACATAGTCGCGCGCCACCAGCACCGCGTGCCCAAGGCCAAGCTGCACCGGTTGCGAGGCAAAAATCACCTCAATCGCGTCGCCATCAGGTGAATAAGGCAGGTCTTCGACGATGTGTCGCCTGATCGCCTCCTTTTCGGGATGGTTGACAAAAACCAGCCTTTCGATACCGGCATCCCTGGCCTCGTCGACCGCGAAGTCGATCAACGGACGGTCCAGCACCGGCAGCAGTTCCTTGGGCACCGCGCGCGTCGCTGGCAGCATCCGTGTGCCCTTTCCAGCGACCGGGATTATGGCAGTTCGAACCTGACGCGTCATTCCGACCTCGCTTTTATTGATTAGCCGCGAACAGCGGGAGCGATCCGGTAACCCGTAGGCAATAGGTACAAATCAAACGTTAATTTGACCTGACATGACACAGAGAAATTTCGTCGAAGTTTACTGACTGGAAACGGCCGGGCGAGTTGCGTCGCCCGGCTGCTCTGATCGGCGTCGCCAATCAGTTCGTGGGTGTGATGGTGATATCAACGCGACGGTTCATCGCGCGACCCGCGACCGTCTGGTTTGTGGCAATCGGCTGGCTTTCGCCCGCGCCAACTGCTCGGATCCGCGAGCCCGAAACACCGCCCGACCGCAGAACGGCAGCCACCGAACCGGCACGCCGTTCGCTGAGATCCTGATTGTAAAACGCGGTGCCGGTATTGTCGGTGTGACCTGTCACAGTCACGATCGACTGCGGATATTTGTTCAGGCTGTTGGAAAGCACCGTAAGGTCCGAACGAAGTTGCGGGTTCAGTGACGCGCTGTCCGTGGCAAACAGGATCGCTTCGGGCATCCGCACGATCAGCTCGTTGCCGGTGTTGATGACGTCGATCTCGCTGTTGCCGAAGTCATTGCGAAGTTCAGCGGCTTGCTGGTCCATCGCGTTGCCGATCAGGCCGCCGGCTGCGGCACCGATGGCCGCACCGACAATGGCGTTCTTGAAGCGGTCGTTGCCGCTTTCGCGGGTGCCACCCAGAAGTCCGCCCAGCGCGGCGCCGGCGATGGCACCTTGTCGGGTGCGGTCGCCGTCGGTGCCCGGAAATTGCGATGGATCGGAACAGGCGGTTAATGCCAATAGGCTGGCGGCGCCCAAAATCAGTGGTTTGCGGGTGAGTTGCATGGGAACTCCTTCAATCTTTGCTCATCTCCTGCGCCGCTATACACGTTTGCAGATAACGATCCAGCGGTCTGGGCGGATGTGTGCCTAGAGCCTTCTGATAAGCAAGATCAGGGCGCTGATATCGGATATCAGGCGGTCTCGGCCGCTTCCCAGGCAAGCATTGCGCGCTTGATCGGCAGGCCCCAGCGATAGCCGCCAAGCCCGCCGGATTTGCGCAATGCACGGTGGCACGGGATCAGCCACGAGATCGGGTTGCGCCCCACCGCCGTGCCGACGGCGCGCACCGCTTTGGGATGGCCGATGACGCGAGCAATATCCGAATACGTCGTTACGTGACCGTTGGGGATGCTCAGAAGCGCCTCCCAGACCTTTATCTGGAAAGGTGCACCGATCAGGAAAAGCCGGGCCTGCGCGTCTTTTGCGGGGTCGCTCGGGAACGCCTGTTCGGCGAGCGACGTAAGTGCTGCCTGGTCTTCGATAAATGTGGCTTTCGGCCAGCGCGCCGTCAGGTCAGACATGGTGGCGTCCGCCCCAGCTTCGCCGGCAAACCCGATCCCGCAGATGCCCTTATGGTTTCCCATGATCAGGGCGGGGCCAAACGGGCTTTCAAACCAGCCCCAGAGAATTTCCAGGCCCTCGCCGCCCATGGCGTATTCGCCGGGCGACATCGCCTCCCAGCGCACAAAAAGATCGTGCAGACGGCCCGACCCGGAAAGCCCGACCGTATCGGCGGTTTCCAGCGTTGTGTGCCTTTCGGCGAGAAGCGCTTTGGCATGATCCAATGTCAGCCACTGTTGGTAGCGTTTGGGTGAGACTCCGGCCCAGCGCGAAAATATCCGCTGAAAGTGGGCGGGCGACATGCGCATGTCGGCGGCGATGTCTTCTAGCGACTTCTGACGGCCGTCCTCGCTGTCGATCAGGTCGATTGCGCGGCGCATCAGTTGATAATGATAGCCAGTGTCGATGTCGGGCATATGGGTCATGGTTCGTATCCTTTGCGTTGAACCAGATTTAGGCAAGGGCGGACCGCGATGCGACCCGGATATTGCGGGAAATGAAAGGCGGGGCCTTTGATACTTGTGGTCGCCTGTAGCATCGGCCAAAACACGCCCAAATGGCCAAGCAACTGCCCTATTCCACGATCCACGAGATATTCACGCGTTTCCGCGAGGCTGAGGCGGAACCCAAGGGCGAGCTGGAACACGTGAACGCCTATACCCTTGTGGTGGCGGTGGCGCTTTCGGCGCAGGCGACCGACGTCGGTGTGAACAAAGCGACGCGAAAGCTGTTCGAAATTGCCGATACGCCGGATAAAATGCTGGCGCTGGGCGAGGAACGCCTGATCGAGCACATCAAATCCATCGGCCTTTTTCGGAACAAGGCAAAGAATGTCATCAAGCTTTCGCAGATTCTGGTGGACGACTTTGGCGGCGAAGTGCCGTCGAGCCGCGCGGCGCTTCAGTCGCTGCCGGGTGTGGGGCGAAAGACGGCCAACGTTGTGCTGAACATGTGGTTTAAGCATCCCGCTCAAGCTGTTGATACGCATATCTTTCGCGTCGGTAACCGCACAGGGATCGCACCGGGCAAAGATGTTGAGGCCGTCGAACGCGCAATCGAAGACAATATACCCACCGGGTTCCAGCAACACGCGCATCACTGGCTGATCCTGCATGGCCGTTATACCTGTGTCGCGCGCAAGCCGAAATGCAACGCCTGCCTGATCCGCGAATACTGTCAGTTTGAGGACAAGACACCATGACGAAACGATTTGATGTTGTCGGTATCGGTAATGCGATGGTCGATGTGCTGGCCCGCTGCGACGATAGATTTCTCGACCAGACCGGGGTCGAAAAGGGCGTCATGCAGCTGATCGACATGGAGCGTGCGGTGGACCTTTACGCCCGCGTAGGCCCTGCGCGCGAGGTGTCAGGCGGATCGGCGGCAAATACCATCGCCGCGATCGCGGCTCTTGGCGGTTCCACGGCCTATGTCGGCAAAGTGAAGGACGACCAGTTGGGGGCGATCTTCGCGCATGACATGCGCGCGCAGGGAGCGACCTATGAAACTGCACTCGCGTCTGCGACCGATCAGGCCGAAACCGGCCGCTGCATTGTGCTGGTCACGCCCGATGGCGAGCGGTCGATGAACACCTATCTCGGCGTGACCGAACATCTGTCGCCATCGGATATCGACGAAGCGCAAATGGCAGATGCGGCAATGATCTATCTTGAGGGTTACCGGTTTGACGGGCCCGAAAGTCATGCCGCGTTTGCAAAGGCCATTGAGGCCGCGAAAGGGACGGGCGGCAAGGTGTCGCTGACGCTTTCCGATCCCTTCTGTGTCGAGCGCCACCGGGACGCGTTTCGCGCAATGATCCGCGATCATGTCGATCTGTTGTTTGCCAACCGCGACGAGATTTGTTCGATGTATCAAACGGATGACTTCGAAGTAGCGCTGTCCGCCGCCGAGGCCGAGATCGACGTTGTCGCCTGCACTGAAGGTGCGAAGGGCGCGCATATTCTGTCCAGCGGTGAACGCTGGCACGCCCCGGCGCGGCCGGTTCAGATTGTCGATGCGACCGGGGCGGGGGACGCATTTGCCGGTGCTTTTCTCTGGGCGCTGTCGCAGGGATACCCGCTGAAGCTTTGCGGAGATATGGGCTGCGTGGCCGCGTCCGAAGTCATCAGCCACCTCGGTGCGCGGCCCGAGGCGGATCTGAAGGCGTTGTTTCGGGACGAGGGGTTGGTTTGATGGCAAAGGCGGGGTGAAACCCCGCCCTACGTGGCGGGCTGGAACATCTGCTGATTGAGCCGCCACATGCCCCATGCCAGTGGGATCAAAGCCAGTCCACCCAGCGCATAGACAATGGGTTTGTCCGAGAAGGTCTCGAAGGTTTGCGTGTAGGCGTGGATTGCGCCGAAAGTGACGGCGGCGTTAAAGAGCCCGCGTCTTGCGCCTTTGGCGGCGAACCAGGCACCCGCGAGCAGCACGATTGCCCAGACAGCGCTGAAAACGTGCTCCGAGATGCGGAAAAACTGGGCTCTCCAGGCATCGTAGGCGGCGTTGTGTGCTTGCCAGTCACCATTAAAGTCGGCGAACTTTGGCGCGCTGTCTCGAAAGAAGGTCAGACCAACATTGTCACCCCAAAGGCTGCCGACAAGGAATGAGAGACTACCGACGACCACGGCCATAATGGCGAGGATACCGGCGTGGCGGCCGATGCGGTCGGGGACGCGCGAGATTGCCCAAACCGCAGCAGCGATCAACGCCGCCATTTGCAGGATGGTGAGAGTGGGTTCGGGGGAATAGAAAAAGTATGCCGCATGAAAATAACCGGTGCCGGTGTCCAGTGCCTGCGCGAAAGGCACAATGGCAAAGGCGGTGACGACGCGGACGTTGATCGCAATTCCAATGGCCGCAATAACCACCGCAGCATATAGGAAGTGGAGGCTCTGGACCCAGTTGGTGATACTTACGACATCAAAAAGAATGCCCACGCCGACAAGGTGAAGCGCCACGCCCATCAGCGCAATGGCACCGGTCACAAAGCGCAGCGATTGCGGGCCGCGGAAGAATGCAGTGAGGAATGCGCCAATCGTTGCCAACCCGGCGAGCAGCAGCGTCCAGCCGGCAATGTCGGGATACTTATCAACCAGTTCGATCCCGCCACCGGCGTAGAGCATTCCTGAGCCGATCAGGGCCGCAGCCGAACCGAGCATGCGGTAAAGGTCGTTGCCACGGGCGAGAACAACCGCGCCGATAATCAGAAATAGCAATCCCAGTGCGGCAACCCCGGCCGCGTTGGCGATCCAAAATACAAAGCCTAGCGAGGCGGCGATAATTCCCGCCGTCAGCACGATATTGATGACAAGCGCCAGCATCGTTTCGCGGGACCGGCGGATAATCTCAACGGCCTGATCGGTGGTCAGGACGCCTTCGGCGACCAGGGCGTCGGTGTTGACAACATGCGGCATCGAATCGCTCCATGAACAGTGTTCAAGTATCCAATAGCAGATTTTGAACGATGTTCAACAAATATTTGAACGCCGTTCAGAAATATTTCCGCCTGATCACCCAGCCTTCGGTATCAGATCAATGCGTATTTGGGAAAAGATGACGAGGCGCCGTCGGTTGCCGAGACATCCCGGCTTGACGGGTCCGGCGCTGCACCGCACAAACGAACAATGCTTGCATATGTCATCCGCCGGGTTGCGCAGTCGATCCTTGTTTTGCTGGTTGTTGGACTGGTGGCCTTTTCGATGTTTCGCTTTGTCGGTGATCCTATCGACAACATGCTGGGACAAGAGCGCACGCAGGCCGATATCGAGCGGCTGCGCACGCAGCTTGGGCTCGACCAGCCATTTGCGGTTCAGTATGTTAAATTCCTTACAGGCGCGGTGCAGGGCAATTTCGGCGTGAGCTATCGGCAGGGGCGACCCGTCGGCAAGATCATATCCGAGCGCGCACCGGCGACACTGGAACTGGCGGCAGTATCTGGGTTCCTGGCTATCTCGATCGGTATCGGGCTTGGGGTGTTCACGGCCATCCGACGCGACGGCTGGGCGTCGAACGTCATCATGACGGTGTCGCTGATCGGCGTCAGCCTGCCGACGTTTCTGATCGGTATCCTGTTGATTTACCTTTTTTCAGTCGAGCTGGATATGCTCCCGAGTTTCGGACGCGGCGAAGTTACAAAACTGGGTTGGTGGACAACGGGACTTTTGACGACCAGCGGCCTTAAGGCGCTGATCCTGCCGTCGATCACGCTGGGGCTTTACCAGATGACGCTGATCATGCGGCTGGTCCGTTCCGAGATGCTGGAGGTGCTGCGGCAGGATTACATCCGATTTGCGCGTGCGCGCGGGTTGAAAGAGCGCGTGGTAAATTTTCGCCACGCGCTGAAAAACACGCTTGTGCCCGTCATCACCGTGACCGGTCTTCAATTGGGCTCGATCATCGCATTCGCGATCATCACCGAGACGGTATTTCAGTGGCCGGGGGTCGGGCTTTTGTTCATCAATGCGATCCAGTTCGTCGATATCCCGGTGATGGCGGCCTACCTGATGCTGATCTCGGTGATGTTCGTCTGCATCAACCTGATGGTCGACCTGCTGTATTTCTGGGTTGATCCCCGGCTTCGGGCCGACCGGACGGGGGCGCACTGATGGCGGATATCGGGGCGCTGCAAGTTAAAAAACCAGTGGAAACCGGCCGCTGGGAACGGTTTCGCGGTTCTGATTTTTTCTGGAAGTTCAAGCACTCACCTGTCGCCGTGGTGTCTTTCGCGGTGACGGTGGTTTTGGTCCTGAGCGCGGTTCTCGCACCCCTGATCGCGCCCCATAATCCTTTCGATCCGGCAAGCCTGAACCTGATGAACGGCTTCACGGCACCGGGCGAGCCAAACGCGTTTACGGGCGACGCGTTCTGGCTTGGCACCGACGATCAGGGACGCGACGTATTCTCGACGATCCTTTATGGTATGCGAATATCGCTTTTTGTCGGCTTTTCGGCGGTTCTGTTTGCGTTGATTCTTGGGGTCACTCTGGGGCTGATCGCGGGCTATATCGGTGGCTGGACCGAGACGATCATCATGCGGATTGCCGATATTCAGCTGACGTTTCCGTCGATCCTGGTGGCGATGCTGATCTTCGGGATCGCGAAGGGGTTCACGCCGGTCGAATACCGTGACCAAATGGCGATCTGGGTGTTGATCATCGCGATCGGATTGTCGGACTGGGTGCAATTCGCAAGGGTGGTTCGCGGGGCGACACTGGTCGAGCGCGGCAAGGAATATGTGCAGGCCGCCAAGCTGATCGGCCGGACACGCACCGCGATCATGGTGCAGCATATCCTGCCGAATGTCCTTTCGCCGGTGCTTGTCATCGCGACGATCTCGCTGGCTTTGGCGATCATCGCCGAGGCGACGCTTTCGTTTCTGGGCGTCGGAGCGCCGCCAACGCAGCCATCGCTGGGCACATTGATCAGGATCGGGCAGGGGTTTCTCTTTTCAGGCGAGTGGTGGATCCTCTTTTTCCCGTCCTGCACGTTGCTGGCGCTGGCGTTGTCGGTGAATTTGCTGGGCGACTGGCTGCGGGACGCGTTGAACCCTAGGTTGAAGTGAGCCGCAGTTTAGGCCGTCCCCTGCGTTTCAACATGCAGCCTGTCTAGCTCGTGCCAGCGTTTCACTGCGTCGAGATCAAAATCCGCATGCGCCGGGATATCCTCGCGGAAGTGGCCATAGCGGTCTTCGCCGCGCACCAGCATCGCTGAATCCAGATCATGTTTGGTCTGCCGGACGTGCGGTGCGACGAATTGAACGTTCAACCCGATGCGCCGGTCGTCCGAGAGGTTCGGCATCGAGGCATGAAGCACCCAGCCATGGTGAAACGATGCTTCGCCGGGTTCAAGCGGGCACATGACGGCGTGCGCCTCATCGACGCCCAGAACGGTCTGGCCCTGCAAAAGCACATTGTTTTCGTCTGGCTTGGTGTCGTGCTCGGCAACACCGCCCGCATGGCTGCCGGGGATCATCCGCATGCAACCCGAGGCTTGGGTCGCGGGCGACAGTGCCAGCCACATCGAAACCTGCGCGTCATCGCTTAGCCCCCAGAATGTCAGGTCCTGATGCCAGCTTACGTGGGCGTCGGTATGCGGTTCCTTGATAATGTAGGTCACGTCATAAAGCAGGATATCCGGCCCAATCAGCGCCTCGACCACGTCCAGAACCTTCGGGTGCGTCGCCATCTCAAATGGCGATGTCATCACGGTATGCATCTTGGCTTTGTAGTGCAGCTTGCCCTCGGCTTCTTCGAGCTCCTCCAGCACTTTGCGATGCCGCGCGGTATCGTCGCCGGACAGGAGAGGGACACCGGAGACATATCCGTCACATTCATAATCGCGCGCCAGTTTATCCAGTGACATGGGCGTTCTCCGCTTAAGTCATTGGCGACAAGCTGGCAGCGGATAATCCGGGCTGTCTAGTGCGGCAGGCGACATGGAATGGGTCGTTTACGGGCCGTTCGCGTCGATCACCGGCGCCTCGACCAGTTCGTCCACAAATAGGCTGAGAAGCTGAAGCCGCCCGGTAACGCCGGCTTTGCGATAGACGGCAGCGCTGTGGGCCTTGACGGTTCCCTCCGCACTGCCGCGCGCGGCGGCAATATCAGCAAGCGAAAGACCCTTGATGGCCAGGATCGCAACGTCCCTTTCCGAGGCCGTGAGCTTCCAATCGGAAAACCGGTCGTCGATCAATTTGGTGAACTCGCCGGATGCGGCGCGGATCTGGTCGGAAAGCCGGCTATTCCGTCGCATCACATTGGCAATCTCGCGTCCGCTGATCAAAACGCCGATCAGCAGCGCGGCCGCGATAACATATTCGAATGTATCTAGCGCACGAACCCCGGTGCCGCCTTCAATCCCAAAAAGATCCAACGCGGCGTCCAGAATGAAAAACACCGCGCAAAAAAGTTGCAGCGCGAAAAGCGCCCAAAGGACAGGCACGCGCGCCATCATCTGGCGCGCGCCCTGGCGGAACGATCAGTCGTCGTCGTCTTCAAGCTCGACCTCAAGAACCATGCCGGTGTCGGCGGCAAGTTTGGCCTCGTATTCCTGGCCGTCCAGCACATATTCGACCTCAATTTCGCCGCCCTCGGCTTCGATCTCGGTTACGGTATAGCCCTGGGCTTCGAATTTCGCACGGATTTCATCAAGGTCGGTGCCGACCGTGTCACCGACTGCGAAGTTTGCGAAGGCGGCGGCCGGGATAAGGCCGACGAGGATACCTGTCGAAATCATCCGATAGTTTTTCAGTGCCATGGTGTCTCTCCTTACTGGTGTCATTGGATCGCAGTTCGTTGCGATGATCGGCAGATCGGAATTCGCCACCGCCTTCGCCATAGGTTTTTAGTTTGGATTTCGCGGCATACGACCAAAGTTTAGGGAAACGGATCGCTTGCTCTTGGGCGAATTTGCGGCCCATAAAGGCTGAACCTCAAGGAGCAGCGCTTGTGTCCGACCCGGTTCTTTCGGTCCGCAATCTTGTCGTCGATATTCCGACGCGCCACGCGGTGCTGAGGCCGGTTGACGGCGTGAGCTATGACATTGAGGCCGGCGAGATATTGGGCGTTGTCGGCGAAAGTGGTGCCGGCAAGTCGATGACCGGGAACGCAGCGATCGGGCTGCTGGATCCGCCTGCGCGGATCACCGGTGGCGAGATTTATCTGAAAGGGCGGCGGATCGATAATCTGGGCCGCGAGGCGATGCGCCGGTTGCGCGGAAAAGAGATCGGGATGGTCTTTCAGGACCCGCTGACGTCGCTCAACCCGCTTCTTCGTATCGGTGACCAGCTGACCGAGACGATGCTCGAGCACCTCGATATTTCCGAGGCCGAGGCGAAGAAGCGCGCCATTGCTGCGCTGGAGGAGGTGGGTATTCCTGCCGCTGCAAGCCGGATCGACAGCTATCCGCATGAATTTTCCGGGGGCATGCGCCAGCGGGTCGTGATCGCTTTGGCGCTTTGCGCCGAACCGGCGCTGGTGATCGCTGACGAGCCGACCACCGCGCTTGACGTCAGCGTGCAGGCGCAGATCATCGCGCTTCTGAGGCGGCTTTGTCGCGATCGGGGCGCCGCCGTGATGCTGATTACCCACGACATGGGCGTGATCGCCGAGGCGGCGGATCGGGTGGCGGTGATGTATGCGGGCCGGTTGGCGGAACTGGGCCCGGTGCGCGAAGTGATCCAACGCCCGCGCCATCCATACACCGAAGGATTGATGGGCTCGACGCCGCTTGCGTCGCATGGGCAGAAGCGCCTGCGTCAAATTCCCGGCGCGATGCCCCGGCTGGGAAAATTGCCCGACGGCTGTGCATTTCACCCGCGATGTCCCAGAGCGAAAGACCAATGCCGCGCAAACCCCTGGCCAGGGCTGGAGGCCGATCAGGGCCGGGCAGCCTGCTGGTTTCCGGTCGAGCACCTTGAGGTGGCGGAATGAAGCCGCTTGTCACTGTCCGCAACCTGACGCGCATCTTCGATGTGTCAAAACCCTGGCTGAACCGGGCAATCGAACGGTTGCCGAAAGCTTTGCTGACGGCGGTCAGCGACGTCAGTTTTGAGATCCCAGAACGCCATGTATATGCGCTGGTCGGTGAAAGCGGGTCGGGCAAGTCCACCATCGGCAAGATGGTCGTCGGGCTCTTGACCCCGACAGATGGCTTCGTCGAGGTCGAAGGAGTGGACCTTTCCAGCGAAACCGACGACGACAAGATCGAAAAGGTCCGCTCGGACATCCAGATGATCTTTCAGGATCCCTTCGCCAGCCTCAATCCGCGCTGGAAGGTGCGCGATATCATCGCCGAACCTGTGGCGGCCAAGGGCGGAGATACGGCGGGATTGGCCGAGCGCCTGTTGGAACAGGTGGGCCTGTCGGCCGAGGATGCCGGTAAGTTTCCGCACGAATTTTCCGGCGGCCAGCGCCAGCGCATCTGCATTGCGCGCGCGCTTGCCAGTGAGCCAAAGCTGATCGTTTGCGACGAACCCACCAGCGCGCTGGATGTCAGCGTTCAGGCGCAGGTTCTGAACCTGATGAGCGATCTGAAGGATGAATTTGGCCTGACGTATCTCTTTATCAGTCACGACCTGACGGTGGTTCAACATATGGCGGACCGCATCGGCGTTTTATATCTGGGTCGGCTGGTCGAAGAAGCTGGTCCGGAGACGCTGTTTCGGCGACCGGCACACCCTTACAGCCAGATGTTATTGGCAGCCGCACCGAGGATGGACGGGTTTGGGCGCGAGGCCGATCCGCCGCAGGGCGAGATCCCCGATCCGATCAACCCGCCCACCGGCTGCGCCTTCAATCCGCGTTGCCCCTTAGCGATCGACATTTGCCGCCAGGAAAGGCCCGAGCTGCGCGATGTCGGCAAGGCGCGCGTTGCGTGTCACCGGGCGGAGGAGGCATTGAAAATCGCCGCAGAGATGGTGACCGCCTGATCTTAGGGGACTTGCGTTGTCAGTTCAGGATTTCGGGCCTCGGCCTTCGGCAGATCGTCGGTGACATCGTAATAGTCGCCCTTGTCGGCGCAATATATGTGGCCGATGAGTTTCAGACCCGTTGGCGCGTCGAGTGTGCCGGCAAATATCGACAAGTTTTGCCCCGATCCGCTCCAGAATAGGTTTGACCCGCAGATGCCGCAGAATCCGCGTTTTGCGGTTTCGGATGACTGAAACCAAGTGACCTTGCCGTCGATCTTAACGGTGTCTCGGGGTGCGCTTGTCGCGGCGACATGAAACCCGCTGGTCCGCTGACATTGCTTGCAATGGCACACAATTACGGGGCGCAGCGGGCCTGAGACGGTGTATTTTATCGCGCCGCAGAGGCATCCGCCGGTGTTCATGCGTGGCTACGTTCCAATCGCGCGCCAAGCGCTGACATTAATGGCTCGAAAGTGGGGAAAGATGTCTGGATCGGTGTTGCATCGTCAATCCTGACCGCCGCTTGCGTCGCCATGCCAAGGCACAGAAACGACATCGCGATCCGATGATCCAGCCGCGCGGCGACAGTTGCGCCACCCTTCACGCCGCCGGGCCCCGCACCCTGAACCGCCCACCAGTCTTCGCCCTCGTCGACATCGACGCCACACGCACGCAAACCGACCGCCATCGCGTCAATCCGGTCGCTTTCCTTGACCCGAAGTTCCTTTACGCC
The DNA here is from genome assembly GCA_964194845.1 of uncultured Boseongicola sp. Classification (GTDB taxonomy): domain Bacteria; phylum Pseudomonadota; class Alphaproteobacteria; order Rhodobacterales; family Rhodobacteraceae; genus CAXMNX01. The sequence continues at coordinate 42,794 of CAXMNX010000103.1, forward strand.
ATGCATCGACGTCCGCCCCTCGGCAAAGGACGCCACCACCGACAGGATCGGGTATTCGTCGATCAAGCTTGCGGCGCGTTCCGGCGGCACTTCAACGCCCTTCATTTCGGGCGAATAGCGGGCGCGAAGATCGGCGACCGGCTCGCCGCCTTCCTCGCGTTCGTTTTCGTATGTCAGGTCAGCGCCCATGTCCCGCAGCGTCTGAAATAGCCCCGCCCGCGTCGGATTCAGCCCGATATTGGGCACCAGGATGTCCGAGCCTTCGGCGATCAGCGCGGCTGAGACCGGAAAAGCTGCCGACGACGGATCGCGGGGAACATCAATCGATTGCGGTTCCAGCTCCGGGTAGCCCTTCAGCGTGATCACCCGGCCTTCGGTGCTGTCCTCAACGGACACATCAGCGCCAAACCCGCGCATCATCCGTTCGGTGTGATCCCGCGTCGCATCAGCTTCGATCACCACCGTTTCCCCCGGCGCGTTCAGCCCGGCGAACAACACCGCCGATTTGACCTGCGCCGAGGCCACCGGCGTCGTGTAATGCACCGGGACGGGGTCTCGCGCGCCCAGAATGGTCAACGGCAGCCGACCGCCCGCGCGCCCGAACGCTTGCGCCCCGAACAACGCAAGCGGATCGGTGATCCGCCCCATGGGTCGCGATCTGAGCGAGGCATCGCCGGTAAATGTGGCAGCAATCGGCGTCGTCGCCATCGCCCCCATGATCAGGCGCACCCCGGTTCCGGCATTGCCGCAATCGATCACGTCTTCAGGTTCACCAAACCCGCCGACGCCAACGCCGTGGATGACCCAGTCATCGCCGTCGCGCTCGACCTCGGCACCAAAGGCCCGCATCGCGGCTGCCGTCGCCAGAACGTCCTCGCCCTCCAGCAATCCGCGCACCCGCGTTTCGCCCACAGCCAGCGCGCCCAGGATCAGCGACCGGTGCGAGATCGACTTGTCGCCTGGCACGCGTGCCTCGCCGGTCAGCGGCCCGGCAGGGCGCGATGTCATCGGCATTTGCGGTCCATGGCCGGACATTGATTTTCCCTCTCGCGTCTTCGCGCCCTCGTTAGCGCAGACGCCAGACCTCGTCCATCATCGGTCGAGTCTAGGCTTTCTGAAACGTCATATAATGCGGCACGCGCCCCTCGCGCAGCGCCTTCGCCTCGTACCGGGTCCGGATCCAGTCCGGCCATGGCGTTTGCAGGTCGGGCGGGTCTTCGGCGACCAGGTGAAATCCGGCCTTGGGAACTTCGACCAGTGCCTGACGGACATAATCCGCAATATCGGTCGCGATCCGCAATTCGGCCCCCGGTGCCATCACCCGAGAAAGCGGTTCCAGATGTTCAGGTGTCACAAACCGTCGCCGGTGATGTTTTTTCTTCGGCCACGGGTCGGGATACAGAAGAAACACCTTGGTAATGGACCCCGCTGGCAGGACATCCATCAGGTCGCGCGCATCGCCTGCGTGGACCCTGATGTTGTTAGTCTCAAGCGCCCGGATTTTCCCCAACAGCGTGGCGACGCCGTTGATAAAGGGTTCGGCCCCGATGATCCCGACTTCAGGATTCAACGCCGCCTGATGCACCAGATGTTCGCCGCTGCCAAACCCGATCTCAAGCCAGACCGGGCGACATTCGAACATGGCCTTCAGATCAAGCGGGGCACGGTCAGGGTTGTCCTCCCAACTGACCAGTCCGGGGGTGAGATCGGCCAGATCGTCCAGATAGCGCTTCTGGCTGTCGCGCAGGCCCTTGCCGCGGGTGCGGCCATAGAAATTGCGCCATGGCGCGCCTGATGCGGATTGTTTGGTCATCGCGCGGGGCCTGCCAAGCCCGGCGTGGAAGGTCAAGGGTGCGTCAGTCGTACTGCACGACCTCGATCTCGATCCCGTCGCCATCGTGGAAGTAAAACCGGCGTCCGGGTTCGTAGTCCTGATGATTGCCTGATGTGAACCCTTCCGCCTTCACGCGTTCTTCGGTGGCGTCCAGATCATCAACAACCACTGCCCAATGGTTCAACCCGCCCTTGGTGCGGTAGCTTTCATTCTTGGGCTCAGGCGTTTCGGGATAAGTGAAAAGCGCGACATAGGTGTCATCCTCGCCAATATGCACGGTATAGCCGGTTTGCATGCCAGCACCTTCCCAGCGGATGTGCCAGCCGAAGACGCGTTCGATCCAGGCGGCGGTGGCCTTGGGGTCAGTGACGGTGATATTTACGTGTTCAAGTCGAGCCATTGCCATGTCGCGGCCTCCGTTATTCGGGTGAGTCGCAAGTAAGGTAAGGCCTCAAGTTAAGTTGAGGTCAAGGGGAGATTTGACGCTCCCCCTCGGTTCGGACGCAATAGATACTCATCGTCAGCTTCGCCTCATTAGTGCCCGTTCTTCAGGCCCGGAACCAAGCCGAAGGCGCCGGGCCAGCGCCTGCCCGTTCCGGCGGGCTGGCGCTTGTTCTGGGTTGGCGTCTTGTAGAAATGGACGGCGTGTTTTTCGCCATAAAGCGCGTCGCATGACCGGCTCTGCGCCACCCCAACGGGCAGGCGCTGGCCCTTCACCCCTTACTCCCGCACCTCATCCACCTGCACACCCCAAAGCCCGCGCTTCTCCACCCAGCCCTTGCTGCCGTTCGCCGTCACCCGGCACCAATCCAGCCCGCAGGAGCCCAGCCGTGCGACCACGCCCGCTTCAGCGTAAGCATTCGCCGGACTGGCCGCGTCAGGCTTGACCCGCAGCGCCGTCAAGTCGTCCTCGACGATTACGTGCCGGACGCCTGAGAGAAGCGAGTAATGCACCCAGCCGCCCTGACCGTCGCGGTCGCGGACCCGGCGCCAGTGGCCATATTCGGCGGTGATCTCAAGCGGCATGTTGCGGCGAGTGAATACCCAGTCGATGCGGTGGCTCAGCGACGGGCCGCGTCGGACGTTGCCCTCTTCGGCCTTCAACGACACGAACCGGGGCATGGGCAGATTGGTCACCGGTCCGCGTTCTGCTGCAACGGCGGATGAAAGCGCAAAACACGCCGCAAGTGCTGCGCCGATCAGATACCGCCCAAACTGCATCCCGCTCGATCCTCCGATGGGCCGCGCGCTTTTGACAAGCGTCTCTTGTGCCTGCGACTGTTCCTTGCCACTTTGCCAAGAAGTACGGCGAACTGAAAGATCGAGTGAGGTGAAATGTCAGACCAGCGTCTAAGTGTTGTCGTGACGCGACGCCTGCCGCAGGCGGTGGAAACGCGACTGTCGGAATTATTCGATGTCACGCTGAACGCCGATGACCTGCCGATGTCGCAGGACCAACTGATCGCGGCCGTTCGCGCTGCCGATATTCTGGTCCCGACGATCACCGATCAGATCGACGCGCCCTTGCTGGCGCAGGCCGGGGACCGGTTGAAGCTGATTGCAAACTTCGGCGCTGGCGTCGATCACATTGATGTCGCCACCGCAAGGCAACGCGGTATTCTGGTTGCGAACACGCCGGGTGTCGCAACCGAAGATACCGCAGACATGGCAATGGCGCTGATCCTTGCCGTGACGCGGCGCATCCCCGAGGGTCTGGCGGTCATGCAGAAAGGCAACTGGGAAGGCTGGTCACCCACTGCCCGGCTGGGCGGCCGCATTGGTGGGCGGCGGTTGGGCATCCTGGGCATGGGGCGGATCGGGCAGGCGGTGGCGCGCCGCGCCGCTGTCTTCGGCTGCCAGGTTCACTATCACAACCGGCGTCGGCTCAGAGAGGAAACCGAAGAAGAACTGGGCGCGACCTATTGGGAAAGTCTTGATCAGATGATCAGTCGGATGGACGTGTTGTCGATCAATTGCCCACACACGCCTTCGACGTTTCACCTGATCAATGCCCGCCGCCTGAAGCTGATGAAACCGTCAGCCGTCATTGTGAACACATCCCGGGGCGAGGTGATCGACGAAAACGCGCTGACGCGAATGCTGCGCGCGGGCGAGATTGCAGGCGCTGGTCTGGATGTTTTCGAACACGGTCACGAGGTGAACCCGCGGCTGCGCGAACTGCCGAACGTAGTTTTGCTTCCGCATATGGCGTCGGCGACCGTAGAAGGTCGGCTCGAAATGGGCGAGAAGGTGATCATCAATATCAAAACCTTTGACGACGGGCATCGCCCGCCCGATCTTGTCGTCCCCTCGATGCTTTAATGCGCCTGTTCTTTTGTCTGCTTCTAGCGTTGGCGGCCTGCTCGCGGCCACTGACCGAGGCCGAGCACCTGTTTGCGACCGATCTGTTTGGCGACACGTTAAACGTCGAGAAAGTACGTGTGTCGCAAGGTCTTGGGCTGACGCCGCCACCGAAAACGATACCCGCCAGTGTGAAAAAGTTGCGAGGAACCAAAGAAGCCTGTGTGCGCACGCCGCAGCCGCGCGGCGCGCAACCGGCCCAGGCTTTTGCGCTGAGAAACGGTGTTTTTTTCAGCAACGCACTTTATTCCAGCGATATGGTACTGACATGGCCGCGCGGAATGCGGCTTCCCCAGGCGCTGATATTCGCGCACGAACTGACTCACGTCTGGCAGTGGCAGAACCGGGGCCTCACGGGATACTCACCCTGGCGCGCGATCCGCGAAAGCCTGCGGCTTGCCGATCCATATTTCTCGGCCGGCGGCGAAGCGCCGGAGTTTTTACGTTTCGGGTTCGAGCAACAGGCGGCGATTGTCGAGGATTTTGTCTGTTTCACCGTCGCCAACCCGAACCATCCACGGCGCAAGGAATTGCGCGGGCTTCTGGCTCCGGTCCTGCCCGTCGCGGCGTTCGAGGATGCAATCCAGCGTCCGAATTTCTAGAACCACTGCCCCGGTTCCATCAATCCAAGCTCGAGCAATTGCTGCGAGTGCCACTCGAACTCGGTCGAGTTATACCAATGAAAGGTGTCGATATCGAAGCGACTGGCCGGGTTTGTGCGAAGGGCCTTTGCGGTACGAAATGACACGATCGCGGCCGTTAAATTGTTGTGCCAGGGGCAGGCGAACGTATTAAACTCTTCGTCCGACCATGTGTGATCGGCGCGCAGGCGAACGCCTTTTTGCGTGCAAACAATCGCGATCCGGTCGATACGCCGCCGGGCGTCGGCGATATGTTCTTCGAACCGCCATCGCAATCCGCCGTGAAAATCGAGCTGGCGCTCTTTTTGGCTTCCATCGCCATAATAACGCGCCTGCGCGTAATAGCCCGAACGATCAAGATGCGCATCTTCAAGCGACACGGCATTTTTGGCGTCTTTTAAGTCACCCGAGTATACGTCGATAACATAGGTCAGCATCGCCGAACGCCGCTCTTCGCCATGAAAGACCAGCATCTCGCCGACAGTGCGGCTTTCTGCATATGGATAGAAAAGATATTCCGCGTTGTAACAGTAATATAGCCAGGTATTTTCTGGCAAAGCCGCAGCAATCGCGTTCACGATCACTTGGGTGGCGTCAGCCGCCCGCGTCGGGTGGTCGATGCGAATGACGCTTTCGGCGATATCCGCGCCAAGTTCGACCTCGGGCGGTGCCACAAGAAGGATTGTGCGAAAGCCAGCGAAGCCGTGATGACGGATCGTCGTGTCGATCTCGACGTCATCCTCGGCGATGATAATCGCCACCGGTCCTTTGGCCTGGCGAATTAATGGGTCCGCTGTCGCCCTGCTAATTGTCGTAAACCGCACGACGTTTCTTTCTTTTGCCCGACTACTGGTGACGATGCCACGCGCGCCGAAGGCTTGGCAAGACGCCCGTGCCCGTGTAGGACGCGCGCTGATCCATATTAGGTGCCATGCTATGTCCGCGCCAAAGAAGCTCTTCATCAAAACCTACGGCTGTCAGATGAATGTCTATGACAGCGAGCGCATGGCCGAGACGCTTTGCGCCGAAGGCTACGAGCAAACAGATCGTGCCGATGACGCGGACATGATCCTGCTGAACACCTGCCATATCCGCGAAAAGGCAGCCGAGAAAGTATACTCTGAATTAGGTCGCTTTCGCCCCCTGAAAGAAGCCAAACCGGAACTGAAAATCGGCGTGGCCGGATGCGTCGCGCAGGCCGAAGGTGCCGAGATTATTGCGCGCCAGCCGATGGTGGATCTGGTGGTTGGGCCGCAGAGTTATCACCGGTTGCCGGAACTTGAGGCCAAGGCAAGGGCCGGTGAAAAAGCGCTGGATACCGATTTTCCCGAAGAGGACAAGTTTGACCACCTTGTGTCGCGGCCAAAAGCCCGGCGTGGTCCGACGGCTTTTTTGACTGTGCAGGAAGGGTGCGACAAGTTTTGCGCGTTTTGCGTCGTGCCATATACGCGGGGTGCCGAGGTCAGCCGACCTGCCGACCGCGTAATGGCCGAAGCCCGCGATCTGGTCGAAAGAGGCGTGCGCGAGATCACGCTCTTAGGGCAGAATGTGAATGCCTACCATGGCCATGCAACCGGTCTGGCGGGACTGATCCGCGACCTGGCGGAAATCGACGGGCTTGAGCGAATTCGTTTCACCACGTCGCACCCAAACGACATGGACGACGCTTTGATTGCGGTGCACGGCGAAGTTGCCAAGTTGATGCCCTATCTGCACCTGCCGGTGCAGTCAGGATCAGATCGGGTTCTGAAGGCGATGAACCGCAAGCATACGGCGGAAGATTATATCCGGGTCATCGAGCGCATTCGCGAAGCGCGCCCGGATATTCTTTTGTCCGGCGATTTCATAGTAGGGTTCCCAGGCGAAACCGACGAAGACTTCCAGGCGACGCTGGATCTGGTCGAAACGGTTGGATACGGCCAGGCGTATAGTTTCAAATATTCCGCCCGCCCAGGTACGCCAGCAGCCGAAAGGGAAATTGTTGACCCGAGAGTGGCAAGCGAGCGTTTGCAAAGGCTTCAGACGCTTCTGACGCAACAGCAGCGGGCCGCACAGGATGCGATGATCGGACGCGAAGTCGAGGTATTATTTGAAAGAATCGGTCGCAAGCCGGATCAGATGGTTGGAAAATCGGAATATCTGCATGCCGTCCATGTTACATCCCAGCAGGTCAATCGTGGCGACATTGTGCCGGTGCGCATTGATAACTCCAACAGTAACTCGCTCGCGGGCGTTGTTGTTTCCGGTTCGCGCTAATTCCGCCAGATATAGTCCTTTAATCGCCCAACTTTAGCGCATTTGCACTTCCACTACGGATGCTAAGGCAACAGCCTAGCCATTTGTTGGAGATCAACTTTGTTACGTTCATTTAAGCCAAGCGCAGTATTAAACCGGTTTATTCGCGACGATGCGGGCGAAGTTACAATCGCCTGGGTTCTCCTCACGTCGGCAGGAGTTTCATTGGCCATAGTGGTCATGACGTCTGTTGGTGGTGGAGCGCAGGAGTTATCGGGGAAAGTGGATACCGAACTTAGCGATATCGCCCGATGACAGAAACCTATTGATCCCCAAAAAAGGCGCTCCGCAATTTTTTGCGGAGCGCGCTTGATATAGCCGAAATCTCTAAATCACGCCCTGAGCCGCTATCATCAAGGCACCGGCGCCGAGAACATACAAGCCGTCGGTTAGCATCGCGCCTGTTGATTTCCGCTGAAATGCCCCGCCTGACACGACGAACAGCGCTGCGGCCACAATCGCCAATATTGCTGTGCCCAGAAAGCTGACGGTCGCGGTCGTTCCGACGACAATCGCAAGGGCCAGCAGCGCCAGAATTTGCAGCGCGAAGGCCAGGATGGGCGAGTTTCCACCCTCAAGCGAAACGCCCGATCCCTTCGCCCAGATCGTGCCCAGCACGCGGGGGTGATAAATTATCGCGCCGTAGATAAACGCAACGACGGCACCGATGGCAATCGCGGTGATGTTTAGGGCTTCGGCTTCCATGGCGGACCTCAGACTGTCTTTGCGAGGGCTTCGAGGATTGAAGTCCAGCCGCCCTGGTGATTGTCGCGGATTTCTTCTGACGGGAAACGCACATGGCGCAAAGTGACTTCGGTTCCGTCCTTCGCTTCAGCAAAATCGACGGTCACCGTGCTGTCTTCCAAAGTTGAAAAGGGCGATTCCCACGTAAATGCCAGGCGATTTGGACGGTCGATTGTTTTGTAAGTGCCTTCGTGCGGCAGGTCTTGATCGCCTGCGCGCATCACAATCCGAAAGCGACCGCCTTCGCGGGCGTCCGATTTGGCTTCGGGTACGGTCATGTTCGGTGCGGGCATCATAAACTGCGCAAGCATCTCTGGATTAAGCCAGGCATCGAACAGTTTTTCGCGCGATGCCGCGATCGTGCGGGAGGTTTCCAGGCTAAGTTCAGTGGCGGTATCAGTCATTTTCATTGTCCTTTGATATTAGAGATTCCAGAGTTTCGAGGCGCATGGTCCAGATCGACCGCAGTTCTTTGAACCAACTGTCGATAAGTCCTATACGGTCGGGCATTAGCTCGATCAGGTGCTCTCGCCATTCGGTCCTGCGGCTGACGAGACCAGCGCTTTCCAGCGCTTTTATGTGTTTGGACACCGAGTTCAGGCTGACATCAAAGCGTTGGGCCAGATCGGTGACGCGCATCGGTCCGTTCTGCGCCAGAAGCGTCAGGATGGTCCGGCGGATCGGATCAGATGCGGCCTTGAGGATGGCCGTCAGCTCGGTTTCGTTTCGTTCAACCATAACGGTGAATTACACAAGTGACCCGCGTCAGTCAACCCCTTGGATGAATGAGAAACGTGAAAAATCCAAGACGATGGCCGCACATCGTTTCGGAATCTGAACCGATGGACACGGAAATGGTCCAAGTTCGACGCTTTGCCGGACCGGTCGTTCGATAAATCGATTCGGGAAGAAGCGCCGAACTGGTGACGGCAATTACGATCAGACGGACAGATCATCCCCGGGCGGGACAAGGCAAAGGCGCGGTTGGAACGTTGCGCTGTTACGAATAACGGTCGAATGAAATGAACTGGCAGATGGCGCGCGACACGGTTCGCGCGCTATTTTGTTTGCATCACACAGAAACTGATATTCGTGACGTTTTTGTAGAAATCCGCTGGGTTATGCTTGCGTGCAGCCGTTTGAGTTGGCAGCATCTCGTTAGAAGCAACGCCAGAAACCGGAGTTCAGCTATTTGGCCATTCAAGCAGTGACCCAGCCAATATCTTCTGATGACGCCCTTGAAACGCGCGTCGAGTTTCCCGACAACCGATTGCTGATAGATCTATTTGGTGAATTTAACCGCAATCTCGCGCAGATCGAGACCGCACTTGATGTCCAGATACTCCATCAGGGTAACCAGGCGGCCATTTACGGCGAACCGGATTTGCGGCACCGGGCATCCGATATTCTAACGGCGCTTTATCAACGTCTTGAGGCAGGGCGCGAGCTGACACCCGGGGACATTGATGCCGAAATTCGCATGGGGGGGGCGCAGGAAGAAAAAAGCGCCGACCGCCCAACCGATCAGATGGAGATGTTTCAGGGCGGGCGGGTCGAGATAAAGACCCGGAAAAAGCTGATCGAGCCACGAACTGAGGCTCAAAATGCCTATGTGCGCGCACTTTATTCAAACGAAATGGCCTTCGGGATCGGCCCCGCCGGGACCGGGAAAACCTATCTTGCGGTCGCGGTGGGCGTGAACATGTTTTTCGCAGGCCACGTCGATCGCATTGTCCTGAGCCGCCCGGCGGTGGAGGCGGGCGAAAGGCTTGGGTTCCTGCCGGGCGATATGAAAGACAAAGTCGATCCGTATATGCAGCCGCTTTACGATGCGCTGAACGATTTCATGCCCGGAAAACAGCTGGCAAAACTGCTGGAAGAAAACCGCATAGAAATTGCGCCGCTGGCGTTTATGCGCGGGCGCACGTTGTCGAATGCCTTTGTGGTTCTCGATGAGGCGCAGAACGCCACAGCGATGCAGATGAAGATGTTTCTGACGCGCCTTGGCGAAGGCAGCCGAATGGTTGTCACCGGCGACCGGACCCAGATCGACCTGCCGCGCGGTGTGTCATCAGGGCTGAACGACGCCGAGGAATTGCTGAAGGAGATTGACGCCATATCGTTCAGCTATTTCACCGCAAAGGATGTCGTGCGCCATTCGCTGGTAGCAAAGATTATTGAAGCCTATGACGCCAAAGATCCGGCAAAAAGGTAACCCATGGGTTACGCAACGCATTGTAAATGAATGTTAATATAACTTAAATCGCCCGCACGTACATCACCCGGACCCGATCAGCACACCGGCTGCCAAAACCAGCGCGCCACCCAGCACAACCTGCAAAGTGGCACGGAAAAACGGTGTCTCCATAAACCGGTTCTGGATCCAGACAATGGCCCAGAGTTCAACAAAAACCACGAGAATTGCGATTGTCGTCGCGGTCCAGAAATCAGTGATCAGATAGGGCAGGGCGTGGCCAAGCCCGCCGATTGTTGTCATCACGCCCGAAGCGATACCGCGCTTCGTCGGCGAGCCGCGGCCCGAGATCGTGCCGTCGTCGGAGGCGGCCTCGGTAAATCCCATCGAGATGCCCGCACCGACCGAAGCGGCAAGGCCGATCTGAAACGTGATCCAGGTGTCACCGGTCGCAAAGGCGGTCGCAAATATCGGTGCCAGTGTCGAGACCGAACCGTCCATCAACCCGGCCAGACCCGGCTGCGCCCATGTCAGCACAAATTGCCGATGCGCCGTCCGGCTTTCCTGATCAATTGTGTCACCGTCCAGGTGCTGTCCGGCAAGCGCGTCGGCTTTCTGCGAATGGCTGGCCTCTGCCGCAGCAAGATCACCCAGAAGTTTGCGGGTATCCGCGTCGCTCGTGCGCTTTGCGGCCTCTTCATAAAACCGTTGCGCATCCCGCTCCATCCTTTCGGCTTCGTCGCGCATCCGTTCGAGGCCGAGGTTTTCTACCAGCCAAATGGGTCGGCGCGCGTAGAACCCGGCGACATGTTCGCGCCTGATCAGCGGGATCACGTTGCTGAAGCGCCTTTGATGCAACTCGATCAGCATCTGGCGATGGTCGTCCTCTTCGGCGGCCATGCCGTCAAAAACGGCGGCGGTGCCGGGAAATTCTGCACGCAAGCGCTCGGCGTAGGTGCGGTAGATGCGGGCGTCGTCTTCCTCGGACGAAATGGCGAGAGCCAGCACTTCCTGCTCGGACAAATCGGTGAATCGGCGGCGGGTGGATACTCCGGGGATCATCGTGGACCTTTCTTAGAATTATTCTAGAAATAGATGCTCGTTCGATGAGGGCAACACCAAAAAGTGAACTGATCGGTTTATTTTTTCTTGAATGTTGGCGCGGGGTGCTTAAGTCACTTTCAGAACTGAACCGTTTAGTTTGAAATTGGAGATCGACATGCCCCGTTCCACCATTCTGGCCGCCGCCCTTTTGATGCTCGCCGTGCCAGCACTTGCAGGCGTCAGTATTCCCGAGTTGCCACGGCTCGACTTCGGCGACCCGCAAGAAATCTGCACCCCGCCCAAGACCTGCGACGGCCAGAAATGATCTGACAGAGCTTTTGATGTCTGAACGGCCGCCGCCGTAAGCCGCCGCCTTTCGTCACGCGGGTTGAAACAACTGAACTGATCAGTTTATATATCCATTATCGGATAAGAGGCCAACATGAACGCACCTGCGCAAGCCATCAAGCAAGGTCGCAAATGGGACCAGGTGCTGGACGGCGCCCGGAAGGTTTTTATGCGCGATGGCTTCGAAGGCGGGAGCGTTGACGACATCGTGCGCGAGGCAGGCGTGTCGAAGGCCACGCTTTACAGTTATTTCCCGGACAAACGCCTGCTGTTTCTTGAGGTCGCCAAGGTTGAATGCCGGGCGCAGTCGGACGCGGCAATCGCCCAGATCGAGGCGACAGGTGATATCCGTCAAGCGCTGACGCAGGCGGCCGGGCGGATGGTGCGATTTTTCATGTCGGACGTCGGGATGCAGGTCTATCGGATCGTGGTCGGCGAGAGCCGGCGATTTCCGGAGATCGGGCAGGATTTCTATAATTCCGGCCCGGCGATGGTTCGCCAGATGCTGGCCCAGTTTCTGACCAAAGCGGTCGAGGACGGGCGGCTTGAGATCGATGACATCGATCTTGCCGCAGATCAGTTCCCCGAGCTTTGCAAGGCCGGGCTGCACATCCAGATGGTTCTTGGGTTGCGCACAAGTGTGACCGACGAGGAGATTGACCGCGTCATCGAAGGCGCGGTCGATATGTTCCTTTGCAGGTATGGCGTTAAAGGTTAGTCGGGGTCAGCCCTAGGCCAGTTCATCCGCCGACGAGATCACCTTGCCCAGCAACCCATAGTCGATGGCTTCTTTGGTATTGAGCCAGAAATCGCGTTCGGTATCTTTGGCGATCTTTGCCGGTTTCTGGCCGGTGGCGTCGGCAAAAAGCTTGTGAAAGCGCTCGCGCATTTTCTCAATCTGGTCGGCCTGGATTTGCATATCCGTGACCGAGCCACCGATCCCGCCCGAGGGCTGGTGCAGCAGAAACCGGGTGTTTGGCAGGCAGAACCGGTTTTCGAGCGCGGCGCCGACGAATATCAGGGCGCCCGCCGAGGCCACCCAACCGGACCCGATAGTGCGGACCTTGGGGCGGATGAACTTGATCATGTCGTGAACCATGTCGCCCGATTCGACGTGGCCACCGGGCGAGGAGATATAGAGGTTGATCGGATCGTCGCTGTCTTCGGCAAGTGCCAGCAGTTGCTTGACCGTGCGTTCGGCAAGCTTGTTATTGATCTCGCCGGTGATGATCACATTTCGCGACTTGAAGAAAAGTTGCTCGGCCTTCGAGCCGATCTTATTCGCGTCGTCGTCTTTGTTTTTATCGTCGGCCATGCTCAGGGCTCCGGTGATTGGGTGATTTTGGGGAATGTCGGTGCTGGCGCAGCGAATGGCAAGGTGGTGCCGGGTGAAACTTAGAGAAACTTGTGCATGATCAGGGCGTCTGTGTAGGTGCCGTCGGGCATTCGGAACGCGCGCGGCTGGCGGCCGATCTGGTTGAAGCCGTGGCGACGCCAAAGCGCGACCGCGCGGGTGTTTGAGGCAAGCACGAAGTTGAACTGCATCGCTTCGTAGCCGAGGCGTTTGGCTTCCTTTAGCGAATGGGCGAGCATTGTTCGAGCCACGCCTTTTCCTTCGGCGCTGCTGGCCGTCACGAAGCCAGAGTTGCAGACATGCGCGCCGCCGCCCGGCTGGTTGTCGCGAATGAAGTAGGTGCCGAGAATGGCGTCGTCTTCAGCGACATAGGTATGCTGGGCGAGCCAGTAGGCGAGAGCATCTTCCTGGGATATGTCGGGGTCGATGGCATAGGTGTCGCCCGCGCGGAAGACCGGCTTTAGCATCGCCCAGATCGTGTCGTGATCCGCTGGGTTGGTGCGGCGTACACCCATCACTTGCATGGGCGTTCGCCTGTCATTCTGTCGGCATAATATACCGCGGACCCGAGACTATCGAGCGCGACATAACCTCCGCCGGCCAGCCTGCTCCGCAACGTCGCTGTGACAAGTTCGTCGCCGCACACCGTCAAGGTAAGCATCTTGCCAATGTGTCGGCTGGTCAAATCGGCGAATACAGCACCGGCTGCGGGTGAAAGCCAAAAGCTAAATCCCGGAACATTATTTGAAAACTGCGGATTGGCCTCGATAACATCTTCTGCGGTCAGCAACAAAGCCTCACCAGCCACTGAGAAGGCTGCTACAGTGTTCTCTGGCAAGTCGCGATCGGCAACTCCATCGACCACCAGTTCGGCGGCGCTTGTAGCGCTGGCAGTCAGCCAAAAAAGTAGTGCGGCTACAAGTTGCCTTCTTCTTTTCAAATACACAATGGGGGTCCGGGGGCAGAGCCTCCGGCGGCTCGATGCAGCCAAGCTGTGGCGAAACCTCAATAAACTACCACGCTGCGGATCGACTTGCCCGCGTGCATCAGATCGAAGCCGTCGTTGATCTGATCCAGCGTCAGCGTGTGTGTGATCATCGGGTCGATCTCGATTTTGCCGTCCATGTACCAGTCGACAATCTTCGGCACGTCCGTGCGCCCGCGCGCGCCGCCGAATGCGGTGCCGCGCCAGACGCGGCCGGTGACCAGCTGGAACGGCCGCGTGGTAATTTCGGCGCCAGCGGGTGCCACGCCAATTATGACGCTTTCGCCCCAGCCTTTGTGTGCGGACTCCAGTGCCGCGCGCATGACCTGCACATTGCCGGTGGCGTCAAATGTATAATCCGCGCCGCCTTTGGTCAGATCGACAAGATAGGCGACAAGATCGCCCTCGACCTCGGTTGGGTTCACGAAGTCGGTCATGCCAAACTTCGTCGCCATGGGGATCTTGTCGGGGTTCAGATCGACGCCGACGATCTGGTCGGCACCCGCGAGCCTGAGCCCCTGGATCACATTCAGACCGATGCCGCCGAGGCCGAAGACGATGGCACGGCTGCCGATCTCGACCTTCGCGGTATTGATCACCGCGCCGATGCCGGTTGTGACGCCGCAGCCGATGTAGCAAATTTTGTCAAACGGCGCGTCCCTGCGAACTTTGGCCAGGGCAATCTCGGGCAATACCGTGTGGTTCGAAAACGTCGAGCAGCCCATGTAATGCAGGATCGGATCGCCATCTAACGTCGAAAAGCGGGAGGTTCCGTCGGGCATAAGCCCCTGACCTTGGGTCGAACGGATCGCCTGGCAAAGGTTGGTTTTGGGGTGCAGGCAATAGTCGCATGTCCGGCATTCGGGCGTGTAAAGCGGGATGACGTGATCGCCCGGTTTGACGCTTGTGACACCTTCGCCAATTTCCATCACGACGCCTGCGCCCTCGTGACCGAGAATGGCCGGGAACAGACCCTCGGGATCGGCACCCGAAAGGGTAAATTCATCCGTATGGCAGATGCCCGTCGCTTTGATTTCTACAAGGACTTCACCGGCCCGCGGCCCATCCAGATTGACATCCATAATTTCCAGCGGCTTGCCTGCGGCGGTCGCAACTGCGGCACGGGTGCGCATGTCAAATTTCCTCCCCTTAGAATTGTTGGCTTGACCCTGCTTCACGAAAGAAGCGAAATCAACGGGAAACGTTGGACACTATTGACGGGAATTGCTGATGATACTTCGCCTGATTGCGGCTTTGCTAATTATGGCTTCGTGTTCGCCCACCGGCGGGGCCGAGGAAGTGGCTGATGAAACTATCGATGAGATTGCGGAAGACGTTTCCGAGGATGAAGCAACGCCCATCGTTATCGAGCAATGCGATGCCGAAGACTATCGGCCTTTGATCGGCACTTCCCTTGATGCAGCGACGCTGCCCGAAGGCCAATTTTTTCGCGCCTATGGCGAGAACGACATCATAACGCAGGAATATCTGCCGCGCCGGACTAACGTTGTTTACGATGCAAGGAAGGTTGTGCGCGACGTCTATTGCGGCTGACGCGGGCGGCTATTGCCGGAATTGTTTGTGACACGCGCTGCATTCTGCGCCGATGTCCCGCGCGGTCTGGGCTACTGCGTCGATTGTGGAGACGTCCGCTGCCTTCAGCGCATTGGAAAGCGCATTGGACCGCGCGGTGAACGCAGTCCAGTCGGTCCAGATCTCGGGTTTGGCTTCGGATTTCGGGTCACTTGCTTTCGGTTCAAAAACGCCGGGGTGCGCTTGGCCTCGGCTTGTATGTTTTCGATTGCGGTCAGGGCCTGTTCGGCGTCGAAGGGCGCCGCGCCTTTTGCCATTTGGCTCAGAACTTTTGTCTGCGCGCCCAGCGCGCCCATCGCATCCATGCGCGCCTTGACGTGAGGGTCTTTCACGCCGGAATGCGCCAGAGCGGCGCTTGCCGCGACGACAAGTATCATCAGTAGAGGGGTGATTTGGGACACGATGTTCTCCAATTACCCCTCAAGCAGATTAAACGATTGTGTTCTTTGGATCCAGCGGGACTCGACTCACATTTCTGTGGGCGCTAGATATACAGAACAAAACACGAACAAAAGTGCTGCCGCGCCCATGAAACATCGCCGTATCCTGTCGCTTTGGTTTCCGCGCCTTGCCGCCGAGCGGTGTCTGCGGCTGGAACGGGGTCTGCCGCCGCGGGCCTTTGCTGCCGTGGGCGATGTCAAGAATGCGCAGGTGCTGGTGTCGCTTTCCGTCGAGGCCGAAGCGGCGGGGCTGAGCCGGGGTCAGCCGCTGAGGGATGCCCGCGCGATGTGTCCCGAACTGGACACACGGCTGGAGAACCGCCAGCTGGATGCGGCGTTTCTGACGGTGCTGCGGCGCTGGGCGGGCAAGTTCAGCCCCTGGGTTTCGGAAGAACCGCCCGAGGCGCTGGTGATCGACCTGACGGGATGCGCGCATCTTTTCGGCGGTGAAGAGGCGCTTCTGGGCGAGGTCGAGGCGGATTGCGCCGATCTGGGGCTGAGTGTTCGCACCGGGGTCGCGGATACCGTGGGCGGGGCCTGGGCGTTGGCGCGGTTTGCCGGGCAGGGGGCAGAGATAGGGGGCCGGTCGGGCGACGATATCAATCAGGAGGCACCGGCAACCCGCACCCGCGCCGCGCGGCGACGACACTGGGAACGGGGCGGGCCTGCACCTGCGGGTGCTGCACCGGGCAACCGCGCGGCGCGGATCGCCGCATCCGGTCAGATGCGAACGGTGCTGGCACCGCTGCCTGTGACGGCGCTGAGGCTGGACGCTGATACGGTCGCGACGCTGGCGCGGCTGGGGCTGCGACAGATCGGCGATCTGGCTGGCCAGCCGCGCGCCGCACTTGCCCGCCGTTTCGGGCGGCATCTGGTGCAGCGGCTGGATCAGGCGCTTGGGATCGAGCCCGAACCGGTCAGCCCCGCCCGACCGCCTGCGCATTTTGCGGTGCGGTTGACGTTGCCCGAACCGATCGGGCTGGAAAGCGACGTCGTGGCGGCACTTGACCGCTTGTTGCCGGTGCTTTCGGAAAAGCTGACCCGGGCCAGCCGGGGTGCACGCCGGATACGAATGGAATGCCACCGAAGCGATCACACGATGCAGGCCGTTGAAGTGGGGCTGGCGCGGCCCTCGGCGGCGCCTGACCGGATCCGGCCGCTTCTGATGATGAAGACAGGCGACATCGATGCGGGTTTCGGGATCGACCGGGTGCGTCTGATCGCGGCGGTGACGGAACCGATCTATGCGCATCAGCATCGCGGCCATGCCGAGGCCGCCGCCGACGGTGCCGCGCGGCTGAGCGGCAACGTGGTGATGGACGATCTGATCGGGCGGGTCGGCGCGCGGATCGGGCTGGAGGCGATCACAAGGGCGCACCCGGCGGACAGCCATATCCCGGAAAAGACCTCGACCATAGTTGCCGCCGCCTGGGCCGAACCGGCAACGGCCTGGCCGCGCCCGCGCGGGCCACGCCCGGTCGAGCTTTGGCGCCCCGAGATAGTGTCGGCTGACGAGGCCCCGCATCTGCCCGCGCGGTTTCGCTGGCGTGGTCGCAACTTCGAGACCCGGGCCGGTATTGGTCCCGAGCGCATCTCGCCCGAATGGTGGCTTGACGAGCCGGACTGGCGTACCGGGGTGCGCGATTACTGGCGGGTGACGACACGATCAGGCGAGCGGCTCTGGCTTTATTTTGCGCATGGGGGGGCGATGTCACCGGGCTGGTTCTGTCAGGGCAGTTTCTGCTGAAAAGCTGTCGCGCGATGCCTTCGGCGAGCGTATTTGGGAAAAGATGAAGAGGCGGGTGCGAGCCAGAATTGAGATGGGAGCGACCAACATCACGAATGCGTGAAGTGGCGTGAGGGGAAAAGCGAAAATTGTAACTCTGTTTCAAAGGGATGGCGCACGAGCACAGTGTCGTGAGGGTGATTGCCAGATCGCGTCCGGCCACGCATTTTATGCACAATCGGACGCACGGAGATATTATGGCAGGACGGTATAAAAGCAACTTGAGCTGGTCGGATGTCACGCCCAAGGCGGCGTGGCTGAACCGACGCGAGATTATGGCTGGTGCGGGTGCGCTGGCTGCCGGGTCAATCGCCGGTCCGGCAATGGCAAAACTTGGTGCCAGGAAGACGGCTTACGGCGAGGGTCTTGAGCCCAACGACCTGGAGCACATCACGACCTACAACAATTTCTATGAGTTCGGCACTGGCAAGGAAGATCCAAAAGACAATGCCCACCGTCTGACCACGGATCCATGGAGCATCAAGGTCGACGGGCTGGTTGATAAGCCCGGCGACTATAACTTCGACGATCTGATGAGCGGAATGACGCTGGAGGAGCGGATTTATCGGCTTCGCTGTGTCGAGCGCTGGTCGATGGTGGTGCCGTGGGTCGGATTTGAGCTGGCCGACTTTCTGAACCGCGTCGGCGTGCAGCCCGGCGCAAAATACGTGGCCTTTGAGACAGCGCTAAGACCCGACGAGATGCCGGGCGTTCGCTTTCCGGTGATCGAATGGCCATATGTGGAAGGATTGCGGCTGGATGAGGCGATGCACCCGCTGACAATCCTTGCGACGGGTGTTTACGACGAGCCGATGCCAAAGCAGAACGGCGCGCCGATCCGGTTGGTGGTGCCATGGAAATACGGCTATAAGTCGATCAAGTCGATTGTCCGGATCTCGCTTGTGGATGAGCAACCGCCGACGGCGTGGAATACTTACAGCGAGCGGGAATACGGGTTTTATTCCAACGTGAACCCGAACCGCGATCATCCGCGCTGGAGCCAGGAATACGAGCGGCGGATCGGTGGTGGATTGTTCGCCAAGCAGATCCCGACGCAGATGTTCAACGGCTATGAAGAAGATGTCGCGTCGCTTTACGCGGGCATGGACTTGATGGAGTTTCACTAAGCCATGGACGGGACAAACGGCATCACACTGGCGTCTGAACTGACGTGCCCCGAATGCGGCGCGGTAACCGAGGGCGTCATGCCGACCGATGCGTGCCAGTTTTTCTATGATTGTCCGTCGTGCAAAACCGTTTTGCGACCCAAAGCGGGTGATTGTTGCGTCTGGTGTTCTTATGGCACCGTGCCTTGCCCGCCAGTACAGCTTGGAAATGGTTGCTGTTGATGACGCCTGCGCAACGCGTGAATGTCGCGCTTTCAAAAGTGCCGGCCTGGCTGGTTTTTCTAGTCGGTGCCTTGCCGCCATTTTGGTTTCTGTATCTGGGCCTGACCGGTGGATTGGGTGCCGAGCCGATCAAGGCGCTTGAGCACAGGCTGGGCGAACTGGCGCTGCAAATGATGATCGCGATACTTGCCGTCACCCCGCTTAGAAACTGGACAGGTATCAATCTGGTCAAGTTCCGGCGCACCATTGGGTTGCTGACATTTTATTATGTCTCGTGCCATCTGCTGGTCTGGCTGGTGCTTGACGTGCAGATCCTCGGCCAGATATGGGCCGACATCGTGAAGCGCCCCTACATCACCATCGGTATGCTGGCGTTCACGCTGATGATTCCGCTGGCGGTGACCTCAAACAACTTGTCGATCCGCAAGTTGGGCCCGAAAAATTGGCGACGCTTGCATCAACTGACCTATGGCGTCGGGGTTCTTGGGGCCGTGCATTTCGTGATGCTGGCCAAGGGATTTCAGATCGAGCCGCTGATCTATCTGAGTATTGTGATCGCTTTGCTGGCGACCCGAATTCGCCTGCCGCGACGCGCGATCGCCTGACGAATTTGCTTTCGCGCTTTGGCGGCACTGCTAGGGTCCGCGGCATGGAACGGGATGGCGTTCGCGCCGCGAAAATTCTGATCATGGCGCTTTTCTGCCTGCAACCGATGGTGATCGGAAGCTGGCTGGCGCTGATCCCGCACGTGAAGGAAACCATCGGCCTTTCTAAATCCGAACTGGCAATAGCACTTCTGGGCATGCCGACGGCGCTTTTAATCTCGCTGCAATTTGTTGGGCGGGTGGTGACGCGCGTCGGTGTAAGGCGGCTTTTTCTTTTCGCTTTTCCAGTTCAGGCAATCGCCGCGTTGTTGCCGATATTGGCGCCTAGTCAGATCTGGCTTTTCGCAGCACTGGCCGCGTTTGGAGCCGCAATTGCCTTTATGGAGGTGGCGCTTAACGTCTATGCCGGTCGTCTGGAAAAGGCCGCCGGTCGCCTGATCATGAACAGGTGTCATGGGTTTTGGGCGATTGGGCTGATGATTGGTTCGGCCATTGCAACCGGCGTTGCGCCGACCGCGACGCCGCTGGGGGCAATGGCGTTAATTGCATTTGCAACGGCACTGGCGGGTGTGCTGGTTGCTTCGCGGTTACCGAAATTCGGCGAGACTTCGGGCGGCCAAATTCTACCTCGCCGACGGTTGCGCGATTTACCAACGGCCTTATTGGCCATCGGGCTGTTTATGCTGACGGTCACGCTTGCCGAGGGTGCCATGGCTGATTGGTCCGCCGTTTACCTGTCCGAACGGACGTCTTCGGAACTGACAGAGGCAGGGATTGCCGTGACGATTTTCGCCGGTTTCATGGCCGCTGCGCGGTTCTCGGGCGATATTTTGAAACATCGTTTCGGCGCGGTAAATTTCGCGCGGGGTTCAATCGCGACCGCAATCGCCGGACTTCTGCTTTTGATCCTGCCATTGCCAATTGCTGCGGCCTTTGTCGGCTTCGCCTTCGTTGGATTGGGCGTTGCGTCAGGATACCCGCTGGGTGTTTCGGCAGTGGCGGCACTGGATGACACCCACGAGGCGGGAAACGTCGCGCTTATGTCAACTTTCGCCCTGACCGGTTTTCTGATCGGACCACCGGTCATCGGGTTTCTGGGTGAAGCGTTCGGTCTTCGCGTCGGGTTCGCGATATTGGTGCCCGCGTTGCTTTTTTGCCTTTACTTTGCGGGCTGGCTGCGGCCAACGGGAAATAGTCAGCTGCCCTGATGGCTGGCGATATCGGCCTTCAGATCGCGGTATTCGTGGCAGTTGGATCCGCAAAGCTCCAAAAGCCTGTCCAGATTTGAATTCGCGTTTTCCAACTGGTTCAGGATCAGGAACAATTCGCCCTGATACTCCAGCGCGCCCAGATGATCTGGTTCGATCTTCAGCGCGGCGGCGTAGTATCGCGAGGCGTCTTTCGTTCTTCCCAATTTGCGGCTGGCAAAACCCAGGAGGTTGTAGGCGTTGGCGTTTTGTTTGTCCTGTCTAACGACGGTTTGCAGCGTTTGTATTGCATCGTCGTACCAGCCCCTACCGATGTCATCCTGCGCGCTGCGCATCTTGGCGAGAGTAATTGAGTTTGACGCTGAGTCGTCACTTGATGATCCTCCTGACCCCCCAGAGCCCATGGCTCCGACAGGTGCGACGCCGACGAATGCGGCGATTACGACTGCGGCGCCAAGCAATGCGACGGCGCGCGCGGGTGAAACAAATATCATCTAGTTGCCCTTAGGTTTGTTCGAATGCTTCGGCGAGAATAGCATGATTTGAGGCGCGGTCAGGTCACAGTCCGTTGACTGATCCTGGCCGCGGTGGAATTGCGCTGATTTCACTGGTCGCGAGTCGCACGAAAGGGGTGCGGAGCCGCGGACCAGGCGCGCGATTCAAAGCGTTGCCAGCGCATTGCCCGCAAATTTGCGCAGGCTTTGAAAAGTCGCTGCCTGCAAACCGACCTCAAATCGGTTCCAAACCCCATATTTTGTTGGTATGTGCGAGGCTGCGGAAAAAATGTCATCTTTCTGCAAAAAACCACTTGCAGCCTTGGGCACCAGTCCGTAGATACCCCTTCACCGGCGAGGCAGTGATGCACCGATGGGGCGCCAAACGGGCCGCAAGGTTACGAGACGCAAGAATAAAAACAGAGATTAATGAGGCGGGGCGCGCCGAGAAGTTAGGGCGCACTCAGTCGATTTTGTCTTTGTCGCTCTTTGAAATCGCTAGTTACTGAAGAGATATGTGGGCGGTTTGGTTCGTTCGATGGATCAACTACTGCATATCGACTTTCTTAGGCTTCGGTCGATTATAGAAAGGTCAGCTTCACTGTTTGAGTAGGTTTCGGTTTCCAAGAGAAACTGAAGCACACATCAAACAGATGACTTCCCCGGTTTTCCGACCGGGGAGATGTGCAGAGGTTCGAACGTCAAGGATACGCCGGCAACGGCGTTTCAACTTGAGAGTTTGATCCTGGCTCAGAACGAACGCTGGCGGCAGGCCTAACACATGCAAGTCGAGCGCACCTTCGGGTGAGCGGCGGACGGGTGAGTAACGCGTGGGAATATACCCTTCACTACGGAATA
>CAXMNX010000104.1:0-89215 GCA_964194845.1 uncultured Boseongicola sp.
GTTTCCTAACAGCCCGACGATCTCGGCCCCGCCATCGCGTGTCCGCTGAACCACAGCGTCGAGTTTTTCCTGGCTGGTCCAACCCATATTGACAAGATCGGGAAGCGGGATGCCACCAACGGTCGAATACCGCACCAGCGGTACCATCGTGTCGCCGTGCCCGCCAAGGACAAACGCGGTCACATCTTTCATCGACACGCCGAACTCAAGGCTCAGGAAATGCCGGAAGCGCGCCGCATCCAACACGCCAGCCATCCCGCATACCATGTTGCGTGGCAGCCCGGAATATTCGCGCAGCGCCCAGACCATCGCATCCAGTGGGTTGGTGATACAGATCACAAACGCATTCGGCGCGTGCGCCTTAATGCCTTCGCCCACCGATTTCATTACTTTCAGGTTGATCCCAAGAAGATCGTCGCGGCTCATGCCCGGTTTGCGGGGAACTCCGGCAGTAACGATGCAAACATCTGCACCGGCGATATCCGCGTAATCCGTTGTGCCTTTCAGGCTTGCGTCAAATCCTTCGACCGGCCCAGCCTCTGCGATATCCAACGCTTTGCCTTGCGGAGTGCCATCAGCGATATCGAAAAGAACGACGTCGCCAAGTTCCTTCATGGCAGCGAGGTGGGCAAGTGTGCCGCCGATCTGGCCGGCGCCGATCAGGGCGATTTTGGGTCTGGACATGGGGTAGATCTCCGATCCGAGCAGTTCACATCAGGTTCGCGGCGATGCCTAGCCACACTTGCCGGGGGGTGCAAGGCTTTGCGCCGGATCGTGACTTCCAAGCGCGGCGGCGCGCCGATAAGACGGGAAAATATGTGCGGAGCCTGAATTGACCCTTGATCTGCCATTTATTCCGCACGACCCCAGCCCGGAATCAAAGGCAAAGCCCGCCGGGCCAGCGACAGCCCCGTTCGGGCGGGCTGGCGCAGGATTAATGGGTCCAGACACTAAGCACTTCGTTCTGAGTTTGTTCGGATTTTGCACGATAAAACGCCCAACATCACTGGAGCAGAGCAGTCCCACGGGCCGCCGCTGGTCCGACTCCGCTCAACTGGCAGCCCCAAACCTTAGCTTTGAACGCCAGCCGGTTGCAGGCCTTCAGTCAGGTTTTCATAAGCGTCGCCCGATGCGACCAGGCAGGTCACGCCGCTGGGCAACGTAATCACGATGGTCCACGTTCCGGTTTCCAGCGATGCAAAAACCTCAAACACGCGGCCATGCGGCCCCATACCAATGGATTGGCGGCTTTCTCCAAATGCTTCGACCAGCCGGTCGACAACGATGGCGCGTGGGGCGCAGTTTTGTTGGGCGGACGCTGCATTTACGCCAATCGTCAGGAACGCGCCCGCGGTTAAAGCAAGAAGAGTTTTCATCTGATGTCCTTTCTGGGGCCAGGGGAAAAGGCGCCGGTTTCACCGCCGGAACGACGGGCGATCTCAGGCAAGACTGTCAGGGCCAAAGTCGAAATACTGGTTAACTGAGCGCGCGGCTTCGCCCGGATACGCAACACGGGGATGCGGTCGGTATTGCTGCGTTGCGGCGAAAAGGGTTGCAGAATGCTGCGCCAGCGTGCAATTTCCGCGCAAATCAATTGCCGAGAGGTCTCTACATGCCTTCGCCGCAGGCGCTTTTTCGGTCGGTTCTCTATATCCCTGCCGCCCGCGGACGCGCGCTGGACAAGGCCCGTGGTCTGGAATGCGACGCGATCATTTTCGATCTGGAAGACGCGGTGGCCCCCGGTGAAAAAGTATCGGCGCGGCACACGCTCGCGGCTGAACTGAAGACGGGCGGCTACGGATTTCGCCATCGGATCGTTCGGATAAATGGCCTGGATACAGATTGGGGCGTCGCCGACGCGCAAGCGGTCGCCGATATGGAATGCGATGCGGTTTTGCTTCCCAAAGTCGAAAGCACCGCGATGCTCGACCGATTGGCTAAAGTCGTGGCTGCCAAGCCGCTTTGGGCGATGATGGAAACGCCGCGCGGCGTTCTGAATGCGCCCGACATCGCCGACCATCCGGCGGTCGAGGGCTTTGTGATCGGCACTAACGATTTGTCGCACGAGCTTGGCTGTGCGACGGGCGGTGACCGCATGGCCATGCGGATGTCGCTGCAATATTGCCTGACGGCGGCGCGCGCGGCCGGGATTGTCTGCGTCGATGGGGTGTACAATGCCTTCAGGGACGAAGAAGGGCTGGTGGCTGAATGCGAACAGGGGCATGGGCTGGGAATGGACGGCAAATCGCTGATCCATCCGTCGCAGATCGCCCCGGCAAACCGCATATTCGCGCCGACATCCGATCAGATTGATCTCGCAGCACGCCAGATCTCCGCGTTCAACGATGCAACCACGCGCGGCGACGGGGTGGCGGTTCTGGACGGGCGGATTGTCGAAAACTTGCACGTGGAAACGGCGCGGTCGGTGCTGGCAAAGGCCGAAGCGATCGCCGAAAGAGAGGCAGCATGATCACCCTGATATCCGGGCTCGTCCTTTGGACGCTGGCCCATATTTTCAAGCGCGTCGTCCCTGGCCCGCGCGCAACATTGCAGACACGTATGGGCGACGCCTCGAAAGGCATTTTTGCGGTCACAATCCTGGCAGCCCTGGTAATTATAATTATCGGCTTTCGGTCGGCACCGATTATCCCTGTCTACGAACCGCCGACGTTCCTGCGCCACGTGAACAATCTTTTGATGCTGGGGGCCGTCGCGCTTTTTGGCCTTGGGAGCTCAAAAAGCCGCTTTCGCGGCGCGCTTCGTCACCCGATGCTGACGGGTGCCGCCGTGTGGGCCGTCGCGCACCTGTTGGCGAACGGCGATCTTGCCTCGGTCTTCCTTTTCGGCTGGATGCTTCTCTGGACGATTGTGCAGATACGGCTGATCAACAAGTCTGAACCCAGTTATACGCCGCCAGAACCCGGAACAGCAGCGGGCGACCTGCGGCTTGGCGTCATTACGCTGGTAATCTTTGCGGCCATCGCAGGTGTTCACACCTGGCTCGGTTATTTCCCGTTCGGCGGATAACGCGATGAAAACCAATCCCGGCCGCTTTTTAGAAGACTATAAGCTCGGCGAAACCATCGTTCACGCCGTTCCCCGCACAATATCCGGCGGCGAGCGGGCACTTTACCACGCGCTTTATCCCGCGCGCCACGCGATATTCTCGTCTGATGCTTTTGCGCAAAGTTGCGGGCTCGACGCCGCGCCGCTCGATGATCTGATCCTTTTTCATACGGTTTTTGGCAAAACCGTGCCGGATATTTCGCTGAATGCGGCTGCCAACCTCGGCTATGCCGAAGGCCGATGGCTCAAACCTGTTCTGGCGGGCGTCACGCTGACATCAACCTCGGAAGTCATTGGGTTGAAAGAAAATTCCAATGGAATAACCGGCGTGGTCTGGGTGCGCACTACGGGTCGTGATGAAGCTGGCGAAGCTGTGCTGGAATACGTTCGCTGGGCGATGGTCCGCAAACGCGACAATTCATCGCCTGCACCAGTTCCGGTCATTCCCGAACTGGCCTCGGCTGTCGCGTCGGAAGCTTTGATCGTGCCGTCGGGCCTCGATTTCTCAAACTACAACTTCGCGCTTGCCGGAGAGCCGCACCGTATTCGCGATTACGAGATTGGCGAGAAAATTGACCACGTTGATCGTGTCACCGTGGAAGAAGCCGAACACATGCTGGCAACCCGGCTCTGGCAAAATACCGCTAAAGTGCATTTCGACGCGACCAATCGCGACGACGGCAAGCGCCTGATCTATGGCGGTCATGTGATCTCGCTTGCGCGCACGCTGTCATTCAACGGCCTTGCCAACGCACAGATGATCGTCGGGCTTAATGCCGGAAACCATGCCGGTCCTTGCTTTGCTGGGGATACGGTGGCTGCATGGTCCGAAGTTCTGGACAAGGCCGAAACGTCGGCGCCGGGTGTGGGAGCGATCCGGCTGCGCCTGGTGATGCACAACACCGATGCCGAGCCATTTACCTTGAAAGCCGATGATGGCCGTTACGCCCATGGCGTCTTGCTCGACCTCGATCTTTGGGCATTGATGCCGGTATGATCAAAGCCGCATTGCACACGTTCATGAAATCGGAATTCAATCAGCCGAAGACTGGAATCGGCAATCTGCCGCGCTCCGCCCCCGTGACTTCCACGGTGAATTTGATATCCATCACCAAAAGCGCCTCTGAAAGGAGCCGAACATGGCCGACGACAATCAGGGAAACCGCCCCC
This sequence comes from uncultured Boseongicola sp., assembly GCA_964194845.1. Lineage (GTDB taxonomy): Bacteria > Pseudomonadota > Alphaproteobacteria > Rhodobacterales > Rhodobacteraceae > CAXMNX01. Next base: position 4,237 of record CAXMNX010000104.1, read on the forward strand.
TGTCGCCGCATCTGACAATATATCGTCCGCAACTCGTGTCGATGACGTCGATACTGACCCGCATAACCGGCAACGCGCTGTTGCTTGGTGCGGTTCTGGCGGTCTGGTGGTTGCTGGCCGCCGCGACATCGGCTGAATACTTCGCCTTCGCTGATGGCCTGATCACCTCGTGGTTCGGTGATCTGGTGATGACGCTGTCGCTTTGGGCGCTTTGGTATCACAGCTTCGCCGGTCTCAGGCACCTTTACTGGGACACGGGCCGCGGGCTCGAGATCGAAATGGCCGAACGGCTTGGCGTCGCAATTATCGTCGGATCGGTCGTGATGACCATCCTGACGCTTTTGATGATCTGAGGAGGCGTCGTATGGCTTATCTGACCGACCTGAAACGTGCCGTAGGGATGGGCGCGGCCCACGAAGGCACCGAGCATCACTGGGCGATGACCAAATCGTCCGCTGCCCTTCTGATCCTGATCCCGCTCTTCATTTTCACTTTCGGCCCGATGCTTGGCCGACCGCACGCCGAAGTCGTGGCCTTCTACAGCAGGCCCTTTCCAGCAGTGATCACCGCACTGACGCTGGTTGTGGTATTCATGCACTTCAAAGGCGGGGTGCAGGCACTGATCGAAGACTACGTCCACGGGTTTGCCCGCAAACTCCTGATCATTCTGACGATGATTTTCTCCTACGGCGCGGCCGCCACCGGCCTATTCGCCATTGCAAAAATCGCGCTTTAAGGAACCCCCATGGCAGCATACGAATACGAGACGCACGAATACGACTGCATCGTGGTGGGGGCAGGTGGCTCCGGCCTGCGCGCGACGCTGGGCATGGCTGAACAGGGCTTGCGCACAGCCTGCATCACCAAGGTATTCCCGACGCGGTCACATACCGTGGCAGCACAGGGCGGCATCGCCGCCAGCCTCGGCAACATGGGGCCGGACCACTGGCAATGGCACATGTATGACACCGTCAAAGGTTCCGATTGGCTGGGCGATACCGACGCCATGGAATACCTTGCCCGCGAGGCACCCAAGGCGGTCTACGAGCTTGAGCACTACGGCGTGCCGTTTTCCCGCACTGAGAACGGCAAGATCTATCAGCGACCCTTCGGCGGTCACACGACCGAGTTTGGCGAAGGCCCGCCGGTGCAGCGCACCTGTGCCGCCGCCGACCGCACCGGCCACGCGATCCTGCACACGCTTTACGGCCAAAGCCTGAAAAACAACGCCGAATTCTACATCGAATATTTCGCCATCGATCTGATCATGGCCGAAGATGGCACCTGCCAGGGCGTTGTCGCGTGGTGTCTCGAAGATGGCACGATCCATGTATTCAACGCCAAAATGACAGTGCTGGCCACGGGGGGCTATGGCCGTGCTTATTTCAGCGCGACCTCGGCGCATACCTGCACCGGTGACGGCGGCGGCATGGTGGCACGCCAGAACCTGCCGCTTCAGGACATGGAGTTCGTCCAGTTCCACCCGACCGGCATCTACGGCGCGGGCGTGCTGATCACCGAAGGCGCGCGGGGCGAGGGCGGTTACCTGACGAACTCGGAAGGCGAGCGCTTCATGGAGCGCTATGCGCCCACCTATAAAGACCTCGCCAGCCGCGATGTTGTCAGCCGTTGCATGACGCTGGAGATACGCGACGGCCGCGGCGTGGGTGCCGATAGTGACCATATCCATCTGCACCTGAACCACCTGCCACCCGAGACATTAGCACTGCGTTTGCCGGGCATCACCGAAAGCGCAAGAATCTTTGCTGGCATCGATCTGACCAAAGAGCCGATCCCGGTCCTGCCGACTGTGCATTACAATATGGGTGGCGTGCCGACGAACTATTGGGGTGAGGTTTTGAACCCGACCACTGACGACCCAGACCGCGTCGCACCCGGATTGATGGCAGTGGGCGAAGCCGGTTGTGCCAGCGTTCATGGGGCCAACCGCCTCGGTTCGAACAGCCTGATTGACCTGGTTGTTTTTGGCCGCGCCGCCGCGATCCGCGCGGGCCAGGTCGTGGACCCATCGGCAAGAAACCCGGCGCTAAACAAAGCCAGCGTCGATGCCACGCTCGACCGGTTCGATCGCCTGCGCCACGCCGATGGGTCAGTCGCAACCGCCGATCTGCGCGATGAGATGCAGCGCACAATGCAGGCCGACGCCGCCGTTTTCCGCACCGATAAAACCCTCAGCGAAGGTGTCGGGAAAATGTACGACGTGGCCGCTAAACTCGGCGACATCAAAGTCACCGACCGCTCGATGATCTGGAACTCGGATCTGATGGAAACGCTGGAACTTGCCAATCTGATGCCAAACGCGCTCGCCACCATCGTCGGCGCCGAGGCGCGCAAGGAAAGCCGCGGCGCGCACGCGCATGAAGACTATCCCGACCGCGACGACGTGACGTGGCGGAAACACTCACTGGCCTGGGTCGATGAAAAGGTGCGGCTCGGCTATCGCCCGGTTCACCTCGATCCGCTGACGACAGACGCCGAAGGCGGCATCGACCTGAAGAAGATTGCACCAAAGGCACGGGTGTATTGATGCTTGGTCGATTGCCTCTTGTCCGAAAATTTTTCCAAATGTTTCGCAATGACTTTGACAGCGAGGCCTATTGGTCCAACCGGTATGAGCAGGGCCGCATTTCGGGGGCAGGCTCGTATGGTCGACTTGCCGACTACAAGGCCGAAGTCATCAATAGCCTGGTGAATGAATTCGAGATTTCGTCGGTACTTGAATTTGGATCAGGCGACGGCAATCAGGCATCGCTATTCGAAATCGATACCTACACAGGTCTGGATGTTGCCCATCAGGTGGTCGAGGCTGCGCGCGAGCGGTTCAAGGACCGGGCAGGCTGGTCCTTTGACACTGTAAAGAACGCGAATACGGCGCCGCGTTCTAGAGATATGACGATGTCACTGGATGTCATCTATCATTTGGTCGAAGAAGCAGTGTTCGACCGCTATTTGGCCGACCTCTTCGCTGCTTCGGACCGATTTGTGTTGATCTATGCGTCGGATCACAACGCCTTGACCCTGAACAGTCACGTCAAACATCGCTGCTACAGCGACTGGGTTAATGCGAATGCGCCGGAGTTTGGGGCCATTCGAACATTGAAAAGTCCGTTCCCAAAAACGGCGATGAGCGACACCAAGGACACTAGTTTTGCCTTTTTCCGCCTATATCAAAGGCTGGAAGCATAGATGCGCAATTGCCTGTTGATACCCGTTATTTTATCCGCGTCAGCCTGCGCTCCCATGTCGCCCGAACGCGCGGCTGATTTCTGCGAAGACCGCGCCCGTGCAGCGGCAGGTCCAACCGGCGGCGTCAGCATCGGCGTCGGTTCGGGCGGCGAAGTTCGCACTGGGCTTGCGATTGGCGTCTCAAGCGACTTCCTCAAAGGCGCCAATCCACGAGCTGTTTATGAGGACTGTGTGTTGCAAAAAACCGGGCAGGGGCCAATCCGGCCTTTGGTATTGTGATGAAGCGATTGGTCCTGATCCTCGCGCTCGCCGCCTGCACGCCTGCGCAACAAGACGATCTGGCCCGCAACGCCGCCCGCCAGGCGGTCCGTCCAGTTCTGGCCGAAAATTTCCCGGGCGTGCCACTGGAACCAGCGATTGATTGCGTGATCAACAATGCCGGCGCGAGTGAGATCTTGGTGCTGGCCGCCGATGCTGTGACCGGTCCAACCGCTTCAACGGTCGAGATCGTCGCGAACATCATCGCCCGCCCCGAAACGATCACTTGCCTTGCCACCGAAGGACTTCCCGTCCTTCTGGACAGTATCTGAGAAGACGGAGAGACCAATGGTCCAGCTGACGTTGCCGAAGAACTCCACGATCCGCACAGGCAAGACCTGGCCAAAGCCCGAGGGTGCGGCGAACGTCCGGCAGTTTCGGATCTATCGCTGGTCGCCCGACGATGGCGAAAACCCATCCGTTGACACCTATTTCGTCGATATGGACACCTGCGGCCCGATGGTTCTGGACGCGCTTGTCAAGATCAAGAACGAGATCGACCCGACGCTGACGTTCCGTCGCTCGTGCCGCGAAGGCATCTGCGGGTCTTGCGCGATGAATATCGACGGCATCAATACGCTCGCCTGCATCTATGGGATGGACGACATCAAAGCCGAAACGGTGAAGATATATCCCTTGCCGCATTTAGAGGTGGTCAAGGATCTGATCCCCGATCTCACGCACTTCTACGCCCAGCACGCCTCGATCATGCCGTGGCTGGAAACCAAGACGAACCGGCCTGAGAAAGAATGGAAGCAGTCGATCGAGGACCGCAGCAAACTCGACGGCCTCTATGAGTGCGTAATGTGCGCGTGCTGCTCGACTTCGTGCCCCAGCTACTGGTGGAACGGTGACCGCTACTTGGGCCCGGCAGCACTTTTGCACGCATACCGCTGGATCATCGACAGCCGCGACGAAGCAACCGGCGAACGGTTGGATGAACTGGAAGATCCGTTCAAACTGTATCGCTGCCACACGATCATGAATTGCACCAAGACCTGCCCCAAGGGCCTGAACCCGGCGAAAGCTATTGCCGAGATTAAAAAGATGATGATCGAGCGGATTGTCTGAAGACAAACGTCCTGGCGGATACATGACAAATCTGTCCGATAAAGCCGCAAAATTGATCGGGTCGCTCGCGAAGTTTCCCCGAACAAATCTTGGCCACTATCCGACACCGGTCGAGCCTATGCCCAATCTGGGTGCAGCTTTGGGGATCGATCTGGCGGTTAAGCGCGACGATTGTACGGGCGTCGGCTTTGGCGGCAATAAGGTGCGTCAGCTGGAATTCTATCTGGGAAAAGCCCAGAAACAACGCGCCGATACCGTCCTGATCACAGGTGCGGTGCAGTCGAATTTTGCGCGCACAGCAGCGGCAATGGCCCGGCGTCTTGGCATGGATTGCCACATTCAGCTTGAGGATCGGGTTGCAACGAAGAGCCGACAGTACCACGACAGCGGCAACGTTTTGCTCGACAAGTTACTGGGGGCGACGATGCTCAGTTACCCCGATGGCGAAGATGAAGCTGGCGCGGATGCCGCACTGGTGGAACACGCAAAGCGGCTTCGTGGTGCTGGCAAACGTCCCTTTATTGTTCCACTTGGCGCAGATCACCCGCCACTGGGCGCGTTGGGATATGTCGCCGCCGCGCTTGAGTTACAGCAACAGATTGCCGAAGGCACCCGATCGCCGGACCGCATTTTTATCGGTTCAGGAAGTGCGTTAAGTCACGTTGGTTTGCTGTATGGCCTGCGTGCACTGGGAATTGAGATACCAGTCGTCGGTGTCTGCGTCAGGCGCGATGCCGCGGCACAGACCGCGCGCGTCTCCAAACGGCTCGCTGATCTGGCTCTGATGATAGGCGGCGACTGCGCCGCCAGCGCAGCCGACATAACTCTCGATGCCTCTGCCTTGGGTCTGGGTTACGGGCAAATGGGCCAACCTGCCAAAGAAGCGATAGGTCTGGCGGCCACTTGCGAGGGACTATTCCTTGATCCGGTCTATACCGCGAAGACCCTTGCCGCCCTGATCGGGCAAGCACGGCACGGGCAGCTTAGCGAAGAGCGGATATTGTTTTGGCACACTGGCGGGCAGCCAGCGCTGTTTGGCTACGCCGACCAGTTGCCGTGACCAGTGGCGTAAAACGCCACCGCGTGGATCGTTGGCCGCCCTGAATTTGCATGCACAAACACTCCGCAACCTGACTGCATTTCTTGCAGCCGCCAGCCCCTATCACGATGCAAATCCAATCTCGTGAAAGGGCACCACATGTTTCGTTCCGCAGGCCTGCGTTTTATCGCGGTGGGCATTCTCGTCCTCGTGATGTTTATCCCACTGAACCTCGTCTCGGGCATCATCAATGACCGCGCCAGTTACAGCCGTCAAACAATCGCCGACATCAGCCGCGAATGGGGCGGGCACCAGCGATTGAGCGGACCTTTGATGATCATTCCGGTCACCGAAGACGTCACCTACGACCGCCGCAAAGAAGCCGTCGATGCCGTGACCGGGCTTTCGCTCCGCGACGAAAAATCAAACGTCATTTACGAGCACTATCAGGAAACGCTGACCGAAAACCGTGCACCGGTTTTTGTCTATCCAGACACGCTCGACATCGCGCTTGTCACCGAAACCCAGACCCGCCATCGGGGCATTTTTGATGTTCCGGTCTACACCGCGGATGCCGAACTTACCTTTGATTTCAATGTCGAAAAGGCAGAGGATCTTCTTCGCGGCGAAGAGGTGCTTCATTGGGATGACGCGCAGCTGAACGTGTATCTCTCCTCCAATCGCGCACTTCGGGGCGAGGCGCGGCTGACCGCAGGCGGCCAGGAACTGCCGCTTGAACCCATTGCCACCTCGAACGACCAGCAAACCGGGATAACCACAGCACTAGGCGACCCGCGCGAAGCCGAAACATATCTGCTAAAGCTCACTATGAACGGTGCTCAGCAACTGGCCGCAGCGGCCACCGGGCGCACCACCCGTCTTCGCATTACAAGCGATTGGCCCGACCCAAGCTTTTTTGGCGATTTTCTACCGGACAGCTCGGAAATTTCGGAAGCTGGGTTCACGGCAGAATGGACGGTGCCGCATCTTGCCCGGTCATTACCCCAGATCGCCCGCGAGAACGCCGATCCGGTCGCGCGCGCGTCAGCCTCGATGGGTGTCCGCTTCATCACGCCGAACGACTTCTATCAAAAGGCCTACCGCTCCGCGCGCTATGGCATCCTTTTTATCGCGCTCACGTTTCTGACGATCCTGCTTCTGAATCGCGCGGGCGAAAAACCGGCGCATCCGGTGCAGTATCTGATGGTCGGGCTGGCCCAGTCGATCTTCATGCTTTTGATGGTGTCCTACGCCGAACAGATGGGATTTGGCCGCGCTTATCTGCTGGCCGCGACCGCCACGACCGGTCTTTTGATCGTCTTCGGCGCGACCGCGCTCAAGCTCGGCCGCAAGACGGGCCTGCTCGCGGTCATGCTGTTCACCGTCTACGCGGTGCTCTACTTGATCCTGCAAAGTGCCGACTTCGCGCTGCTGGCAGGCTCGACACTGGCCTTCATCGCCCTTGCCGGAACCATGTTCCTGACCCGGAACGAAGATTGGCACGGACCGGAACGCGAGCGTCGCGGGTGGTTCCGCCGCAGGACCCCGGTTGCCGAAACCCCAGCCTAGACTGGCAATCGGCCCCTGAGGCTCGCCGTCCATCCAACCCCCGGACGGCGAGCCTTTTCCATATCGATGATCTCACGCAAATGCCGCTTCAAGCGCGATCTCGACCATGTCGCCAAAGCTCCGCTCGCGGTCTTCGCTGGGCAGCGCTTCGCCGGTCAGCAGATGGTCGCTGACGGTCAACACAGCCAAAGCCCGCCGCCCGTGGCGCGCCGCGACGTTGTAAAGTTCGGCAGCCTCCATCTCGACGCCAAGGATCCCATGGCGCACCATCTGCTCGTTCAGATCAGGCCGCTCGTCATAGAATATGTCCGAGGAATAAATCCCGCCCACATGGGTCGCGACGCCCTTGCTTTCGGCGGCATTTGCTGCCGCGCGCAACAGGTCCCAGTCGGCGCATGGCGCGAATTGCAATTCCCTGAATATCCCGCGCGAAGGTGTTGAAAGTGTCGTTGACGTCATCGCCAGAACAACATCGCGCACCTTCACCTTCTCCTGCATGCCGCCACAACTGCCGATCCTGATCAGCGTTTGCGCGCCATAGTCCTTGATCAACTCGTTGACGTATATCGACAGCGACGGCATTCCCATGCCAGTGCCGTGGATCGTCACGCGATTGCCTTTCCAGGTTCCGGTGAAGGCTAGCATCCCTCTGACGTCATTGACTAATTTCGGATCATCAAGATACGTCTCAGCGGCCCACTTGGCCCGATAGGGGTCGCCGGGCAGCAGAACGGTTTCGGCGATATCGCCCGGGTTTGCGCCGATATGAACGGTCATGGGGATCTCCTTCAACTTGCATAGATCCCGCCTATAAGAAATCTGTCGAAAGAAACAGCCGGACCTAGGCCGGGCGAAACTATTCCGCCGCCACCGCCTCTGGATCGGCAAGTGCGACGATATCGAACATGATCCGGTTCAGCTCGAAATTCTTCGGCGTATAGACCCGTGCGACACCCATCGCTAACAATTCGGCGGCGTCGTCGTCGGGGATGATACCGCCAACCACCACCGGCACATCGCCAAGACCCGCGTCGCGCATTTCATCAAGCATTTCGCCGATCAATGGCATGTGGCTGCCCGACAGGATCGAAATCCCAACCACATGCGCGCGACTTTCCAATGCTGCGGCGACGATTTCGGATGGGGTCAGACGAATGCCGTCATACGTGATGTCCATCCCGGCATCCCGCGCACGGCTGGCGATCTGTTCGGCACCGTTCGAATGACCATCAAGCCCTGGCTTGCCAACCAGAAACTTCAACCTCTCGCCCAGGCGCGTAGACACCGCATCAACGGCATCGCGAATTTCGTCCAGACCCTCGGTGCGGTTCGAGGGTGCTAAGGAAACGCCGGTGGGCGCACGGTATTGCCCGAAAACGCCGCGCACGACCTCGCCCCATTCGCCGGTCGTAGCACCCGCCTTTGCCGCCGCAACAGAGGCGGGCATGATGTTGCGCCCATCCTTCGCGGCTGAGCGCAATTCATCCAAAGCCGCGCGAACCTTTCCGGCGTCGCGGTTGCTGCGCCATGCTTCAAGCCGCGTCATTTGATCCGCTTCGGCCTCAGGGTCTGCGACCATGATCGCGTCGGGTCCGCTGGTCAAAGGCGACGGCTCGCCCGCCTCAAACCGGTTCACGCCGACCACCGTGGTCTCGCCCGCTTCAATACGCCCAATGCGTTCGCCGTTTGCCTCGACCAGACGGCGTTTCATATATTCGATGGCCCCGACAGCACCGCCCATCGCGTCGATATGAGCAAGTTCAGACCGCGCACCGTCCTTCAGCGCCTCTACTTTAGCGGCCACAACTGGATTGCCGTCAAACAGATCGCCGTAATCCAGCAAGTCGGTCTCAAAAGCAAGGATCTGCTGCATCCGAAGCGACCATTGTTGGTCCCAGGGGCGCGGCAGGCCAAGCGCTTCGTTCCAGGCGGGAAGCTGAACCGCCCTCGCGCGCGCGTTTTTCGAAAGCGTCACGGCCAGCATCTCCAAAAGGATGCGATAAACATTATTTTCGGGCTGCTGCTCGGTCAGTCCAAGGCTGTTGACCTGAACGCCATAGCGGAAACGGCGATATTTCTCGTCCTCAACTCCATAACGTTCGCGGCAAATTTCGTCCCAAAGCTCGGTAAAGGCGCGCATCTTGCACAACTCGGTGACGAAGCGGATGCCGGCATTCACGAAAAAACTGATACGCCCGACCATTGCCGGGAAATGCTCGTCCGCCACCTTGCCCTTCAGATCGTCCAGCACCGCCACCGCCGTCGCCAAGGCAAACGCCAGTTCCTGCTCGGGCGTCGCGCCCGCTTCCTGCAAGTGATACGAACACACGTTCATCGGGTTCCACTTGGGCAGATGTTGCTGCGTCCAGGCGGCGACATCCGTGATCATCCTAAGCGACGGCGCAGGCGGGCAGACATAGGTCCCGCGCGAAAGGTATTCCTTGATGATGTCGTTCTGAACCGTGCCCTGAAGCTTTGAGACATCCGCGCCCTGTTCCTCGGCCACGGCGACATAGAGCGCAAGCAACCAGGGTGCCGTCGCATTGATCGTCATCGAGGTGTTCATTTGCTCAAGCGGGATCTGGTCGAAAAGCGCCGCCATGTCGCCCAGATGCGCAATTGGCACGCCAACCTTGCCCACTTCGCCGCGCGCCAGCCGGTGGTCGCTGTCATAACCGGTTTGGGTCGGCAAATCGAAGGCGACTGAAAGCCCAGTCTGGCCCTTCGCCAGATTACCGCGATAAAGCGAATTCGAGGCCACCGCCGTCGAGTGTCCCGCATAGGTGCGGAAAATCCAGGGTTGGTCTTTCGACGCCACTTCAGAGATCCCTCGGGCAAGAATTAGCAATCCGCGCGGGTTTATCCGAAATAATATTGCGCCGCAAGATGCTGCACCGCCAATGCTGCAACGCGGAAAGCGGTCGGAAGGCGACCATCACTACCGAGGGTCGCGTTGAACAGGGCGAAAGCGTTCGATGGAGCGGATCACGACGTCGGGCTCTGCATCCAGCATGTGCAACGGTATGCGAACGCCGATTTTTCTGAGTAGCCAGGCCTCAACAAATCGTGGTCCAGCCAACCGATATTCGGGAATGACGCCCGGCGCGGGATCAACGACCAGCCACGCCTGTTTCCCGGTCAAGTGCTTCGTTTCGCCCAGATACCGGATGCGATGGATATCGCGCCATGCCAAGGGTTCAGCAAACCCCACTGCCATATCCAGACCAGCCGGTCCGACACGAAGCTGAACCGGTGCCCGACGCGCAAGATAGACGAATAACAATACCAGTGCGCTCAACAGCAGAACCGCCGCGACGCCCATGAAAATCTCAGTCGACTTGCTGAGATCAGCGCCAACGCTGATCCCCAGGACTGTCGCCGCCAGAAGAAGCCCGGCCGCAATCGCACCTATCCACGCACTTCCCCGGCGATAGCGGAATTGATCCACGTTGTTCTCGTCAACTGTTCCGCTTCCTTGATCCATAGTCCCAGCCTAAGCCCAAGAACGCAGGCCGGCAAAGACCGGGCTTTTCCTTGGCGGCCATATGCGGCAAAGCTGTGCGCATGATGCAATCCGTTGAATTGCCGGTCTGGCTGCTGATCCTGATCCTGCTGTTCGCGGCGGTCACGGCCTCGACGCATCTGCTTTTCCCCTCGGTTCGCTGGTTCTTTCGCCGTCGCGCGGAACGGCTTGTTGCCGAGCTGAACAAGCGCCTCGAACGCCCGATCCAACCCTTCAAGCTTCTGCGGCGGCAAGACATGATACAGCGGGTGATTTACGACGCAGACGTTGTGCGCGCCGTTGCCGATCATGCCGCTGAAAATGACGTGCGCGAGGACGTCGCCTTTGAGAAGGCCCGGGACTATGCCCGCGAGATTGTCCCCTCGTTCAGCGCCTCGGCCTATTTCAGTTTTGCGATAAAATTTGCGCGCTGGATCGCGACCAAACTGTTTGACGTGCGCCTGCACCACGTCGACGAGGAAGCATTGTCGTCGATTGACCCCGAGGCGACCGTCGTATTCGTGATGAACCACCGGTCAAACTTCGACTATGTGCTGGTCACATATCTTGCGGCGACACAGTCGGCGCTCAGCTATGCCGTCGGCGAATGGGCGCGCGTCTGGCCGCTTCGGGGATTAATCAAGGCCATGGGGGCCTTTTTCATCCGGCGCAGGTTGCGAACAGCGCTCTACCGCAAGGTCTTGTCGACCTACGTGCAGCGCGCCACCGAGGCCGGAGTGACCCAAGCTGTGTTTCCCGAAGGCGGCCTGTCGCGTGATGGACTGATCGGTGCGCCCAAACTGGGCATTCTCAGCTACATCGTCGAAGGCTGGAAACTGGACGGGCGCGATGTGGTCTTCGTGCCGGTGGCGCTGAATTATGATCGCGTCGTTGAAGACCGCGTGCTGATTGCCGCAGGGCGCTCCGGACAACGCCGTTTTCGCGCGTCGGTCCCCGAAGCCGTCCGTTTCACCCTTCGCTATGTCCGCAGGCGGATCATGGGCAAAGTCGGGCGCTTTGGCACCGCCGCTGTAACCTTTGGCCACCCGGTATCGCTCCGAAAGATGGCAGAGGAAGAACCCGCCGAATTGGTTGCCACGATTGCCAATAGGTTAAGCGAAGACATAAACGCCGCTGTCCCGATCGTTACGGCGCCGCTCATTCTCGCGGCAATCGCGCAGTGCGCCGACGGCGCCACAACTGACGAGATCGCCGCGATTATGGCCGACATCCGGCCCGGTTCGCCGAGCGAAGCCCCGGACTTTTCTCTGTCCTCCGACGACAAGGACGGCATCAGACGCGAGCTTGACATCCTGGTTCTGCGCCAGATCCTGGCGTGCGACGGGGATCGGTATTCTATCGCCGAAGCTGATCTGGTTGCGTTCTACGCAAATTCGATCGCGCAGCATCTTTCTGCGGATGCAGCCAAGGCAATACCGGTAATCTCAGCAGATTCAGGCCCCGCCAAGACATAAAATTACAAAAAAACCAATTATTTGTTTGCATAGTTACCTGGCCGATATTAATCCCACTCTGAAGCAGGCTACCATTCTGCGATGCAGCACGGTAAGAGTGAGGAAAAGGATATGGCTTTGGACACTGACGCCGACACTCTTGGCCACGATGCGCCCCTGAAGGACCTCTACGCCGTTGGCGAGATGCCACCGCTGGGCCACTTGCCGGAAAATATGCACGCCTGGGCCATTCGCCGCGAACGGCACGGCGAGCCGGATCAATCCTTCCTGCAAGAAGTCGTGCCGGTGAAAATGCCCGACAGCCACGAGGTTGTCGTGTTGGTGATGGCGGCGGGCGTCAATTACAACGGCGTCTGGGCGGGCTTGGGCATTCCGATCAGCCCCTTTGATGTCCACAAGGCCGACTATCATATCGCCGGTTCCGATGCGGCGGGCATTGTCTGGGGCGTGGGCGAAAAGGTCACGCGCTGGAAGGTCGGTGACGAAGTAGTTATCCACTGCAATCAAGACGACGGCGAGGATGAAGAATGCAACGGCGGCGACCCGATGCTGTCGCCCAGCCAGCGGATCTGGGGTTACGAGACACCCGACGGATCATTCGCGCAATTCACGACGGTTCAGGCCCAACAATTGATGCCGCGGCCCAAGCACCTGACCTGGGAAGAAAGCGCCTGCTACACGCTGACGCTCGCCACCGCATACCGGATGCTTTTCGGGCATCACCCGCACGAATTGAAGCCCGGCCAGAACGTATTGATCTGGGGTGCCTCCGGCGGGCTTGGGTCCTACGCCATCCAGCTTGCCAATACCGCGGGCGCCAACGCCATCGGCGTGATCTCGGATGAAGACAAGCGCGACTTCGTGATGGGTCTGGGTGCCAAGGGCGTCATCAACCGCAAGGATTTCAACTGCTGGGGCCAGCTTCCCGAAGTGAATACGCCCGAATACAAGGAATGGTTCGGCGAAGTCCGCAAGTTCGGTAAGGCAATCTGGGACGTCACCGGCAAAGGCGTGAACGTTGACATGGTCTTCGAACACCCCGGCGAAGCAACATTCCCGGTCTCAACCTTTGTTGTGAAAAAGGGCGGCATGGTGGTCATTTGTGCAGGCACCACCGGGTACAACCTGACGATGGACGCGCGCTATATCTGGATGCACCAGAAGCGCGTGCAAGGCAGCCACTTCGCCCATCTCAAGCAGGCCGGTGCCGCAAACCAGTTGATGGTCGAGCGTCGGCTCGATCCCTGCATGTCCGAGGTCTTTCCCTGGGCCGAAATCCCGGCGGCTCACGTGAAGATGCGCAGAAACGAACATAAGCCCGGAAACATGGCAGTTCTGGTCCAGGCGCCGCGCACTGGTCTGCGCACATTCGAGGACACCGTAGAGGCGAGCGTTTCCTAAATGGAAACAGACTGTTTCCAATTGGTGATTCGCCCGAGTCGCAGACCGAAAACGTCCGAAATTGGCCTGTCTAAATAGTCAGGTTTGTTTGTTTTCAAAGCATTAGAAATTGCCACTTCACTATTTCTGGGGAGTTGATACCAGCGAATTTCGAGAAAATTTTCTACATGCTAAGGTTGTATTAATGCTTCGTTAACCTTTGAAAAAGAGAGTCAACATGACGAACGATTGGATACTCGATGTCATCGCGGACCTTCAGGCGTTTGCAAGGAAAAATGGTCTGTCCGCCCTCGAACAGCAGCTTGTCGTTGCGGCCGACGTCGCAGCCCAGGAACTGACATCGAACCATATAGTCGCGCCGGGCGCGGCACAGGGGGACGTGGGTCATGTTGGAATCCTTCATCGAGCAACTGCAGGAGGTCCGAACGCTTGAAGGACTGAACGAACAGGTCGTCGCACTCAGGGACACGCTCGATGTCGAGCATATTGTTTATCACTCGGTAAATTCCACGGGCGAACAATATGCCGCGCTGACTTATTCGCCGGAATGGGTCGGGCGGTATCTCGACAAGGATTACGCCCGTATCGACCCCGTTGTTCAGGCTTGTTATCGGCGGTTCCACCCGATTGACTGGAAGCGGCTGGATTGGTCATCAAAAGGTGTGCGGAACTTTCTTGGTGAAGCGATCGACAGCGGCGTCGGCAATCAGGGCTTTCCCGTCCCGATCCGGGGACCGTCCGGTCAATTCGCGCTTTTCACAGTCTCGGATAATGCCACCGACGACCAATGGATGCGTTATACCGAAAAACACATCCGCGATCTCATCCTGGTCTCGCATTATATCAACCAAAAGGCGCTTGAACTGGAACGCGGCACCGATCATTCGCCCACCGTCAGCCTTAGCCCCAGGGAAACCGACGCATTGACATTGCTGGGCATGGGCTACAGCCGGGCGCAGGCCGCCGAAAGTCTGTCGATCTCGGAACACACCTTGCGGGTCTACATTGAAAGCGCGCGGTTCAAACTGGCAGCGATGAACACCACACACGCTGTCGCGCGGGCGCTCAGCCAGGGTCTGTTAGTCGTTTGATAACACGCCCGCGCGCATTTGAATTATTCGCTTAATTCAGACGGCCTCATTGGTGCGGCGTCGTTAACCCTCCCCATCGTAGCATAACTTCTGTCTCAAATGACGGAGGGAATTTATGCTACGCTATATCTACGCCGACGATCTTCAGACCTATCCCCAGCTTGCCGCGTCTATGTTTCAGGACCGCGCGCTCCAGTTCCATGACCGGTTGGGTTGGGAAGTTACACTGCGCGCTGACGGCACCGAACGCGACGACTACGACGACAAGAACCCGCTTTACGTGATCTGGCAGCGCGCTGATGGCAGCCACGGCGGTTCGATTCGATTTCTGCCCACCACGGCCGAAACCATGGTCAACGATCAATTCCTGCATCTGACCGACGGCGTTGAAATCCGCAGCCCCTTTATTTGGGAATGCACGCGGTTTTGTCTGGCCCCTGACGCCGACCCACGCATTTCGGCCGGGTTGATGCTCGCTGGGCTTGAGCTGGGCCTCGGCTTCAATCTCAGTCACGCGGTTGGGGTGTTTGATGCCCGCATGGTGCGGATTTACCGCCGTCTTGGATGGGGCCCGACCATCCTTGGAACCAGCGGCACCGGCCGCGACGCGACCAGCGTTGGTCTTTGGGCGTTTGAAGGCGAATTGCGTCCACGGCTTCTGGCCCGCGCGGGGCTGTCGCCCGAGATCAGCCAACACTGGTTCGACCGTGCATTCGGCGCGCCTCAGCCGACCAACATCGCCATATTCGCCTGATCTTGCTGGCGTATTTTGGGGCGGGCGTTTACCGTGTTTCGACTTTCCACGGACTGGAAATGTATCGAAATTTGCGTTCGAAATCAGCAATATGCTGATGGAGAAACCGCGAATTTCGATTCTATTCAATGTCGAAATGCACTACCGTCCGCCCCATGTCGGTGCCGCTCACCCAGTTTTCCGAGGATCAGGCCGAAGCGTTCGACTGCATCGCCGAAGTTTTGCAATCTTCGGGCGTCGATATCGAAGCAAGTCTGACAACCCCGCGAAGCGAAGACGGCCCGGGCACGCTCGCGGTGATCGGCAAGGCAGGCTCCGGCAAAACCATGCTGCTCGCACGGCTGGCCGACGCGCTGGCCGATGCCGGAGTTGCGACTGTCAGCGGCGATTACGAGGGTCGGCGGCGCAAGGATCGGCGCACGTTGGCCATTCTGGCACCCACCAACAAGGCCGCAAGTGTGCTCAGAACCCAGGAAGGTGTCGCGGCGACCACAATCCACCGCATCCTCTACACTCCAATTTACGACCCGGAATACGAAAAGATCGCCGAATGGCTTGTCGCCAATGGCGAGCGACCAGTGGTCGAAGGTCTCACTGACGCGGCGCTGGATCGCGCTGCGGCGTTCTTCCAACACAACCGATCGGTTCCCGGCGCGCTGGCTACCGCTGGCCTAAAGGGATCGGATTTCATCCTCGGCTGGAAACGCCGCGACGACCCGCTGGATATCGGTTTCGTTGACGAAGCCTCGATGCTGGACGCCAAGCAATTCGAAGATTTGCAGGACATCTTTCCGACGCTGCTGCTCTTTGGCGACCCGGCCCAGCTTGCGCCGGTAAACCAGTCCGGTGCGATGGTTTTCGACGATCTGCCTACCCCGCGAAAACTCACGCTCAGCCGCATCCACCGCCAGGAACACGACAACCCGATCCTCGATCTGGCCCATGCGCTTGGCGACGACAGCCTGGAGTTTGAGGACTTCGAGCGCATGATCGAAGACGCGGCCCGTGCCGACGATCGCGTGGTGGTGGCCGAACGCGTTGACGCCGATATGATGGCCCGCTCGCCGGTTCTTGTCTGGCGCAATGCGACGCGCATCCGGCTGATCAGCGCCTTTCGCGCGGCGCACGGCTCGCCCGCCGATGGGTTGCTTGCCGGTGAGCCGCTGATCTGCGACGGCATCGAATTGCCGGTCAAACACCGGAAAAAGCGCCTCGATCTTGAAGCGCGGGGATTGATCAAGGGCGCACAGGTCATCTACCTCGGCCCCGGCAAACGCCCCGGCTTTTCGCGGTTGCACGTCATCGGCGCGCTTGAACCACAGGTCTCTGCCGCGTCCATCGTCAAGATCGAGCTACCGGGCGAAGACGAACCCTCGATCCCCTTCGCCGCCAACATGGGGGCAGCGTTTCTGCACGGGTCCGCGGTAACAATCCACAAGGCGCAGGGTTCGCAATGGCCCGAGGTGCAGGTCTTCGCGCCTGATCTTTACGCCGCAAACCGCGCGGGCCGCATTGAAGCCGGGCTGCCTTTGTGGAAACGTCTGGCCTATGTCGCAATCACACGCGCCGAAACCCGGCTGCACTGGGTCACGCGCTATCGCCTCGCCATGCCGCAGCGCCCCCTGACAACAACTGATCTGTCAGCGCCGCCCGCGCCCATCACACTCGCCTCGGAGGAGACACCATGACCCGCTCAATCCTTATCACCGGCGCGTCTTCCGGCATCGGCCAGGCAACTGCGCGGCGCTTTCTGGACGAAGGCTGGATTGTCGGCCTGCTCGCGCGCCGCGAAGCCCCGCTCAAGGCGATGGCCGAAGAATACGACGCCGCTGTTCCGTTGCCTGCGGATGTCACCGACGAGGCCAGTCTGGACGCCGCGTTTGACGCCTTCGTCGAAACCGCCGGACGCCTGGATGTTTTGTTCAACAACGCTGGCATATTCGGCCCGCAGACGACCATCGACCAGATATCGCTGGCGGACTTTCAAAATGTCGTTGCGGTCAATCTGACGGGTATGTTCCTCGCCTCCCGCGCCGCCTTTCGCATCATGCGCGCGCAGGACCCACAAGGCGGGCGTATCATCAACAACGGCTCAATTTCCGCCCATACGCCGCGCGAAGGCTCGACCTGTTACACGACCACCAAACACGCCATCACCGGGCTGACGCGAACGCTCAGCCTCGATGGTCGCGAATTTGATATTGCCTGCGGTCAGATTGACATTGGCAATGCTGAAACTTCGATGGTCGAGGCGATGAACGCGCGCCTGAAGGCGCAGGGCAAACCTGAAAACCCCGTCATGAATGTCGGCGACGCCGCAAATTCGGTTCTGCACATGGCGTCGTTGCCGCTTGAAGCCAATGTCCAGTTTATGACCGTGATCGCAACCAAAATGCCCTTTATCGGGCGCGGATAACTTTGGGCTGTTGCCAACGCTCAGACGCGGATCCACCGGAATATGGCCGAGGCTAACCAACCGGCAAAGATCGCAATCGTCAGCGACATAAGGCCATAGATCAATGGTTTCTGGCGCGACAGATTGAAAAGAAACGCCTCCAGCCCAACCTTGCGAACGTCGATCACACTTTCATGCTCGTCGATGACCACGCCGCCGCGTGTCAGGAAAAAGCGCGTGATATAGTCGCCTTCGGTCAGGTTCGCCGGCAATTTCACCGAGGCTCGAAACAGCGTTTGCTCGCTGACTTCGACACCACCGAAATCGTTGAAATAGGCATCTTCCCCGCGTCGAATGCGGATCAGTGCTTCGACGAAAACACCTCCGTCACGCCGCTCCAGACCGACGGCCCTGATGGCCCGATCAATGGATACCTTGTTGCGCAAGTCCTCGATATCCTTGATCACCTCAAGCCAGGGTGCCGACGTCGCCACCGCATAAAACGACGGCGCTTTGTCCACTTCCACCGCCGCAGTGTTGATCCAGATCCCGAACCGCTTGGCCTTGCGACGAATGGTAATCGGCGATGACGGACCCTCGACGGTAATGATCACCTGCAATGGCGGTCCGTCCGGCAAAGGTGTTTCGCGCTTTACCGCCCCGAATATCAGAATTTCCGAGCCATCGAAGTTTGTCGTGATCTGCACGCGGTTCTGGCTCAGGCCCGCGACCACTTCTTCGGCCTGTCCAGGCAACGCCACCAAAAGCAAAAGGGCAACAAGCCGCAGCATCAGTGCCCCCCCACCACGCCAAGCGAGTAAAGCTCGGTCGGCATCAACAGAAGCTCCAACGCCAGTTTTCCGCAGACGACCAGCACCATAAACGCCAACAAAATACGAAGCTGCTCGGCCCTAAGCCGCGCGCCAATTCGCGTGCCGATCTGCGCCCCGATCACGCCGCCGACCAGCAACAGCACTGCCAGAACCACGTCCACAGTGAAGTTGGTCGTCGCGTGCAGCAAGGTGGTGAAACCAGTGACGAATATAATCTGAAACAGCGATGTCCCGATGACGACTTTCGTTGGCATTCCAAGGATGTAGATCATCGCAGGCACCATGATGAAGCCGCCGCCAACACCCATGATCGCCGCCAGAATGCCGACCAATATGCCCACCAGGATCGGTGGAATGACCGAGATATACAGACCCGATGTCCGGAACTTCATTTTGAAAGGCAGCTTATGCACCCAGGTGTGATGCGGCCGCGTCGGCACCTTGCCGCTTCGCGTCTTGCGAAGCGCATTCAGGCTTTCGACGAACATCAGCGACCCGATGATGCCCAGGAAAAACACGTAGCTGAGGCGCACCAGCAGATCGACCTGACCGATTGCTTTCAGCGCGTTGAAGACCTGAATACCTAAAGCTGCGCCAGCGAGGCCACCAACCAAAAGCACGCCGCCCATTCTGAAATCAACCGTCCGCCGCCGAAAGTGTGCCAGCACGCCCGAAAACGACGACGCGACAATCTGGTTGGCCTCCGTTGCAACCGCAACCGCAGGCGGTATGCCGATGAAGAACAACAGCGGCGTCATCAGAAACCCACCACCCACGCCGAACATGCCCGAAAGCACGCCAACCATCCCGCCAAGGCCAAGCAGCAGGAAGGCATTGACCGAAACCTCGGCGATGGGAAGATAGATTTGCATGTGGCACCCCTTACGCCCGCAACGTCAACGGGTTCAACGACCAATTGGTCCGATGGCATAAGTCCACATGCGACAAATCGGAGCGATGTCGGTGGTTAGCCGTTAGTTTTCTTTGACGTAAGGCTGGCCGCCCGCGCGCGGTGGAATCGCCTTGCCGACAAAACCGGCCAGAATGACGACCGTAAGAATATACGGCAGCGCGTCCAAAAACTGACCCGGCACTTTGAATTGCACCAGCGCCTCGACCGCATCCGGCCTGATCGACAATGCTTGCAAGAAGCCAAATAGCAGGCAAGCCCAAAGCGCATACCAGGGTCGCCACTTCGCGAAGATCAGTGCCGCCAGTGCGATAAACCCGCGCCCCGACGACATGTCCTTGACGAACCCGGCTTGCAGGCCAGTCGACAGATACGCCCCCGCCAACCCGCAAAGCACGCCGCATATCGCCACCGCCGAATAACGCAACGCCACAACGCTGATGCCAGCGGTGTCCACAGCCGCCGGGTTTTCGCCAACCGCGCGCAAGCGCAAGCCAAACCGGGTGCGAAATAATATGTACCAGGTCAACGGCACGGTCAGAAAGCCGATGTAAACCAGGATCGAATGGCCCGAGATTAACTCGCGATAAATAATGCCGAACGCGCCGTCGCCAGCCTGATCGGCAAAAGGCAGCGTGATTTGGTTGAACCGCGCATTCGGCCCGAAATCGCTAAGCGACGGCGTGCGCCCGCCTTGATGAAACCAGTCCTGGGCGATCAATACCGTCAGACCGGCGGCCAGAAAGTTGATTGCAACGCCAGAAATCAGTTGGTTGCCCCGAAAGGTGATCGACGCCAGCCCGTGGATGATGCTCAGCGCCAAAGACGCGCCAATCCCGGCCAGCAGCCCAATCCAAACGTTTGCCGTAAGCGCAGCCACAGCGGCCGAGAAAAACGCCGCCGCCAGCATCTTGCCCTCAAGCCCGATGTCGAAAATTCCGGCGCGTTCCGAAAATAACCCGGCCAGGCAGGCGAAAAGAAGCGGGACCGCAAACCGGACAGCAGTGTCAGAGATCTGGACGAGTGTCAGGAAATCCATGATGTCACTCCGCCGGCTTCGCTGATGTGGTCGTTTCTTCGGGGCGTTTTCGTCGGAACATCAGAAAGAGCCGCTCAAGCGGCATACGCACCATATTGTCCAAGGCACCGGTAAACAGGATCACCAGCGCCTGAATCACCACGATCAGCTCGCGCGGGACATTGGTCCAAAGGCTCAGCTCGGCACCGCCTTGGAAAAGAAACCCGAAAAGAAGTGCAGCCAAAAGCACGCCAAAGGGGTGCGACCGGCCCATCAAAGCAACTGCAATGCCGATAAACCCGGCACCCTCAACCGAGTTCAGAACCAGCCGCTCGGCTTCGCCCATAACCGCATTGATCGCCATCAGGCCCGACAATGCACCCGATATCAGCATCGCGATCATGATGATCCGGGTCGGCGAAATGCCTGCATAGAGTGCCGCAGGCTCGCTTTTGCCGTAGGCGCGGATCGCAAAACCTAGCCGCGTGCGCCAGATCAGAAACCAGACGCCGACACAGGCCAGAAGCGCGACAAAGAAAGTGACGTTGACCGGAGAGCTTCCAAACAAGCGGCTGCCCTCGGTCGCGAACATTTCGCGGAACGTCGGCAGATGTGCGCCCAGCGGAAACTTCGCCGATGCCGGGTCCATCGCGCCCGCCGGCTTCAGAACCTCGACCAGCATGTAAACCATCAACGACGCCGCGATGAAGTTGAACATAATCGTCGTGATCACGATGTGACTGCCGCGCTTGGCTTGCAGGTAGGCGGGGATGGCCGCCCAGGCAGCGCCGAATATAGCACCCCCGACTATCGCAACCGGCAAGACCAGCGTCCAGTGCGGCCAGTCGACCGAAAGGCACACCAGCGCCACGCCAAGGCCGCCCAGCATCGCCTGACCTTCGCCGCCGATATTGAACATCCGGGCGTGAAATGCCACCGCCACGGCCAGTCCGGTAAAGGTGAAATTCGTCGTGTAATACAGCATGTAGCCGATGCCTTCGGATCGGCCAAAAGTTCCGCTTACCATCAGATTAAGTGCGGCGATCGGATCTTCACCTATCGCCAGGATCACCAGCCCCGAGATCAAAAAAGCAATCAAGATCGAGATTAGCGGGATCAGAAGGGCGTCGGCCCACTTTGGCATCACGTCCATTTCGTCACCCTTCCTGACCGGGGTTTCCGACCCGCATCGCGCCCGTTGGTTCTGCCGGGGTCGGCGCGCGACCGGTGTCGGTGACACCCGCCATCAAAAGCCCAAGCTCTTTCTCGTCGGTCTGGCCTGCTATTCGCTCACCCATGATCTGGCCGTCGAACATTACGATGATCCGGTCGGCCAGCGACATGATCTCGTCCAGCTCCACCGACACCAGCAGGATCGCCTTGCCGCGATCACGAAGTGCGACAAGCTGCTGGTGGATGAATTCGATGGCACCGATGTCGACACCGCGCGTCGGCTGACCGACCAGCAGCAATTCGGGGTCTCGCTCGATCTCGCGCGCCAGCACAATCTTTTGCTGGTTGCCACCGGAAAAGTTCTTTGCATTAAGTGCCGGGTTCGGCGGGCGAACATCGAAGCGTTCCATTTTTCCCGCGGTATCATTTTTGATTGCGCGATTATCCATCAGCCATTTCGATCGCTGATAAGCCGCGTCATTGTGGTATCCGAAGGCGATGTTTTCCCAGGCATGGAAATCCATGATCAGACCTTCGCGCTGCCGGTCCTCGGGAACGTGGGCGATGCCTCTCGCACGGCGCGACTGTCCATCGGACTTGCGACCCGTTAAGTCAATCTCGTCGCCACTGACCCGCACTTTGCCTTTGGCCTTGCGGTAGCCGCCCAGAACCTCCAGCAATTCCGATTGCCCGTTCCCGGCGACACCTGCGATGCCAAGTATCTCGCCACCCCGAACACTCAGCGACACACCTTTCAGTCGCTCGACACCGTTGTCGTCCTTGACCCGCAGGTTTTCAACTTCAAGCACCTGAGCATATGGCGTCGCGGGCTTTTTATCGACGCGCAACAACACTTTACGGCCCACCATCAATTCCGCCAGCTGCTCGGGGCTGGTGTCGCGGGTCTTGACTGTCGCGGTCATTTCGCCCCTGCGCATGACGCTTACGGTGTCAGTCACATTCATAATCTCACGCAATTTGTGTGTGATCAGGATGATTGTTTTTCCTTCGTCCTTCAGCCCCTCGAGTATGCGGAACAGGTGATCAGCTTCGGCAGGCGTCAACACGCCGGTCGGCTCGTCCAATATCAGGATATCGGCCTTGCGATAGAGCGCTTTCAGAATCTCCACGCGCTGCTGATACCCGACGCTCAGGTTCTCGATCAGCGCATCCGCATCGACGTTCAGCTCGTATTCATCTGCCAACTGCGTCAGCAGTTTTCGCGCGCTGGCCAGCGACGGGCGCAAAAGCGCGCCTTCTTCCGCGCCCAGAACCACGTTCTCCAGCACGGTAAAATTCTCAACCAGTTTGAAATGCTGAAATACCATGCCGATGCCAGCCGAGATTGCCGCCTGACTGTCAGGAATATGTGTCTCGTTGCCGTTGATAAAAATTTGCCCTGAATCGGCTTTGTAAAACCCGTAAAGGATCGACATCAGCGTCGATTTCCCGGCACCGTTTTCGCCAATTATGCCGTGGATTGTTCCGGGCATCACCCGGATTGATATGTCCTTGTTGGCCTGAACCGGGCCAAAGGCTTTGGAAATGCCCTTAAGCTCAATGGCAGGGGCGGCCGCATTGACCGCCCCTCCGTTCGCAGTCATTTCGGTCATCAGAACTCAAGCGCCGGGCAGCTATCATCCGCCATATAATCGTGGACACTCAAGTCACCCGCAACGATCTTGTCGGCGGCGTCATAAACCGACGACAGCATGGAATAGCTGACGATCTTCTCGTTGTTTTCGTCCAGCGCAACGCCAACGCCATAATTCGAAAGCCCCATAACCTGAAAACCGGTCTCAAGACCTTCGCCCTGGCTCATCGCCTCGTAAACGGCGACATCCACGCGCTTCATCATCGATGTCAGAACTGATCCCGGGTGCAGATAGTTCTGGTTTGAATCGACACCGATCGAAAAGATACCTTCGTCGGCAGCAACTTGAAGAACGCCCACACCGGTGCCACCAGCGGCGGCATAAATCACGTCAGCGCCCTGACTGATCTGCGCCTTAGTCAATTCGCCACCCTTCACCGGGTCATTCCAGGCCGAAGGTGTCGTGCCGGTCATGTTGGAAATGACGGTCGCATCCGGGTTGGCAGCCACCACGCCCTGGGCATAGCCACAGGCAAACTTGCGAATAAGCGGAATGTCCATGCCGCCGATGAATCCGACGGTGTTAGATTCAGTTTTCAAGCCCGCCATCATGCCGACCAGGAACGACCCTTCGTGTTCGTTAAACACTACCGAACGCACGTTCGGCTGGTTCACAACCATGTCGATAATTGCGAATTTAGTGTCGGGATAATCAGGTGCCACTTCATCCAGAACTGACCCAAACGCAAAACCGGTCATGATAACCGGGTTGGCGCCCGCTTCGGCAAACCGGCGAAGCGCCTGTTCACGTTGCGCTTCACTGCTAAGTTCGATCTCGCGGAAGGTGCCTTCGGTTTCCTCCGCCCAGCGTTGTGCGCCAGCGAACGCCGCTTCGTTGAATGATTTGTCGAATTTACCGCCCAGATCGAAGATCAGCGCAGGCTCGGCCATCCCGGCGCCCGCAGACAGCGCCAAAACAGCGCTCGCGCCGAGGAATTTCTGCATAAATGTCATGAAGTTTCTCCCAGGTTACTCAATTATTGGGAACGCCTCAGGCGGGCCTCCACCCCAAGCGCCCGTTATTCGTCTGAACTACGTCAGATCATTGCCGATTAAGGCCGCAGTCGCGGCAAAGGGTCAATAGCCGACTTGGTCTTTGTGCCGCCGACCCGCGCGGAAAAGGCCACATTTACGCAATGTTACTAGCCGTTCAGCGCTTTGCTCATGAGAATGGCGTCAATCCTCAGACCGTCTGGCGCGCGGTAGTATGCTTTGCGCACGCCGTCTTCGAAGTAACCCGCGCTTAGATACAGGCCCCGCGCCGCCGCATTGGTCGCGGCAACCTCAAGAAGCGCGCGCGTCGCGCCTATCTCGCGTGCGTTACTGTGAAAGCCATTCAAACACAGGCGTGCAATCCCTTTGCTCTGGTGATCGGGGTCCACGGCAATCGTCAGCAACTCAGCCTCGTCCAACACGACCCTTCCCAGCGCAAATCCCGGTTCATGCACCGAATGAACGCAACCGGGGGATTGAAGCATCTCCTCGAACTCCACTGCTGACCAGGCCCGCGGCACGACCATTGCGCGGCCATGGATCACCGCCATCGCCTCCGGCGTCACGGCAGAATGACCGGCGGCGGGTCCGATGATGGTAACGCGTCTGCTGGTCGGATGTAGAGCGGGGTGGGGCGGGGGATTTGCGAATTGTCTTTGCGCGACGCGGCAATTCGACCAATGGCCTCGGTCAACGGGAATTTTGCCTTTGCAACATGCCCCGAAAATCGCCGCGCAAAAACCTCGGCATCTGCACCGATGCAGACGGGTTCTGCTCGGGCCGGGGCGTCCAGCGAAATATTTTCCGCCATGCCAAGCACGGGGTCAGCGCCCTCATGGTTCATGACACGGGCATAGACCTGACCGCGCGGTCCTGCGACCGAACTGATTACAACTCCCGTCGTTCCGAACGCGTGCGCCTCGAAACGCGAAATCCCGATCGCCGGAATGACCAACGATATCGCAAGCCCCCGCGCCGCGCTTACGGCAATTCGGTTACCGGTGAAATTCCCCGGCCCCGTGCCAACGCCAACGATATCAAGCGCGCTCCAACCGACTTCGGCCTCCGACAACACTTCTTCCAACATCGGGAAAAGCCGCTCGGCCTGCCCCTTGACCATCTCTTCTTGTCGCGATGCGACAATCTCGCCCCCCATCAACAAAGCGGCCGCGCAATGCGCGGCCGATGTGTCAAACGCCAGAATTGTCGGGTCAGGCCGCAACCGGCCGCACTTCGACAACTTCCGGGATGTAGTGGCGAAGCAGGTTTTCAATCCCCATCTTCAGCGTCAGAGTCGATGACGGGCAACCCGCACATGCCCCTTGCATGTGCAAATAAACGATGCCGCGATCAAAGCCGTGAAAGACGATATCGCCACCGTCCTGGGCCACCGCCGGGCGCACGCGTGTATCAAGCAACTCTTTGATCTGGTTTACAATATCGCCATCCGGCCCATCGTGATCCGCGTGCCCCGAAGCGCCGCCTTCGCCTTCGATCACTGCGCGGCCCGACTGGAAATGCTCCATGATCGCGCCCAGGATGGCAGGTTTGATATGATCCCACTCAACGCCGTCACCTTTGGTCACGGTGACGAAATCGGTGCCGAAAAACACGCCCGTCACCCCCTGGATCAGAAATATCCGGCTCGCCAGCGGCGACGAAGACGCCGACGTCTCAGTTGGAAAATCCGCCGTGCCAGCACCAAGTACCGCCTGGCCTGGCAGAAATTTCAGCGTCGCGGGGTTCGGGGTCGATTCCGTTTGGATAAACATGGGCAGTGTCCTGATCGGGTAGGGCAAAAATATGCGGTCCGGCACCTCAAGTGTCAAGTGTTTGGAACAATTCTAAATCGCCGAACCGCAAAAACCAAGGTCAATGTCCAGGCTTCTTCTGCTCCAAAATATTTGGGGTGAGCGCCCTTCCGGGCGCGAGGGGCAACGCCCCTTCTCAGGTGACGGCCTCCAGCTTTTCTTTCGATAAATCGCCCGGCACAATTGTCACCGGGATCGGCAATGTCCCAAAACTGCGCGCCAGTTCCGCAATAAGTGGCCCCGGGCCTCGTTTCTCGCTCGACGCCCCCAGAACCAGAACGCCAATGTCGGTATCTTCCTCGATCTGCGCCATGATCTCGGCCATTGGCTCGCCCTCACGCACCACAAGTTCCGGGTCAACGCCCTGTTTGTCCCGCATCCACTTGGCAAAAACCTCGAAATGCGCATGGATCCGCTCGCGCGCTTCTTCGCGCATGATGTTGCCCACACCGATCCAGTGGTTGAACTCATCGGGCGGGATCACCGACAGGATCTCAACACCGGCGCCAGTGTGTGCGGCGCGCATCGCCGCAAAACGCATCGCGTTCAGGCATTCGCGACTGTCGTCCAAGACAACTAGAAATTTGCGCATAGGATCATCCCTCTAACAAGTGGATCATGCGGGTTCGGCGCGAGCCTGTCTATGGTGCTGCGACGATGTGCTGCCCCGCACCGGTTGCTTCTGCACGGCGAAGCGCAAGTGCTGCTGCCGCATAGTCGCCCAACGCCAGCCCGCGAAAGGCGAACGCCGTCACTTTATCCGGCTCGAAGACAAGGTCGTCACGCCCGATTAGCCCGGTCAGATCGTCGGTAACCCGATCAGCTGGCACCATCGGTTTCTCGCTCGCCCGTTCCTGCTCAATATCATCGACAATGATTGTATCGAAGACGCCCGAACTTTCTGAGATCCAGGGAATGAACAGATCGGTAATCGTCGCAAATGCCCCGGGCTTCAGCCACGCAGCGTCCAGAAACGGCGTGACCGAATAATCCAGCGTGATCGACGACACAACCAGATCGGCCCCGCCTAAGGCTTCCTCGGCAAGCGCACCTTCCGCTTGCAACCCCAGCGCGCGCGCTTCCTCGCACAACCGCTCCACATTCGCGGCCCCCCGACCAATGGCGAATATTTTCTTGAGCGGAAACATGAGCCTATAGGCCGCCAAATGGCTCGACGCCTGCACGCCGCAGCCGATGAACGCCACTGTTTCGGCATCTGGATTGGCAAGCCGCCTTGCCGCGACAGCAGACAGTGCGGCGGTGCGCACGCCGGTGATCCAATTCGCCCCCATCACCGCACGCAACAGCCCGGTTTCGGCGTCCATCACGATGACCGCACCGTTGATCGCGTCCAGCCCGCGATCCGCGTTGCCCGGATAAACCCCCACTGCCTTCAGCACCACCAGCCCATCGTCGCCCACGGCCAGCGTTGACATCATATAGCGCCCGTCACCGGGCAATATGACGGACTTTGGCGTCGTGTGAAGCCGACCTTCTGCTTTCGCGGTCAACGCGCCTTCAATAGCATCGGCAATCTCCGACGGTGTGATCCCAAGCCGTTCAAGCGCCTGATCGGGCAGGAAAATATGACTGGACCCGGTGTGAATCATAGCCGCTCCGACAGTGCCCAATCCCAGTAAAGCTCGCGCACTATTCTTGCGACCGGACCAACCTGGTAATGCACCCCGTCAAATTCAGTGACCGGCGTCACCTTTGCCATATTGCCCGACATGAACACCTCGTCGGCAGCTTCGAAATCAGCGAATGTCAGCACTTTTTCCAACACCGGCATGCCTTCGCCCGCAAGGTTTGACATATGCCGCGCCCGGGTGATCCCGGCCAGAAATGTGCCGTTCGGCGCGGGCGTCAGGATCTCGCCATCGCGCACCATGAAGATATTGGCCGTCGCCGTCTCGGCCACATTGCCCATCGCGTCAGCCACAAGCGCGTTGGGATATCCCTTCGCGGCAGCCTCGGCCAGCATTCGGGCGTTGTTCGGATAAAGGCACCCGGCCTTCGCATGAACAACCGCATCTTCCAGCACCGGCCGCCGGAACCGCGTCCGTGTCAGGCGCATGGTTTTTTCCGCCGTCGCCATCGGGATCGCCTCAAGACAGATTGCAAATCCGGTTTTATCGGCGCTCGGAACGATAGTCGTCGCGTCGCCGTCGATCCCCCAATACATCGGCCGGATGTAGACGGCATCGTCATGCGCGCGACCTTCCAGCCCCTCGCGCACCAGGTCCACCATGTCCTCAGCACTGACAGTTGGCGTGAGCATCAACGCCCGGGCGGAATTGTTGATCCGCTCGCAATGCGACAGCAGGTCGGGCATCACGCCCTCAAAATAACGCGCGCCATCGAACACCGTGGTGCCCAGCCAGGCACCGTGATCTGCCGCCCGCATGATCGGCACATCGCCCGCGTGCCAGGTGCCGTTGAAATAGGTCCGGGCGTCTGATCCGATTGCCATATACTTGTCTCCCCGACGGCAAAGCCTATGCCGTCATTTCCGCCTCGTCCATAGCGGTCAGCCCGCCTCGGCGATCAATGCGTCCACATCAAGGGCCGCAGTTGTAAATGCCAAATCTCCATTCGCATCGCGCGGCCATTCTTCCGGCGCACGGTCCCGATAAAACTCCAAACCGTTGCCGTCGGGGTCATCGAAGTAAACCGCCTCGCTCACACCATGATCCGACGCACCGGTCAGCGGCACATCGTTTTCCAGCAAATTTCTGACCGCCACCGCCAGCGTGGCACGATCAGGGTACAGGAACGCGACGTGATAAAGCCCGGTTGCACCCGGCGGTGGCGCAGCGCCGTCCCGGCTTTGCCAGGTATTCAGGCCAATATGATGGTGATAGCCGCCAGCGGACAAAAACGCAGCCTGATCGCCGTATCGCCGCGTCAAATCAAATCCAAGGACGTCGCGGTAAAACCCGACGGCGCGTCCCAGATCGGATACCTTCAGATGAATATGCCCGACTTTTGTCTCGGGATGCACACGATAGGCCATATCTTTTCTCCGGCAAAAGATCAGTAATGCGGCGGGCGCTCGTCGCCCAGAACAACGCCGCCACCACCAGCGGCCTCACGTTCCGCCTCGCGCCCCACCAACAATGCCACCTTTTGATTGAGCGCCGCAATCTCAGCGCCCTGCGCCGCAACCACGCCGCTCAATTCCTCACTCAGGCGCTCCAGATGCGCCAGTCTTTCCTCAATATCGACGCTCACTGTCCACCTCCTTGCTCCGCTTGCCGCCACCCGCTAAACCGCGCGCGACGGATCGAGGGACCATCATGGCCAAGACCAAAAAGACCCCGCGCCCCCGGGCGGAAACGCCGAAGGGCTTTCGTGACTATTTCGGTGCTGATGTCACCGAACGCAAGGCGATGCTGGATAACATCGCCAAGGTCTACCATGCCCACGGCTTTGATCCCCTGGAAAGTGCAGCCGTTGAAACGGTCGAGGCGCTGGGCAAGTTTCTTCCCGACGTCGACCGTCCGAACGAGGGCGTTTTCGCCTGGCAGGAGGATGACGACGGCGACTGGCTGGCGCTGCGGTATGACCTGACAGCACCGCTTGCGCGGGTCTACGCCCAACACCGGAACGACCTGCCGACGCCATATCGCCGCTACGCGATGGGTCCGGTTTGGCGCAACGAGAAGCCGGGGCCGGGGAGATTTCGGCAGTTTTATCAATGCGATGCGGATACGGTCGGCACGGCGAGCGTCGCGGCGGACGCCGAGATGTGCATGATGCTGGCAGATGCGTTGGAGGCGGTCGGTATTGATCGCGGAGACTATGTGATCCGGGTGAATAACCGGAAGGTGTTGAATGGGGTGCTGGAGGTTGCGGGTATCGCCGAGGACGACGAGCGGGCTCGTGGCATCGTGATGCGCGCGATGGATAAGCTTGATCGCCTGGGTGCGGTCGGTGTCAGGGCGCTTCTTGGCGAAGGCCGAACCGACGAAAGCGGAGATCGAACCGAAGGCGCCGGGCTCGACGAAATTCAGATCTCCGCGATTATGGCGTTCTTTGCGACCAAATCCGGCAACAACGAAGGCACACTTTCGGTACTCGAGGATCTTGTGAACGGCGCAGGGATCACAGCGGCGCAGCCTTCCGAAATCGGGCAAGCGGGCGCTGCCGAACTTCGCCAGATTGCTAGTAATTGCGCCGCCCAAGGCTACGGCCCTGACCGCATCGTCATCGACCCCTCCGTCGTACGCGGCCTCGGCTACTACACCGGCATGGTCTATGAGGCCGAACTCACCTTCGAGATCGCGGATGACAAGGGCAACCCGCGCCAGTTCGGCTCCGTCGCCGGCGGTGGCCGCTACGACGACCTTGTCAAGCGCTTCACCGGCCAGTCCGTCCCGGCCACCGGCGTCTCCATCGGCGTTGACCGGCTGCTCGCCGCCCTCCGCGCCAAGAAAAGCGCACCAACCGATGCCACCGGCCCGGTCGTCGTCACCGTGATGGACCGCGACCGCATGGCCGAATATCAGAAAATGGCCGCCGACCTTCGCGCCGCAAACATCCGCGCCGAAGTCTACCTCGGTAACCCGAAAAACTTCGGTAACCAATTGAAATACGCCGACAAACGCGGATCACCCGTTGCCATCATCCAGGGCTCCGATGAAGCGGCACGCGGTGTTGTTCAGATCAAGGACTTGATCCTCGGCGCCAGAATCGCCGAAACCGCCACCCACGAAGAATGGCGCGATCAACCCGCGCAATTCGAGGTCCCGCGCGCGGAAATGATCGCGAAAGTCCGCGAGATCCTCGACCGGACATGACCCTGAAATCCGACATCCGCGCCGAGGCTGATCGTCTGCGCGCCGCTTTCGAGGCGCTCGGGGCCCAAGTGTTCGAGGCCGCTATCCTCCAACCCGCAGGCACGCTTCTGAACCTTTACGGCGAAGACATCCGCGCCCGCGCCTTCGTCACCCACGACCCGCTGCGGGGCGAAATGATGCTGCGCCCGGACTTCACCGTGCCGCTGGTCCAGCGCCACATGCAGGACGGGCGCGCGTCGGCGCGCTACACCTACGCCGGCGAAGTCTTTCGCCGTCAGGAAGAAGACGACACCCGACCGACGGAATACATTCAAGTCGGCTACGAGGTTTTTGGCGGTGACGAGGCCCGCGCAGACGCCGAGGTTTTTGCGGCGATGCAGGGCGCGCTCGCGGGTCTTCCGCTGCGCCCCGCAATCGGCGATCTTGGCATTCTGAAAGCCGCCGTCGAAGACCTTGATACACCCGACCGCCGCAAGGCCGCGCTTATGCGCCATCTCTGGCGCCCGGCACGCTTCCGCGCGCTTCTCACCCGGTTCTCGCAAGCAGCACCGCCACCGCCCGCGCCTGCGGATGCCGCCATCCCCCACGTCGGCCTCCGCACACCCGAAGAAGTTGCCACGCGCCTGAGGTTGCTGGCTGACGAGGCCGACACAGCCCCGATTACCGCAGCGCAAGTTGACCAGCTAAGCGCGATCCTCGCCATCGCGGGTGATGCGCCCAAAGCGCTGGGCGCGCTAAACGCTCTGGCCAGTTCCGGCACCGCGCTGTCCAGCGCCCTTGCGCTTTTCGCCGCGCGCCTCGACGCGCTCGCTGAAATGGGCGTCGATCCGGCCGCGCTGCCGTTCGAAGCCAGCTATGGGCGCACGACACTCGAATACTACAGCGGCTTTGTCTTTGGATTTTCCGCGCCCACGCGCCCGGACCTGCCAGTGGTCGCGACGGGTGGCCGCTATGACTTGCTGACTTCGGCACTCGGCGCTGGCACAGCGCTCCCCGCCGTCGGCGGCGTCATCCGCCCCGAAGGCGTGCTGGCGCTGAAAGGCGGCTCAACATGACCGTCAAACTTGGCATCCCGTCCAAGGGCCGCCTGATGCAGGACACGCTCAACTGGCTCGCCGCGCGCGGTATCCAAATCGAGCGGACCGGCACCGACCGCGAATATGCCCGTCGTATCAATGGCATATCGGGCATCGAGCTGGCCCTTCTTGCAGCCGGAGAAATCCCGCGCGAACTGGCCGCCGGTCGGATCGCACTCGGTGTCACCGGATCCGACGTCGTGCAAGAAAAAATCGCACGCTGGCAGGCCAAGGTCACCCCACTGGCCGGGCTTGGTTACGGGCAGGCAAATCTGGTTCTGGCTGTGCCAAAATCATGGGCAGACGTTCGCGACCTCGACGACTTAGATTCCGTGGCCGAGGCTTTTCGTAAAACCCACGGCTTCCGTCTCCGGATCGCCACCAAATACCACCGCCTGGTCCGCGCGCACCTCAAGGCGGCGGGTGTCGTGGGGTATCAGCTTGTCGACAGCCAGGGCGCGACCGAAGGCACAGTCGCCAACCTGACCGCCGAGGCCATCGCCGACATCACCTCGTCGGGTGCGACGCTCGATGCCAATCACCTCAAGATCATCGGCGACGTGATCCACGCCAGTCAGGCGACGCTCTTTCGCTCTAAAACAGCGGCACTGGGTGCAAGCGACGAAGCCGCTTTACAGGCGCTTCAGTCCAAACTCGGCCTCTGACCGCCCCCGCATTTCTTCCTGGCAAAAATACTTTCGCCGAAGGCCCGCGAAGCAGCCCGGATTTTTCGCAGAAAAATCGCCCTATCGCACCCCAATCTCTGCCAGCGCCGCCATCAACTGGTGCGGCACTTCCCCACCATCCGGCAGCACGCCGGTCGCCAGATCGCGCGGCGCGTTCCGCCCGCCAAGATAACGCCAACCCTGAAACGGTCGCTTTCTGGTCGGTTCAACCCGCACCAGATCACGCGCCAGTTCTATGCGGCAGCGGCGAATACCGTCCTCGCCAATGACTTCCTCAAACCCGGTAATTTCCTGCCGCGCCCGGCAAAGCCCCTGAATAACCCAATAAATGCTGCCGCCGGTCCTCAGAATCTCCTTGTCCCGTTTGGGCCACATCCGGGTGACGTGAAAATACCGATCATTGGCCCGCTGCCATTCGGCAAGGCGCTCAACGCTTTCCGAGCCAACGCTCAACTTGATCAGGTGCAGCGATTCATCCACAGATTCGTCCCCAAGTACCACATCAGACAGTAGCGCATTGTCTGAGACCTTCAACATGTAGTAGATTGTAACCTCTAGCAGAGGAATCGGCATAGCGGCTCTTGCAACAATTCTCGCAAGACTAATCGCGCAAAGTTCTTGAAATGTTCCACTTGTTAACTCTGATTTTTCTGTGAGAATCGTATTGCGGAGTAGCTCAAATGGATAGAGCACCCCTTCTTCTAGGCCGTCTTATTCACACCAAAACGGTACAGTGGGGAGGCTGCGGGTTCAAGTCCCGCCTCCGCGCCCAAATCGAAAGAGATGCATTTAAATGACCCGCTTCGCCGCGCCCATCGCCGAGCAAATCTGGGATATGAAATATCGTTTCAAGGACGCCGACGGCGCGCCTATCGACCGAAACGTCGAAGACACATGGCGCCGTATCGCGCGCGCCGTGGCGCAAGTCGAAGACGATCCTTCCGATTGGGAAGACCGGTTTTATGCGGCACTCGAGGATTTCAAGTTCCTGCCCGCAGGCCGGATCACAGCAGGCGCGGGCACCGCGCGTTCGGTGACGCTTTTCAACTGCTTCGTTATGGGCACCATCCCCGACAGCCTGTTTGGTATCTTCGAGATGCTGAAGGAAGCCGCGCTGACGATGCAGCAGGGCGGTGGGATCGGTTACGACTTTTCGACCATCCGCCCCAAGGGTGCGGACGTCAAAGGCGTGGCCGCCGATGCCTCTGGCCCCCTCAGCTTCATGGATGTCTGGGACGCGATGTGCCGCACGATCATGTCGGCTGGTTCGCGGCGCGGCGCGATGATGGCGACGATGCGCTGCGATCACCCCGATATCGAAGATTTCATTTCCGCCAAGGCCGACCCGGCCCGGCTCAGAAACTTCAATGTTTCGGTGCTGATCACCGACGCTTTCATGGCGGCTGTGAAAGCCGAAGGCTCGTGGGACCTGAAATTTGACGACAGGGTCTATCGCACCCTTCAGGCGCGCGATCTCTGGAACCGGATCATGCGCGCGACCTTCGATTATGCCGAACCGGGCGTGATCTTCATCGACCGCATCAACGCGATGAACAACCTTGCCTATGCCGAGACCATCGCGGCGACGAACCCCTGCGGCGAACAACCGTTGCCGCCCTATGGCGCCTGCCTTCTGGGCTCGATCAACCTGGCGCGACTGGTCAAAGAACCATTCACGAACAAAGCTGCATTGGACGAGACAGCACTTGAAGATCTGGTCGCAACCGCCGTTCGGATGATGGACAACGTCGTCGACGCGTCGCGCTTCCCGCTTGAGGCACAGGCGCAGGAAGCCCAGGCAAAACGCCGGATCGGTCTGGGTGTTACCGGGCTGGCCGACGCGCTTTTGATGGTGGGCGAACGCTATGGCTCCGAAGACGCTGCACGCCTGACCGGTTCCTGGCTGAAACGCTTTGCCCGCGCCGCCTATCTGGCGTCCGGCGCACTCGCGAAGGAAAAGGGCGCGTTCCCGCTTTTTGACGCCGAGAAGTTCCTCGAAAGCGGGTCGATGCGCGCTATGGACGACGATGTTCGCGAGACGATCCGCGCGAGTGGCATTCGCAACGCGCTTCTGACCTCGATCGCGCCCACCGGCACGATCAGTCTTTACGCGGGCAACGTTTCAAGCGGGATCGAGCCGGTCTTCGCCTATGCCTACACTCGCAAAGTCCTGCAAAAGGATGGAAGCCGAACCGAAGAAGAGGTCGTCGACTACGCCGTTCAGATGTGGCGCGATTTGCATGGTGACGGCGATCTGCCCGACCACTTCGTCAACGCCCAGACGCTCAGCCCGTCTGATCACGTCCGAATGCAGGCCGCGGCGCAGGAATGGGTGGATTCCAGTATCTCGAAAACCATCAACTGCCCCGAAGACATCAGTTTTGAAGATTTTAAGGACGTCTACCTGCAAGCCTATGAGACCGGCTGCAAGGGCTGCACGACCTATCGTCCGAATGCGGTGACGGGATCAGTTCTTGCCGTGAGCGAAACCAAAGAGGCCGCTGACGCGCCGATACCGGTGTCGCCGGCGTCGGATGGCGAAGTGATATATATCGCCGAGCCACTTGATCGGCCGCAGTCGCTGGAGGGTTCGACCTACAAGCTCAAGTGGCCCGACAGCGAGCACGCGATTTATATCACTATCAACGACATCATCGTCGGCGGCCGCCGACAACCCTTTGAAGTTTTTATCAATTCCAAAAATATGGAACATTTCGCCTGGACCGTGGCGCTGACACGAATGATTTCGGCGGTGTTCCGGCGCGGCGGTGATGTGTCGTTCGTGGTGGAAGAGATGAAGGCGGTTTTCGACCCCCGCGGCGGCGCATGGATGCAGGGCAAATACGTGCCTTCGATCCTTGCCGCCATCGGCGGCGTGATCGAGCGCCACCTGGTCGCCATCGGCTTCATCGACGGCGAAGGGATGGGGCTGAAAACCGATCCGCGCAGCCAGGTCGTGAACCTTGGTGACAACCGCGGCCCCTCGTGCCCCAGTTGCGGTCAATTTGGAATGCAGATGATCGAAGGCTGCATGACCTGCCCAAGCTGCGGCCATTCGAAGTGTGGGTGACGATCTAAGGCGCGGCATCGCCCGCGCGTGATCACGCCGGTTTTCTGACCTAATCCCAAAGCGTTGCATCAAAGACTCAGGTCCGCTGCCCGCGACGCCCAACCCATTGCTCCAGCCCCAAGCGCCACTAAGGTCGCCGCAACGATAAAAAAAGTATCGAGGCAGGTAATATGAGCATGATGGCGGGCCCCCGTGGCACGTTTGTCATTTCGTGGTCACAGACCGAAATTGACGGATTGTCGGGATCACCCATCGCGGCGCTTGAAAAAGGCGCGGCATGGCAGTGGAACGGTGCGCCGGTGCAGATTGACGGCACCAGCGAGGCTGCCAGCCCATCTTCAAGCTCCGATGCAGATACGATCCGGCGTCAAGCAGCGGCAGGCGCGCGCCGTATCGTCGGTCGCGCTTTGGTGCAGGAAGGCGTCCGCACGCCGTTTGTCGACGATAATGTGACCCTCAATCAGGCGTTCATTCTGACCGACGGGTGCCAACGTTGGGTGGCGACGCTGATCGATATGCCCGAAATTGCCCGACCGCTTTTAATGTTCGTCGGCGAGCCTCCGCCACAAGGACAGCAACTTTGGATCGCAGAAGGGCTCGAGGCCCCCGAGCGCGTCTCGTATCTGCGTGAAAGCCACGAGGGCGTTGTGTGCTTCACGCCGGGAACGATGCTCGAGACTCCGGACGGGCCAGCCCCTATCGAGGATCTGGTGGCCGGTGACCGGGTGATGACGCGCGACAACGGCTCGGAAGAGGTTCTGTGGGTTGGCGAGCGCCACGTTTCCGGCGCGCGGCTTTATGCGATGCCCGATCTGCGACCTGTGCGTATCCGCGCGGGCGCGCTGGGCGATGATCGACCAACGGGCGACCTGATCGTTTCACCGGACCACCGGATGATGATCAAGGGCCCGGCAGCACTTGCGCTTTGGGGCGAGCGCGAAGTGCTGGTGACCGCGCGCGACATGATCGACGATCACCGCGTGACACGCGACCTGTCCGCGAAATCGGTAACTTATATCCACATGATGCTGGCCCGCCATCACATCCTGGTCGCCAACGGCATGGAAACCGAAAGCTTTCATCCCGGCGCGGCCGCGATTGACGCGATTGCCGATGACCAGCTTGAACGGCTTTTCGATGTGATGCCCGAGCTGCGATACGACACTTCGGTTTATGGCCCAATGTCGCGGCGGGTGCTGTCCAAGGCCGAAGCCGCACTGATCGCGCGGGTCACCTGAAGCGCCCAAAATCCCACATTGACAGCCCAAGTTGCCCCGCCTATATGCCGGGCTTCATTGGTGTTGGTGGCCCCTGCAAGGGGATGCCTGTCGTCTCGGCAAAATCCGGGGAAAGGACAACGCCCTTCGCAACGAATGCAGAAGGAGATCAGCCGTGACCAAACGCACGTCTGCCAAATATAAGATTGACCGCCGGATGGGCGAAAACATCTGGGGCCGCCCGAAATCCCCCGTCAATCGCCGCGAATATGGCCCCGGCCAGCACGGTCAGCGCCGCAAGGGCAAAATTTCCGACTTTGGCTTGCAGCTTCGCGCTAAGCAGAAACTGAAAGGCTATTACGGCGATCTGACGGAAAAACAGTTCAAACGCATCTTTGCCGACGCAGCGCGCGCGAAAGGTGACACCGGCGAAAACCTTATCGGCCTGCTCGAAAGCCGTCTGGACGCGGTCGTCTACCGCGCCAAGTTCGTGCCGACGATCTTTTCTGCGCGCCAGTTTGTAAACCACGGCCACGTGCGCGTGAACGGCAGACGGGTGAACATTCCTTCGTATCGCGTAAAAGAAGGCGATGCGATCGAAATCCGCGATCGCTCGAAACAGTTGACCATCGTGCTGGAAGCAGCCGGTCTGCCCGAACGCGATGTGCCGGACTA
Organism: uncultured Boseongicola sp.; assembly: GCA_964194845.1. GTDB lineage: Bacteria > Pseudomonadota > Alphaproteobacteria > Rhodobacterales > Rhodobacteraceae > CAXMNX01. Next base: position 41,977 of record CAXMNX010000104.1, read on the forward strand.
TATCGAGGTTGATCATTCGAAGATGACCGCGACGTTCGTCCGCGCACCCGGCCTTGGCGATGTGCCTTATCCGGTGTTGATGGAGCCGAACCTGGTCATCGAATATTACGCGCAGAACTAGGCAACTAATTCGATCTGAAAATAGCAAGGCCGCCCAAGTGGCGGCCTTTTTTGATCGGTGCGCTTCGTCTGGCTGGAAGACGCGTAACTCAGCATAATAGCGCGATGAGCATCTGTCAGTGCGCCAACCCACGGGCAGACGCTGCCCGGTTTGCGTTGCGCAATCTGGCCAAAAACGTGTCAGCAGACGCAATCTGCGTATTTACAGAAAAGATGAAGCGGCCTCAGGCGGCTTTCGCTTCGGGCCCGACGCGCGCATAAAAACTCTGGCCGCTCTCCGCCATCTCGCGAAGAAGTGCCGGCACCGCAAAACGGTCGCCATGCGCTGCCTGAAGACCCTCGCAAATCTCGACCGCGCCAGCCGCGCCGATCATATCCAGCCAGGAAAACGGACCGCCCGACCAGGGCGCGAAACCCCAGCCAAGGATCGCGCCGACGTCGCCCTCGCGGATATCCGTCAGCACGCCTTCCTCCAGCGCCCGCACCGCTTCCAGCACTTGCGCCATCATCAGCCTGTGTTGGGCACCTGTCAGTTCCGGCTGGCTGTCTGCGACCGGGTATTTCTCAGTTAACCCGTCCCAAAGCCCGCCACGCTGGCCCTTTTCGTCATAAGCATAAAAACCGGCATTCGCCTTGCGCCCAAGCCGCCCTTCATCCGCCATCCAGAAAAGCACGTCATCGACCGCGCCGTCGGGATAGGCATCCCCCATCGCGGCGCGCGTCGCCTTGGCGATCTTGACGCCCAGATCAACCGAGGTCTCATCGACCAGTTGCAGTGGCCCCAAGGGAAAGCCAAGCAATTTGGCGGAATTTTCGATCAGCGCAGGCTCGACGCCTTCGCCCACCATCCGGATACCTTCGTTGATGTATGGGATGATGCAGCGGTTGGCATAAAAGAAACGCGCGTCATTGACGACGATCGGGGTCTTCCGAATTTGCCGCACAAAGTCCAGCGCCTTCGCCACTGCCCGGTCCCCGGTTTCCCGGCCCTTGATGATCTCTACCAGCAACATCTTGTCCACCGGCGAAAAGAAATGGATGCCGATGAACTGGTCAGCCCGGACACTGGCTTTGGCAAGTTCGGTGATTGGCAAGGTCGAGGTATTGGTCGCGAAAATACAATCTTCGCCAACGATTGCCTCAACCTTCTTTGTCATCTCAGCCTTGACCTCCGGGTCTTCGAAGACGGCTTCGACGATCAGGTCGCAGGCTTCTAATTCGGTCAGGTCAGTCGTTGCTTTGATCCGCCCCAGCACCGCCGACTTTTTACCTTCGGTCACCTTTTTCCGCTGGATGCCCTTGTCGAGGACGCCTTCTGACAGCGCCTTACCCTTGTCCGCCGCATCCTGCTCGCGGTCGACAAGAACCACGTCAATTCCGGCGTTTGCCGACACATAAGCAATCCCCGCCCCCATCATGCCCGCACCCAGAACGCCCACGCGCCGCACTGTCTGATCAGCCACGGCTGGACGGTTGGCACCCTTCTCCAACGCCTCCTTGTTGATAAACAAAGACCGGATCATCGCTCTCGACGTCGGGTCCATCAGTATCTTGGTGAACCAGCGGGCCTCGATCTTCAGCGCGGTGTCGAACGGTACCAAAGCGCCCTCATAGATCGCGCTTAGCAACGCCTTGGCCGCCGGATAGACGCCCTTGGTCCGCCCGTTGATCATCGCCGAAGCCCCGACGAACGTCATGAAACCCGCAGGGTGATACGGCGCGCCGCCCGGCATCTTCCAGCCTTTTTGGTCCCAGGGTTTTACGATGTCGGCGTCGGCAGCACTCAGCACCCATTCTTTCGCGCGCGCCAAAAGCTCGTCTGCCGGAACCACTTCGTCGATCAACTGCGCCGACTTTGCCTTTTTGGGGTCCAGCATCTTGCCTTCCAGCAGCACAGGTGCGGCCGCCATCGCGCCCACCATTCGCGAATAGCGCGTGGTTCCGCCGCCGCCGGGAAATAGACCCACCAGTATTTCGGGAAGGCCAATTTTTCCCTTGGGGGTATCGGCCATGAATCTCCGATGGCAGGAAAGCGCAATTTCGGTGCCTATACCGGCGCAAAGACCGGGGATCGCACAGGCCACGGGCTTGCCGCCCTTATTGGTCTTCGGATCAAGTCCGGCGCGTTCAAGTTTCCGCATGATCCGGTGCCCGTTCATCACAAAGTCAAAGAGCGCCGGTGCCGGATTATCGCCCGAAGCCTCGCGGATCGCCGCCAGAACGTTCAGGTCCATCCCGCCCGCGAATGTGTCCTTGCCGCTGGTGATGACGATGCCCTTGACGTCGTCGTCTGCAAGCGCCCGATCAGTATACTCGTCGATCAGCGAAAACGCGTCGCGCGTCAGCACATTCATCGATTTGCCGGGTACATCCCAGGTGACAACGGCAATGCCGTCGTCGTGAAGGTCGTAAGTGAAGTCGGTCATGGGATTGGATCCTGTAAATAAAGATGTTCTGACGTGCCGGTCGTTCTGAAACGACAACCGGAGATACCGCGCGCAGAATTTCTTAGTGAATAATGCGCTCGACTGCTTCGATCGGAATTGGGATTTCCAGATATTCCAGCATCTCGATCATCCAGCGATCGGGTTTCGGCATCAAAAGAAAATATCGGATCGTGCTGGTAACCAGGGGCGTATCTTCCGCATCCAGTTCGGTCCAATGCGCGGTCACGCGTGTGCGCCGATTGCGCATTGGATCGCGTTCGAGGATGGTGCATTTTCCGTGCGTGATCGCGTGCACGGCAAGCGCTTCGCGATACGAACTGCTGACGGCAAGAAAATGTTCCAGGTCTTTGACCACCAGCACACCTGCCGGGCTGTAGACGACCAACGGCATGATGATATATTTGGACAGTGCTTCGAAATCGTTTTCGAATAACGCCTTGCGTGTTTCTTCCAGAAACGAAATTAAATTGTCCGTTGACATAAGACCCCTCCACCAAAATGCCGTAATCGCGGCAGTCCGGAAGCCGAACATTTACCCCATCACTGCATTCTAGACCGAATCCCTGGCCCATGTCACACGCGCTCAATGATCGTGGCGGCCCCCATACCACTGGCGACACATAATGTGGCCAGCCCGAGCGCCTTATCCTGGCGCTCCAACTCATCCAGCAGGATGCCAATAATCATAGTGCCCGAGGCACCAAGCGGATGCCCCATCGCGATTGCGCCGCCGTTGACGTTTAACCTTTCGTGATCGACATCAAACGCCTGCATGAACCGCAGAACAACCGACGAAAACGCCTCGTTAACCTCGAAAAGGTCGATGTCCGAGATTGCCATACCGCTGTCGGCCAGAATTTTCTGCGTCGCCGGAACAGGACCTGTAAGCATTATTGTGGGGTCGGTGCCGATCTTCGCCGTTGCGCGGATGCGGGCGCGTGGTTTCAGGCCGTTCGCGTCGCCAAATTCCTTCGAGCCAACCAGAATCGCGGCCGCACCGTCAACGATGCCGCTTGCATTTCCGGCGTGATGAACGTGATTAATTTTCTCTAGATGCGGGTATTTCATCAACGCGACCGCATCGAAGCCGGGCATGACCTCGCCTTGATCCTTGAAGCTTGGCTTCAACGCGCCCAATGCCTGCATATCGGTGCCGGGGCGCATATATTCGTCCCGCGCGAGGATTGGCAGACCGTTTTGATCCCTGATCTCGACGATCGATTTCCCAAATCGACCCTCTTCCCAGGCTCTGGCTGCGCGGGCCTGGCTTTCGACAGCAAATGCGTCCGCATCGTCGCGGGAAAATCCGAACTCGGTCGCGATAATGTCCGCCGAAATGCCCTGCGGCACAAAGTAGGTCTTCATCGCAACGCTTGGATCGACCGCAATCGCCGCACCGTCCGACCCCATCGGCACGCGGCTCATGCATTCGACGCCACCGGCGATGTAACCCTCGCCCGCTCCGCCTTTGACCTGATTGGCGGCAAGGTTTACGGCCTCCATGCCGCTGGCGCAGAACCGGTTGATCGACAGGCCCGGAATACGCTCATCCAGATCACTGGCCAGAACCGCGGTCCGCGCAAGGCATCCGCCCTGTTCCTTGACCTGGGTGGCATTGCCCCAGATCACATCCTCGACCGCATGACCTTCCAGACCGTTTCGGTCCTTAACCGCGTTCAGCATGTCCGCGCTCAACTTCACTGGTGTCACTTCATGCAGGCTGCCATCAGCGCGGCCCTTGCCACGCGGTGATCGGATGGCATCGAAGATATAGGCATCGCGCATCGTCGTCTCCTCTTTATGCCCGGTCGGCTGGGCTTCCCGGCATCAGGTCATAGGGGTGTTTCCATCCCGGTAGTTCGGCAAGCCGATCCATCCATCCATCGATATTTGGCCAGTCCTCGCGGGCAAACCCAAATGGCTCGGGGTAATACAGATAGCCACAGCACGAGAGATCCGCATTTGTGACGTTGGGGCCAACGATGAAATCTTTGCCGTCAAGATACGCGTTCAGAACCCGGTAGGCGGCCTTCAACCGGCCTTGCAGGAATTTGATGACTTGCTCAGGGCGTTTTTCGGGGTCCAGAAAATTCATCATGAACCTTGCCGTTCCTGCCTGACTGGAAAGTTTATGATTGTCCCAAAACACCCAGCGGAAAACCTCGCGTCGCTCCTCAGCCGTTTCGCCGCCAAATTTGCCGGTTCTCTCGGTGATATAGGCCTGGATCGCCCCCGACTGCGACAGCTGCACATCACCGTCAATCATTACCGGCGCTTCGGCCATGACATTCAGGTCGCCAAATTCCTCTGACCTGGCGGCGCCATTGAAGAAATCCACCCAGACCGGTTCCCAGTTAAGCCCGCTGAGTTCCAGCGCCAGCGCGGCCTTGTAGCTGTTACCGCTTTCGCCAAAGCAGTGCAGTTGGATCATTGTGTGCCCTTAATTTCACGAACTACCTGCGGCAGCCTTCCGGAGTTGCGTATTTTTGAAAAGATGAAGTTGCAATCGGCATCTCTTAATGTCGTTTTAACCTTGAGTTTTCTAAACTTGCGATGCGGTACAGGCTGGCGAGCCGATGGCCGTAAAAGGTGAAGCCCTGCTGCCCCGGTCATGTCTGAACAAAGGGGTGGCAGGGTGCCTCGCGCCCATTCATCTTTTCCGAAATACGCATTCCCAAATGTCACTGTTTGTTCAGCCCTCACCGTTTTCGCGATTCTAGTTCAGCGTTAAACAATCTTAACCGCGCAGCCAAATTTTCTTCGTCTGTCACCGAACTGAAGTTCTCGAACAGAAAACTCAGCGCCTCGCCTTCGTCCAGACCGGCATCGCTGGCAAACCGGCGCAGCCGGCGATAACCGTCCTCGGTCATCGCGACAGGAAACCGACGTGTCAGGCGCAGGCGTTTAGGCATCAAAACCTCTCAGAAATTCGCCGCATCCAGCGTCATCACCGGCTCGGCCCCCGACCGAATGCGCGCCAGATGCGTGGCGGTCATCGGCAGTTGCCGCGCCATATAATAGCGCCCCGTTTCAATCTTCGAGCGGTAAAAATCGACGTCACTCGCTCCGGCCTCAAGGGCCTCTGCTGCCGCCTTCGCCATCTGCGCCCACAAAAAGCCCAGCGTGACGTGCCCAAATAAATGCATGAAATCATACGACCCGGCCAGCGCGTTGTTGGGGTTCTTCATGCCCTCGGCCATGAAATACGTCGCCGCCGCCTGCAAATCCATTGACGCCGCCTTTAGCGGATCAAGAAAACTCGCCTTCAGCGCCTCGTTATCTTCATTCTCCTTGATGAAGCCTTTCACAAGCTCAAAGAACGCCATGATCGCCTTACCACCGTTCTGCGGCAGCTTCCGACCCACAAGATCGAGCGACTGGATGCCGTTGGTGCCCTCATAGATCATCGCGATCCGGGCATCGCGCACATACTGTTCCAGCCCCCATTCGCGGGTAAACCCCGACCCACCAAGCGTCTGCTGCGCCGCCACGCAGGTGTCAAAGCCCTTGTCGGTCAAAAACCCCTTCATCACCGGGATCAGCAGCGACACTATGTCTTCAGCTTCTTCGTCCTTCATCCGGTGCGACCGGTCGATCAGCGACGATCCCCAGAAAACCAGCGCCCGGCCGCCTTCGACATGGGATTTCTGATCCAGAAGGTTTCGCCGCACGTCTGGGTGTACGATGATCGGGTCGGCGGGGCCGTCGGGGTTTTTCACGCCCGTGACATCTCGGCCCTGAAGGCGGTCACGGGCAAAGCCAAGCGCGTTCTGATAGGCAACCTCGCCCTGCGAATACCCCTGAAGTGCTACCGAAAGCCGCGCCTCGTTCATCATTGTGAACATCGCGCGCATTCCATTGTGCAACTCGCCCAGAAGCCAACCTGTCGCACCGTCGTAATTCATCACGCACGTCGCGTTTCCATGAATGCCCATCTTCGCTTCTAACCCGCCGCAAGTTACCGCATTGCGGTCACCAAGCGAGCCGTCCCCGTTGACCAGAAACTTCGGCACCACAAAAAGCGATATGCCCTTCACACCCTCCGGACCGCCCGGAATTTTCGCCAGAACCAGATGCACAATATTTTCGCCCAGATCGTTCTCGCCGCCCGAGATCCAAATCTTCTGTCCGGTGATGGCGTAGCTGCCGTCGTCCTGCGCTTCCGCCTTGGTGCGGATCAGCCCCAGATCGGTGCCGCAATGCGGTTCCGTCAGGTTCATCGTGCCGGTCCAGCGACCTTCGTAAAGCGGCGGCAGATAGGTGGTCTTTTGGTCATCCGTGCCATGAGCATGAATGGCCGATGCAGCACCATGGCTCAGGCCCACATACATCTGCAACGCCATGTTAGCGGTCGAGAACAGCTCGCCCGTTGCGGTGTTCAGAAGATGCGGCATACCCTGACCGCCGTATTCGGGATCGCAATCCAGCCCCATCCAGCCGCCGACGGCCATCTGGGCAAAGGCATCCTTAAACCCCTCGGGCGTGCGCACCACGCCGTTTTCCAATTGGCAGCCCTCTTCGTCGCCGACCGCATTCAGCGGTTGCAGGACATTCGCGGCAATCTTGCCGGCTTCTTCCAGAACCGCGCCGGTAAAATCGCGCTCCAACTCATTGTATCCCGGAACATCGCTTTCCGAGACCTTCATCAAATCGTGCAAAACAAACTGGATATCCTTGATCGGCGGCGTATAGCTCGGCATCTCTCGCGCGTCCTTGAAAATGAATAATGGTCTTATTCGGCGGCGGCCGTGCTGGGCCGATTTAGCGAGGACAATAGCTTGCTGCCCCAATCCAGCTGCGAGCGAAGCTCGGAAATTGCTTCATTCAATTCGTCGCGCTGGCGCACCATATCCGCCAGGCGCTCCTGACCCAACTCATAGGCTTTGGTCATTTGCGGCAGGTTTTGGTTCGAGGTGTCGTAAAGGTCCAGAAGCTGGCGAATGTCTTCCAGACTGAACCCGAACCGTTTCCCACGCAGGATCAGCTTCAGCCTTGCCCGGTCGCTTTTTGTGAACAGCCGCCTGGTTCCCTGGCGGATAGGAAACAAAAGTTCCTTGGCCTCGTAGAAGCGCAAAGTCCTTGGAGTTGTGTCGAATGCGTCGCACATCTCGCGGATCGACATAAGGGTATCGGCCATGGATCGTTCCAATTCTGTTGCGGCCACTGACTTGCCTATGAAAGTGCCGCGTCGCAAGTGAAGTTGACGTTAACGTAAACGTAACGCCGCGTCACAAACAATTCTGGGTAATATCCGAAAAAAGTCGTCGCCATTTTGGAAACGAATTGTCGCTACTTGAGCGAAGCAAGAACCTCGTCACGCACTTTTCTTATGTCTTCGACGGTAATTTCCAACTGTTCGCGCTCTTTCTCCAGCATTTCGATCTGTTGATCGGCGCGGACGATAAACTCGCGATATTGCGGCTCGGTGCCCTTTTCCTCGTAAATCTCCAACCACTGACGAATATCTTCCAGGCCGAATCCCCACCGGCGGGCGCGCAAAATCAGCGTCATTCGCGCGATCTCGCGCGGGCCGTAAAACCGCGACCGGCCTTCTTTCGCCGGAGATAGCAATTCGATGTATTCGTAGTACCGCAGCGTGCGCGGCGTCACATCGAACCGCGCGACCATTTCCTTGAAGTTAAGACGCGCCTGCGCCATTGCGATCCTCCACCAGATCAGCCTAGTCGCTGCGTGCAATTCGATCAATCATGATGGGTGTGCCACACCTTGCGCTCGTTGCGCCGGGCTGATTGATAAGTGGCCGAATAGGGAGGCGATCTTGGCCGAAGACCGCAAACAACTTCTGGCGCGCCAGTTCATTGAAAGCATTCCGCACGCCCGCGAGCTTGGCATGGAGTTTGTCGAGATAGGCTCGGGCGAGGCTGAACTGACGATGCCCTACGACAAGCGGCTGGTTGGCGACCCGGCGACCGGCGTTATCCACGGCGGTGCGATATCCACGCTGATGGACACCTGCGGGGGAGCGGCGGTGATGAGCCATCCGGCAAATCTTGGTGCGACCGCAACCATCGACCTGCGCATCGACTATATGCGCGCGGCGACCCCCGGACAGCGCATAAATGCGCGCGCGAGCTGCTATCACATCACCCGCACGGTGGCCTTCGTGCGCGCTGTCGCGATGGACGAAGACCGCGAAAACCCGGTGGCGACGGCGACGGGTGCGTTCACGGTTGAACGGGGCGAACCCGAGCGATGACCAGCACCCGACATACGCCCGTCCAGCAAGTGAAAGAACGCCGCGACCGTGCGCTCAATTCCCTGGTCGGCGGCATTCCTTACGTACAGTTCCTTGGGATACGCTTTGATCGCCGCGGCGACGAGCTGACCGCAATTCTTGCGTTTGACGACAAACTGATTGGAAACCCGTTTCTGCCCGCACTTCACGGCGGCGTAACTGCGGCCTTTCTCGAGACGACCGCCATCATCGAGCTGGGCTGGCAGCGGATCTGGCACGCCATGGAGAGCGGCAATTCCGGCGCCAACGACTTTACTTCCAGCGATGACGTAAGACTGCCAAAAACTATCGACTTTACAGTGGATTACCTGCGCTCGGGCCTGCCGCGCGATGCCTATGCAAGGGCACGGGTCAACCGCTCGGGTCGGCGTTATGCCAGCGTGCATGTCGAAGCCTGGCAAGACAATCGCAGCCGCCTTTTTGCCCAGGCCACCGGCCATTTCCTGATGCCGCGCCAAGGCAATGCGCAAGAATGACGCCACCGAGCGCCATTGTTCCGCTGACCCACCGACGCATTCTGAAAATCGCGCTTCCCATTGTGCTTTCAAATGCAACGGTGCCGATCCTCGGCGCTGTTGATACCGGCGTTGTCGGGCAATTGGGCGAAGCGGCACCCATCGGTGCGGTGGGCATCGGTGCGATTATCCTTTCGACGATTTATTGGGTATTCGGGTTCCTGCGCATGGGCACAACCGGCCTGGTGGCACAGGCACGCGGCGCGGGCGACGGACCGGAAACCGGCGCGCTTTTCATGCGCGGCCTGCTGATCGGCGTTGCTGGCGGCGTCCTTTTCATAACTGTCCAGGCCGCACTATTCTGGGGCGCGTTCCGCTTGTCGCCGGCATCGCCCGAGGTTGAAACGCTTGCCCGCGATTATCTGGAGATTCGCATCTGGGGCGCGCCCGCAACCATCGCGCTTTTCGTCGTCACCGGCTGGCTGATCGCGCTGGAACGAACGACCGGCGTTCTGATCCTGCAATTCTGGATGAACGGCGTGAACATTGTCCTCGATCTCTGGTTTGTTCTCGGCCTTGGCTGGGGCGTCGAAGGCGTTGCGATCGCAACGCTCATCGCCGAGTGGACGGGTCTGGCGCTGGGCCTATGGCTCTGCCGTTCCGCGTTTCGCGGCGAGCAATGGCGCAACTGGGCGCGCATCTTCGACCCCCAACGCCTGAAAAGGATGTTGGTGGTTAACGCCGACATCATGTTCCGTTCGGTCATCCTGACCGTGTCGTTTTTGACGTTTCTGTTTGTCGCCGCCGATCTTGGCGACGTGCCGCTCGCTGCCAATCAGGTGCTTGTGCAGTTTCTGGAGATCACCGCCTTCGCGCTTGATGGCTTCGCCTTTTCCGCAGAAGCTTTGGTTGGCGCGGCGGTTGGCGCGAGGTCTCGCGTCCGCGTGCGCCGTGCAGCTATCATGACGTCTGAATGGGGAACCGGCGGTGCGCTGCTTCTCGGGCTCATATTCTGGTTTGCCGGCCCAAGCCTGATCGACCTGATGACCACATCGCCCGAAGTTCGGGCAGAGGCGAGCATCTATCTGATATGGCTGGCATTTGCACCAATCATCGGTATCGCAAGCTGGATGCTCGACGGCATCTACTTCGGCGCGACCTGGACCCGCGAGATGCGCGTGGCGATGCTGCAATCGGTGGCGGTCTATGTGGTCGCGCTGCTAATCCTGGTGCCGTGGCTTGGAAACCACGGCTTGTGGGCGGCGCTGATGGTGCTGAATGTCGCGCGCGGATTGACGCTCGGGCTCAGGTATCGGGGGCTGGAACGCCGAGTTGGTTGATATGGTCAGGTGGCCCAGCGACGGCATAAGCGATGGTGGCGTCGGCCAAACTGTGAATCGGGTAGCGTTAGCTCAGTGCATTCGATGCCAAGCAAAGCCGCCGCAAAATTGTCCGGTGTTAATCGCGCATTAGTCCCGGCCCGCTACAAATTTTCGTACGAAAATTTGTGCAAAGTTAAGGGATATCGAGAACCGCATCGGGCGGTCGGCCAACCCCCGCTCGATCAGCAAGTCCAGCGCGGCCCGCGATCTCATACTTAGCGGACCCTGCCAGATGACAGCACTCACAACCAATCCTCGATACCCGTTCCAACCGCTTCCGCGGCGGTTGCAAACCCGTCATGCGCCAGCATCTCATCCAGCCCGTGAACGATCCGATCCACCAGCGACACACCCCAGAACACCATCGCCGTGTAAAGCTGCACCGCCGATGCGCCTGCGCGGATCTTGGCGTAGGCATCTGCGGCCGAAGAAATGCCACCAACCCCGATCAACGGCAACGCTCCGCCGGTTTCCCGGTAAAGCCGCGCCAAAACTCGTGTCGACGGCGCAAAGAGAGGCCGCCCCGACAGCCCGCCCCTCTGATCACGATGTCGGCTTTGCAACCCGTCGCGCGCCAGGGTGGTATTGGTGGCGACGATTGCGTCGACGCCCGCATCCATGGCGACTTGCGCAATCTGCGCGATATCTGCGTCTGAAAGATTAGGCGCGATCTTCAGAAATATCGGAACCGTGCCGCGCACCTCCATCACGCCCGCCAATAGTGCCGTGAGTGCCGCCTCGCCCTGTAAATCGCGCAGGTTCGCGGTGTTCGGCGAAGAAACATTAACAGTCGCAAAATCAATGAATTGCGCCGCTTTCTCCATCACTTCGGCATAGTCCGCCGCACGGTCGATGCTGTCCTTGTTGGCTCCCAGGTTCAGCCCCAACGGAACCGATCGTGGTGCTGCGGCAAGGCGTGGCGCGATGGCGTCGATCCCCTGGTTGTTGAAGCCGAACCGGTTGATCGCCGCGCGGTCCTCGGTCAACCGATAAAGCCGCGGGCGCGGGTTGCCGCCCTGCGGCCTCGGAGTTGCGGCCCCCACTTCGAGAAATCCAAACCCCACACGCGACAAAGGCGCAATCGCCTCGGCGTTCTTGTCAAATCCCGCCGCCAGCCCAACTGGATTTGGCAATTTCAGCCCCGCCAGTTCGGTTGCCAGCGCAGGCGAGGAGTGCGGCCCTGATCCGCGAGCGAACGGCGTCCGCAAAGCCATCAAGGCAAGACCATGCGCCGTTTCCGGGTCCAGCCGGTTGAGCGCGGCCAGCCCGAGCCGTTCGATCAGGCTCACAACACACCTCCGGGCAAAATGTGCCCACCCGGACCCAGCGTGCAGGGGCGGGCCCAAAGCACATCATTCAGCGACAGCTTGCGGTATAAATGCGGGAAGCGATCACCGCCGCGCGATGGCTCCCATCTAAGTGCCGCGCCCAATGCCTCGGCTTCAACGGATAGAATCATCAGATCGTTCTCACCGGAAAAATGCAGTGCCAGCGTTTCAGCCAGCTGTGTGGCGGTTGAAAAATGGATAAACCCGTCGCTCAGGTCGATGGGCGCACCATGTGTTGTGCCATCCTTCTCAAACGCCTCCAATTCCGGCCTGCGGAGTATTTTGAACACCTGCATGACCGCTGACTGGCCCGCCTGACTGCGCGGGTCAAGTCAGTTGACGCCGGGTTCTGGCCACAGCCTTTTGACAACCCCGGTCGATGTCGCCACTGTCAAAACAATAATCTTTCTAGGGGAGTCTCACCATGATCACCAAATGGATGACCGGCGGTGCCATCCTGGCACTCAGCGCCGGCGCAGCAATGGCCGATTTCAGCCTTACCATTCTGCACACAAACGATTTTCACGCACGTTTCGAGCCGATCAGCCGGTTTGATTCAGGCTGCGGCGAAGAAAACAACCTCGAAGGCAAGTGCTTTGGTGGTTCGGCGCGAATGATGACAGCAGTCGACACAGCAAAGGCGCGGACCGACAACTGGCTTTTGGTTGACGGCGGCGACCAGTTTCAGGGCTCGCTCTTCTACACCTATTACAAGGGTGCCGCGGCCGCCGAAATGATGAACAAGATGGGCTATGATGCGATGACCGTGGGCAACCACGAGTTTGACGACGGCCCCGAGGTTCTGCGCGATTTCGTCAATGCCACCAAATTCCCGATCCTGATGTCGAACGCCGATATCTCGGGCGAGCCGCTTTTAAGCGGCGCGGTCCAGAAATCGACGATCATCGCCAAAGGAGGCGAGCGGATCGGGCTAATCGGTCTCACGCCACAGGACACCGACGAACTGGCAAGCCCTGGCCCCAATGTCGTATTCAGCGATCCGGTCGCCGCCGTGCAGGCCGAGGTCGACAAGCTAACGCAGGCGGGCGTGAACAAGATCATCGTTCTCAGCCACTCGGGCTATGTCGTTGATCAGCGCGTCGCTGAAGGCACCACCGGGGTTGACGTGATTGTCGGCGGCCACTCGAATTCGCTTCTGTCAAACGTCAATGACCGCGCCGTTGGTCCCTATCCGACGATGGTGGGCGAAACCGCCGTGGTGCAAGCCTATGCCTATGGCAAATATCTGGGCGAACTGAAGGTGGTCTTTGACGACGAGGGCGTCATCGTCTCGGCCACTGGCGAGCCGATCCTTCTCGATCGCTTCGTTGCCGAGGACGGCGACACCAAGGCCCGCGTCACCGAGCTTGCGGTACCGCTTGACGAGATCCGCAACAAGGTCGTGGCCGAAGCCGCCGCACCGATCGAAGGTGACCGCGCGGTCTGCCGGATCGAGGAATGCGCGATGGGCAACCTTATCGCCGACGCGATGCTCGATCGGGTCAAGGACCAGGGCATTCAGGTCGCCTTCGCCAATTCCGGCGGTATCCGGTCCTCGATCGACGGCGGCGACGTGACAATGGGCGAAGTGTTGACCGTGCTGCCGTTCCAGAACACGCTTTCGACGTTCCAGACTAAAGGTCAGACGATCATCGACGCGCTGGAAAACGGCGTGAGCCAGGTGGAAGAGGTCAAGGGCCGCTTCCCGCAAGTGGCGGGCATGACGTTTACATGGGATTCATCCGTTGCACCGAACGAGGGCCGCATTGTCGAGGTCATGGTTGGCGGTCAGCCCATCGACCCGGATGCCACCTACGGCGTTGTCACGAACAACTTCGTTCGCAACGGCGGCGACGGCTACAAGATGTTCGTCAGCGACGCGATGGATGTTTATGATTTCGGCCCCGATGTGGCAGATGTTCTGGCCGAGTTCATGGCCGCTGGTGGTCCTGCCAATCCGCAGGTCGAAGGCCGGATCACTATGAAGTAACGGTTTCGCCCCGCTCGCGCGGGGCGACGTCCGCGGGGGGAACCTCCCCCGCGACCCCCATTTGCGTATTTTCAAAAAGATGAATGGCGATGTGCGGGCGTTTCGCGATCACACTTCCCGACGATGCAATGGCATCACTTTTCGAGGCCACGCCCTCGAACGATCTGCCGGGGGTTCCAAACTACAACGTCTGCCCGACGACGCAGGTGCATGTCGTCACAGCCGGTGATGGCGAACGGCGGCTCAGACCGATGCGTTGGGGCTTCCTGCCGCACTGGTACAAGACGCCCACCGACGGGCCTTTGCTGATCAACGCGCGCGGCGAAACCATCGCCGAAAAGCCCGCCTTCCGTTCTGCCGCCCGCGAACGGCGTTGCCTGATCCCGGCCACCGGATTTTACGAATGGACCAAGGATAGCGACGGAAACCGGCTGCCCTGGTATATCTATCCCAAAGGCAAAGACGTGTTGGCGTTCGCCGGTGTCTGGCAGATCTGGGAAAAGGGCGACGATCCGCAGGTTACATGCGCCATCGTGACCACAGGGGCAAATGCACGCATGTCCGCGATCCACCACCGAATGCCGGTGATCGTCGCCAAAAACGACTGGCATCTCTGGCTGGGCGAAGCGGGAAAAGGAGCGGCAACATTGATGCGCGCCGCCCCGGATGACGCGCTCGAATTCCACCGCGTGGACAGGGCGGTGAATTCGAACCGTGCGAAGGGACCGGATTTGATACAAGTCATTGCTTAAATGCAGCCGGTCAAACTTTGCACGCCACGCGGAATCTCTCGCCCCGGCGCTACCGCCGCCGCAGGCGTATCACAACATCAACCTGGGAAACCTCGGCACCTTCGGGCGCAGCGGGCAGCCGCTTGATCTCAAGCTGATCGGCGGGAGCATCTGTCAGACGCGATTCGCTTTCCCAGTAAAAATGCGGGTGATCATCGGTCCGTGTGTCGAAGTAGCTCTTCGAGCCATCCACCGTCACCTCGCGCAAAATACCGGCGTCGCAGAAGGCCCGCAAGGTATTATAGACGGTGGCCAGCGACACGCCTTCATCCGCGCCCTGCGATGCAGCGTGCAGGCTTTCCGCGGTTACGTGACGGTTCTGGCCATCGCCCACCAGAAGTGCTGCCAACGCAATACGTTGCCGCGTCGGGCGCAGCCCCGCAGTTTCCAACCAGCCCGTTACGCGTTCCTGAACATCAGCATTCATTGGCAACATTCACCTGTGTTTGACAGAATATTGGACCCGATACGGCGCTGTTTCAATCGGAAATGGCAAAGACTACGTTAATGTCGCACGATGCTCGCCCCTTGCGCCGCGAACCGCGCCTTTGTTAAGGGCGGTTGCGAACCAGAAATGCAATGACCGAGGGGCCGCACCAGATGAGTGGATTTCCGACAACTTTCGACCACGATGCACTTCTGGCCTGCGCGCGGGGCGAGCTATTCGGCCCCGGCAACGCCCAGCTTCCCGAACCACCGATGCTGATGATGGACCGGATTACGGATATCAGTGGTGACCGCGGCGAACATGGCAAGGGGCATGTCGTGGCTGAGTTTGATATCACCCCCGACCTCTGGTTTTTCGACTGCCATTTCCCCGACAACCCGATCATGCCCGGATGCCTTGGCCTCGACGGTCTCTGGCAACTTACCGGGTTCAACCTCGGTTGGCGCGGCTGGCAGGGTCGCGGCTATGCGCTTGGCGTGGGCGAGGTGAAGCTGACCGGCATGGTCCGCCCCGACCGCAAAATGCTGACCTACTACGTCGACTTCACCAAGGCCATCCAGACCCGCCGCCTGACAATGGGTGTCGCCGACGGGCGTGTGGAAGCCGACGGCGAAACCATCTATCTTGTCAAAGACATGAAGGTCGCGCTTTCCGAAAGCTGACCGCAACGAATAAAGGAGACGCCATGCGTCGCGTCGTCATCACCGGCCTGGGCATCGTCAGTCCCATCGGCAACAATGTGGCCGAGGTCGAGGCCGGCCTGCGCGCCGGTCGCTCGGGCATCACGTTCCAGCA
Source organism: uncultured Boseongicola sp. (assembly GCA_964194845.1). Classification (GTDB taxonomy): domain Bacteria; phylum Pseudomonadota; class Alphaproteobacteria; order Rhodobacterales; family Rhodobacteraceae; genus CAXMNX01. Next base: position 57,989 of record CAXMNX010000104.1, read on the forward strand.
GGACTATGCCGATCACGGCTTTCGCAGCCAGATCGCCGGTGTGCCTGACATCGTGCTCGCTGATCTGATCGACAAGCGCCAACTCAGATTTATGGGGCCGACTGCGGCCTACGCCTATCTTTCGATGGAGCAGGCAATAGCAGACAGCGGCCTGGAAGAAGAAGACGTTTCCAATGAAAAGACCGGCCTTGTGGCAGGCTCGGGTGGTCCGTCAACATCAAACCTTTTCGTTGCGCATAACATCGTGATCGAAAAAGGCGCGCCCAAGCGGATGGGCCCCTTCATGGTCACGCGCGGTATGTCATCCACCGTTTCCGCCTGCCTGGCGACACCTTTCAAGATCAAGGGCATCAACTATTCGATAACCTCGGCCTGTTCGACGACGCTCCATTGCATCGGTAACGGGGTCGAACAAATTCAGATGGGCAAGCAGGACATCGTTTTTGCCGGTGGCGGCGAAGAAGTTGACTGGACGCTTTCGTGCCTTTTCGACGCAATGGGCGCGATGTCGTCGAAATACAACGACACACCGACCAAGGCCGCGCGCGCCTTCGATGCCACCCGTGATGGCTTTGTGATCGGCGGCGGCGGCGGCATGGTGGTGCTGGAAGAACTGGAACGCGCCAAGGCGCGCGGCGCGAAAATTTACGGCGAAGTCACCGGCTATGGCGCCACGTCCGACGGCTATGACATGGTGGCACCCTCGGGCGAAGGCGGCGAACGCTCGATGCGGCTGGCGGTGGCAACGCTGGGCGACCGCAAAGTTGACTATATCAACGCCCACGGCACCTCGACACCTGTTGGCGACGTGACAGAAGTCGAAGCTGTGCGCCGCGTATTCGGCGACAATCACGCGCCAATCTCATCGACGAAATCAATGACTGGCCACAGCCTTGGTGCCGCCGGCGTGCACGAGACGATCTATTCGATCCTGATGATGCAGGGCGGCTTTATAGCACCGTCGATCAACGTCAACGAGCTTGACGCGAACCTCAGACCGGAGGAAATCGTGACCGAAACGACCGATGCCGAACTGGACACGGTTCTCTCGAACAGCTTCGGCTTTGGCGGAACCAACGCGTCGCTGGCCGTCAGCAAATTCCACGGGTGAGATCATGGCCCATTTGATGGACGGAAAACGCGGATTGGTGATGGGTGTTGCCAACGAACGTTCGATCGCCTGGGGCATCGCCAAGGCTCTTGCGGACGAAGGTGCGGAACTGGCGTTTTCGTATCAGGGCGAAGCCTTCGGCAAACGCCTCCAGCCGCTGGCTGAGAGTGTCGGCAGCAATCTTACCGTCGATGTCGATGTCACCGACGATGCCTCTATGGACGCTGCCTTCGCGATGCTCGCTGATCGCTGGGGCAAGCTCGATTTCGTCGTTCATGCCATCGCATTTTCCGACAAAAGCGAGCTGACCGGCCGGTTCGTCGACACCAGTCGTGGCAATTTCAAAAACTCGCTGGATATCTCGTGCTATTCCTTCATCGAAGTTGCGCGCCGTGCCCAACCGCTGATGCCGGACGGCGGATCGCTGATCACGCTGACTTACATGGGGTCAAACCGTGTTCAGCCGAATTATAACGTGATGGGCGTGGCCAAGGCCGCGCTCGAATCCTCGGTGCGCTATCTCGCCAACGATCTTGGCCCCGACGGCATCCGCGTGAACGCCATCAGCCCCGGCCCGATGAAGACGCTGGCGGGCGCCGCCATTGGCGGTGCGCGGAAAACCTTCAAAACCACCGAAGCAAATGCTCCCCTGCGCACGAACGCGTCGCTCGGCTCGGTAGGCGGTGCCGCGGTGTTCCTTGCGTCGGATTACGGAGCTCACACGACCGGCGAGATCATCCGCGTCGACGGCGGTTATCACGTGCTGGGCATGATGCAGTCGGAGAACCTTTAAGGGTTCGCGCCAACGCTATGATGTGACCGGGCCGCTGCCGCATCGCGGGATCGGTCTCCCGCCGTCGGAATATGCAAGACACAGCACAATCTCGTCCGGCCTCGGCGCGTCCGCTACGAAAACTGTCAAAGTGTCGAAATGATCGAACGACCACGGTTCATCTTTGTGTCCAAGCGGCAGGTCAATCATCGTTCCGGGGCCGCCAACCTTTACATTCGAAGGGATCACGGCTGCACCTCCCCCGGCGGCCAGCCGCATCGGTGCGCCAAGTTTCGGGTGGATCACCGCACCGCCATGCTCAATATCGCCGCTCGCGCCGACAATGGCCGCCTTGCCATAGGATAACGGCGGGCCGGGCAGTTCGGCAACGGCGCGCGCTGACAGTTCTTGTCCCAGCGCGCCGCCGGCCTCGAATAATTCGGAAAGGTCGTCGGCATATCGGCCAGCGTAAGGGTTTTTAAGCACAGCGAGCGCCGCGACACGTGTCACCGGCGCGCAGGGTGTGCCGAAAGCATCGGTATTTGTAACTTCACGGACGATTAGTGTCTTGCGTGCCAGCGTCATACGATAACTCCGAGGCGATTTTTAGATTGCGTCCGTGAAAGATGCCTCAACATAGTGCTGCCGTCGAACGATTTCTGGAACCAGCAATCCGCCTGTACCGCAAAGAGATACTGAGACAATTTGATTAAGAACGTCCTTCTTCTGTTCAAAAATACCCATCGCGAAGCAGGACAAAGCCCCGGCCCGGTCTCAATCTCTGGGCGCGGCGGCCCGTTTGAGCCGGTCATTGATCCCCAGCCCCAAACCGGTCTCGGGCACCGCCGCGACAGCAATTGGTCGCCCTAAGGCGTCTGCCCGATGCAGAACGTCGAAAAGCCGTGCTGCCGCCTCGACCAGATCGCCGCTTTCGGAAAGCGACACATCGCCCCTGATGTCCCCGAAACCGATCAGAAACTCGTCGCCGCGCGCTTCAACTGCGTTCAAACGCACGCGCGCGCCCGGCGCATAGTGCGACGCCATTTGCCCCGGCGCTACTGGCGCGCCGCTGACAGCGTCGCGGTCCAGATGCATCCCCAGACAGGCTTCGATCGCCTCGACCGGCAGACCGCCCGCGCGCAACAACCGGGGCGCTCCGTCTAGCCCGACAATCGTCGATTCGACGCCGACCGGGCATGGGCCGCCGTCTATCACCGCGTCAATCCGGCCGGAAAGCCCCGCCAGAACATGATCCGCCGTCGTGGGCGAAATTCGCCCCGAAAGGTTCGCCGACGGTGCCGCAATCGGACGCCCGACCGCCTGCAATAGCGACCGCGCAACCTCCCCGTCCGGCGCGCGAACCGCCAGAAACCGCCCGCCCGCCGTCACCAGCGAAGATATGCCCGCGCCGTCGCGCATTCTCAGAACAAGCGTCAATGCACCCGGCCAGAACGCCGCCGCCAGCTGCTCGGCCTCGACCGGCACTTCGCAAAGATCGCGAACCGCCTCGATCCCCGTGACATGCGCAATCAGCGGATTGAATGCAGGCCGCCCCTTGGCCTCGAATATCCGCGCCACCGCCGCATCGTCTGTTGCATCCGTACCCAGCCCGTAAACGGTCTCGGTCGGGAACGCGACCAGCCCGCCATTTCGCAGAATATCTGCGGCAATGGCAATGTCTCTCGCCGTCGTGCTCAGAGCTTTTGTTTCGATGCCACTCACGGTCGTGGCCCTCCGTGACGTTGCGTCTCAGTTGAAGCGCGTCACTAAGGTTGTGCATGGTGGCGCGTAACGCAAACCAAGTAACGGCGCGCCGCCGATTTGCCAAGCGGCACCCAGAGGGTAGGGATGGCCTACAGATCACCGGTATCAGATATCCAGTTCATACTGGACCATGTCGTCGGCTTCCCTGAAGTCAGCCAGACTGCGCGATATGAGGACGCCACATCGGACACCGTCGCCGCCGTTCTGGCCGAGGCGGCAAAGCTTTGCGACGAGGTGATGGCACCCTTGAACCGCAGCTCGGATCTGAACGCTGCGCGGCTAGAAAATGGCGTTGTCCGCACCTCGCCTGGCTTTGTCGAAGCCTATGCCGCGATTGCGACAGGCGGCTGGGTCGGGGTGTCGGCTTCGCCCGAATACGGCGGCATGGGCCTTCCGATTGCCATCAATACCGCGCTTAACGACATCATGTCGGGGGCCTGCCTTTCGCTTCAGCTCAATCCGCTTCTGACCCAGGGCCAAATCGAAGCGTTGGAGCACCATGCCAGCGACGAGATCAAGGCGCTCTACTTGCCAAAACTCAACTCGGGCGAATGGTCTGGCACGATGAACCTGACTGAGCCGCAGGCCGGAAGCGATGTCGGCGCCATCCGCACAAAAGCCGCGCCCAACGTCGACGGCACATACAAGATCACCGGGCAGAAAATATTCATCACCTGGGGCGACAGCGATCTGGTTGAAAATATCTGCCACCTGGTGCTCGCCCGCCTTCCCGACGCCGCACCCGGCACCAAGGGCATCAGCCTATTTATCGTGCCCAAGCACCTGCCGGATGCCACTGGCGCGCCGGGAGTCGCCAACAGCCTTCGCGTCGTCAGTCTGGAACACAAGCTTGGCATCCACGGCTCGCCTACGGCGGTGATGGACTACGAGCGCGCAACCGGCTGGCTGATCGGCGAGGAACACGGCGGCATGGCGGCGATGTTCACGATGATGAACAACGCCCGCCTCAGCGTCGGTATTCAGGGCGTCGGCGTGGCCGAGGCCGCGTATCAGCACGCATTGGCCTTTGCGATGGAACGCAAACAGGGTCGCGCGAGCGGGTCCGGCACGATCATTGAACATGCAGATGTGCGCCGGATGCTGACGGCGATGAAGGCCGATATATTCGCCGCCCGTTCGATCGCGTTGGCCTGCGCGGTCGCCATCGACATGGCCCGCGCCAATGATGACGCGAACTGGCAAGCCCGCGCCGCCTTCCTGACCCCGATCGCCAAGGCGTTCGGCACCGACACCGGCGTCGCGGTCGCCAGCGAAGGCGTGCAGGTTCACGGCGGCATGGGCTTCATCGAAGAAACCGGTGCCGCGCAATTCCTGCGCGACGTGCGGATCACACCCATCTACGAAGGCACCAACGGCATCCAGGCGATGGACCTCGTCGGCCGGAAATTGATGGATGATGGCGACGCCGCCTACCAACTTCTGGATGAGGTTGAGGCAATGGCCGAGGCGGCTCGCGCAACACGTCCCGAACTGGGCGATGCAGTCTGGGGTGCGGCCGAAACACTTCGCGAGACAACGGAATGGCTGACAGGCGAAGCGCCCGACGTGCGGTTTGCGGTTGCGGTGCCGTATCTGCGCGCCTTTGCCCGCGTCCTCGGTGGCCATTTCCACCTGGCAGCAGCCCATGCCGAAGGCGGGCAGGGGCGTCGCACGGCGCTCGCCGGGTTCTATATCCAGCGTCTGTTGCCCGAACACGCCGCGCTGTTGCGTCAGGTCAGGGTCGGCAACGACGGCCTGTTTGATCTCAGCATCGAAGACCTGAGCGCCTGATGGCGGATACCGCGCGCGCCATCCATTACCCATTTCCCGATCCGCCTGATGCGGGCGATGCGGTCGAGGTTGCACCGGGCATCCTCTGGCTTCGCCTGCCGCTGCCAATGGCGCTGGATCACGTCAACTCTTACGCGCTTGATGAAGGCGATGGCTGGACGATTGTTGACACCGGCATCAACAGCAAACGCAGCCGTGCGATCTGGGAAAAGGCACTATCCGGCCCGCTCGGCGGGAAACCGGTCAAACGCGTGCTGGTCACCCACCACCATCCCGATCACATCGGCCTTGCAGGCTGGTTCCAGACCGCCCACGGTGCCGAGCTTTTGACCACCCGAACCGCGTGGCTTTTCGCGCGGATGCTGACATTGGACGAACAGGCGACGCCGCCGCCCGAAACCGCCGATTTCTGGCGCTCCGCTGGCATGTCCCCCGATATCCTTGCCGAACGTCTTACCGAGCGCCCCTTCAACTTCGCCGATACCGTAGCACCCATGCCGCTGGGCTTTACCCGCCTGAAGGACGAAGACCGCGTCACATTGGGCGGTCGCAATTGGCAGGTCTTGTTCGGCAGTGGCCACGCGCCCGATCACGCCACGCTTTGGGCGCAAGATGGCGAGGTCGTCCTTGGCGGCGACCAGCTGATCCCGTCGATATCCCCCAATCTTGGCGTCTACGCCACCGAGCCTGAAGCCGATCCCGTCGCCGACTGGCTGGAAAGTTGCAAACGCTTTCAAACATTTGCCGACCCGCGTCAGCTTGTTCTTCCCGGCCACAAACTGCCTTTCACCGGGTTGCCAAGCCGTCTGGACCAGCTCATCGAAAACCACACCTCGGCTCTTCAACGCCTTGAACAGCACCTTCAAACGCCCCAAACCGCCGTCGAATGCTTCGCCCCGCTTTTCAAACGCGAAATTGTGAAGTCGGAGTATGGTCTCGCGATGGTCGAAGCGATGGCGCATTGCCTTCACCTCTGGCATCAAGGTCGCGTGACGCGCCGCCTATCCGATGATGGCGCGTGGCTCTGGCAGATAAAAGGCACCGAATGAACGACGAAATCAAAACCGCGGCTGAAATTGTCGAAAACAGCGCGATGCCCTGCGGTGGCGCCGTCCACGCCGAAGCCGATTGCGCGCCGACCGCTGAACAGGAACCGCTGCCGCCCGCCCTGACCAAAAAACCGGTCGAGCAGAAAAGCCCGGCGGAATGGGCGTATCAGCGGCTGATCCTCTACATCAAAAATTTCGAAAAAACCCTTGATAACAAACACGAAGTGGCGATGGGTCTGACCGACACCGGCGCAGGTGTTCTGCGGATCGAGGGGCTTGGCTATTTCGACCCCGATATCGTCACGTATTATGGCAGCGACCAGACCGGCGCGCGGGTCCAGCTTGTTCAGCACGTCAGCCAGCTGAATGTGCTTCTCCGCGCGACGCTAAAACCCGATACCGAAGAAACCGCGCGACGGATCGGATTTGAGCTGGCCAAGGGACTTGAGGAAGCGTGACCTGCGGCCATCGGGCCGTGCGGTCGGCCCGTGACACGGGCGGGCGATTGCGCTAGGCAACTAGCCAAACAGATATCGGAGCTTTGACCGTGGCTGAACACAAACATGGCGAGATGAACATCGACGACCACGAAAAAACATTCGTTTCGTTCGTCCGCGTGACAAAGAACGTCATGATCCTGATCATTCTCGCTCTGATTCTCCTCGCAATGTTTAACGCCTGACGGATCCGGGTGATGCGACTGCATCATCTGCTGGCCATTGGCCTTTTGCCGCTCGTTCTTGCGGCCTGCGGTGGCCCGGCCGAACCGGTCTGGGCACCCGATGATGCGGTGCAAAAAGCCGTCTACCGGCACGAAGGCCCGCCAAAGATCACGCTTTTTACAGTTATCAACGTTCGCAGCGGATCGGGTGGGCATTCCGGGTTGCTGATCAACGGCGATCAGCGGCTTATTTTCGATCCTGCTGGCACCTTCAAGTTACCATTTGCCCCCGAAAGAAACGACGTCCACTTCGGTATGACCGAGAATGCGTTGAAAGTTTATATCGACTATCACGCCCGCCAAACCTGGAACGTACGCGCGCAAGAACTAGAAGTGACGCCCCGGCAGGCGCGCATTCTGACCCGCCTGGTCCAGGAATACGGCGCGGTTCCAAAGGCGCAATGCACGCTCGCGATCACCCGCATCCTGAAGCAGGTACCCGGATTTGAAAGTGTCAAAGTGACCTATTTCCCGAACGCACTTGCCGAGAAGCTGGAACAATTTCCGGGCGTCCAGACGCGGCTGATTACCGACGACGACGCAGATACGAACCACGGTGTCCTGATTACAGCGGGTCAGGCCGGCGTTAACGGCTGATTAGAGCGTTTCGATTTTGGACCAGTGCATCCCCAATCGGATTTTGCGGTCGAGCCAAAGGCGAGAGGCAGTAAAATTCGAATCAAGTTAAATCGAAATGCTTAAACCGATCTTATTCTTAATTTTCTGATAGTTAGACCGTCACGGTCAGCGACATCAATGGCTTGCAGCAAAAATGTTTCGCGCGCGAAACATTCCTTTGGCCTCAGAAAATGGATTGCAAAGCCCAGAGCGACCCCGCACCGGCAACAACACCCCAAAGCATACTCTTTCGCCACCAGGCAACAGCCAGCGTCGCGGCGGCGGCAATAAGCCGTACTGGGTCAGGCTCGCCGCCGGTTGCGGCGGGCCAAAGCACAAGCGGTGCAACCAGTCCCGGCAATACGGCGACTGGCGTGTATCGCAAGTGCCGCAGCACCCAGTCGGGCATTTTCCTCGCGCCGATCAGACCAAGGAACGAAAACCGGATCAGATACGTGCCCACGCCCATGACCGCGACGATAAACCAGATCTCTGCCGACGAATAAGTCATGCCCGCCCAATCCGCCGCTCGATCTCGGCACCCACGGCCATTGCCGCAAATGCCGCAATCAAAAGTCCGGTACCGGACGGCAAGAACCCAAAGAATAAAGCCACAACAATGGATGTGACCGCAGCGAAAAGATGCGCGAGCGTTTTCAGCATCGGCCCGACAATCGACAAAAACAAAAGCGGCATCGCAAAGTCGATGGTGATCCAGTTGGGCATGGCATCGCCCGTTACCGCGCCCGCCCAGGTACCGAGGGTCCAGAGCGGGGCCATCAGCGTCATGGTGCCGACGAAAAACGCGAATTTGTCGCTGACCGGCGTCTCGGGTACTTCTTCGAACCTCTGAACTCCAAGCGCGTAGCTTGCGTCAACGTTCAGGTAAGCCACGCAAATCCGCTGCCAAAGCGGAGCCGCGCCAAGGTGCGCTTGCAAGCTGGCCGAATACATCGCCATGCGTAGGTTCACCGCCAGTGCTGCGGCCAAAACAGTCCAGATCGGCACCGCTTCGGTCATCAGCTGAATGGCCGTGAACTGGGCCGCACCCGCGATCACCAGAAGCGAGAACCCGACGGTTTGCGCCACGTCCAACCCGGCCTCGGTCGCAACCACCCCAAATAACAATGCAAACGGAATACCGATCGGCAGAAACGGCAATCCCGCGATCAACCCCTGAATAAAGGCTGATTTTCTTGTGGTGGAGGCCATGTTCGCGCCCTAAACTCTTCTGAACGCGCATACATCAAGAAAAAAGCCGCTTCAAATCATGCTTCGTGATGACCGAGATGAATATCTGATCGCCCCCGATCCCAAACGCCTCGGGCTGACCCGCAGCGTTGATAGCGTTGACGAGATGGGAATGTCCGGCGAGATTGCCGTGGTCGAAGAACGCCCGCTGACGATCTTCCTGAATGGTCAGGAGATTGTCACTGCGATGACCATCGGCGACTATCCCGAATACCTCGCGCTCGGCTTTTTGCGCAATCAGGGCATGTTGCAAGACGATGAAGTTGTTACGGGCGTCGATTTCGACGCCGAGCTGGAAACTGTCGTAGTCCGAACGGACGGAAAAACCACTTACGAAGAAAAACTGAAGAAAAAGACCCGCACCAGCGGTTGCGCGGTCGGCACGGTTTTCGGCGACATGATGGAAGGGCTCGACGATCTGAAACTGCCCGCCAGTGAAGTGCGAACCTCGTGGCTTTACGCACTTGCGAACAAGATCAACCGCACGCCGTCGCTTTACCTCGAAGCGGGCGCGATCCACGGTAGTGTTCTCTGCGAAAAAGACCGCCCGCTGGTTTATATGGAAGACGTTGGCCGCCACAACGCGGTCGACAAGATCGCCGGCTGGATGTTCAGCGAAGGCGTAACAGGCGGCGACAAAATCCTCTACACGACTGGGCGTTTAACCTCGGAAATGGTCATCAAATGTGCGCACATGGGCATCCCCGTTCTGGCCTCGCGGTCGGGATTTACCGCCTGGGGCGTGGATATTGCCCGGCAGGTTGATCTGACGCTTATCGGCCGGATGCGCGGGCGGCGGTTCAATTGCCTGGCGGGCGGAGAAAGACTTATCCGCGACGCGGATCCCAAGGTTGTGGCCGACGAAGACAAAAAGCACCGTCGCAAAGGGGCAGAGGCATGAACCGATCCGACGCCTTCGAGGATCAGATATCCGACGACGCAGTTACCGTCACTTATCGCTACAACCGCGCGCTTTCGCGCCGCGCGATGTCCGGCTGGTGGCAAAGCGTCGTGCCGCCCGAGCCGTTTCTGAAACGCGCGATCATCTGGGCGGTGATCTGGTTTGGAATACTGGGAATTGCTCTCGCAATTGCCGCCTTCGGCCTGACGCCGTGGTTTGTCGGCGCGGGCCTGATCGGTGCTGGCGTCATGGTGGGCGCTTTCACCTATCTGCAACGAACGCGCATGAGCCGGTTCTGGGACGAGCTTGGCCGCCACTGGGACCAAGCGGGCGAAACCGAGGTGCGGCTGGACGCCGGTGGTCTTGCCATCCGCGATGATGTTTCGCAGCGAAGGCTGACCTGGGCCGCGGTGGATGCGGTGAAAGCGGTGCGCGGCGGTACGGTTTTCCGGTCGGGGATCTCGATGCTGGTTATTCCCGATGCGGCGTTGCCCGAGGGAATGAAGGCGACAGCATTTCGCGATCGCATTGCGGCGTGGAGACATCCGTGACCGAACCCTGCGGAGTCATACTCGCAGGAGGTCAGGCGACCCGGATGGGGGGTGGCGACAAGGGGCTTTTGCGGCTGGCGGGCAGGCCTATTCTGACGCATGTCGCTGATCGCCTTGAGCCGCAGGTGGCGTCGCTGGCGCTGAATGCAAACGGCGACCCGGCGCGATTTGCGGGCTTCGGCCTTCCGGTAATTCCCGACAGCATCGAAGGCTTCGCCGGACCACTTGCAGGTGTTCTGGCCGGGCTGGATTGGGCGGCGGGCGAGGGGGCGGATCATATCGTCACCGCCGCCGCCGACACGCCATTTTTTCCCGCCGATCTGGTGCCGCGCCTGATGCTGGCCGCCGAAGAAAACGATAAGCCCATTGCTCTGGCCCGGACGACCGGAGGCCGACATCCGACTTTTGGGCTTTGGCCGGTTTCTTTGAGAGAAGACCTTCGCGCCGCGCTTTTAGAAGGCACCCGCAAGGTCGTTGCGTGGACCGATGCGCATGGCACCGCATATGCTGATTTTCCCAGCCCCGGAATTGACCCGTTCTTCAACGTGAACACACCCGATGATCTGGCCGAGGCCGAGGCAATGCTTGAGGCGGCGCAATGAAGATCTGGGGTGTTGTGGGTTGGAAAAACTCGGGCAAGACCGGGTTGATGGAGCGGCTGGTTGCCGAGTTTGTCGCGCGTGGTTTCAGTGTCTCAACAATAAAACACGCCCACCATGTTTTCGACGTAGATCAGCCGGGCAAGGACAGCTATCGCCACCGCGAAGCGGGCGCGACCGAAGTTCTGCTGTCGAGCCGCAAGCGCTTTGCTTTGATGGCCGAACACCGGGGGGCGAGCGAACCCGAGCTTAAGGAATTGTTAACCAAGCTTGCGTCGGTGGATCTGGTGCTTGTCGAAGGCTACAAACGCGCCCGCCACTTAAAGATCGAGGCGCATCGCGCCGACACCAACGCCGCATTGATCGCCACCGAAGATGCCACAGTTCGCGCCATTGCATCTGACAGTGGCGCGCGGGCAGAGGGACGCCCGACATTTGGTCTGGACGATACCGCCGCCATTGCCGATTTCATCGTTGCGGAGTTGGAAATGTGACCGGGAAAAAGCCAGCTTCGTTGAAACCGCCCCGCCTTAAGAACGACTGTTTTTCCCTGCCGCCGGGTATCGACTGGACCCCGGTGGACGACGCGCTGGCGCGGCTGCGCGAACGGCTATCGCCGGTTGTCGACATTGAAATTATCGCCCCAGCGGCGGGCCGCATCCTTGCGCGTGACGCCATCGCAAGGCGCGCAAATCCGCCCGCGGCAAACTCAGCGGTCGATGGATACGGGTTCGCCCATGCCGCGACCGGATCGGGCGATCAGGTGCTTGAACTGATGGAAGGCCGCGCGGCGGCGGGTGCGCCATTTATTGGCGAGGTTTCCGAAGGCCGCGCGCTGCGTATTCTGACGGGCGCGATCCTGCCTGCGGGCGTCGATACTGTGGTGCTGGAGGAGGATGTCACAACCGACGGCGCTCGGATTGCGTTTGAAGGGCCCGTTAAATCGGGTGCCAACACGCGAAATGCGGGCGAAGACATTTACGCCGGCCGCATTGCAGTTGAGGCTGGCACGCGGCTTGGCCCTGCTGAACTGGCATTGCTGGCGGCAACGGGTATCACGCAGATTGAAGCGTTCCGCCCTCTGCGTGTCGGTGTTCTGTCTACGGGCGATGAGGTGATCGCACCCGGTGCGACGGACGATCCGGCGCGAACATACGACGCAAACCGTCCGATGCTTCTGGCGCTGATCGCTGACTGGCGGATGCAGCCGGTCGATCTGGGCCACATTGGTGATGATCGCGCCGCACTTGCGGCCCGGCTGGATGATGCGGCGGGCAAAACGGATGCCATTCTGACCTCGGGCGGGGCGTCCGCGGGCGACGAGGATCACGTCTCGGCGCTTCTGGCAGATACCGGGACGTTGAACGACTGGCGGATCGCGCTGAAACCGGGCCGCCCGCTGGCGCTGGGCGTTTGGGGCAGGGTGCCGGTTTTTGGGTTGCCGGGTAATCCGGTGGCGGCACTGGTTTGCACGCTGGTGTTCGCCCGACCCGCGCTTGGGATTCTGGGCGGCGAGCCATGGCGCGAACCGCAGGGTTTCATGGTGCCTGCCGCATTTGAAAAGGACAAGAAACCGGGGCGGCGCGAGTATCTTCGCTCCCGGATCAATGGGGCGGGTGCGGCGGAAGCTTTTGCCTCGGAAGGGTCGGGGCGGATATCCGGGCTTGCCTGGGCCGATGGGCTTGTCGAACTTGGCGACGGGGCGAGGGCGATCCAAAAGGGTGATTTGGTGCGGTATATTCCTTACGGCGGTTTTCGGTAGTTATTCCTGGGGAAATACTCTTGGCGGGCTTTGAGCGAGCTGGCACGAAGCGCGTAGGTGCCGTCGGCGCGAAAGTCCATCAAGCCGCGCGGAAAACGCCGGGCGCGGGTCTGGGGAAGTGGCTGCGCTTGCGTCTACGTTCTGTTCGAAATTGCGGGTGAGCCACGCACATGCAAAACACGTTGTGCGGCACTCGCATTTTATTTATGCGCGCCGATTTACATAACTGTAGTTGATCCGCTAAATTCGGCTATTCCGTCAATGCGCGCGATAGGTAAAAATCACCTCTTTCAGACAATGCATCGATTATTCTCCTGCCGAATATCGTCTCGCCGCGTGCGTTCCAATGATCGCTGTCGTGAAACATCAGATGACCATCGATAATCGCGTCGCCGGGCATGTTTGTCTTAAGTAATTCCATCAGAGACACATATTCGATCCCTGCTGCCGCCGCCTGGGACTTAAAGGTATCGTCAACCAAATCTTCCGCGACGCGAATGATTGGCGCATATCCCTCTGACAATTGGGTGGCAAGATCGCGCCGGGGATCGAGGCGCGATGGGGAACTGGCCAGAGTGCGCTTGGGGCCAACCGTTGTGACCGGGACATGCTCATTCAACGCGCTGAGATAATCTATCACTTCTGAAATAAGCTCTGGGTGAAAGCTGTCTAAATTTGGGGTGTTGCGATAAGAGCCGAGCACAGTGAAGTAAGCCTGCGTGTAAACAACCATCCGGACGTCGGTGCTGTGACGTTCAACAAAGTCGAGAATGCCTTCGTAGTGGCATTTGTGTGGTGGAGGTCGGAACAGGCGACGATGCGGCCGGCAAAGTCCTAAGCTGGACGCCGTTATGAATTCGTTCTTCGATGCAGTGGCAAGGGCACCGAACAGGTCTCCGGCATGCGAACCGCCGATAACAATAATCCCCGGGCCGTGCAGCTTTGCGCAGCGCAGGAACGCATCTTCGAATTTGGTGTCGATATATTCGGTAATTAACTTGCAAGGGCCGCTGGTCGGTGCCGCGTGGACCTGCGAGGCGTCAATTGTCGAAAAGTTCTCCCGTGCCTCGTCGTCCAGGCTCGCTATGAACAGGTCCTTGATCGGTGCCGGTGCAAAATAAGCGATACCACCGACCAAGGTGAGACAGAGCATACTTACACCAGTCAGGCCGAAGATTGTGAGCCTCGTGTAGCCGTGCCGGAAGGGACTTTCCACGTAACGCCAGCTGAGATAGCCAAGAGGTAAGCTAAGCGCACCAGCTACCAACAAAATCGGTGTCGTCTGGTATTCTTCCGAGGCCGCGACGCGTGTGAAGGCCAAAAGCGGTTGATGATACAGATAGACCGAATAAGAAATGAGCCCCAGACCCACCAGGGGTTTCCAGCCAAGGACGCGGCTGATCAGTGTGCTTGATGCCCCGAACAAGATAATCAAACCGGCACCAGCAACCGGCATCAACCCGTAAACGCTTGGGCTTGGCGTGGTTTGATCAAAGATAAATATTGGAATGATGACCAATGCCAGGCCCACCACTGAAAGCAGGTCAGTCAATCGAGGCGTGACTTGGTGCCGACCTTCCAGCATCAGGACAGCCGCGATGCAGCCAGCGAGCAACTCCCATCCGCGCCCGATCGGTAGATAGAAATTGGCACTTGGTCTGATGCGCCACAGGAATTCGGCAGCCAGAAGGCTTAGAGCGGCGCAAGCGAGCATGATCCACAGCAGAGCCGAGCGCCTCCACCTCCAGATTGCAAACAAAAGGATTGGAAACACGAGGTAGAATTGCTCTTCTACCGCGAGGCTCCACATGTGAATCAAGGGGCGTTCCTCGGCCGCGACCGAAAAGTAATTTGTCGTTCGCCAGAAATAGACGTTGGCAGCGAATAGGATTGTCGCTGTCGCGCCCTGAAAGGTGCCCAGTGTCTCTGAGAAAGGGAGGAGCCAGAACGCGCCGACCAGTGTGAGAACCACAGCCACGACGAGAGCCGGAATGATGCGCCTGGCACGACGTTCGTAAAAGCGGATTATCGAAAATCGACCGTTGGTGAGATATTTCAATAAAATCGTGGCAATCAGGTAGCCCGATATCACAAAAAATATATCTACGCCGAAGAATCCTGCAGGAGCGAGTTTGTGGTCCACATGATAGAGAACCACGGACGCGACCGCGATGGCGCGAAGCCCATCAATGTCCGGCCGGTAAGCCACGGGGGAATGGTTCACACTCGCAAACTCCAATGCGCCGCTTTGCCATCGCCTGACTGACACGAACAGATATGTTCTGGCGCGGCACAGGCTAATGCAACGCGCGAGCTTTCCAAATATTTCAAAAAAGGGACTCGTGTGCCATTATTGCATGAAAAGCTGCAATTCCCCCTTCACATCCGTTTAGAATCCCTCTAAGACGCCGGCGTCCGAGGGTTGCGCTTGCGCAGCCCTCTGGCACTTCGTCCGAGACGGTGGGTTGGCGCAAGTCATTAATTCCTGCCCGAGGCGGGATCAGAGGAATACGTTTTCGAGGTTTGACCCGCGAAGGCGCGATTACGACGGACCCGTATGGACCGACGGGTGGCAATTGTCACCTGGAGTTGAGCCGGAGGGTCACCCCTCCAATATTGGAGTGAAACTGTGGATAGAGCCCAGAAAGAGAAAGTGGTCGAGGAACTCGGCCAGATCTTTGAAAGCTCTGGCGTCGTAGTGGTTGCCCACTATGCAGGTCTCACGGTTGCCGAGATGCAGGACCTGCGGGCGCGTATGCGCGAAGCAGAAGGGTCCGTTCGTGTCGCCAAGAACAGGCTCGCCAAGATCGCCCTTCAGGGAAAGCCCAACGAAAGCATCGCTGAGCTGCTGACGGGAATGAGCGTTCTCGCCTATTCCGAAGACCCGACCGCTGCGGCGCGGGTCATGAATAAGTATTCCAAGGACAACAAGAAGTTGGAAATCCTTGGCGGTGCTATGGGTGAGACGCCGCTTGATGCCGCCGGTGTCAGGGCAGTGGCAGATTTGCCGTCGCGTGAGGAGCTTATCTCTTCGATCGTCGGCTGCATCGTTGCACCTGCCTCGAACATCGCCGGTGCGATTGGCGCGCCTGCTTCTAACATCGCGAGCATTCTTGCGACCATCGAGGAACGCGCGGAAGCCGCGTGAGTCAAGACGAGACCTGCGTGGGGTTGAATACCGCGCGTTGGAACACATCTTAGGAAACGGAATACTGAAATGGCTGACCTGAAGAAACTTGCTAAAGAGATCGTGGGCCTCACGCTTCTCGAAGCTCAGGAACTGAAAACGATCCTTAAGGACGAGTACGACATCGAGCCCGCCGCTGGCGGCGCTGTGATGATGGCGGGACCTGCTGCCGGCGACGCCGGTGCTGAGGCTGAGGAACAGACGGAGTTTGACGTCATCCTCAAAGCCCACGGTGCTTCGAAGATCAACGTGATCAAAGAAGTTCGCGCTCTCACCGGTCTCGGCCTGAAAGAAGCCAAGGATCTCGTCGAAGCTGGCGGCAAAGCCGTCAAGGAAGGCGTGTCCAAGGACGAAGCTGAAGAGATCAAAGGCAAACTCGAAGCGGCTGGCGCCGAAGTCGAGCTGAAGTAATTGAAGGCGGGTTTACCGCCTCGCTGAGACAAGGTCGGGCCCGGGTTTCCGGGTCCGGCTTTCCGCGTCTCAGGAAGAGCAGTTTTTGGGCACTGTTTTTCCTAAGGCGCGGAATCTGACGGGCGGGCAGCGGTGGGACGCTGCCCTGGTATAGTCAGGTTTTTAGCTGGTTTCTCGGGTGTGTCGCCGGGCCCGACGGCTGACACGCTCTGGAACAACGAAAGGTGCTTTAACGCATGGCGACGACCTACCTTGGCCAGAAACGTCTTCGTAAATACTTCGGCAAAATCCGTGAAGTTCTGGAAATGCCGAACCTTATTGAGGTACAAAAATCTTCATATGATCTTTTCCTGAATTCGGGCGATCAGCTCGAACCGATGGAAGGCGAAGGCATTATGGGTGTCTTCCAGTCGGTTTTTCCGATCAAGGATTTCAACGAAACCGCGGTGCTTGAGTTTGTGAAATACGAGCTTGAGAAACCGAAATACGACGTCGAGGAATGTCAGCAACGCGACATGACCTATTCGGCACCCTTGAAGGTGACGCTGCGTCTGATCGTATTTGATGTCGACGAGGATACCGGTGCGAAATCGGTGAAAGACATCAAGGAACAGGACGTGTTCATGGGCGATATGCCTTTGATGACGCCCAATGGCACGTTCATCGTGAACGGCACCGAGCGGGTGATCGTCAGCCAGATGCACCGTTCGCCGGGTGTGTTCTTTGACCACGACAAAGGCAAAACCCATTCTTCGGGCAAGCTTTTGTTCGCGTGCCGGATCATTCCATATCGCGGCTCGTGGCTGGATTTTGAATTTGACGCCAAGGACATCGTTTTTGCGCGCATCGACCGTCGCCGGAAGTTGCCGGTCACGACGCTTTTGTATGCGCTTGGTTTCAACCAGGAAGGCATCATGGATGCCTATTATCAGACCGTTGATTTCAAGCTGAAAAAGAACAAGGGCTGGGTGACCAAGTTCTTCCCCGAGCGCGTGCGCGGCACGCGGCCCATCTTCGATCTGGTGGATGCCAAATCGGGCAAAGTGATCGCCGAGGCCGGCAAGAAAGTCACGCCACGCGCGGCCAAGAAGCTGATCGACGACGGCAAAATCGCCAACCTGCTGGTGCCTTTCGACAATATTGTTGGTCGGTTCGCGGCAAAAGACATCATCGACGAAAGTACCGGCGCGATTTATGTCGAGGCTGGCGACGAGTTGACCTGGGAGCTCGACAAAGCGGGCGAAGTCTCCGGTGGTACCCTGAAAGAGCTGATGGATGCCGGCGTTACCGACATCCCGGTGCTCGACATAGATAATATCAATGTGGGCCCGTACATGCGCAACACCATGGCGCTGGACAAGAACATGGGCCGCGAAGGCGCGCTTATGGATATATACCGCGTCATGCGCCCGGGTGAGCCGCCCACGGTTGATGCGGCATCTGCCCTTTTCGACACATTGTTCTTCGATGGCGACCGCTATGATCTTTCGGCCGTTGGTCGCGTCAAGATGAACATGCGTCTGTCGCTGGATGCCGAGGACACGGTTCGCACACTCCGCAAGGACGACATTGTTGCCTGCATCAAGGCGCTGGTCCATCTGCGCGACGGCAAGGGCGACATCGACGACATCGACCATCTGGGCAACCGCCGGGTCCGCTCGGTCGGCGAACTGATGGAAAACCAGTATCGCGTCGGGCTGCTTCGGATGGAACGCGCGATCAAGGAACGCATGTCATCGGTCGAGATCGACACGGTGATGCCACAGGATCTGATCAACGCGAAACCCGCCGCAGCGGCGGTGCGCGAGTTCTTCGGCTCAAGCCAGCTTAGCCAGTTCATGGACCAGACCAACCCCTTGTCTGAAGTCACGCACAAGCGGCGTCTTTCAGCACTTGGACCGGGTGGCCTGACGCGCGAGCGTGCGGGATTTGAGGTGCGCGACGTGCATCCCACGCACTATGGCCGGATGTGCCCGATTGAAACGCCGGAAGGTCCGAACATCGGCCTGATCAACAGCCTCGCGACGTTTGCGCGGGTGAACAAATACGGCTTTATCGAAACGCCCTATCGCCAGGTCGTGAAAAGCAAGGTCACCGACAAGGTGGTCTATATGTCGGCGACCGAGGAAATGCGACACACTGTGGCGCAGGCCAACGCGACGCTGGACGAAAAAGGTAACTTCATTAATGACTTGGTGAACACGCGCAAGTCTGGTGAATACACCATGGCATCGCGCGATAGTGTCGATCTGATCGACGTCAGCCCAAAGCAGCTGGTGTCGGTTGCGGCCTCGCTTATTCCGTTTCTGGAAAATGACGACGCGAACCGGGCGTTGATGGGGTCGAACATGCAGCGCCAGGCGGTGCCTTTGCTGCAAGCGGAAGCCCCGCTTGTGGGCACCGGTATCGAGGAAGTCGTGGCCCGGGATTCGGGCGCGGCGATCATGGCCAAACGCGCCGGGGTCGTTGATCAGGTTGACGCACAGCGGATCGTTGTCCGCGCAACCGAAGACATGGACCCGGGCGAACCGGGCGTCGATATCTATCGTCTGCGCAAATTCCAGCGGTCGAACCAGAACACCTGCATCAACCAGCGTCCGCTGGTGAAAGTGGGTGACACCGTTGGCAAGGGCGAAGTTGTTGCCGACGGCCCGTCCACCGATCTGGGCGAACTGGCCCTGGGCAAGAACGTGGTCGTCGCCTTCATGCCGTGGAATGGCTATAACTATGAGGACTCGATCCTGATCTCGGAACGCATCGTGCGCGATGACGTCTTCACGTCGATCCACATCGATGAGTTTGAAGTCGCGGCCCGTGACACCAAGCTTGGACCGGAAGAGATCACCCGCGACATCCCGAACGTCGGCGAGGAAGCTTTGCGCAACCTCGACGAGGCGGGCATCGTCTATATCGGTGCCGAGGTTGGCCCGGCTGACATTCTGGTCGGCAAGATCACGCCGAAGGGCGAAAGCCCGATGACGCCGGAAGAGAAACTCCTGCGCGCCATCTTCGGTGAAAAGGCATCTGACGTGCGCGACACATCGCTGCGCCTGCCGCCGGGTGATTTCGGCACGATCGTCGAGGTCCGCGTCTTCAACCGTCACGGCGTTGATAAAGACGAACGCGCGCTTCAGATCGAGCGTGAAGAGGTTGAGCGTCTGGCCCGTGACCGGGACGACGAGTTGGCGATCCTTGAGCGCAACATCTATTCGCGCCTGAAGGACATGCTGATGGGCAAGGTCGCGGTGAAGGGCCCCAAGGGCGTGAGACCGAAGGCGAAGATCGACGATGAACTGCTTGAAACGCTGTCGCGCGGGCAGTGGTGGCAGCTTGCCGTCAGCGAAGAGAAACTGGCGCAGTCGATTGAAGCGCTGAACGCGCAATACGAGACGCAGAAGCGTGCGCTGGACCACCGCTTTGAAGACAAGGTGGAAAAGGTTCGCCGAGGCGATGATCTGCCGCCGGGTGTGATGAAGATGGTCAAAGTCTTTGTGGCCGTGAAGCGCAAGCTTCAGCCGGGCGACAAAATGGCCGGGCGTCATGGCAACAAGGGCGTAATCTCCAAAGTGGTCGCGATGGAGGACATGCCGTTCCTTGCCGACGGCACGCCGGTTGATTTCGTTCTGAACCCGCTGGGCGTTCCCAGCCGGATGAACGTGGGTCAAATTCTCGAGACCCATATGGGCTGGGCGTCGCGTGGTCTGGGCATCAAGATCGACGACGCGCTAGGCGAATACCGCCGGTCGGGCGACATGACCCCGGTGCGGGACGCGCTGAAGCTGGCTTACGGCGACGAGGTTTACAAAGACGGCATCAAGGGGTTGAGCGAAGAGCGTCTGGAAGAAGTGGCCGAGAATGCGACAAGCGGCGTTCCGATTGCAACGCCGGTCTTCGACGGCGCGAAAGAATCCGACGTAAACGAGGCGCTGGTGAAGGCGGGCTTTAGCGAAAGCGGTCAGTCGGATCTGTTCGACGGGCGGACGGGCGAGCAATTCGCGCGTCAGGTGACAGTGGGCATCAAGTATCTGCTTAAGCTGCACCACTTGGTGGACGACAAGATCCACGCGCGCTCGACCGGGCCTTACAGCCTTGTCACGCAGCAGCCGTTGGGCGGTAAAGCCCAGTTCGGCGGCCAGCGTTTCGGGGAAATGGAGGTCTGGGCGCTGGAAGCTTACGGCGCGGCTTACACGCTTCAGGAGATGCTGACCGTCAAGTCCGACGACGTTGCAGGCCGGACCAAGGTCTACGAGTCGATCGTCAAGGGCGAAGACAACTTCGAAGCAGGTGTGCCGGAAAGCTTCAACGTTCTGGTGAAGGAAGTCCGGGGCCTCGGCCTGAATATGGAGCTTCTGGATACGGTGGAGGATGAATGACGGAACGGTTGCCGGGGTTAACCCCGGACTACGATCCGCCGGTAGGGCGGGGTTCACCCCGCCACGCCGCCTCCCTCCGCGAGATGCAAGGAATTTGACATGAACCAGGAACTGACAACCAACCCGTTTAACCCGCTTGCTCCGGTCAAAACGTTCGACGAGATCAAAATCTCGCTGGCGTCACCTGAGCGGATCCTGTCGTGGTCGTATGGCGAGATCAAGAAGCCGGAAACCATCAACTACCGGACGTTCAAGCCGGAACGCGATGGTCTGTTCTGCGCCCGTATCTTCGGGCCGATCAAAGATTACGAATGCCTTTGCGGCAAATACAAGCGCATGAAGTATCGCGGCGTTGTCTGCGAGAAATGCGGTGTCGAAGTGACGCTGCAAAAGGTGCGTCGCGAACGCATGGGCCATATCGAACTGGCCGCCCCCGTCGCGCACATCTGGTTCCTGAAGTCGCTGCCGTCCCGCATCGGCCTGATGCTGGACATGACGCTGCGCGATCTGGAACGCATCCTTTATTTCGAGAACTACGTGGTGATCGAACCGGGCCTGACTGACCTGAACTACGGTCAGTTGATGTCGGAAGAAGAGTTCATGGACGCCCAGGATGCTTACGGCATGGACGCGTTCACGGCGAACATCGGGGCCGAAGCGATCCGCGAGATGCTGCAAAACATCGACCTTGAAGCCGAGGCCGAGCAGCTGCGCCTGGATCTGGCCGTCGCCACCGGTGAATTGAAGCCAAAGAAGATCATCAAGCGGCTGAAAATCATCGAGAATTTTATCGAATCTGGTAACCGCCCGGAATGGATGGTTCTGACCGTAATCCCGGTGATCCCGCCTGAGCTGCGCCCGCTGGTGCCGCTGGACGGTGGCCGGTTCGCGACGTCTGACCTGAATGACCTTTATCGCCGGGTGATCAACCGGAACAACCGCCTGAAGCGGCTTATCGAGCTTCGGGCACCCGACATCATCGTCCGGAACGAAAAGCGGATGCTTCAGGAATCCGTCGACGCTCTGTTTGACAACGGTCGTCGTGGTCGCGTCATCACAGGTGCCAACAAGCGCCCACTGAAGTCGCTTTCCGACATGCTGAAAGGCAAGCAGGGCCGCTTCCGCCAGAACCTTCTGGGCAAGCGCGTCGATTTCTCGGGCCGTTCGGTCATCGTGACCGGACCTGAACTGAAGCTGCACCAGTGCGGGTTGCCGAAAAAGATGGCCTTGGAGCTGTTCAAGCCGTTCATCTATTCGCGGCTTGAGGCGAAGGGTCTTTCGTCAACGGTCAAGCAGGCGAAAAAGCTGGTTGAGAAGGAACGTCCCGAGGTCTGGGATATTCTTGACGAGGTGATCCGCGAACATCCGGTTCTTCTGAACCGCGCGCCGACACTGCACCGTCTGGGCATTCAGGCCTTCGAGCCTGTGCTGATCGAAGGCAAAGCGATCCAGCTTCATCCGCTGGTTTGCGCGGCCTTCAACGCCGACTTTGACGGCGACCAGATGGCTGTCCACGTGCCGCTGTCGCTGGAAGCCCAGTTGGAAGCGCGCGTTCTGATGATGTCGACGAACAACGTTCTGTCGCCGGCAAACGGCGCGCCGATTATCGTGCCGTCTCAGGACATGATCCTGGGGCTCTACTACATCTCGATGGCGCGCGAAGGCATGAAGGGCGAAGGCATGGTCTTTGCCGATGCGGACGAAGTTCAGCACGCGCTGGATGCAGGTGAAGTGCAACTGCACGCCAAGATCACCGCTCGGATGAAGCAGATCGACGAAAATGGTGCTGAAGTATTCGTGCGGGTTGAAACTACGCCGGGCCGCGTCAAGCTGGGCGAACTTCTGCCGTTGAACGCGAAAGCGCCGTTTGAACTGGTGAACCGTCTACTTCGGAAGAAGGAAGTGCAACAGGTCATCGACACCGTTTATCGCTATTGCGGCCAGAAAGAGAGCGTTATCTTCTGCGACCACATCATGACAATGGGTTTCCGCGAAGCGTTCAAGGCGGGAATCTCGTTCGGCAAAGACGACATGGTGATCCCCGACAGCAAGTGGACAATCGTCGATAGCGTCCGCGATCAGGTCAAAGCGTTTGAACAGCAATATATGGACGGTCTGATCACGCAGGGCGAGAAATACAACAAGGTTGTCGATGCCTGGTCGAAGTGTTCGGATGAAGTTGCCGACGCAATGATGGGCGAGATCTCGGCCGTGCGCAAAGACAAAAACGGTGCCGAGATGGAGCCGAACAGCGTCTATATGATGTCGCACTCGGGTGCGCGTGGTTCGCCCGCGCAGATGAAGCAGTTGGGCGGTATGCGCGGCCTGATGGCCAAGCCTTCGGGCGAGATCATCGAGACGCCGATCATATCGAACTTCAAAGAAGGCCTGACTGTTCTTGAATACTTCAACTCGACCCACGGTGCCCGGAAGGGTCTGGCCGATACCGCGCTAAAAACCGCGAACTCGGGCTATCTGACCCGGCGTCTGGTGGACGTGGCACAGGACTGCATCGTGCGGATGCGCGATTGCGGCACCGAAACCGCCATCAACGCTGAACCCGCCGTCAATGACGGCGAGGTTGTGGCGTCGCTCAGCGAACGCATTCTGGGCCGCGTCGTGGCAGAGGACGCGATCTCGCCCGCCGATGGCGAGCTTATTGCGGTCAAGGGCGAGCTGCTCGACGAACGCAAGGCCGATGCAATTGATAACTCGGGCTTGCAGTCAATCCGCATCCGTTCGCCATTGACCTGCGAGGCCGATGAAGGCGTCTGCGCCATGTGCTATGGCCGTGACCTGGCACGCGGCACGCTGGTTAACATCGGCGAGGCTGTCGGCATCATCGCCGCGCAGTCGATCGGCGAGCCTGGCACCCAGCTGACGATGCGGACCTTCCACATCGGCGGCATCGCCCAGGGCGGTCAGCAGTCGTTCATGGAATCGTCGTCCGCGGGCAAGATCGTGTTCAAGAATGCGAACCTGATCAAAAACGCCAACAAAGATACAATCGTCATCGGCCGCAATATGCAAATGACGATTGTCGACGAGACCGATGTCGAACGGGCCAGCCACAAGTTGGGCTACGGCACCAAAGTCTTCCCGAAGGAAGGCGATACTGTCGTGCGCGGCGATAAGCTTTTCGAGTGGGACCCCTATACGCTACCGATTATTGCCGAAAAGGCGGGAACGGCGAAATTTGTCGATCTGGTCAGCGGCATCTCAGTCAAGGACGATACCGACGACGCCACCGGCATGACCCAGAAGATTGTGACCGACTGGCGATCCGCACCCAAGGGCAGCGATCTGAAGCCTGAGGTTATTCTGGCGGGCAAGGATGGTGAACCGGTGCGCAACGATGCGGGCAACCCGGTTACTTATCCGATGTCGGTCGACGCCATTTTGTCGATTGAAGAAGGCTCTGAGGTTCAGGCGGGCGACGTGGTCGCACGGATCCCGCGCGAGGGTGCCAAGACAAAGGACATCACCGGTGGTCTGCCGCGCGTGGCCGAGCTTTTCGAGGCGCGGCGGCCAAAGGACCACGCGATCATCGCCGAAATTGATGGCTATGTGAGGTTCGGCCGCGACTATAAGAACAAGCGGCGAATTGCGATCGCGCCTGCGGACGAAGCCCAGGAGGCCGCGGAATACATGGTGCCCAAAGGCAAGCACATTCCGGTCGCCGAAGGCGACTATGTGCAGAAGGGCGACTACATCATGGACGGCAACCCGGCACCGCACGACATCCTTTCGATCATGGGTGTCGAGGCGCTGGCGGATTATATGATCGACGAGGTGCAGGAGGTCTATCGTCTGCAAGGTGTGAAGATCAACGACAAGCACATCGAGGTCATCGTGCGCCAGATGTTGCAGAAGTGGGAGATCCTCGACAGTGGCGAGACCACGCTTTTGAAGGGCGAACACGTCGATAAGGCCGAGTTTGAAGCCGCGAACGAAAAAGCGCTGGGCGAAGGCCGTCGCCCGGCAGAAGGCGAGCCGATCCTGCTGGGCATCACCAAGGCATCGTTGCAGACGCGGTCGTTCATCTCGGCGGCGTCGTTCCAGGAAACCACGCGGGTGCTGACCGAAGCCTCGGTGCAGGGCAAGCGCGACATGCTGGTCGGGCTGAAGGAAAACGTCATCGTTGGCCGCCTGATCCCGGCGGGCACCGGTGGTGCCACGCAACGCGTCCGCCGCATCGCCGCCGAACGCGATCTGAAGGTCATTATGGAAGCTCGCGCCGAGGCAGAAGCCGCGGCCGCACTGGCTGCACCGATCGAGGGCGAAGAGGTGACCGAGATCGACGCGGATCTGGTGGCGACACCGGAAAGTCGGGACTAGGTACGACGATCACAATTATCGGGGCCTCCGCATTGGCGGGGGCCTTTTTTTGTGGGCGAATGTCGGCAATTAGCTTCGTGCGGAGTTATTCACGCCACGCACGATCGCGCCACAGATTCATGTAAACCGTGCCACCCGTTCGCGCTGTATCGTGCTGGACAGGTTCAGCAGGCGCATTTCGCCCATCCCGCGTACCTCGTGTTGGCCGAGATCTGTCAAGGCGAACTCATCAACCAATGCGTTCTTCATCTCGTCATGCGCAACGATCGCCATCGGCTTGGCGAAAAGCTGAAGCCTCGATGCGAGGTTCACCGCCTGGCCGAAGATGTCATAAACATATTTTTGCACACCCACGACCGAACCGACCACCGAACCGGTTGCAATGCCGACCCGGCAATTCCACTGGATCGCGCTGCTCTGGTTGCGCCGCTCCAAGTAACGAACGTAACGGATGGCACTGTTGGCGATTGCGCGGGAGTGATCCGGGTTCGGATCGGGCATACCGGAGACCGCAAGGTATGCGTCGCCCATTGTCTTTATCCGCTCGCAGCCGAATTGCTCGGAAATGCGGTCAAACGACGTGAAAATGTCGTTCAATTCGCTGACGATGACGTTCGGGTCCACCTCCGTCATCATCTTGGTGAAGCCAATAAAATCGAGCATCACCACCGAGACGCTTGTGTAAAGCTGGGGAGTGACTACGCCGAAAGTCTTGAATTCCTGGTAGACTGCCTTCGGCATAATGTTGAGAAGCAGGCGCTCGACCCGTTCCTTTTCGAGCTCGATTTCGCGGGTGTTGCGCTCGACCATTGTGGAATAGGATTCGATCATGGCTTCGAGTTCACGGATGCGGGTGATGTTCTGGCACTCGACGACCAGCATCGACTGGCCGTTGGAAATCGCGCGGCTGAAAGCCAGAGCGATCACCAGCTTGCGCCGCTTTGGTTTAACCGTCAGCTCGATAGCATGTGACTGGCCAGCATTGAGATCAGCGCGGAGGGCATCGATGTCGATGTCGGGAAAAACCGTGGGCAGTGTGGCACCGGCCGCAGGCTCGCCGAACCACTCGGAGAATTTCTCGTTATGGAACCAGAGATCGAGCTGGTCCTCGCCAGTAATCGCGATCCCGACCCCAATTGCCCGGAGCAGGTGCTCGTTAATTGCCGTGATGCTCATCCGGAGCCTTGGTTCACGATATAGCTGCGGCGCGCCTCGATCTCGTAGGCTACTGCGTCGCGGTCGGCGGGATCGAAGCCGTGTTCGTCGAGGGACTCGGCAAGTAGCTTTGCCATTTCATCCATATCCTGATTTGAAATGTCGAACCTCGAGTGAAGCTGTTGGAGCCGATCGTTCGCAAAGGAAGCGGGGCCGCCGAGCAGGGACGAGATGAATTTAGTCTGGTGGTCCACCAACCGCTTCATATCGATATCCTCGAAGAACTCGCCAATCTGGTCCGAGTCGAGTGCCTTGTCATAAAACGTCAGAACGACCCGGCTGATAGCTGCAAACCCACCATACTTTTGAAAGAGTGATTGCGACATCAATTTCCCTTCGTGTTCGCAACATATACCCATCTTATCGAAATGGGGTAGCGACTTTGTTTTGGATTGCTGTCGCAGCGCCTTCAACAGTATCGCCCGCAATTCGGACACTCCCGGCTTCCACATTCCGCCGCTTCGTGACAACGCTCACCCATGGCACTTTCCCCCAACATGCGCGGTGCGCTTTTGATGACCGGGTCGATGACGGCGTTTACCGTTAACGACATTTTTATGAAGGTCCTAAGCGAGGGGTTTCCGTTTTTTCAATTGTTGCTGCTCAGAAGCGTGTTGACCGTATCTTTCATTGCTCTGCTGGCGTGGCAGGCGGGGGCGCTCAAAACGCAAGTGTCGCGCGATGACATGCGGCTGATGCTGATCCGAACGATTGCCGAGATCGGTGCCGCTTATTTCTTTCTGAACGCGCTTTTCAACATGCCGATCGCCAATGTCACGGCGATTATTCAGGCCTTGCCGCTGACCGTGACGCTGGGGGCGGCGGTAGTCTTGAAGGAACCGGTGGGTTGGCGGCGGTTTGCGGCCATCGGGATCGGATTTCTGGGTGTGATGTTGATCGTGCGGCCGGGCGGCGAAGGATTTTCGCAATATTCAGTGTTCGCGTTGCTGGCGGTTCTGTGTGTCACGATCCGCGATCTGGCGGCGCGGCGTTTGTCCAGTGGCGTGCCGTCGCTGTTTGTTGCACTGACGGCGGCGGTGGGCGTGACAATCTTCAGCTCTGTCGGGGCCATATTCGTGGATTGGCAGCCGATGAATGGCCTTGATCTGGCACTTTTGGGATGTGCCGCACTGGCGATCATCGGCGGTTATCTGTTTTCGGTCATGGCGATGCGCGTGGGCGAGATCGGATTTGTGGCACCCTTCCGGTATTCGAGCCTTTTGTCTGCGCTGCTTCTTGGCTTTTTTGTCTTCGGCGAGTGGCCCGATGGGTGGACACAGATCGGTGCGATTGTCGTTGTGGCCACCGGGCTTTTCACGCTATGGCGCGAGCGGCATCAGGCGGTTAAATCAATCCCCGAAGTCAGGTCGCGATAACTGCCTTTGGCGCTGTTGACAGCCCACCCGTACCCTTCTATACGGCGCGCACTTAGCCGCGCGGGTTGATCGCCTGAGCGACATCTACTGGATGAAGTGGTCACGATCCGGGCCCTGGCCCCGATCCTCTGGATACCCACCGCGTGTTCCCCAACGGATGGGAGCGCCGCGGTGTCATGTGTTTTCGTGGACGCGCGGAGACATGAATAACTGAAGCGGGGTTTGCGTGCCCTAAAACATAGTGTTGCAACACGGGAAAGATTAACCGAATGCCCACGATCCAACAGCTGATCCGCAAACCGCGGCGGCCAAAAGTGAAACGCTCGAAGTCGCTGCACCTCGAGAGCTGCCCGCAAAAGCGCGGCGTCTGCACGCGCGTCTATACAACGACGCCGAAGAAGCCGAACTCGGCCATGCGGAAGGTCGCGAAAGTGCGCCTGACCAATGGCTTCGAAGTGATCAGCTATATCCCCGGTGAAAGCCACAACCTTCAGGAACACTCGGTGGTTCTGATCCGTGGCGGCCGGGTGAAAGACCTTCCCGGTGTTCGCTATCACATCCTGCGCGGTGTTCTTGACACGCAGGGCGTCAAAGACCGCAAGCAGCGCCGTTCGAAATACGGCGCCAAGCGTCCGAAGTAAGAGGATTATTTAGATGTCCCGTCGTCACGCCGCCGAAAAGCGCGATATTCTGCCCGACGCCAAATATGGCGACCGGGTGCTGAGCAAATTCATGAACAACCTGATGGTTGACGGTAAGAAGTCGCTTGCCGAGCGTATCGTTTATAACGCCTTCGATCGTGTGGAAGAGCGCCTGAAAACGTCGCCGCTCGAGGTTTTCCACGAGAGCCTTGAGCTTATCAAACCCTCGGTCGAGGTTCGCTCGCGCCGGGTCGGTGGGGCGACGTATCAGGTGCCTGTTGAGGTGCGCCCCGAGCGCCGCGAGGCATTGGCGATCCGCTGGCTGATCGAAGCCGCCAAAAAGCGCAACGAAAACACCATGGAAGAACGCCTTGCCGGCGAGTTGGCGGACGCCGTAAACGGCCGCGGCTCGGCCGTGAAAAAGCGCGAAGACACCCACAAGATGGCCGACGCTAACAAAGCGTTCAGCCATTATCGCTGGTAAGATTTCAGGAGCCGCCCCGATGCCACGCGACTTTCCTCTCGAGCGTTACCGCAATTTCGGTATCATGGCGCATATTGATGCGGGCAAGACCACTTGTACCGAACGCATTCTTTTTTACACCGGCAAATCCCACAAGCTCGGCGAAGTTCACGACGGCGCCGCGACGATGGACTGGATGGAGCAGGAGCAGGAACGCGGCATCACGATCACCTCGGCTGCCACGACCACGTTCTGGGAGCGTACCGAAGACGGTGACAATCCCCAGACCGACAAGCACCGCTTCAATATCATCGACACTCCGGGCCACGTTGATTTCACAATCGAAGTTGAGCGCTCGCTTGCCGTTCTTGACGGTGCCGTTGCCGTTCTGGACGCCAACGCCGGTGTCGAGCCGCAGACCGAAACGGTCTGGCGGCAGGCCGACCGCTATAGCGTTCCGCGCATCGTTTTTGTCAACAAGATGGACAAGATCGGTGCCGACTTCCTCAATTGCGTCCACATGATCAAGGACCGCACCGGTGCCCAGCCGCTGCCGGTTCAAATTCCCATCGGTGCCGAAGACAAGCTGGAAGGCATCGTCGATCTGATCACCATGGAAGAATGGACCTGGAAGGGCGAGGATCTGGGCGCGACCTGGACCCGTCAGCCGGTGCGCGAAGAACTTCAGGCGATGGCCGAAGAATGGCGCTCGAAAATGATCGAGCTTGCGGTCGAGCAAGACGACGACGTCATGATGACGTATCTCGACGGCGAAGAGCCGGACGCAGAAACGCTTCGCCGTCTGATCCGGAAAGGCACGCTTGCAATGGCGTTTGTTCCAGTCCTTGCTGGTTCCGCCTTCAAAAACAAAGGTGTGCAGCCGCTTTTGAATGCCGTTATCGACTTTTTGCCGGGTCCGCTGGATGTGCCTGCGTATGTTGGTTTCCGGCCCGGCGACGAAACCGAAACCCGCGACGTCGAGCGTTCAGCCGATGACGCGCAGCCGTTTTCGGGACTGGCGTTCAAGATCATGAACGATCCCTTTGTCGGCACGCTGACCTTCACCCGCATCTATTCAGGCGCGCTGAAGAAAGGCGACGGCATCCTCAACACGACCAAAGGCAGGAAAGAGCGCATTGGCCGGATGATGATGATGCATTCAAACAACCGCGAGGAAATTGACGAGGCATTTGCCGGTGACATCATCGCGCTTGCCGGTCTGAAGGCAACCACCACGGGCGATACGCTTTCGGATGCGCAAAAGCAGGTGGTTCTGGAAACCATGACATTCCCGGACCCGGTGATCGAGATTGCGGTCGAGCCAAAGACTAAAGCCGACCAGGAAAAAATGTCGACAGGCCTGGCGCGACTTTCCGCCGAAGACCCGTCGTTCCGTGTCGAAACGGACATGGAATCGGGTCAGACGATCATGAAGGGCATGGGCGAACTGCACCTCGAAATTCTGGTCGACCGCCTGAAACGCGAGTTTAAGGTCGAAGCAAACATCGGTGCGCCGCAGGTGGCCTATCGCGAAACGATCAGCCGCGAAACCGAGCATACCTATACCCACAAGAAGCAGTCGGGTGGTTCGGGTCAGTTCGCCGAAGTGAAGATGATCATCACACCGACCGCGCCGGGCGAAGGCTATTCTTTTGAAAGCCGGGTCGTGGGCGGCAATGTTCCGAAGGAATACATCCCCGGCGTCGAAAAAGGCGTGAAGTCGGTTATGGACTCGGGGCCCCTGGCAGGTTTCCCGGTCATCGACTTCAAGGTCGCACTGATCGACGGCAAATATCACGACGTGGATTCGTCAGTTCTGGCCTTTGAGATCGCGGCGCGCAGCTGGATGCGTGAAGCGATGAGGAAGGCCGGCGCGAAGATGCTGGAACCGATCATGAAAGTCGAAGTGGTGACGCCAGAAGCATACACCGGCAACATCATCGGCGATCTGACCAGTCGTCGCGGCCAGGTCACGGGCCAGGAACCGCGCGGAAATGCGATTGCCATCAACTCGTTTGTGCCGCTGGCCAATATGTTCGGCTACATCAGCAATCTGCGCTCGATGTCTTCGGGCCGTGCGCAATTTACAATGCAGTTCGACCATTACGACGGCGTTCCGCAAAACATCAGCGAAGAAATTCAGGCGAAATTCGCGTAAATCGCGCGCCGGACCAGAATAAGAGGAGACCACCATGGCGAAGGCAAAGTTTGACCGTTCGAAACCGCATGTGAACATCGGCACGATTGGTCACGTTGACCATGGCAAGACGACATTGACGGCGGCGATCACCAAGCAGTTTGGCGAATTTCAGAGCTACGATTCAATCGACAGC
>CAXMNX010000105.1:0-11580 GCA_964194845.1 uncultured Boseongicola sp.
GCCTTGACGTCGTCCAATGTCGCCGCACCGGCCACACTACCCACAAGGGCGGTGGCTGCTAGTGCGCTAAAGAATGTCGTTTTTTTCATTTTTACCTCTTCCTGAGTTTCCGCCCGTCGGGCAGCACTGCAGGCCCTCCCAGGCCCGATTGATTTTGCGGATGGTGATTTCCCACCTCCCAACAGCGGCGATTTTGGTCGAAATCGGGTATGAAGGTCAAGCGAAAGGGCCGTAATGGCTCCAATCACGCAAATCCAGCCTTTATTGTTTGAATTCAACGAGTTAAATCAGACTTACGCGGCGGCATCAAGCACAGCGAAAGAATTCAACCGCATGAAAAAAACCAACTTTTTTCAATTTTGCCTGTTCAACAGCTTCTTCGTCCACGCCCCATTGCTCAATCTGCCACGCTTCGTCGATGCGCGAAAGCGACCAACCGGCCTCGGCGTCAAGTTCGTTTTCAGCGACCGCGACCGCGAGAATATACGACCCCGACAGCGTTACGAGGTCATGAAATCCGGTCAGTTGGAAGTGGCTCAAGGGGGACATAAATTCCGCCAGACGGCTCAGATGGTCCGGGTCTTGCCCAATTGGCATCACGCCCCGCGTTGTCGCCAAACGGACGCCGAACGCCGACGCGATCCACTCGAGGACCGGATCCCAGCCCGTTGCCTGCCGATGGATCAGTTCGCCCGGACCCTCGGCGCGATACGACAGAAGGTCAGTTCCGGCATATTCCTTCAGATGCGCCTCAACCTCGGTCCGTTGGTCGCGCACTTTGTCCAGCGCCGAGTTTGCCGATCGCGTCCAGGGCATCGTCGTCGGGTCGATCTTTTCAACCTGCGCCTCCCACTCGGCCGCGATGCGGGCGGCCATTTCCTTTGTCGGCACAACCAGTTGCCGCTTTGACGGCGTACGCACCGGGCGGCCATCAAGCGCGATGGCGTATTGGTCATCCTCCGGCACGACCTCGGCATTCTGCCAGAACCGCTTTGCCGCCCAATCGCTCATTGAAGCTCTTCAAACGGATCGACGGGCACGTCTTTGGCACGCCAGTCCAAAACGTCCCAGGTTCGGGCCATGTGATCCGAAAGCGGTGCTGTCAGCGATATCCGCTTCCCGCTGATGGGATGGGAAAACGCCAGATGCCGCGCGTGCAGGTGCAGCTTGCGGCTGATCTCGCCACCCAATTGCGCGCCCCAGCCATCGCCCAGGTTTTCCTGCGCCGACCCACCATATTTGCCGTCGCCGATCACCGGGTGACCAATTGCCGCCATATGTGCGCGCAACTGATGCGTCCGCCCGGTGACCGGAACCATCGCGACCCAGCTGACGCGCCCGCCCAACGAAGAAAGCGCGGCATAATCGGTCGTAGCGCGCTTCGCGCCCGGCGTTGCCTCGATATCGGCTGGGTGGATCACGTGCATTTTTTCGCCCATCCCGCCCTTGCCGTGGCCCGGCGCCTTTTGAAGCCCGAAACGAATGGTGCCCATTTTAGGATGCGGCACGCCAGCAACCGCGGCCCAATAGATCTTGCGGGTTTCCCTTGAACGGAATGCCTCGGTCAAAGCAGCGGCGGCCTGCCGGGTCCGGGCCAGAAGCAATATGCCCGACGTGTCCTTGTCCAGCCGATGGACCAGGCGCGGCTTTTCCTCCAGTCCGAACCGAAGCGCCTCGGCCATTCCGTCAATGTGCCGGGTCTGCTTGCTGCCACCTTGCGTGGGCAAACCGGGCGGCTTGTTCAGAGCAATGATATGATCATCACGCCAAAGGACTGCACCGCGTATCATTTCGGCGTCGGCGTCAGAAACCTGATCGGATTTTTTCGGGGTCTCAGTTATCTCCGGCAGCGGCGGAATTCGAATGGTCTGCCCCGCCGCCAGCCGCGTTGCCGCCTTCACACGCCCGCCATCGACCCGGATCTCGCCTTTGCGACACATCTTTTCGATCCGGCCCTGCGGGATATGCGGAAACAACCGGCGGAACCAGCGATCCAGCCTTTGATCCGCATCGTCATCCGCAATCTTGAACGTCTGCACGCCGCTCATGTCGTCAGCATCCGCGTGACCAATAATCCCAGCACCAACCCACCGATAGACAGCGCGACCGACAGCGCAATATACAAGCCCGCCTGCGCCAGAGCGCCGCGTTCGTAGAGCGTCACAGCGTCCAGCGAAAACGCCGAAAACGTGGTGAAGCCGCCCAAAAGGCCCGTCATCACGAAAGGCGACCAGTGCGTCAGCCCGCGCTGTGCTGCCAGCACAACAAACACTCCCATCAGGAACGACCCGATTATATTTACCGACAGCACACCGAACGGAAATCCGTGGCCAAAGGCACGAACCGCGGCAATGCCAACGCCATAGCGTGCCATCGCGCCCAACGCGCCGCCAAATCCAACAGCAATGAAGTGTCCAAACATAGGCCGCGATGTCGCCTCTGGCACCGGCGATGTCAACTCTGGCGCTTGCCCCTTAGCTTGATAAAATAATCCAGCCGCCGCTTCAGCTCGCGTTCAAATCCACGCTCGACCGGTTGATAGAAAACGCCGCGTTTCACACCCTCCGGGAAATAATCCTGGCCGGAAAAGCCATCTTCGGCCTCGTGGTCATAGGCATAGCCTTCGCGATATCCCTGTTCCTTCATCAGCTTGGTGGGCGCGTTCAGGATGTGCTTGGGTGGTGGTTCTGACCCGGAGGTCTTTGCCGCCTTCTGTGCCGCCCTGAACGCCGCATAGCCCGCATTGGATTTCGGCGCGAGCGCCAGATAGGTCACCGCCTGCGCCAGCGCCAACTCGCCTTCAGGGCTGCCCAGCCGTTCATAGGTGTTCCACGCATCAAGGCAGATCGCCTGTGCCTGCGGGTCCGCCAGACCGATGTCTTCCACCGCCATCCGCGTGACGCGGCGCGCCAGGTATCGCGGGTCTTCGCCACCCTCCAGCATCCGCGCAAACCAGTAAAGCGCGGCATCTGGGTCGGACCCGCGTACCGATTTGTGCAGCGCCGAGATCAGATTGTAATGCTCGTCGCCCGATTTGTCGTATTTCGCGGCGCGTCGCGTCAGGCGGCGGGTCAATGCCTCGATGTCGAGCGGCGCATCTGCCTTCCAGCCCATCACCTGTTCGGCAAGGTTCAGAACCGCGCGCCCGTCCCCATCCGCCATTTCCAGAAGTGCGGCGCGCGCGCGCCCGTTCAGCGGCAGTTTGACCCCTAGCTCGGTTTCCGCCCGCTGGACCAGACGTTCCAGGTCGCCAAGCGTCAAGCGCTGCAACACCATGACCTGCGCCCGGCTCAGAAGTGCGGCGTTCAGCTCAAAAGACGGGTTTTCGGTTGTGGCACCGACCAACAGAATGGTGCCGTCTTCCATCAGTGGCAGAAACCCGTCCTGCTGCGCTTTGTTGAAGCGATGGATCTCGTCGACGAACAAAAGCGTGCCCTGCCCGTTGGATCGCCGGATTTTGGCGGCTTCAAAGACTTTCCTAAGGTCGGCAACACCGGTGAAAATAGCGCTGATCTGAACAAAGTTGACATCGACGGCGTCGGCCAGAAGCCGGGCAATCGTGGTCTTTCCAACGCCGGGTGGTCCCCAGAGAACCAACGACGACAACTGGCCTGCCACCAGCATCGCGCCCAGCGGCGCCTCGGTGCCCAACAGGTGATCCTGCCCTATCACCTGATCCAATGCGGTCGGTCGCAGCCGATCGGCCAGCGGCCTTGGAGCGTTGGTTTCCGCCGACGCAGTTGTGTCAAAAAGATCCGCCATGCGCGGCAAAGGCTACGCCGCTGCCGCACAGGCGAAAAGCACAATCTGCTTGGGGTCTGGACCCTAGTGTAGTTTGGTGGCCAGACTGATATTGACGCAGACGCTTCTGTCACCGTCGTCGGTTTCGATCACTGGCCCGGCCACCACACAGTCGATCCCGGTCCGGCGCGCCAATCGCGGCGAATTCTCGGGCACGACCCCGATCAGAGACGTCGCACCAAGCAGTCGTGACGACCGCACCATCTCGTCGATCAGCGAACACTGGACCCGCAGCCTCAGCTTGGACGGCACGGCGCCCGATATAAAGACCCGGCTCGATTCCCAGATATGCGACGCCACCGGCGCCTCTTCGAAAAGCAGGTCCTGCGGGATCGCGTCCAGCAGGCCCAACTGCGCATCGCGGATCATATAGGAATAAATTCCGCACCGCGCGGTCGTTGGCGTCAGCCGGACACCAGCCAGCACGTGCCCAAACTCATGCACGGCGACCCAACGGCTTGCCGGTGTGTCATACTGGTCAAACTCCATGCCGTTCGCCTCCGGCAATTCTCAGTTATTTCGCTCGATAAAAGTCTTGTGGCGCGCGCGAAGCATGTTGGCAAAAAGCTCGCCATGGTTGTGCATATTGTCGAAAGAAAGTGTGGTAACTTGCATTGAGATAGCCTCCGGTCTGGGTTGAAATAAATTCCAGGGGAGGCCTGACCGCTCAGAGCAGTTGATATTCCCGCGCTTTTTTCAATGCCTGAGCTGTGGTCCGCGCGCCAAGACGGACGCGGGCGGACTGAAGCCGGGCTTTGAAAGCGCTTTCAGAAATACCTAGTTTTGCTGCCGCGGCAGTATGCCGGTCCCCATCAGCCAGCAAACGCAGGGCTTCGATCTGGGCCTGCGTTAGTTCCGTTGGGGGCTCGGCCGCGATATGCAGGCGATTGACAACGTCGACCGCCCTGACCATCTCGTCATCGGTGAACTCGCGATCATCGCGCGCGATTCCCACGATCGTGCGCGACGTAATCGGTCCATGCGACACCACAGCCCCGAAAGTCAGACCGAAGGCTCGGGCCTGACCAAGAATGTTGAATGGATCTGGAAGTTTAATTGCGCTCCAACGGGTACACCCTTTGACGCCCAGGCCCCAAAATACCAGGGGATCCCGCAGCGCATAGGCGTTCTCGTCGTAAATTTTGGTCCATGCCTCGTCATAAGTCCGCACATAAATAAGCGGCGAGGCAAAGCGAATATGCAGCCCGGCGGAAAACCCTTTCGTCGACAATTGCGAAAGCTCGCCAAAACAGGATTCCAGGCTCGGTTTCTGGCCACCGGGACGCACAGCAGCACGCTTCTCGTGCGCCTGTGCGTCGTAGCTCTCGTTGTCGCGCCACATATTTCGCCGCCTATCAGTTCGGCCCGCCCCAAAGGTCCGGTTTAAGGCCCGCTGCGACGTCGAAAATTCCGCCAGCAACATCAATTGACCCCTACTTGTCCATTTAGACAGGTTGCGGGAAATCCAGTCAACCCTAAATTGTATGCACTCTTATCGAACAGCAAAAAACATAGTTGCTCACCAGACCATGATCAAAATATCACAGCTCTCGGACCTGCTCGCTCTGGTTCCTCCGAAATCCCATGCCGACTTGGAAAAGTTTTTGAAAATCAGTGAGATAAATCTGGGCGCGCCGCTGAAGGCCGAAACCAGACTGCTTGAAACACTTTCGATGACATATCAACTTCAGGCGCGGAAAAACTGAAAAAGGGCCGCCTGATGGCGACCCTTGCTTATAAACCACTGGTTGTGAAGCGGGCCTATTCCTCGGCGGCTTCTTCTTCCGCCAGACGGGCGCGGTCCGAGGCACCTTTTGCATCCGCATCGCGGTCCACAAATTCCACGATCGCCATGGGCGCCATATCGCCATAACGAAAACCCGCTTTCAGGACGCGGACATACCCGCCTTGGCGCTCGGCATAGCGCGGGCCAAGCACGTCAAAAAGCTTGGCAACGTGCATATCCTGCTTCAGCCGCGACGCGGCCTGACGGCGGGCGTGCAGGTCACCGCGCTTGCCCAGCGTGATCAGCTTGTCGGCAATCCGCTTCAGCTCTTTTGCCTTCGGCAAGGTGGTTTTGATCTGTTCGTGTTCAATCAGCGAACCGGCCATATTGGCGAAAAGCGCCTTGCGGTGCTCGTGGGTTCGGTTCAGGCGGCGATAGCCTCGTGCGTGACGCATATTTCTTACTCCATTTGCCCTCTACGGGCTATTTTGCTTTGTCTGGCGGCCGATGCGTGTCAGCCACTCTCCTTGGGGCCCGCCCCGGACTTGGTCCGGGGCCTCCCAGCGTTTCAATTTCCCGGATCAAGCCCGGGATGATCGCATGGCGATCAGAACTGATCCTCAAACTTCTTCGCCAGATCCTCGATGTTCTCAGGCGGCCATTCCTCGACGTCCATGCCAAGGTGCAGACCCATGCCCGAAAGCACTTCCTTGATCTCGTTCAGCGATTTCCGACCGAAGTTCGGGGTGCGCAGCATCTCGGCTTCGGTTTTCTGGATCAGGTCGCCGATATAGACGATGTTGTCGTTCTTCAGGCAGTTCGCCGACCGGACCGAAAGCTCCAGTTCGTCCACTTTCTTCAGCAAAAGCGGGTTGAACTCGAGACCATCGTCGTCGTCCTGACGGGTTGCCGATTCCGGTTCGTCGAAGTTGACGAAGATCGAAAGCTGGTCCTGAAGGATCCGCGCGGCATAGGCCACGGCATCGTCCGGCGTCAGCGAGCCATCGGTTTCCAGCTTCAGCGTCAGTTTGTCATAGTCCAGAACCTGACCTTCACGGGTCGGCTGCACATCATAGCTGACCTTCTTGACAGGCGAATAAATCGCATCGACCGGCACCAGGCCGATGGGCGCGTCTTCGGGGCGGTTCTTGTCAGCGGCGACATAGCCCTTGCCGGTGTTGACTGTCAGTTCGATGAAAAGATCTGCGCCTTCATCCAGGTGACAGATCACGTGATCCTTGTTCAGGATCTCGATACCGGCGGTTTCCGAGATATCGCCCCCGGTTACAACCTGCGGCCCTTTGACCGAGATCGAAAGGCGCTTTGGCCCTTCGACTTCCATGCGGATCGCGACGCCTTTCAGGTTCAACACGATGTCGGTGACATCTTCGCGAACCCCGGCAACGCTCGAGAACTCGTGCAACACGTTGTCGATCTGCACGCTGCTGATTGCAGCACCTTGCAATGACGACATCAGAACGCGTCGAAGCGCGTTTCCCAGCGTCAGGCCAAAACCACGCTCGAGCGGTTCAGCGATCACAGTTGCATTGCGAGCAGGGTCATTTCCCGGCTTCACTTCAAGCTGGGTCGGCTTGATCAGTTCTTGCCAATTTTTGTGGATCATGTGGGTCTCCTCAATACTGGTTCGCGGCCCATGTCCAAGACTGCAAACGCCCCGAGGGTCAAAATGACGATGCCGGGCCGCATGCATTCACGGCCCAGTTGAAACTCAATATCCGTCAGACGCGACGGCGTTTTGGCGGACGGCAGCCGTTGTGGGCAATCGGCGTCACATCGCGGATAGACGTGATGGTGAAACCGACAGTGGCCAGCGCACGAAGCGCGGACTCGCGGCCCGAACCCGGACCCTGAACCTCAACCTCAAGCGTTCTTACACCATGTTCCTGCGCCTTCTTGCCCGCGTCTTCAGCGGCCATCTGGGCGGCGTAAGGCGTCGACTTGCGGCTGCCCTTGAAGCCCATGGTCCCGGCCGACGACCAGGCAATTGCGTTGCCCTGGACGTCCGAGATCAGGATCTTGGTGTTGTTGAACGAAGAGCTTACATGCGCCACGCCGGTGGCGATGTTCTTCGATGGCTTTTTCTTGACGCGACGTTCACGTGCCATTGTCTGAGCCCTCCCCTATTTCTTCTTGCCAGCAATCGCCCGCGCAGGCCCCTTGCGGGTGCGGGCGTTGGTGTGCGTGCGCTGACCGCGCACGGGCAAGTTGCGACGATGGCGCAGGCCGCGATAGCAGCCAAGATCCATCAGGCGCTTGACGTTCATCTGAACTTCGCGGCGAAGGTCGCCTTCAACTTTGCAATTCGCGTCGATGTGTTCGCGGATGGCCAGAACCTCGGCATCGGAAAGCTCGTTCACGCGACGGGATGCGTCGATGTTCGTCGCTTCGCAGATCGCCCTGGCGGACGAAGGGCCAATTCCGGTGATGTAGGTGAGCGCGATCGGAACGCGCTTGGCGGTCGGGATATTGACGCCGGCAATACGTGCCACGTGGGACTTCCTTCTCGTTGCGAGCCCGTGATCCCAGGCCCTTTTTTCACAACGTAAGCCCGAGGCAATGGGCCACGGGCTTGCGGTCATATCGGGGTGGTTCGTGAGACGGGGCGCGACCCCGGAAAAGCGAACCGATTCTCTTGCGAGATGGCGGTGTTTAGGAGGTTAACGGGGGGTGGTCAAGGGGGTGGTGGAGGCAGTCAAAGATTTTCTGTTTCCGCAATTAGTAACACCAACACTTCACCGTTGTGACTCGCTGAAATCCAGCAACCACGATCTGAGAATACATTGAATATTCTAGTCAGTTCTGAATTCAGTCTTCTCTTTTCCAGCTATTCGATTCCGCCGCCGAAAAATGCGCCGAGCCCAACGGTCGCAAGCATTCCACGTCCGAACTCACTTTCCGAGTCAATCAGATCGAAAATCGAGCCGAGCGCAGGAAATGCCCCAACACAGCAAAAATATTCAGCTAGTGGCTTGATGCCGCGACCCAACTTCGCTGTGAATTCGCCATAACGTTCTGCTTGATACTGAAGACTCTTGTCGCTCTCGGCGAGTTCGAGATTCAACCGCCCAAAACTCCCGCAATCCCGCTCGCGACCTCATCAATCTCGCCCAGCCCCTGCACCGGGCGCAGCTTGCCCTTGGCGTGGAAATACCCAAGCAACGGCGAGGTTTTCTTGTAATATTCCATCAGCCGCGTGCGCAGGCTTTCTTCATTATCATCCGCACGGCGTTTGAAATCAGCCGCGCCGCAGTGGTCGCATTTCCCGTCGCCCGGGATAGGCTTGGTGATGTCGTTAAAGACTTCACCGCAATTGCCGCAGGTCGACCGCGCGGTGATGCGGCTCACCAGTGCGTTGTCGTCCACTTCCATCGCAACCACATGGGCCAGCGACGTGCCGTGCTGATCCAGGATCTCGCCCAGCGCATCGGCCTGCGCCAGCGTCCGGGGAAAGCCGTCAAAGATGAACCCGCCGCCGTGGTCGCCTTCAAGCTTTTCCTCGATCAGCCCGATCACGATCTCGTCGGTCACCAGTTCGCCCGCGTCCATGATCGCGGCTACCTTTTGGCCCATATCCGTGCCCGAGGTGCGCGCCTCGCGCAGCATATCGCCGGTCGAGAGTTGTATCATACCGCGGCCGTCGACAAGGATCCGCGCTTGCGTTCCCTTCCCGGCCCCCGGTGGCCCAAGCAGTATGATGTTCATCGGCGCGCTGTCCCCTTGCCTTTGCCGCCGCGCCGTTTGCCGCGCAGCTGGCTTTTCTCGATCAGCCCTTCATATTGATGGGCCAGAAGATGAGACTGGACCTGTTGGATAAAGTCCATCCCCACCGAGACGATGATCAAGATCGACGTGCCGCCAAAGAACGCAGTAATAGCCAGGTTGCCGCGAACAATCTCGGGGATCAGCACCACCAGTGCCAGATAGGACGAGCCCAGAACCAGCGTGCGGGTCACGACATATTCTAAGTATTCCTCGGTCTTCTTGCCGGGCCGGATGCCGGGCACAAATCCGTTCTGGTTTTTCAGGTTCTCGGCCACATCCTCGGGCTTGAAGGCCACGTTGAAGGTGTAGAAATACGTGAAGAACATCACCATTCCGGCGAAAAACATCAGGTAAAGCGGCTGGCCGGGACCAAAATAGGCAAGGATCCACGACATCACCGGCCCGGTCTGGCTGCCCGAGAACGTGCTGAGCGTCGTCGGCAGCAACAAAAGCGATGTGGCAAAAATTGCCGGGATCACGCCTGCGGGGTTCACCTTGACCGGCAAATGCGACGACCCGCCGTCGTAAACCTTCATGCCGACCTGGCGGCGCGGATACTGGATGTGAATTTTCCTTAAACTTCGCTCCATAAAGACCACGAAGACCAGCGTTGCCAGCAGCATAAGAAGGATGCCGACGATCACCGCCGACGACAGCGCGCCGGACCGGCCTTGCGCCAGGAATTGCGCCAAGGCGCTTGGCAGCTCGGCGATAATGCCGACATAGATAACAAGCGAGATACCGTTGCCGACGCCGCGCGCGGTAATCTGCTCGCCCAGCCACATCAGGAACATGGTGCCGCCGACCAGCGTGATCACCGTGGAGGCGCGGAAGAACCAGCCGGGATCGGTGACCAGATCACCGGCTTCCATCGACACAGCAAGCCCGTAGGCCTGCACGGTGGCCAGAAATACCGTGCCGTAGCGCGTGTATTGAGTGATCTTGCGGCGGCCGGTCTCGCCTTCTTTCTTCAGCTGTTGCAGCGGCGGCCACATCGACGACAGCAGCTGAACGATAATCGAGGCCGAAATGTAGGGCATGATGCCAAGGGCCAGGATACCCATGCGGCTAAGCGCGCCACCGGTGAACATCCCCAAAACGCCAACAACACCGCCCGCCGCCTGCTCCATGAATTCGCGAAGCGCGTTGCCGTCGATCCCTGGCACCGGAATATAGGTGCCGATCCGATAGATGATCAGTAGGCCGATGGTGAAGAGAAGCCGTTGCCTAAGCTCGGTCGCCTTGCCCAACATCCCCCAACTGACGTTCGAGGCCATCTGTTCTGCTGCGGATGCCATGCGTCTCTCACTTTATGAAAGCGCCGCCAAACCGGTCTCCGGTCAGCGGCGCTGGAATACCTGTGGGTTATTTAAGCGGCAAGCGGGCCGCTCACAAGGCGTTACTCGGTCGCGCCGTCGCTCTCTGGCGTGGATGTGACGTTCAGTGAACCGCCAGCCTTTTCAACCGCAGCCACCGCCGATTTCGAAGCACCGGTGACGCTGATCGTCGCTTTGGCCAAAAATTCGCCCTTCGCCAGCACCCGAATGCCGTCTTTTTTGCGCCGGACGAGACCGCTTTCGATCAGGACGTCTTCGGTGATGTCCTTCTTGGCGTCGATCTTGCCTGCGTCGATAAACTTCTGGATCAGGCCCAGGTTAACGACAGCAAATGCCTTGCGGTTGGGCTTGTTGAAGCCGCGCTTCGGCAGACGCTGATAAAGCGGCATCTGACCGCCTTCAAAACCGTTGATCGCCACGCCCGAGCGGCTTTTCTGGCCCTTGATGCCTCGGCCAGCAGTCTTGCCCGTGCCGGATCCAGCACCGCGGCCAACGCGCTTGGCTTTTTTCGTGGCACCTTCGTTGTCGTGCAATTCATTGAGTTTCATATCGCTTCTCCTAAGCCGGACGCGCCCCCGAAGCGATATAGGACGGCCACGGCGTTTCTTGGTTGTTGGGTGTGCTGTGGTGAGCACCGGAGGCGTATAGAAGGAATTTGGGGGGGATTGCAAGAGCGAGAAGGCAACGGTTGGATATGTTCGCTTTGCGGACAAACCCGAACTTCGCTCCTCGCCGTAAGATGAGAATGACGGCACTTTTATCGCCGACTGCACTGCACAACGCTCTTTGCAATGCAGCGGAAAATGCGGCTGTGCACACCGCAGCGAAACACGGCCTCGGAACGACGCCAGTGCGGACTAATCTGCCACTGACAAAATCAACATGGTTGGATTCCGCGGCACCTGGCATGCATACGGTGCCGCAGAATTCATT
>CAXMNX010000106.1:0-16830 GCA_964194845.1 uncultured Boseongicola sp.
TAGTGCTTACCCACAACATCTGGGCGGCCGACTGGCGCGGACTGATCACGGTGCTGGGTTGGATCATGCTTATCGCAGGCGCCTCGCGCATTCTATTGCCCGGCCTGATGCAGCGGATGGGTGACAGCATGTTGCAGAACCGCGCGCTGATCATGGTGCCCGGACTGCTGATGCTGGTGCTGGGCGGCTATCTGGTCTGGGTCGGCTATCTGAGCCAATCGCCTTAAGAATTATTACTGAAACGAAGCGTGAAAGCGTGTGCAAGCCTGGGAAGATCGTTAACCATTTCGGGCGAGCGCAGGATCATCGCGGCGCATTAGGTGGGGCTCACCGGACGCACACGCATTACCTTCACCCAATTTCGAAACTGCAACAGCGTCGCTAATCCCAAATCATGAAAATCAACAAAAGGAGAGGTCCGTTCATCCTTACCTAATAGCAGTTCGGCAATTCCAAAACGGCTGAAGTGCAATCGCGATTGGGTGGGCGGCAGGGTGGATGCATTTCGCAGCCAATAGCGTAAATTACTGATATAAATATGTTTTTACTAAGTTAATGGTGCCCGGGGGCGGAATCGAACCACCGACACGAGGATTTTCAGTCCACTGCTCTACCCCTGAGCTACCCGGGCACGGGATCGAAGGATGGCTTCGTCTCAGGTCGCTGCGTTCTAATGGGCTGCCCGACCCCTGTCCAGAGCTTCTGCGGCAAAAATCATGGCTGAGATCAATGCCGTGTTGGCTGCGCGTCGGTTCGGTCTTCGGCGATCAAATCTTCCTCGTCCGCGGGCTCGGCCGGGATCGCGTAGCTGCCCGTGAACCAGCGGCCAAGATCGACGTCGGCACAGCGACGCGAACAGAATGGGCGAAATCTGTCGTCAGTCGATTTCGCGCAGATCGGACAGCTCATAGCAGGGCCTCGCTCAGGCGCAGACGTTCGCGTTTCCGGTTCAGCTCAAGGTGCCCAAGCGGCGTCCAGCCCGCAAGGCTGGTCTCGATGGGATCACGGCGAAAGGCGGTGCGGAACGCCTGCTCGACCCGGGCGCGATCTTTTTTCGGG
Source organism: uncultured Boseongicola sp. (assembly GCA_964194845.1). GTDB lineage: Bacteria > Pseudomonadota > Alphaproteobacteria > Rhodobacterales > Rhodobacteraceae > CAXMNX01. The sequence continues at coordinate 1,060 of CAXMNX010000106.1, forward strand.
CAGGGCGCAAGATCGAGCACGATCTGGCCGCCAAGTCCGCGCACCCGCAAAATCCGTGGCAGAACGCGCATTGCGGCCAGGTTTGTTTTCAATCCCGCCGCCGCAGAAGTATCGCCGCCGGTGTTCACATCGACCGCGATCAGCGCGTGCGTCGGCTCGACGAATATAAACCCCGCACCGGGCAGATCGACGCGCGGGCGCGCCAGCGACGCAATCATCTCGGTCACGCCGTGGCGATCAAAGCCGCCACCTTCGTCATCGGTCATGTCCGGTTTCGGCCACTCGCGCCAGGCGATCCCGGCAGAATCAGGGCCATCGAGCAGAAGATCGGGCGCGCCGGTCAGGGGCTCGGCCATGACCTTGCGCGCAAGCGTCAGCACCGTCTCGGCGTCAGAAAATACGGCCGCACCGTCGGCATCGGCCGCTGCCGAACGAATGACCAGCCCGATCGTCTCATCCATCATCGGATCAATCAGATCCCGAAGCACAACGCGGCGCTCTTCGTCCTTGATCTCTCGGGATATATTCAGCCCCGGCTTACCAGGCGTGGCCAGCGCATAGCGGCTTTTGAAGACGACGCGATCGGTAACCGGCGCAGCCTTGGCCGGTTCGGCGTAAGTCGTGGCCTGAACCAGCAGGCTCTGCCCCTGGGCGATGCTCTTGGCGTGCCTCAGAAATACCCGGCCCTGCGGTGTCTCCAGCATCATGCCGCCCTGACCTTTCATCGGGCGGCCAGCTTTGGCGCGGAAAATGGCGCCCGGGCGAATGCGATCATCGGGCGCGTCGATCAGCAGGTCATCAAGCTGGCCGTCGCGGATAAACGCGGCTGCACCCTTGCCATTGATCGTGTCGAAAACCGCCAGCGTTCCTTTCACGAGCAACCCTCGTGCAAGGGGTATCCCGCATCGGCCAAAAGTGCCGCCGCCTCGGCCACCGGCAACCCCATGATCGCCGAGTATGAGCCTTGGACCCACGGGATAAACGTGCCAGCTGGCCCCTGAATGGCATAAGCGCCAGCCTTTCCACGCCAGTCGCCGCTGGCCAGATAGGCGTTCAGCTCGATGTCCGACAGCCGCTTCATCTTGACGACGCTCACAACATCCTTCACCCGCGCGCCCCGGTCGGAAAGAACGGCGACCGCGGTGATCACGCGATGCCGCCTGCCAGCCAGCGCCAGCAGAAATTCGGCGGCTTCTTTTTCGTCTGCGGGTTTGCCCAGAATGCGCCGCCCCATGGCAACGGTCGTGTCAGCGGTCAACACGATCTCGCCCGAGGCACGCGGCGTCGCCTGGGCCTTGGCCATGGTCACGCGGCGGCAATAGTCGCGCGGCAATTCGGATTTCAAGGGCGTCTCGTCGATGTCCGCAGGGCGCACCTCGTCCGGTGTCACCCCGATTGACGCAAGCAGTTCCAACCGGCGCGGGCTTGCCGAGCCAAGGATCAGGCGCGGGCGCTGCCCCGTCATGCCGTCCGCATCACTTGAAGCGATAGTTGATTCGACCTTTCGTCAGGTCGTAAGGCGTCATCTCGACCTGAACCTTGTCGCCGGCCAGAACCCGGATGCGGTTCTTGCGCATCTTGCCCGCCGTATGCGCGATGATCTCATGGCCGTTTTCAAGCTCGACCCGGAATGTCGCGTTCGGCAGAAGCTCCTTCACGACACCAGGAAATTCGAGCAATTCTTCCTTGGCCATGATCTCTCCTATGTTGTGCCCCGCCCCATGCCGAGCGTGGGTTACATGCGGCGGAAACTCTGAAGTTTCAAGCGGTATATCGACGTTTCGCCGAGTATTGCCCGAAGCGCGGTCACTTTGACCCGGACCCGATATCCGTCATTTACAACGGCTTGGCGCGAAAATGCGAATTCTTTGTCGCATTAAAGCCCTTCAGGCGCTTTTCTCGGTCGGTGCGCCGAAGCGCGCAAGCAGTCGCTCGCGGATCTGGTCCCTTGCCTGACGGTAACTCGCCAGCTTGGCGTCGCGGGTTTCACCCAGGCCGGTGGGATCAAGGATCGGCCAGTATTCGACGTCAAGATGGTAGTATCGCGTCAGTTCAAGCGCCCGGCGCTGCGATCCCGGCGACAGGGCGACCACAAGATCGAACCCCGACAAGTCGTCGCCCCAATCCTGCATCTCGTCAAACGACCGCGAGCGATGACGCGAAAGCTCGATCCCAAGTTCCTCGCAAACCGCGATAGAAAAACCGTCGATCTCCAGGTCGTTGTGAACGCCCGCCGACTGCACGTAAGCCGATTGGCCATAGTATTTCTTCATCATGCCTTCAGCCATTGGCGACCGCACCGCGTTGTGGTCGCAGCAAAAGAGCACTGATTGCGGAAGGCTGGCCAATATTCAGCCCCCGAAATGCAAAACGCAGATCAGCGTGAAAAGCCGCCGCGCCGTGCCGATATCCAGATCGGCCTTGCCGTCCAGCCGTTCTTGCAGCACCCGAGCACCTTCGTTGTGGATACCGCGCCGGGCCATATCAATGGCTTCGATCTGGCCGGGAGGCAGTTTCTTCACGGCGTCGAAATAGCTTTCGCAAATCTGGAAATAATCCTTCACCACCTGCCGGAACGGCCCAAGCGACAAATGAAATTCCGCCGCCGGGTCTTCCTTTTCGGTCTGAACATCAAAAACCAGCCGCCGGTCGCGAATTGCAAGCATCACGCGGTAAGGCCCCGACGGCGCGTCGCGTCCGTCGCGAACCGGGATGGCAAAGCTGTTGTCTTCCAAAAGATCAAACACCGCTACGCGACGCTCCTGCTCAATCTCGGGCGTTGGTGGCGGCAGCGCGCTGTCGTCTATTTCGATGTGGACGATCCGGCTCATTCTAACCCTTCGTTTAGCTGATCAAGCCGCGCCCGCACGCTTAGCCCGTGCGCTTCCAGGCCCTCGGATTTTGCCAGAGTTTCGGCCACCGGGCCGATCGCTTTCAGCGCAGCAGGAGTCATTTTGGCGACGGTGGTGCGCTTCAGAAAATCCATCACCGAAAGCCCGGACGAAAACCGCGCCGACCGGGCTGTCGGCAGCACATGATTTGGTCCGCCAACATAGTCGCCGATCGCTTCGGGCGTCCATTTGCCCAGAAATATCGCGCCCGCGTGCTTGATATTCGCGGCAAGCGATTCTGGATTGCCGACGCAAAGCTCCAGATGCTCTGGCGCAATGTCGTCGGCCAGCCCCGCAGCCTCGCCCATGTCCTGCACTATGATCACAGCGCCATAGTCGCGCCAGCTTGCGCCCGCAATCTCGCGCCGTTTCAGCGTTTCAAGCCGTAATTCAACTGCTTCGGCAACGGCTTGCCCGAAGACCGCATCAGTGGTGATCAGGATCGCCTGCGCACTTTCATCATGCTCGGCCTGACTGAGCAAATCCAGCGCGATCCAGTCGGGATCATTGTCTGCGTCCGCGATCACCAGAATTTCTGACGGGCCAGCGATCATGTCGATCCCGACGCTGCCGAAGACCCGCCGCTTGGCGGCAGCAACATAGGCATTGCCCGGCCCGGTGATCTTGTCGACCGGTCGGATCGTTTCGGTGCCATAGGCCAGCGCGGCGATGGCCTGAGCCCCGCCCAGACGGTAAATCGTTGAAATTCCCGATAAATCAGCCGCCAGCAACACCAGCGGGTTTATGACGCCATCGGGCGTCGGCGTCGTCATGACCAAGCGCTCAACACCAGCGACCTTGGCCGGGATCGCGTTCATCAGCACGGTTGAGGGATATGACGCCAGCCCACCGGGCACATAAAGCCCCGCCGAACCCACCGGCCCCCAGCGCCATCCCAAAGTCGCACCGGCGGCATCGGTCCAGCTGGCGTTTTCGGGCATCTGACGCGCGTGGTAGTCGCGAATGCGGATCGCGGCGCGTTCCAAAGCATCCTTTTCTTCAGGGCTGACTTTGGCAATTTCCGCCTCGATCTGTTCCGGGGTGAAAGCCAGGTTTTCGGGCGTCAGCGTCAGGCGATCATACTTCGTGGTCAGCTCGATCAGTGCCGCATCGCCCCGCGCGCGAACGTCGGCGATTATTGCGGCCACAGCTTCGTCCACATCCGGCGCATCCTCGCGCTTGGCGCTCAGAAGTGCTGCGAAACGTTCCTCGAAATCTTCGTCTGTTGTGGCCAGAAACTGCGGCATGGCTTTGGTCCTTTGACGGAAGGGACATAGCCGGGTGCATGGTCAGGCTCAAGCGGGGAAGGTTAGTGAGCGGTGAGCTTCGACCAACGGCACGCTAGTCCAGCTTCAAAACCATCAGAAGATCGTCGCAAAACCCGTCGCCTACGCGAAAACCCCGTGGCAATCGCCCGTATTTTTCAAATCCGTGACGCTCATAAATTTTGGTTGCACGGGCGTTCGTCGCGTTTACCGAAAGTTCAATTTGAATAAGTCCGGCGTCGCGCGCAAATGCGATGACGTGGCTTAGCATTGCGTCTGCCACGCCAGTCCCTCGATAGTCGGTCGCGACATAAACCATCGCAAGTTCTGTTCGGTGGCTTAGCCGAGATTTCTTCTGCGGTATCAAACCGATAAGGCCTGCGGGCATGTCGTTTATGAACGCGCCAAATACCGGTTCATCTTCCAGATAAGACAGCCATTTCTGCTCGGAATAGGCTGCCCATACCTCATAGTCTGAGGCAAAACTGTCGGGGTCCGTCCGAAGCGACGCCATCCGCAGTTCACGAAAAATCTCCAGATCGTTCGGCCCCAACCGCCGAACGATCATTCCGGGTGACCGGGGGCCTTGCCGGACGGTGCAACGTAAGGCCGGGTCACGTCATTCAGCGTCACTTCAAGCGCTTCGACTGCAACGCGGATCGCCCCGTCGCCTGCCAGTGTCAGAACCAGCGCGCCGGTACCGTCCTCGCCGGGCTCGAATTCCAAGGTCAGAAGCGACAAAACGGTGTCGGCATCGCCCTGCTCGACCCCCTGACTGGCAACCGACTGCACATCCTCGATGGCCAGAACCGACTGAACCCGTTCGAATTTGCGCCCCAGCCGTTCGGCGGCGGATTTGTCTTCCCATCGGAACCGATTGAGCAATAGTGCGAAACGCCGCTTGCGCCGGTCCCATTGCATCTCATTGGCCGGGAACACCGCGTCCTGAACAAGCATCGCGAGGATGCTTAAATCGTCCGCATCCTGTGCCAGTAGCCTTAGCGGGCGCTCGCCGCCGTCTTCAAATCGGGCATCGTCGGACATCAGCCAGTTACCCTTTCGATCTTTGCACCAACGGCACCGAGCTTTTCTTCCACATGCTCGTACCCCCGATCCAGATGATAAACCCGGCTGACAATCGTTTCGCCCGTCGCCGCCAACCCGGCCAATATCAACGAAACGCTGGCCCGCAAATCGGTTGCCATCACGGGCGCGCCTTTCAATCGATCAACCCCGGTTACAGTCGCGATGCCGCCTTGCACATCTATGCTGGCACCCATGCGCAAAAGTTCGGGCGCGTGCATGAAGCGGTTTTCAAAAATCGTCTCCTCCAGGTGGCTGACGCCATCGGCGGTACACATCAACGCCATCATCTGCGCCTGCAAGTCGGTCGGGAAACCGGGGAAAGGCTCGGTCCGAACGTCGATGGCACCAACGCGACCGTTCTTTCGCGCAACTTTGATGCCCTTCCCGGTCTCTTCGACCGAAATACCGGCAGAATCCAGTTTCGCTGCGAACGCTTCGACAAGTTCGATCCGCCCACCGAGACATTCAACCTCGCCACCGCAAATGGCAGGGGCAAGCATGTACGTGCCAAGCTCAATCCTGTCTGTGACCACAGGATGCGTCGCACCGCCAAGGCGATCCGTTCCCTCAATGGCAATCGTCGACGTCCCAGCGCCTTCGATTTTTGCGCCCATCGCGGTCAGGCAATTGGCCAGATCGACGATTTCGGGTTCCCTTGCGGCGTTGCGGATCTCGGTCGTGCCCTTCGCCAGCGTGGCCGCCATCAGCACATTTTCCGTGGCCCCGACCGAAACGAAGGGAAACTCCACGACGGAACCCTTCAGGCCACCGGGGGCCGAGGCGTATACATAGCCGTCGCGCAGATCCAGTTTGGCACCCAGCGCCTCAAGACCTTTCAAGTGCAGGTCAACGGGTCGCGCGCCGATGGCGCAACCGCCGGGCAACGACACCTCGGCTTTGCCGAACCGTGCCAGCATCGGACCCAGCACAAGGATCGACGCGCGCATCTTGCGCACGATGTCATAATCGGCGCGCAGATTGCCAATCTCGAACGACGACAGCGTCAGCACTTTGCCGTCCTGCAAAGACTGAACTTCGGCCCCCAACGACTGCAACAGCAGCGTCATCGTCTGAATGTCGCTAAGCCGTGGCGCGTTGGTCAGCGTCAACGGTTCGTCGCTCAGGATTGTCGCCGGCATCAGCGTCAGACACGCATTTTTCGCCCCGGCAATCGGGATCTCGCCGCGAAGCTCGGCTCCGCCCGTAACAATAATTGAATCCATCGTTTAACCTGCCTTATCGCTTTTTTCTTCCTCAGCCCGCGCCCGCGTCTGCGCCTTTCGCCGCTGAAGGTTGGCCTTCAGCGCCGCTTTCAGCCGCAATTCCCGCGCCTCTTTCGCGGATGCCGGTGGGGTCTGGGTGGATTTTCTGCCCATGGGGCATCTCTATCCCAGACGCGAAATACCGTCTAGATTGCGCTTGCGCGATTTGTCGATTGCCGCTATTTCGCGCCAGCGTCGGGCTGCTGTAGCTCAGTGGTAGAGCGCGTCATTGGTAATGACGAGGTCGGGAGTTCGATCCTCCCCAGCAGCACCAGTGCTCCAATACCCATTCATGCGTCACAGCAAGCTGAAATGTTCGGTCCCGACTTACGCAATCGTCCTGCGGCCGATCACTGAGTGCGGGAGTTCGATCTTCCCCAGCAGCACCAGATTTATCAACCTGTTCAACTAGCAGATTCCGCAAATATATTTGAGCTGTGTTGGCTCAGATAAATACCCAGCCATGGCGTGTACTTGCCGGGATTTCGCTGCGCCGCGTCAGCCAGATCAGCCAGATCGACCCAGTCGATATCCGAAACCTCGGCCGAGTTCGGTGTCACTTCAAGGTCGGGCAAAACAGCGCCTGCGAAGATATCCACCACCTCATGCTCGACCATACCGCCACCGACGTCGGCGCGATATTCGACCTGGTGGCGAAATGTCAGCGGCACGCCAGTGATACCAAGCTCTTCGTCCAGACGGCGGAGCGCGCAATCTGTCGGTGCCTCGCCCCAGTTTGGATGGGTGCAGCAGGTGTTCGACCAAAGGCCGGGCGTGTGGTATTTCGTGTTGGCGCGTTTTTGCAACAGCACCCGCGACCCGTCCAGAAGAAAGACACTGATCGCCTTGTGGCGAAGGCCCTGACGGTGGACCGCCAGCTTATCACAAGGTCGCAGTTCGCCGTCGATCCAGGCTGGGATGAGATTGGTCAACGAATTGCTCCGTGAAATTTCTGCGCAGCACCTCAATACTCTGAAATGGCATATCTGAACAAAGCAAAAGTAAGAGTTACTGGTCAATTATGAGGTCAGATGTAAGCCTTCTTGATGCCTTGACCGGATGCCGCCAATATCGCCGCATTCCTTGCGACATATTCGGATCCGGGCAGCTGATCGGCTAACCCGCGCGACGCAATTTCAATCGCTTAGCGGAGAAATGTTTCGCGCGCGAAACATTTTATTAACAATGGGTTAACGGAAATTACGCGGCAAGAGGCGGCAACCCCGTGACCTCGCCCTCGCGCATCACAACCGGGTCATAGGCCTTGCGCGCAAAAATCTCGCAGATCATCGGTTCGAAATAGTTCAGCGGCTTTGTCGGGAAGTCGGGATCAAACGATGTCTGGTCCCAGCGTTCGCAAAATTCAGCACAGGCATCGAAACACGGGTGATCTTTGAACCGGTCGCGTGCGTTTTCGTCCCAGCCATAGTGGTGCGCGAAGTAAATCATCTGAAAAATGCCGTGGTGCTCCACAACCCAGGCCACTTCCCAACGCACAAAAGGCCGGATGACTTCGGCCGAAAACCGGTCGTGGTTTTGCGGCGCAAGGCCATCGCCGATATCATGCAGCAGCGCTCCGACAACCCAGTCGATATCGGCGCCTTCGGCCTTTGCGCGGGTCGCGGATTGAAGACAGTGATCCAGCCGGGTGATTTTATACCCTTCAATGGTTGCGTCGCCCTGACGCCGCAGTTCGTCAAGAATACGATCAGCGGTCATCGCGTGATAGGGTTTTTCAAGCCTTGCCAGAAGCTCGTAGTCTTCGCGTGTTCCGTCTTTCATCTGCGTGAAGGATACGGTGTCTGACATGGGCTGAACTCGCTGTTTTGCCGAAGAGTGACCGCAAGGCGCCGAAATCTGCAAGCGAAATTCACGCGGTGGCCGTGCGACGCGGATATGTAGCAAAACGCCCCGCAAGATCGATGAGTGGTGATGTGATGCCGGTGTGCTAGGTTTCCAGGATGTTGCGTCTTTTCTTCCTGACAATTTTCCTGGCTTTGCCCGCAAATGCCCAGAACGCCGCGCCGGGTCCGTTTGCAAGCTTCGATTTGGCGAGTGAGCCGATCCTGGGCGACCCGCATGACCTTGCAATTGGCCCCGACGGGCGGCTTTACGTTGCCGATAAGTTAAACTCCAGGATCGCTGTATTCGACGCCGAAACGCTGGAGCTGGTGGAAAGTCTGGGCGAGGGGTTTTTGCCCGGCGTCAGGGATGTGTCTTTCGGTCCAAACGGCGAGGTCGCGCTGGCGGTAAGCGGGGCGAGTGCTGTTGCGATCTATGAAAGCCTTGATGTGTTAGGCGCGCCGCCGGACATCGGCGTCAGCGCGCCGAACACCGAGGGCGCGCTATATCACTCGTCGGGTCATGTCTTTGCCATGGCGAGCGGCATCGGCGTCCTGGCGAAATTTGATGACCTTAAATTTGTCGGCGCAGCCGAAGGGCATTTTGGGGCACATGACGTCGCCGAGGGCCCCGATGGGTCGATCTGGGTGGCCGACAACGGGCAGCGACGGCTGGTGCGTTATTCGCCCGAGTTGGAGCAACTACAGATCGTCAATGCGGCCAAGTTCGGGTTTCGCGGCCCGCGATATCTGGATGTTACCGACGCCGGGCATCTGGTGGTCGCCGACCAGGAATCCCACCGGATCCTGTTAATTGATCCCGAGGGGCCGGATGGCGGCACATTGCTGGGTGTGCTTGGTGACGGAAGCCCAGGGATGGGTGCGAACAAGTTCGACGACCCCGAAGGCGTGGCGGTTGACGGCAATCGCTATTTCATCAGCGACAGCGATAACAACCGAATCGTCCGGTATTCGGTTGTTTTGAATTAGGTGGGGCCTGCGCAACGGACGTCATTTGTCTGGCCCGGATTCAAGGGCATAGCCCGCCGGGCCGCGACATCCCTCCCCTGTGGGAGGGCGCTTTGGCGATGTTGTTCAGATGAGCCGGACTAGTCGCCGATCAGCATCGGGTCTTCGTGCAACTGGTCATCGCGCTGAATGATCATTGCGCTGAGGACCGCGGCGAATAGAACTGCGGCACCGCATCCTGCATAGGCAAGGATGATCCCAAACGTGCTGACGCCCAATGCGGCGGCCGCCACGCTGGAAGCGATTGCAACGAATATTCCAAGAAATACAAAGCCGAGTGCCATCGCAATTAAACCCAAATTGCCTGATGCAGTTAGGGTGGTTCCTGATTGCGGCGTTTGTTCGGCGATGCACCGGGCAATATTGTCAAAAATGTGGCGGGTGCGCGCTGGATGCGAACAATTCGAGGTTAATCGGCCCATTCCCAGGGGCGGGTGAACTCTCCGAGCGTCGCAGAGACGCCTGCTTCACTTACGCCGGGGGATCTTGCCAGCTGTGCAACAAGGCCGCGTTTCTTGTCCTCGATCACTTGCGTGACGTGCGCCTCGTGTCCGGCGTCGGCCAAAGCCTTGTTGTAAATGCGCGTGATCGCCATCCGGCGCAGATCGGGTTTGAAGACCTTGCCGACGGCAGTTTTCGGAAGCTCATCGACAATCTGGATATACTTGGGCAGGGCGGCGCGTTCGCGAATTTTCTCTTCCGCGAAGCTTGCCAGTTCGTCGATGGTAACAGTTGCGCCCGCGACAAGCTCGACATAGACGCACGGCAATTCACCCGAATGCGCGTCGGGTTGGCCGATCGCACCCACCATCGCAACCGCTTCGTGGCCGGCAAGCGCCTCTTCGATCTCAGCGGGGTCGATGTTGTGGCCGCCCCTGATAATCAGGTCCTTCGCACGCCCGGTGATCCAGAGATAATCATCTGCGTCGATCCGGCCAAGATCACCGGTGCGCAGATACCCGACACCATCAAACTCATGATAGAGATCGCGGTTTTTGTCTGCTTCGGTGTAGGTGCCCCCGACGATGACACCTGGGTTCGATACACAGATCTCGCCTACTTCAACGGTGCCGCATTCTTTGTTGCCATCGGTAGTGCCGATGAGAATTTTCACATCGGTGTATGGGAACCGGATTCCGACCGAGCCGATTTTTTTGGCGCCGTCGATCGGGTTGCAAGACACCAGGCAGGTCGCTTCGGTCAGTCCGTAGCCTTCGATAATCTCAACACCGGTTACTTTTTCAAACCGTTTGAAAAGCTCCACCGGAAGCGGTGAGGAACCTGAAAACGCCGTCTTCACAGACGAGATGTCGGCATCCACCGGACGTTGCATCAGGGCCGAAATGGCCGTTGGCACGGTGATGATGAACGTCACTTTCCAGCGTTCGATCAGCTTCCAGAAGTTGTCGAACACGCCGTCGCCCCGATAGCCCGCAGGTGTCGGAAAGATGACGTGGGCGCCACTTGTGACCATCGCCATCAGGATCACGTGGCAGGCGAATACGTGAAAGAGCGGCAGCGGGCAAATGACCACACTGTCGGAGCTGAACAACAACTCGTCCCCCAGCCAGCCGTTATAGACGAGGCCTGAATTTTTGTGCTGGGCGACCTTGGGCATCCCGGTGGTGCCGCCGGTGTGGAAATAGGCGCAGACACGATCTTGCGCCGCATCCTCGAAATCAAGCGTTGTGTTTTGCTTTGCCAGTTCGGCGTTGAAGCCAAGGACGCGGGCATTGTGTGCAATGGGGTTCTTCGGGCGGACGAGCGGCACAATCCACGATTTCGGCGGTGTCAAATAGCGATTGAGGTCAACCTCGAGAACGGTTTCGACATTCGGCGCAAGCTTGACGGCTTCGGCGGCTTTCTGCGCGACATCGGTCTTGGGAAACGGCTTCAGCGTGACCAGAACCCTGGCACCGGTCTCGCGCAGGATCGCGCCGATCTGTTCGGCGTCCAGCAGCGGGTTGACCGGATTGGCGATGCCCGCGACGCAGCCACCCAAAAGCGTGATCACAGTTTCATTCGCGTTCGGCAGCAGGTAGGCGACAACGTCTTTTTCGCCGATGCCAAGGCTTCGAAACAGGTTGGCCGCTTGCGTGACTTTCGCGTGCAGGTCGTTCCAGGTCAGCGTTTCGGCCTTGTCGGTCGGCCCCGACAGGATTTGGTAGGACACCGCCTTTTTCGACCCGTGCCGGTCCTTCGTGCGGGTCAGCATATCGTAGACAGATTTTGCCACGTCGCGGTCTGCCCACGGCATGGCGTTTTCAATGGCGTCGCGGTCCGCAACCGACCCGAAGTTGGTCATGATTAACGTCCTCCCTTGGCCCGATTATGTCGGTGGTTCTTTTCGGTTGGCAAGTCTTGTCGTTGGTATTGGCGCAACACTGCTGGGGTCAGGACTCATAAACCGACAATCGGTGAATGTTTTCTGAGCGTGACAAAGCAGTCGTCTGACAGAATGATTCAGATGTCGGCTCAGAGCCCTTCTACGACATTCGCAGTGAAAGCAGTCGCCAGCCACCTTTCGTCGTTGACCTCCATTTGAGACTGGGAATTGCCACCTGAAATCAGTGGAATTTTGAAGATTCGTTCGCGAATACAATCTTTAGCCAATTTATGAACTCCACAACGGGTGCACGCAGCGGTCCAGGCGGAGTCACCGCCCAGTAAGCCACTGGAGGCATGCCGTTCAGATCGATGGCTTGCAACTGCCCGGAGGCAACATCATTTCTTACCAAAAAGGCGTTTACGATATGCGCGCCGTAGCCCTCCCTCGCCGCCGGAAGTGAGTGCCGTGTATCGCCCAGATTGATAATATCGAGCGTTTCAGGCTCCAACCCCGCATCTCGAAGAAGTTTTAACTCCCAATCGAGGTCAGGGTTAGCTAGCCACGGCAATGCATTCAGATCGACGGGCCGCGATTTGATCAATTGCGGAGCGGCCACGGCGATCCATTTCGTGTCCACAAGATGGTGTGAATTAAGCCCCTGATAGTGTCCTTCGCCACCACGGATGGCCAAATCAAACCCGTCCTTGATGATGTCTATGTAGCTTTGGCTGGGTGTTAGCGAGATTTCGGAACCGGGGTGCTTTTGCCAGAATTCTGACATACGGCTCAGCAGGAATTCATCGACGATGCTTGGGGTCGTTGCAACGCGAACGCCGCGAGTTTGCTCGGTTTGGCGAAGCATTCGGATACCCTCGGCGATGGCACCAAAACCCTGCGCCAATGATCGAGCAAGCAATGTACCGTGCTCGGTCAATGCAATACCTCGACCCTCGCGACGCACCAAGGCGAGACCAAGTTCGGTCTCCAATGTACGCACTTGTTGGGAGATTGCGGCAGGGGTGACATTAAGCGCCCGCGCCGCACCTGAGAAGCTTGAACACTTAGCGGCAGCATCGAACGCACGAAGCGCAGAAAGCGACGGTAGAAATTTCCAGTCAATATCCATCTTAAACCTGGGCTAACCTATTATGAAAATTCCTGACTCGCCGGATTATCGCTGCCAGAGTAGTTTATAGGAGTAAATTAATCAAACGGAGCGCTGGTAACATGTTACACATCGACACCAACCTATTACGTGCAGTTACAAAATACGATCCGGCTGGACGTCTGCGGCCCTATCACACCTCACCCGCTGTCTCACAGCCAAAAAGTATGTGGAGTTTCTTGGTAGTCAAAATCATTGGCGCCCGTCGTCTGCTGTCGCGATTCTCAGTCGTGGTCATAGGCAAATTTACCTCAAAGGCAGTCAAATCGGCCTTTTTATTGGAGCTGCGAACGAGAACCGAATTCGTGACCAAATCTTAGGAAGCTGCCACCCAGTGGATAATGTAAACGTCGGCTTCGTCCCGCAGAACTGACCTTGGTCATTGTTCGGCAGGCGTCCGCTTGGAGCGTCGAAGCGGACATGGCCTTCATCGGCTGTTTATAGGTCCAGAGCCTAGTACACATCCGCCCGACTCGCGACGCTAATCCGCTATTCCGCGGCCATTCCGTCGGTGAACTGAAGCCGCGACAGCCGCGCGTAAAGACCGCCCTCGGCGACCAGATTATCGTGGGTGCCGGTGGCGATGATGCGGCCTTCGTCAAAGACCAGAATGCGGTCGGCTTTTTTTACCGTCGCAAGGCGATGCGCGACGATGATTGTCGTGCGGCCTTCCGCCAGTGTCTCAACCGCCGCCTGAACCAAACGCTCGCTTTCGGCGTCCAGCGCGCTGGTTGCTTCGTCCAGAAGCAGGATCGGCGCGTCGCGCAGGATCGCGCGGGCAATGGCGATCCGCTGTTTCTGCCCGCCCGAAAGCATCACGCCGCGTTCGCCGACATAGGTGTCGTAGCCCTGGGGAAGTGCTGCCAGAAAATCGTGCGCGGCGGCGGCCCTCGCGGCGGCTTCGATTTCGGCGTCCGAGGCATCGGGGCGACCGAAGCGGATGTTTTCCCGCGCCGTGGCCGCAAAGATCGCCGGGTCCTGCGGCACGAGCGCAATCGAGCGGCGGAAATCGCTGCGGGTAACATCGCGAAGGTCGTGGCCATCCAGAACGACACGGCCAGCGTCGGGGTCATAAAACCTGAGCAATAGTTGTATGATAGTGGTTTTTCCCGCACCCGAGGGGCCAACCAAAGCGATCGTTTCGCCGGGGTCTATCGCGAATGAAACGCCGGCAAGTGCGGCAATTTCCGGCCGTGCGGGATAGCGGAATGTCACGTCTTCGAAATTGACGGCACCGGCGAGTTTGTCATTCAACGGCACTGCGTTGGCCGCGTCTTCCACTGTGTCCGTCGCACCAAGCAATTCAACCAGCCGTTCGGTCGCGCCCGCTGCCCGCTGAAGTTCACCCCAGATCTCGGAAAGCGCGCCCACCGCACCCGCCACCATCACCGCGTAGATCACGAACTGCACCACCTCGCCCACCGACATCGTGCCACTGCGGACATCCCGCGCACCGATCCAAAGAACGCCCACGACCCCGCCGAAAACCAGCGAAATGACGATCACGGTCATCACGGCGCGCGTGCCGATCCTGCGCCTTGCAGCATCGAAGGACTTTTCGGTCACCTCGGCAAATCTGCGCCGACTTGGGGCTTCGTGGGTGTATGCCTGAACGGCCTGCACCGACAGCAATGCTTCGGAGGCGCTCCCGGATGACGTTGCGATCCAGTCCTGGTTTTCGCGGCTGAGACTACGCAAGCGTCGGCCAAGCACGACGATCGGCACGATAATTGCGGGAACGATCAGCAATACCATTCCGGCCAGCTTGACGGACGTGAAAAACAAGAGAGCGAGCCCACCAACCAGGATCAACGCATTTCTGAGCGCGATTGAAACCGAAGACCCGATCACGCTGAGGATTAGGGTCGTATCGGTGGTGATCCGGCTTAAAATCTCGCCCGTCATGATCTTTTCGAAAAACGCGGGGCTCATCCCGATCATGCGATCAAAAACGGCCGTTCTGATGTCAGCGACCACCCGTTCGCCCAATCGCGTGACCAGATAATACCTGAGGCCGGTTCCGACCGCGAGCAGCAGTGCTATGCCCAGTGCTGCGAAAAAATAACTGTCCAGCAGCTGGGCCGCCGAGGTTTCGAACCCATCGACGACGCGCCGCACGGCAAGCGGCAGAACAAGCGAGATCATGGCCGTCAGGGTCAGTGCGCCGGCGGCGGCAGCGAGTAGTTTCGTGTAGGGCGCAAGAAATGGCCAAAGCGCGCTTAGCGCTTGGACATTGCGCGACTTTTCGCGCTCTTCGCTTTGCTGTCGCGACCTGTCTGCCATATCCCTCCGACCCCGATGCCCAAATAATGGCGCGCCCAGTGCATCACAAGTGCCGGGCGCGATCTAGCGGAAAAGTGAAAGCGGCTTGGGTGGAGCGGGCGGCGGGAATCGAACCCGCGTCATCAGCTTGGAAGGCTGAGGTCTTACCACTACACAACGCCCGCTCAGCAAGTCTGCTGCATATTTCAAGGGTAATTCGGGGTCAAGTTAGATGTCTATCAGACAGATTTCAGAGATGTCGGTTACATATCTCTGACCAGCAATCGACATTCGCGTATGAATTACCAACCTGCCGGCAGTATCTTTGGGCACTCCTGCTTCCATGGCAACCGTCGCATAATCACACAAACCGGAGGAGCCAGATACGCCCCTAATTCAGGATGCTCTCAGGCCCAAAACCCCTGACGTCAGACACTATTGGCGCTGACGTCAGACATTCTGATCCGAGATCATGTGCGCCGCCCGGGGGCAACGGATTTGGATGCGAACTAGTATTGAGGAGTTTTAGGTTTTTCATCGCGATCGGACATTAAAAGCGCTCCCATCAAGGGACCATTTGTGCCGAGCTCCGCCGCTGCGAGGTTGACGCGAAATAAATCCGGCATCGTAGAAAGGTGGGA
>CAXMNX010000107.1:0-17315 GCA_964194845.1 uncultured Boseongicola sp.
AAAAAGCGGACGTCTACAATTTGTGCCGAGGTGGAAATTTTGACTTTTCCTTAGTGTCTACTGACACTCGCATGCCACCGCGCTAAAAGCCCATATCCGTTTGTATCTTCTCGGCGATGACCTCTGCAGTGGCGGCCGACATCTTGTTTATAGCGATCTGTAGCTCTTTCATCTGCTCACTGCCGATCTCAAACTCACCTTCTTCACGCGGCCAACCCAATACCTTTAATTCTTTGACCCTACCATCGGCAGTTGATTTGTTATGAACGATCCAGCCACGCACGAGCCGAACATCGCCCATGAGATCGCACATCACGTCACCGGTCTTCCAGCCGAGTTCTTTCGCAATCTGCGCTCGATAGTTTTCCCAAGCAGAATAAGTAAATGTGATTAACCCCCACGTGATCAAGGTGCTAAAAACACCGTCCTTTTCCATTCCCAAGACAGCAAGATTGTTTGGCATGTCCACCCACGCTTCCTTTGAGTATTCAGCTTCAATAGAAAACAGGCCGTCAGGATTGTAGCCTTCCATGCTTGAAAGCTCTTTTCCAATTTGGCTTAGTCCGTGGTTTGCCAAGAAATGAGCGGTGTAGACGACGTGGGCTAATATCTTGTATTCTCTAAGTTTCCTTGACTTCATTTCTAAAGTCTACCTTATTGAATAACGGCTTTCTGAAATACCTCGGCCGCTCCATATTGTTCGATCATAAGCGCTGCCAAACCAGCAACGCTCAAAAACAGATCGCTCAATGTGGGCCCTTTTGACCGACAGTAAGGTTCTCCACACCTGTTTAAAATAACATCAGGGCAACGAGAAGTCGTAAACGGTCAGTTCTTGGTTAGGCTGAAATTTCTGAAAAAAATTTTCTGGGAAAAATACTGGCGGTTGTCCGATAATAAAATCCCAGCGGCGGGCGGCGATACCCCGGGGGGCGGGGGTGTTTGGCCGTCCTTGCGCACAACATCACAGTCAGCCAGTCAGGTAATTAAGTCAGGAAAGTCAGCGCCGGCTTTGGCTTCGATTGAGGAATATTGTGACGGGCAAGGGTTCTCGGGGATCGAGGCCCCTATCACGAATTATTTGGAGGGTTTTTTGAGGGGTGAGACTGAAATCTACCTTATAACCTATTGTTTTATAATGGGTGTTTGGTGGAGCCGATCGGGATCGAACCGACGACCTCGTCATTGCGAACGACGCGCTCTCCCAACTGAGCTACGGCCCCAAACGCTACAGTTCTGGCAAGCTCAAGGCCCCAAGTCAATGCGGACCCCTGCACCTCTTCTTGGCGAAAATACTTGCCGCACTGACCTAAGTTACTCCGCCGCCTCCAGATAATCTTCCAGCGGTGGACAAGTGCAGACCAGATGGCGGTCGCCCCAGGCGTTGTCGACCCGGTTGACCGGCGGCCAGTATTTGTCGACCCGGAAGGCTCCGGCGGGATAGCAACCCTGCTCGCGGCTATAGGGGCGGTCCCATTCGCCGACCAGATCCTCAACTGTGTGCGGGGCGTTTTTCAGCGGGTTGTTTTCGGCATCAATCTTGCCCTCCTCGATCTCGCGAATTTCCTCGCGGATCGAAAGCATCGCCTCGCAGAACCGATCAAGTTCGGCTTTGTTTTCTGACTCCGTCGGCTCGACCATCAGCGTTCCGGCAACCGGCCAGCTCATCGTCGGCGCATGAAAGCCGTTGTCAATCAATCGCTTGGCGATATCATCTACCGTGACATTGGCGCTTTCGGCAAATGGGCGCGTGTCCAGAATGCACTCGTGCGCGACCCGGCCTTTGCCGCCCTTGTAGAGCACGTCAAAAGCACCCTCTAACCGTTTGGCGATGTAGTTGCCGTTCAGGATCGCGACCTTGGTGGCCTGGGTCAGGCCATTGCCGCCCATCATCAGGATATAGGCCCAGGAAATGGTCAGGATACTGGGCGAACCGAAAGGGGCAGCGCTGACCGGGCCTTCGCGGCCAAGCGAGGATTGATAAACCGATTGACCGCCGGTCTCAGGGTGGCCCGGCAGGAACGGTGCCAGATGCGCCCGCACCCCGATCGGACCCATGCCGGGGCCACCGCCGCCGTGGGGGATGCAGAAAGTCTTGTGCAGGTTCAGGTGGCTGACATCGCCGCCAATTTCGCCAGGCTTTGCCAGCCCCACCATCGCATTCAGGTTGGCCCCATCCATATAGACCTGCCCGCCATGATCATGGGTGATCTTGCAAACTTCGCCCACGGTTTCTTCGAACACACCGTGGGTCGACGGATAGGTGATCATGCAGGCTGCCAGATTGTCGCCTGCCGCGCTCGCCTTGGCGCGGAAATCTTCGAGGTCAATGTCGCCGTTTTCGGCCGAAGCCACGACAACCACCTGCATCCCACTCATTTGCGCGCTGGCCGGGTTGGTTCCATGGGCTGACACAGGGATCAGGCAGACATTCCGCGCATCTTCGCCCCGCGCCCGATGATAGGCGGCGATGGTCAGAAGGCCCGCATACTCGCCCTGCGCGCCCGAGTTCGGCTGCATCGACATCGCGTCATAGCCGGTAATGGCGCATAGCTTGGCCGAAAGATCCTCGATCAGATGGCCATAACCCTCGACCTGATCGGCGGGCGCAAATGGGTGAAGGTTCGAGAAATCCGGCCAGGTGACCGGCATCATTTCAGCCGCTGAATTCAGCTTCATCGTGCAGGACCCAAGCGGGATCATCGCGCGGTCAAGCGCCAGATCCCGGTCCGCGAGACGACGCATATAACGCATCATCTCGGTCTCAGACCGGTTCATGTGGAAGACCGGATGGGTCAGGAAATCGCTGGTGCGGTGATATTCCTGCGGTAGCCGTGTGTAGCCCGGCTCGAAATCATCCCTGTTCAGGTTCAGTCCAAAGGCTCTCCAAACAGCTGCCAGTTTTGCCGATCGCACCGCTTCATCAACCGAGATTCCAATCCTGGTGTCTCCGACTTTGCGAAAATTGATCCGCTCGGCGACACCGGCTCTCAGAATTACACCCTGAAGCGCGCCAACTTCGACCGTGACGGTGTCAAAGAACAACTTTGGTTCAACCTTGAACCCGCCTGACTCCAGCCCCATCACCAGGCGCTCGGTGATGCGATGCACACGCTGGGCGATCGCCTTCAGCCCATCCGGCCCGTGAAAAACCGCATAAAACGAGGCCATTACGGCAAGCAGCGCTTGCGCCGTGCAAACATTCGATGTCGCCTTCTCGCGCCGGATGTGTTGCTCGCGTGTTTGAAGCGACAGGCGGTATGCCTTGTTGCCGCGCGCATCAATAGAGACACCCACCAGGCGACCCGGCATCGCGCGCTTATAGGCGTCGCGGCACGCCATGTAAGCCGCGTGCGGGCCGCCGTATCCCATCGGCACACCGAACCTCTGCGTCGATCCAACTGCGATATCAGCGCCCATCGCGCCGGGTTCTTTCAGGAGCGTCAGCGCAAGCGGATCGGCAATGACGATGCCTAAAGCCTTCGCTTCGTGAAGCGCTGCGATCTGGGTTGTGAAATCGCGCACATGCCCGTAAGTGCCCGGATACTGAAAAATTGCCGCATAAACCTTGCCGGCCTCCAGCGCATCCGGCGCGCCCACGACAATTTCGATGCCAAGCGGTGCCGCCCGGGTTTTCATCACTTCGATATTCTGTGGATGGCAGTTTTCGTCGATAAAAAACGTCTTCGACTTCGACTTTGCCAGACGCTCGGCCATCGTCATCGCTTCAGCCGCAGCCGTGGCTTCGTCCAGCAGCGAGGCGTTCGCAATCTCAAGCCCGGTCAGGTCCGAAATCATGGTCTGATAGTTCAAAAGTGCCTCAAGCCGCCCCTGACTGATTTCCGGCTGGTACGGTGTGTAGGCGGTATACCACGCCGGGTTTTCCAGAATATTTCGCTGGATCGCTGGCGGAGTGACCGTGCCGTAGTATCCCTGCCCTATCATTGTGGTGAATACTTTGTTGCGCTGCGCGACCTTGCGCATGTGAAACAACAGTTCACGCTCCGACATGGGCCTTCCAAACTCCAATGGTTCGGATTGCCTGATCGCCTCCGGTACCGTCTGGCCAATCAGCTCGTCCAGATCCTTGACTCCAAGCATCTTGAGCATCGCCTCAATTTCCGAAGGCGACGGGCCGATGTGGCGGTGGTTGGCGAAGTCATAGGGCAAGTTATCGGTGGGCGTGAACGTCATCGGGGCCTCCGCGAGATACGACAATTGGAAAGGCTGATCAGCCGATCAGTTCATTGTAAGCGTCTTCATCCATCAGATCGTCAAGCTGGCTCATGTCCTCGACTTTCATCTTGAAAAACCAGGCATCACCGGTTGGGTCTTCGTTGACTTTGCCGGGGGTGTCGGCAAGTGCATCGTTGACCTCGACGATCTCACCATCAACTGGCGCAGATATGTCGGACGCGGCTTTTACACTTTCGATCACCACAACATCGTCACCCTTGGTCACCTGGGTCTCTGCCTCTGGCAATTCGATAAACACGACGTCACCCAACTGGGTTGAGGCGTGCTCGGTGATCCCCACCACCACGACATCGCCGTCAACGCGAAGCCATTCGTGATCCTCTGTGTATTTCATGATTTTTACCTCCCTTAGCGTTTATAGTTTGATGGGCGAAACGGCATACCTGCCACTGTAACGGGCATACGTTTGCCGCGCACCTCGCCGTCCAGTTTGGTTCCGTTCTCGGCGTGTTCTGCGGTGACATAGCCCATGGACACAGGTCTTTCTATGGAAGGACCATAGGCACCTGACGTGATGCCGCCGACACTCCTGTCTTCGGCAAACAGCTCGGTGCCTACGCGCATCGGCGCCCGTCCTTCGGGCAACAACCCGACACGTCGCCGCGGCGCACCTTCTTCCAGCTCGCGCAAAATACGATCAGCGCCCGGAAATCCGCCCTCGCGGTCACCACCCCTGCGACGCACCTTTTGAATGGCCCATTCCAGCGCCGCTTCGACAGGCGTCGTGTTCGTGTCGATGTCAGACCCATAAAGGCAAAGACCGGCCTCAAGTCGCAGGGAATCGCGGGCACCCAGTCCAATGGGTTTGACCATGTCCAAAGCGAGAAGCGCCTCTGCAAACTTTGCCGCAATACCTTCGGGCACCGATACCTCATAGCCGTCTTCGCCGGTATACCCCGACCGCGACACCCAAACTTCGACCCCATGCCAATCCAAAGCGGTCGCATCCATGAACCGCATATCCGCTGCGCCGGGGACTAACGTTGAAAGGGCCACATCAGCTTTGGGGCCCTGGATCGCCAGCAAGGCGCGATCTGAGATCGGGCGGATTTCGCAAATGTCAGAAAGATGCGTCTGCAAATGGGCAATATCGTCGGCCTTGCACGCGGCATTGACTACCAGCAGCAAATGATCGCCACGGTTTGCGACCATCAGGTCGTCCAGAATACCGCCGCCGTCGTTAGTGAACAGCGCATAACGCTGCCGACCTTCGCCTAGTCCCAGAATGCTGACAGGAACCAGCGTTTCCAACGCGGCTTGCGCATCTTCGATCCGCCCGGATTTCGGGATCAAAAGCACCTGCCCCATGTGGCTCACATCGAAAAGACCAGCCGCCTCGCGCGTATGCAGGTGCTCTTTCATAACGCCAGCCGCATATTGCACCGGCAGTTCATAGCCCGCGAACGGCACCATCCTGGCGCCCGCAGCGACATGAAGATCGAAAAGCGGTGTGCGCTTCAAATCCGACATTGGTTTCTCCCCAACACTGCCGGCTGACGCGCGCCGGGCACCTGTCGGGCAATCGCCTTGCCCGCTGGCGCCCCCTCTGTCCTTTGGCCTGAGATCATTATCCCTTCGGCGGGCCCATTTTCGGGCCTCTCTCCAGAGTTTTGTCGCCGCGACGGTCCATGTTGCCTGAGAGTTTACCGGGGCGGTTGCTCCTTCGGCACCGGGCTGGCCCGGATTCTCCCGTCGCGTCTGTGTCAGCGATACGTGGGAAAGTTTGTTCTGGCAAGCCCTTGTATGCCACGGTCTACCGAGGCAGGTTTCGATCATGAAAACGCCCTACTTTTTTGGCTATGGATCGCTCGTAAACCGCGCCACCCACGGCTTTCAGGATGCGCGCCCTGCTCGAATCGCAGGCTGGCGCCGGGCTTGGCTGCACGTCGAAGGCCGCAAGGTGGCGTTTCTGACGGCAGTGCCCGATGCCACGTCCGAAATTGCCGGGTTGATCGCCGCTGTTCCCGGTGCTGATTGGGCACATCTGGACAAACGCGAGCATTCCTATGACCGCGTGTCAGCCCTAAGCGTCCGTCATGATGTGGTTCCAGCACCCGACATTCACATCTATCACGCACCACCGGAACGACACGTCTTGGCGTCAACATTTCACCCGGTGCTTCTGAGCTACATTGATGTCGTCGTACAGGGCTATCTGGCCGAGTTCGGCGAAGCCGGTGTTGCCGAATTTTTTGCCACGACAGACGGATGGGAAGCGCCAATCTTGAACGATCGCGCCGACCCGGTCTATCCAAGGCACCAGACACTTACGGCGTCCGAGACAGAGCTGGTCGAACACCACCTGAGTCCATTGCGCGCAAACCGAATAGAGCAATCATCGCAGATTGACGCTGTATTTCTGCCTTAACGGCGATGGTGCAGCAGCTGAAGAAGCCGTGCCTGCCTCGCAAATGGCTCTCTTGCGACCGGCGCACCGGCTTCCTTATCCATGACCCGCCGCGCAAAGACCAAGGCAACGACCGCAAAGATCGCACCACCAACAGCCTGACCGATCAGCACCCCCGGCGCGCCCAGCGCCCATGCGCCCAGCATCACAAACGGGATCGTTCCGATCGTATGGCGTCCCCAGTTGATCCAGGTCGAATAGAAGGGATGGTTCAGGTTATTAAAGGCCGCGTTTCCGACGAAGATCACACCGTTGAAAAAGAACGCCAACGCCAGCGGACCGCAGAACAGAAAAATAAGCTCTTTGGTTATCCCATCTGCCTCAAACAATGTCACAACCGAGCCGCGCAACAGGAAAAGCGCGAAGGAAATAAGCACGACAACAATACCAATGAAAATCAGCGCGTCGCGAAACGCCTGCTTTACGCGGTCGTGCTGCGACGCTCCGAAGTTTTGACCTATTATCGGTCCGACCGCACCGGAAAGTGCGAACAGGACACCAAATGCAACTGGCGTCATCCGTGCGACAATGGCCATCCCCGCCACCGCCGCCTCGCCAAATTCCGCCATCGACCGCGTAACATACGCCTGACCGATGGGCGTCGCAAGCTGGGTCAGTATGGCGGGCGCTGCAATGGTCGCCACTGGTGGAAAATCCGCCAACAGACCCAAGGCGCTCGGTCGCGAAAAGCCGCCGTAAAACCTTATCAACGGCAAGATCCCGAATATCGCAATGGCAATCCGGGCCGCGACACTCGCCAACGCCGCCCCGGTCAATTCCAGATCAAGCCCAAAGATCAGGATCGGGTCCAGAACCGCGTTGACCAACCCGCCCCAGACGGTGGCCATCATCGCACGGCGCGCATCCCCATGGGC
This sequence comes from uncultured Boseongicola sp., assembly GCA_964194845.1. Lineage (GTDB taxonomy): Bacteria > Pseudomonadota > Alphaproteobacteria > Rhodobacterales > Rhodobacteraceae > CAXMNX01. Next base: position 7,540 of record CAXMNX010000107.1, read on the forward strand.
GCGCAATATCGCACCACCAACCATGCCCATCAGCAACAGCGGTAACGTCGGGATGATGATCGACAGATAAGACACTGCAAGATCAAGCGTTTCACCTGACGCACCCAAAAGCTTCGCCAGGGGCTCCAGGTTTAACCAGACCACAAAAGCAAAAACGGCCCCGAAGATAACGCCATAGATCAGCGCGTTCGTCGCGCGTTGACGCGCCATCTCTTCGCTGCCTTCGCCAAGCGCGCGGGCGACCAATGCACCCGCCGCAATCGCCATGCCGATGCCAAACGAGGACGTGAAAAAGAGAATTGCACCCGCATAACCCACCGCTGCGGCCAGTTCGGCTTTGCCCAGCATCGAGATGAAAATCATATCGACGAAATCAACGACGAACACCGCCATCAGACCCGCCGACGCCGTCAGCGACATCACGGTGATATGGCGAAAAAGGCTGCCTTGCAGAAACTTCGCCTTCTCACTCATGCGCTGACCCATTCGCCTGTCTGGACCTCAGCCAATCCGCGGCTTTTGCTGAAGAAGCGACATGACATCCGCCATCTCGGGACCACGCGACCGCCCGGTCACAGCAAGGCGAAGCGGCATGAAAAGCGATTTGCCCTTGCGCCCCGTCGCCTCTTTCACCGCAGCAGTCCACACCGACCAGGTGTCCGGGCCATAAGGCGGCTCTCCAAGAAGGCCAAATGCTGCCGTCACGAAATCGCGATCTTCGTCTGCGACAATCGGATCGACAGAACCGCTGAAAACCGGCCACCAGTCCCCGGCTTCCGCGCGGGTCGCTGTATTGTCGCGAACAGCATCCCAATACGCGTCTTGCTGCGCGGCAGGAACGCTCGCGCTTTCCAGCACATCCGCGACTTCGCTTGCGGGAAGCGCCTGAACTGCCCGCGCGGTCATCGGAACCAGATCTTCGACATCCAGTTTCGTCGGCGCGGACCCAAACCGCGCGATATCGAAACCTTCGATAAGTTCATCGTGGCCTGTCCGCAGTTCCACCGGATCCGACGACCCAATCCGCGCCATCAGGCTCAGGACCGCCATCGGTTCAATCCCGCGTTCGCGCATGTCTCTGAGCGCAAGCGTGCCAAGGCGCTTCGACAAGGCCTCGCCACCCGGCCCAGTCAGCAGCGAATGGTGCGCGAAATTCGGGATCTGGCCGGAAAGCGCCTCGATCATCTGGATTTGCGTCGCGGTATTCGTCACATGGTCCGAACCGCGCACGACATCAGTGATCGCCATCTCGGTATCGTCGACAACGGACGCCAGCGTGTAAAGCACCTGACCATCCTGACGGATCAAAACCGGATCGGATACGGATGCCGCGTCCATGGAGATATCGCCAAGAATGCCATCGCTCCAATTGATCCGTGTCTGATCCAGCTTGAAGCGCCAGACGCCTTCGCCGCGTTCATCCCGAAGCGCGTCCTTTTCCGCGTCCGAAAGCGCAAGTGCCGCGCGATCATAGATCGGTGGCCGCCCCATGTTCAGAAGCTTCTTGCGCTTCAAATCCAGCTCGGTCGGCGTCTCCCACGCCTCGTAAAGCCGCCCCAAGCCGCGCAATTTCTCGGCTGCATCGCCGTAGCGATCAAGTCGCGCGGACTGGCGTTCTTCGCGGTCCCACGTCAGCCCCAGCCACTCAAGATCCTCCCGGATCGCGTCGGCGTATTCGTCGCTGGATCGCTGGGGATCGGTGTCATCAAGGCGCAGGATAAAAGTGCCACCCGCCTTGCGTGCGATCAGCCAGTTGAAAAGCGCGGCACGCAGGTTGCCGACATGCAGATAGCCCGTCGGGGACGGGGCAAAACGGGTAACCGTCATTGGTGTCTCCTGATCCGGCGACGCTCTGTCACACGCGGTTGGCTTTGTCCATAACCGCGGGTTGTTCCGACCGGGGCGACCCCGGATGCCAATCTCTAAAATCCGACGCATAAATGCTTGCGCGGGAAGTGAAATTTCGACTTCCGCAATCTCGCATTAACGACCGCCGGTTAGCTCTTCATCAAGCAGAATGCCGAAAACGCCCAGAATGGAGCCGTCAATTTGTTGACCACAGATACCCATCGGGCGCCCGAGGATATCCTCGGTGCGCTCGAATTAGCCCCAAACCCAATGTTTCTTTTGTCGGTCGGACCCGGGCAGGACATTCGGTTTGCTGGTTCAAACGCAGCACATGCCCACGCCACCGGACTGAAACGCGACACCCTGATAGGAAAACGCCCCGACCAGGTTCTGCCCGCGCGAATTGCCGAAACTGCGCTTGAAAATTACCGGGAATGCTGCCTTCGCGGCGATAAATTTACATTTCAGGAAAACCTGGAACTGCCAACGGGACGCTGTTGGTGGCTGACCAGTCTTATACCCATGGCGGATGTCCGCGGCGTACATACGATCATCGGCTCATCCGTCGATATCAGTTCGCTGAAGGAAGAAGTTGCGGTTATATCTTTGGAATATCAAAGGTTTCGAACGCGCGCGGATCGCTGGAATGATGTCGTCGCAAACGCGGTCGAAAAAGCACGCGGGCCCCTGAACAACATCATCAGCCTAAGCAGGATGTTGCAAATCGAAAGCGAAACGCCCGAGGAAAAAGAAACTATTGCCACACTGTTGGAAGACACCGCTGCGCGGTCTCTCGAAGGGCTTGACGATCAGGCGACGCATATCTCCCCGGCAAACCTTGAACGGCAAAAGCGTTTCGATTTCGGCCAGATCTGTCGCGAGTTCGCGGCGTTCGCGGATCCACAAGGCGCGCTGGATATAACCTTTTCCGACCATTTCATCGAAGCTGAAAGTGCGGCGATACGGCTGCTGGTTCACGCTCTCGCTGATCAGGTGTCCGGGCTGGCGGCGACATTTGTCCATATCAACGTCTCGCCGTCCCCCATCGACCCCGACACGTTACGCTTGATTTTCGAATTTGACAGGCTGGCGCGGACGCGGGTGAACCTGGCGCGCCTTGGCACCATGTGTCAGGTGCTCGGCGTCAAGGTTCGCCATGTCATTCACGGTGAAATTCATCGAATTGAGTTTCACCTGCCGAATGCACGGTGCGAAACACGCAAAATTGTTCCTCAATTATCCGAGCGGTTACAGTCCAGCGCATAGCCCGTGCCCGGACCGCCAATTGGGCATTTCGTCAGCCCGGGTCACGCCAGCGATTGACGACAGGATAGCGTCGATCGAGCCAGAAGGAACGCATCGTTAATCGTGCGCCTGGTGCTGATTGAAACCGTTTGTATTCCGCCAGATAGACGAGGTTTTCAATCCTTTTCACCGTTTCCCGGTCAAATCCAATCGCCACAATTTCGCTCAGCGATTTTTCGTCATCGACAAGGGCTTCAAGGATGGCATCCAGAACTTCATAGGGCGGCAGACTGTCGCTGTCTTTCTGATCCTCGCGAAGCTCGGCCGTTGGCGGCTTGTCGATTACCCGCGGCGGAATAACCTCGCCCGGCGGGCCCTGCATCCAGCTTCGATGGTTCGCGTTTCGCCAGCGGCACGTCTCGAACACCCGCATTTTATACATATCTTTGATCGGGTTATAACCACCCGCCATATCGCCATAGATCGTGGCATAGCCAACGGCAGTTTCGGATTTGTTGCCGGTCGTCAGCAGCATCTCGCCAAATTTGTTTGACATTGCCATCAGTATAAGGCCGCGCAAACGGGACTGGATGTTTTCTTCCGTCAGCCCCGAATCCAGACCCGCAAAAACGTCACCCAGCGTGCCGTTGACGGCCTCGACCGGGTCTTTGATCGACACCGTGTCGAGCCTTGTGCCGAGATTCTTCGCCACCACGGCTGCATCTTCAAGCGATGCCTCGGACGTATACCGCGACGGCATCATCACGCAGCGCGCGTTCGCCGCACCCAGCGCATCGGTCGCTATTGCCGCGACCAGCGCCGAATCGATCCCCCCAGAAAGGCCAAGCAACGCCTTTTTGAACCCGGTCTTACGGAAATAATCCCGCACGCTTTCGACCATCACGCGATAGTCCTGTTCCCATTCGTCGGGATTTTCTTCAATTTCGCCGGCAAGCGCGCGCCATCCGGCTTCGGTTTTCTCAAAATCGACGTGAACAATTGCTTCATCAAATACCGGCAACCGGGTCATCAGGTCTCCGCCGGGGTTCAGCACAAATGAACCACCGTCAAAAACCTGATCGTCCTGACCGCCGATCATATTAAGGTATATTATCGGCAACCCCGTCTCAACGGTTCGGGCCACCATAAGGTTCAGCCGGACATCATGCTTGCCGCGAAAATACGGCGATCCGTTCGCCACCAGCAGAACCTCAGCACCAGATTCCTCCAGTGCTTCAGTTACATCTTCATGCCATGCGTCCTCGCAGATCGGCGTGCCCACGCGTATAACGCCCAGATCGTAAGGCCCCGCCAGCGGGCCTGGCTCATACAGGCGCACCTCGTCGAACACCGTCTCGTTTGGAAGGTGATGCTTCAGAACCTGCCGGACCAGTCGCCCGTCTTTCAGAACATGGTAGGCATTGTAAAGTTTGCCACCCTGCAACAGCGGCCCGCCTATGCCCAGTGCCGGTCCTTGCCTGCAATCGTGCATCAGTTCCTCAAGATGCGTTGCCGCGTCACGCACAAAAGCTGGTTTCATTACCAGGTCTTGCGTGTTGTATCCGGTGATGAACATCTCCGTCAGCGCGACAAAATCCGCGCCAGCGTCCTTGCCCGCCTCCCAGGCGCGTTTTGCCAATTTCGCGTTGCCGCCAAGGTCGCCGACAGTGGGGTTCATTTGCGCGAGCGTTATCCTGAAACGGTTGCTCATCGACCTCTCCTTTGACTTGAAGCCGTCTTACCAGAGATGCGCCCGAGAGGAAGTCCCTGCCCGCCGCTTGGGAAAAGCGTTGCGGGCGGTCTGAGGCTCCATTAGATTTACGTGACAATGGATAAAACGCGGGTGGATCCGAACGTGGTTGAAAGACTGAGGCTGGGACTAGGTACAGCGGCGGCTGTACTGGCACTGGGATTTGCCGGATTTGCCGCGGCACAGGACAATCGCGTCATCACCAAGCAATATGACGACGGCGGCGTCTATGAAGGCACATTCAAGGACGGCAAGCAGCACGGGACCGGCACGTATCGGCTGCCGAACGGCTATGTTTATTCCGGCGAGTGGATCGACGGTGAAATTCGCGGTGAAGGTCGCGCAGAGTTTCCCAACGGGTCGGTTTATGAGGGTGGCTTCGTTGCCGGCAAACCTGAAGGCAAAGGGAAAATCATCTTTGCCGATGGCGGCACATATGACGGCGGCTGGCTGGACGGGAAGATCAATGGCCAGGGTGTCGCGAGCTATGCCAACGGCGTTCGTTACGAAGGTGGTTTCACCGACGCGCTGCACCATGGCCAGGGGCGCATGGAAAGCCCGAACGGCTATGTCTACGAAGGCGCCTGGGTCAAAGGTATCAAGGAAGGCACCGGCCGCATTCAATACCCCGACGGTGCGGTTTACGAGGGTCAACTTCTGCGCGGCGCGCGCGAGGGCAAAGGCACGCTGACGATGCCGGACGGGCTGATCTACGTGGGCGAATGGGACGATGGCCAGATCAACGGTCAGGGCGTTCTGACGCAACCGAACGGCGATATCTACGAAGGCGCGCTTGCAGCTGGCAAACGTCTGGGCGCGGGCAAAGTCACTTACGCCAACGGCGACATCTATGATGGTGATTTCCTGGATGACCGCCGCCACGGACAGGGCACGTTTACCGGCACCGATGGTTATATCTATGCCGGTCAATGGGTTGCCGGACGGATCGAGGGCGAAGGAACGGTTAATTATCCCGATGGTTCCGTCTATGCCGGAATGTTCAAAGACGATCTGGCCGATGGCGCGGGGAAAATCGCCTATCCAGACGGCAACACCTATGAAGGCGAGTGGACCTCTGGCGTCATCGAAGGCACAGGCGTTGCGACCTATGCAAACGGGTTGGTCTACGAAGGCGAATTCAAAGACGCCAAGATGCACGGCGGCGGCAAGATGACCTTCGCTGACGGTTATATCTACGAAGGCCACTGGGCCAACGGCCAACGCGACGGCGAAGGCGTTGCGAAATATTCCGATGGCACGGTCTATCAGGGCAATTTCGTCGCCGGTCAGCGCGAGGGCCAGGGCAATATCACAATGCCTGATGGCTTTACCTATTCCGGTGATTGGAAAGCCGGTGAGATTAACGGTGCGGGCGTTGCCACATATGCCAACGGCGATGTTTACGAAGGTATGTTCGTCAAAGGAAAGCGCCAGGGTGAAGGCACAATCCGTTATGCCACGGGCGAAGAGCGGTCCGGCGATTGGGACGACGGCGCGCTTAGCGAAGCTTCTGGTGGCGACGAAGGTGGCACTGACACAAACTAAACGCGAAGACCGAATGTCTCCGAGAACCCCAATTCGCCGTGATTTTCCCGGCGAATCCAAGAGGGTCACATGAAAACGCGCACCGAATTTCCACGAAACGTTGTTGAGTTGCCAAACCAGCGTATCGCGATGCCGGACGGCACGCTGCTGTCCGCCCGCATCTGGCTTCCCGATGACGCGACCGAATACCCGGTCCCGGCAATTCTTGAGCACCTTCCTTACCGCAAACGCGACGGCACCATCGCGCGCGACGAACTGACCCATCCTTATCTTGCCGGACACGGCTACGCCTGCATTCGGGTCGATATGCGCGGCAATGGCGACAGCGGCGGTTTGATGGGTGACGAATACACGCAACAGGAGTGGGACGATGCAATCGCCGTCATGGACTGGGTGCGTGCGCAACCCTGGTCGACCGGCAATTGGGGCATGATGGGGATCAGCTGGGGCGGGTTCAATTCGCTTCAAGTGGCGGCGCTGAGGCCGGAAGGGTTGAAAGCGATCATCACAATCTGCTCGACCGTTGACCGCTACGCGGACGATATCCACTACAAAGGCGGCTGTATGCTGGGGGAGAACCTTGGCTGGGCCGCCCAGATGCTTGCCTATTCATCGCGTCCACCGGACCCCGAAATTGTCGGCAACCGCTGGCGTGAAATGTGGCTGGATCGCCTGAATGCACAACCATTTCTGCTGGAAACCTGGCTCGGCCACCAGCGCCGCGACGCCTATTGGAAGCACGGCTCGACTTGCGAGGACTACAGTGCAATCGAAGCGGCGGTTCTTTCTATTGCTGGCTGGCACGACGGCTATCGAAACACGCCCGAACACCTGGCAAGGAGCCTGAGTTGCCCGATCAAGACGATAATTGGCCCCTGGATCCACAAATACCCGCACTATGCAGCACCAGAACCGCGGATCGGATTTCTTCAGGAGGCCTTGCGCTGGTGGGACCACTGGTTGAAGGGCGTTGATACCAGTGTCGCGGAAGATCCTTTGCAGCGTGTCTATCTGATGGACTCAATTCCACCGAAGCGGTGGGTGGGTGAAAGACCCGGGCGATGGATTGCTGTTTCAGAACAAATCCCGGTTCGCTCCCTGCCCTTCGGCAATGGAACGTTGGGCGGTGCCGCGGCTTCGTTCGCCATCAACGTAAGTTCACCGCAAACCTGCGGCGACGGAACCGGGGAATACTTTCCGTTCGCGTACGGTCCCGAACTGCCGGGCAACCAGTTGGGCGACGACGCCATGTCGGCCTCATTTGACAGCGCGACAATGGTCGATGCCACCGACATTGTCGGCATTGCGAAAGTCGCCCTGACGCTGACCCCGAAGGCTTCAAGCGGCCAGATTGCCATCAGATTGTGTGACCTTCGCCCCGACGGAACCTCGATGCAGATCGCGCACGGATTTTTGAACCTTCGCCATTACAAAAGCCATGCGGTTCCAGTGGAGCTTGCGCCCGGAAACCCCATAAACGTCACAGTCGACTTGGATAACTGCGCCTATCGCTTACCCGCCGGCCACCGGCTGCGTGTAGCGGTATCGACCGCTTATTGGCCGTTCATCTGGCCCGCAGCGCACGCAGGCGGCATTGCGCTTTCTGCCGGAGAACTGCTTCTTCCTGTACTGGCCGACGCAACCGAACCGGTCGAATTTCCATCGCCCGAGGCCGCACCCGCATGGCGCGCGACCCAACTTCGTGCGCCAAAGATGACACGCGACACAGAAGAACTTGCGGACGGCACGCGGGCAATCAGGATCGTGACCGACAACGGCGAAATGCGCGATGATGACCACAGCCTGGCGACAGGCTCCGTCTGCCACGAAGAATGGCGCATTCACCCTGATGACCCACTTTCGGCAACAGGCTCGTTCGATTGGGTCGAAACGCAGTCGCGGGGCAAATGGTCAGTGCATACACATTGCACCGCTTCCCTGACGGCAAGCGCGGACACTTGGCATACCAATGCGACAATTGAGGCATTCGAGGGTGAAACTCTTATATATTCTAAGGACTTCGCCGCAGACATTCCGCGAGATGGCATTTAATTTCGACTGGCTGTTGCCAGACCGGCAAAGGTTCGCCTAGTCTCTCGCCATTGACCGGGGCAAACCCCGGCGACCAATGGGGAGAGATACGTGCACCCAGTTCTGTCTACGGTGCTTCAGCGATTGGCGCTTGGCGTTGTGACGCTGTTTTTTGTCTCGGTAATTATATTTTCGGCGATCGGATTTCTGCCCGGTGATTTCACCGAGGCTGTACTAGGACAATCCGCGACAGAGGAAACAGTGGCCGCGTTCCGCCAGGAGCTTGGGCTCGATAAACCCGCCTATCTCCGCTATTTCGACTGGATCGGTGCGCTTGCTCAGGGCGATCTGGGAACCTCTTTCTCTGGCCGCTCAGCCAGCGGTGTTGACAGATCCCGACTTGTTGTCGATCTCGTTGGTCCACGGCTTGCGAATACGTTGTTTCTTGCGAGTATGACGGCGATCATCGCTGTGCCACTTGCGCTGACGCTTGGAATAACCGCCGCACTTTATCGCGGATCCGTCTACGACCGGGTGGTGAACGCGCTAACGCTGACCACGATCTCGATGCCCGAATTCCTGGTGGCCTATATCCTGATCCTGCTGCTTGCGTCGCTTAACCCTTGGTTCCCAAGTCTGGCCAACATCACTGACGACACGCCGTTTTGGGAACGTGTCTACAAATGCTCACTACCCGCGATGACACTGACGCTGGTGATCGTGGCCCACATGATGCGCATGACGCGCGCGGCTATCATCAATCTTCTGGCATCGCCCTATATCGAGATGGCGCGCCTTAAGGGCCTGACGCCCGCGCGTGTGATCCTAAAGCACGCGTTGCCAAACGCATGGGCGCCGATTGCCAATGTCATCGCCTTTAACCTGGCTTATCTGGTCGTCGGTGTCGTCGTGGTCGAGGTTGTCTTCGTTTATCCGGGCGTTGGACAGTTGATGGTCGATGCAGTGACGACGCGGAATATTCCCGTCGTTCAAGCCTGCGCGCTAATTTTTGCGTCGACCTACATCCTCCTGAACCTGACGGCGGACATTATTTCGATCGTCACAAACCCAAGGTTGCTGCACCCAAGATGAGCGACGCGCCCGACACATATTCCGCCAAAGACGAAGTTGGTCAGGTTCGCGCACGCCGCACACGGTGGGAACGCGCGAAGATCGATCTTAAAAAAGCGCCCCTGACCGCGTGGTTCGGGATGATTGTCATTGCGGCCTACGTTTTCGTTGCCGTCTTTGCGCCGCTGCTTGCCCCATTCGGCCAGGCCGAAATAACGCCGGTACCTTTTGCGCCTTGGGGGTCCCCAGGGCATTTTTTCGGAACCGACCAGATTGGGCGGGATAT
>CAXMNX010000108.1:0-6580 GCA_964194845.1 uncultured Boseongicola sp.
GGTCAATGCGGCTTCTGGTTTGCCAATCTCTTCCAGAATCAGCGCCAGCCCACTTATCGCGCCAAAATGGCGCGGGTTAAGCGCAAGTGTCTTGTGGATGTCTTCTAGCGATAGCCCGAACTGGCCGTCCTGAAAAAACGCGGTCGCCCGCGCATTATAGCCCTCGGCAAACCCGGGCGCGTGGTCGATAAGGGCCGAGAAATGCTGGATTGCGCCCGGCAGATCGCCCTCGGCCAAGGCTTCGCGCCCGCGATTATGCAGCAAATCCATCGCGTCCGAGCCGGACCGGGACCAAATATCGTAAATACGGCTTTCGATCTGCGCCGCAGCCGCAGTGTCGGCCGATCTTAGACCTTCAAAAAGCGCCTCAAGCTCGGCCTCGTCGGCAAAAGCAAACGTCAGGAAAACCAGACTTGCGCTCAATGCCGCAACGGCACATTTGAGGTGTGAAGGAATTCGTAGCATGACGCATGCTAGATTAACGTATGACGCCGGGATTGCGACCCCCTCGGTGTCACGATGAAGGGAGATCGACATGAGCGATGTAATTGACCAGGCGGTGGCCGCCCTGAATGAAAAGCTTGCCGACAGCGGTTTTGAGGGAACAGCAAAATTCGTTATCGAAGATGAGGGTGCAATCATGCTGGACGCAAAGGGTGCGCGGGCTGCGGACGAGGACGCAGACGTGACGATGACGGCCGATGCGGATGCATTCCGTGCGATTCTGGACGGCGAGTTGAACCCGACGGCGGCGTTTATGTCCGGCAAGTTGGCAATCGACGGCGACATGGGTGCCGCCATGCGCCTGGGATCGGTTCTATCCTGAGCGACGACGCACCATTTGACGTCGCACTTTCGGAGGGAACTTCGAGCGTCCGCGCATATTGGGCGGTTGCCGATGATGGCGTAAGGTTGCGGCTGGGACTTTGGGAGGCCGCAGCCCCGCGAGGCACAATCTTTCTGTTTCCCGGCCGCACCGAAATTCTTGAAAAATACGGTCGTGTTGGGCGGGAATTGACCGAAGCCGGATACGTGGTGCTTAGTATTGATTGGCGTGGGCAGGGGCATTCCGACCGGCTTATCGCCGATGCCAGACCTGGCCATGTTGGCCGGTTTTCCGATTATCAGCGCGATGTTGCTGTTTTCATGCAGGCAGCCACCGAACTGGACCTGCCGAAGCCGCATTATCTGGTCGCACACTCGATGGGTGGATGTATCGGATTGCGCTCGCTTATCAATGGCTTGACGGTTGAACGCACGGTCTTCTCGGCACCGATGTGGGGTATCCACGTCGCACTACACCTGCGGCCGCTTGGGGACGCGTATTCCTGGGGAATGCGCAAGATCGGTGGTGCGACGAGTGTCATGCCTGGCACCCGCCCTGCCAACTACGTGACCTACACGCCGCTTGCCGAGAACATGTTGACCACCGATCAGGATTACCATGACTTCATGATCCGACAGGCGGAATTGGCGCCTGAGATTGCTGTGGGTGGCCCCACGGTCCATTGGTTTCACCAGGCGCATGTGGAAATGGCGTCGCTTGCCCTCGCACCCAGACCCGGGGGTCCGGTTCTGACTTTTCTTGGGACCCAGGAACAGATCGTAGAACCCAAAGCCGTTCACGACATGCACCGAAACTGGCCGACGGCGCGACTTCAGCTGGTTGAAGGCGCAAAGCACGAAATGATGATGGAAGCGCTGCCGCTGCGCGGCCAGTTCATGCGCGGCATGTTCGCGTTTTTCGGAGCGTGACCGCTAGAGCCTCGTCGGAAAATTGAAACCGAGGATTAAAAAATTAGTGAGGCGCGGTCTCACCCAGACCGCGCCTCAGCCCCACCCAATCGACGCGGGCGACCGGGATCGGTCGCACACAGCGTCAGAGCATTCTTACAATTCGTCGCCGCCGTTGTTCTTTCCGCCGGACTTGCCGGGGTCGCCCTCTTCGTCACCATTGCCGCGGCCGGAGTTCGGGTTATTGCCGTCGTCCTGTTCAGGTTCAGGATCGGGCTCCTGTGCCGGATCTTCCGTCGTCTCAGGTGGCTCAGTGAAGCTGTCAGCGATCGTTACTCTGGCCACAACCAGCTCCCGGCCTTCGTCGTCTTTGATCGGCGCAATGAAGGCATAGACATCTGTGACCGTCCGGCGATTGGCGCGCTCGCGGTCTTCTGTATCAATGACCGGAGCTTCTTCGCCGTAGGACACCATCGCCTCAAGGCGGCGGATATCAATGCCTTTCGAGACCAGATAGTCCACAGCATTGGTCGCGCGCCGTAATCCAATGTCTATATTATATATTGGGTTGCCGACTTTGTCGGCGTGGCCAAAGACGCGAAACTTGACGTTCGGATGGGCCAGAATCCAATCGGCCTGAACATCAAGGTTGCCACGCGCTTCGGCGTCGAGCGCATCGAGGTCGAACCCGAAGTTGACGACATAAGGCGTTTCAGCCCGAAACTTGAGCGACAGCGCTGTCAGGGCCGCCGGTTGCGGCACCTGCAACACTATCGCCGATCTGGAGATTTCAGAGGGCGCTCCGCAGCCGGTGAGAGCGGCTGCACAGAGCAAAGTTGAAACTACGCGGACGAACGAACCAATCATCGTCTTTACCAACACTCGTTACAAAACAACAAACCGCGGGACACATGCGGCTTGTCGACTTTTCTAGGGCAAGAATATGGCGAGAATAGGGCGGAAAGTCCTAATTATGGCATCTTTGCCGTAATCTATGTTGCACAAAAATTGCCTATTGTTTCCCACCTGGGCGTTATTGGCGCGAATTGCGAGTTGATGAATTAATTTTGGGCGGGGCAGCCAAGAATCAGGCCGCGAATTGCGGCCTGATTATGGCAATCAACCGGCATCCTTGTAACTGACCTGTTTTACATCAGCATCCGGGTCGGACTTTTCGCGCCGCACCAGCAGGCGGTTCAGCGCGTTCACATACGCCTTGGCGCTGGCGACAACTGTATCGGTATCCGCCGACTGCCCCGTTGCAATGCGCCCGTCTTCTTCCATCCTGACACTGACCGTCGCCTGCGCGTCAGTGCCCTCGGTCACTGCATGGACCTGATAGAGTTGCAGGTGCGCGTTGTGGGGGAAAAGCGTTTTAACCGCATTGAAGGTCGCATCCACCGGGCCGTCGCCCTGTGCGGTGGTCCGTTGTTCGGTGCCGTCGATGGATAAGATCAGATCGGCGGACTGCGGCGCCTCGGTGCCGCATATCACCCGCAGGAACTTAACCTGAATGCGATCGTGCGCCTCGCCGGTTGCCTGATCGTGCATCAGCGCCAAAAGGTCGTCTTCAAAGACTTCCTTCTTCCGGTCGGCCAGCGCCTTGAACCGGACAAAGACGTCATTCAGCTGATTGTCGGCCAGTTCAAAGCCAAGTTCTTTCAGCTTCGAGCGCAAGGCCGCGCGACCCGAATGCTTGCCCATGACAATGTTGGTCTCGGCAAGTCCGACGTCTTCGGGGCGCATAATCTCGAACGTCTCGGCGTTTTTCAGCATTCCGTCCTGATGGATACCGCTTTCGTGGGCAAAGGCGTTTTTGCCGACGATGGCCTTGTTGTACTGGACCGCAAACCCCGACACGGTTGCGACGCGGCGTGAAATGTTGATCAGCTTGGTGGTGTCGATGTCCGTTTTATACGGCATGAGGTCACTGCGGACGCGCATTGCCATCACGACCTCTTCCAGTGCGGTATTTCCCGCGCGCTCGCCCAGACCGTTGATTGTGCATTCGATTTGCCGCGCGCCGCCTTCGACCGCGGCCAAGGCATTGGCCGTCGCCATACCAAGATCATTGTGGCAGTGGGTTGCGAAGGTGACTTCTTCGGCACCGGGGACGGTTTCGATCAGGCGCTTGATCAGAGCAGCGGATTCCCGCGGTGCGGTATAGCCAACGGTGTCGGGGATGTTGATCGTCGTCGCGCCTGCCATGATCGCAATCTCGACGACGCGACAAAGGTAGTCCCATTCGGTGCGCGTCGCGTCCATCGGCGACCATTGCACGTTGTCGCAAAGATTTCGTGCGTGCGTCACGGTTTCGTGGATCCGCTCGGCCATCTGATCTTTGGTCAGCTTGGGGATGTCGCGGTGAAGCGGCGAGGTGCCGATAAACGTATGGATGCGCGGTTGTCGGGCGTGGCGCACAGCGTCCCAACAGCGATCAATATCCTTGATATTCGCCCGTGCCAGCCCGCAAATCACAGCGCCTTCTGAACGTTTGGAAATCTCAGAGACAGCTTCGAAATCGCCTTCGGAAGCGATTGGAAACCCGGCCTCGATAATATCGACACCCATTTCGTCGAGCAGTTGGGCAATCTCCAGCTTCTCGTTGTGGCTCATCGTGGCACCCGGAGATTGCTCGCCGTCGCGCAGGGTCGTGTCGAAGATCAACACGTGGTCTTTTTCATTTGTCATTGTCGGTTTCCCTTGTCCTTAGCTTTGCGGTCGGCGCCGTATCTCCTCTGAGCGGTCGCGCCAGATGGCACGCTCAGAGGCGGCTAAGGAGAAGAAGCAGGTCCGCGCGCAAAATAGCGCGTTCATTGGGGATATCGGTGACCTTGCTCATGGAGCAGACGATAGAATTGCCAACTGGCCTTGTAAAGAGAGGTTTGTGTGCGTCCGACCGACCGCATTGGCAGGTTTTTGCGGTTGTTTCAGGCCTCGCCGGTCTGATCCGCGATGGTCAATTCTTTCCGCGCGGCGACTGCACCCTGAAGCCATCCGGGGTCCATCGTCGGGACAGAAGAAAGCAGCAACTCGGTATATTCCGGGTGCGGTGGGGACATAATCTGATCTTTGATACCCTGCTCCACAACCTTACCCATCCACATCACGACGATCTCATCCGAAATGGCCTGAACCGTGGCGATATCATGGGTGATGAATATATAAGTCAGCCCCAATTCGGACTGCAGGCGCAGCAGAAGCTTGAGAATCCCCTCCTGGACAACCTGATCAAGCGCGGACGTCACTTCATCGCAAATGATCACTTCCGGTTTGGCGGCAAGCGCGCGGGCAATACATATTCTTTGTTTCTGACCGCCTGAGAGTTCGGTTGGAAGGCGGTCCAGGAAGCTTTCGTCAAGTTCGATCAGTTGCAAAAGTTCCGCAACGCGCTCGTCCACTTTTCGACCGCGCAACCCGAGGTAAAACTCCACCGGCCTGCCGATAATTTCGCGCACGGTGTGGCGCGGGTTCATGGCTGTGTCCGCCGACTGATAGATCATCTGGATACGCTGAAGCTGGTCTTTCGAACGGCCCGACAATTCATTTGGTAGCGGTTCGCCGTTGAACAGAACGCGCCCTTTGCGTGGCGGCAGAAGGCCGGTGATAACTCGCGCGGCCGTCGACTTGCCAGAACCGGACTCGCCCACAACAGCAACCGTTTTGCCGCGCGGAACAGAGATCGAGACGTCGTGCAACACCGGCACGGTGCCGTAGGCGGCAGTGACATTCTCGATCCTGAGCACATGGTCGTCGTTGGTCTCGGCCGCTTTTTCGATGGAGCGAACTGACCAAAGCGATTTTGTGTAAGCCTCTTTCGGGTTCGTCAGCATTTCCCGTGTTTCGGCTTCTTCGACCTCGTTGCCGTAGCGAAGCACCTTAATCCGGTCGGCCATTTGCGCGACGACGGCAAGGTCATGCGTGATATACAAGGCGGCTGTATGGAAACGATCAACGGCTTCGCGCATCGCGGCCAGGACGTTCACCTGGGTCGTCACGTCAAGCGCTGTGGTTGGTTCGTCGAATATGATCAGATCGGGACGCGCTGACATCGCCATCGCCGTCATGGCGCGCTGAAGCTGGCCGCCCGAGACCTGATGCGGATAGCGAAAGCCGATATTGTTCGGATCGGGCAAGTCCATGGCCGCATAAAGCGCTTTCGCGTCCTCGGCAGCCTCGGCGGCCGATTTGACGCCGTGCATCAAACTTGCCTCGATCGTCTGGTCGATCAGTCTGTGTGCAGGATTGAAAGCAGCCGCGGCGGACTGGGCCACATAAGCAATCCGGGCACCGTGAAGGGCCTGCTTTTCAGGCTCGGACGCCTTCATCAGGTCCTGGCCGTCAAACCAGATCTCTCCGCTGGTCAACCGGCATCCTGGGCGGGCAAAACCCATCGCAGCAAGGCCCAACGTTGATTTCCCGGCACCGGATTCGCCGATCAGGCCCAGAACCTCGCCCCGCTTCAGCGTCAGATTCACGCCCTTGATGATCTCGTGCCATTGTTCGTCGGAGAACCCGTCGATCACAATGTCCTTCATATGGAGAAGGATATCGCTTCCATTACTGCTCATCGCGCAATCCGCTTGTTTTTATCAGGAACCAATCGACTACGAAATTCACCGCGACGGTCAAAAGCGCAATCGCACCGGCGGGCAAAAGCGGCGTAAGTCCGGCCGTGAGATCGTATTGGGCAAACTGAATTAGTGAAGCATTGTCGCGCACCATCGACCCCCAGTCGGCTGTGGGCGGCTGAATGCCAACGCCCAGGAAGCTGAGTGACGCAATCGTAAGAAACACAAAGCTGAACCTGAGACCAAACTCGGCCACAAGCGGTGGCAGGATATTT
>CAXMNX010000109.1:0-3479 GCA_964194845.1 uncultured Boseongicola sp.
GTTCTCCAGCCGCGTGTCCAGTTCGGGGCACATCGCGCGGGCGTCCCTCAGCGGCTGGCCCCGCCTCAGACCCGCCGCCTCGGCCTCGACCGAAAGCGACACCAGCACCTGCGCATTGCGCACATCGCCCACCGCGGCAAAGGCCCGGGCCGGCAGGCCGCGTTCCAGCCGCAGACACCGCTCGGCGGCAAGCCGCGGGAACCAAAGCGACAGGATGCGACGATGTTTCATGGGTACGGCAGTATTTGTTCTTGTTCTGTTCTTTTAGTCGGTTGAGATGACAGAGTCGAGGCTCGACGTCCGTAAGGCGGGACGAAGCGGACGCTCAAAAATCTCGCAAACTGGAGTCGATGATCGCCGTCACTGCAGTTGTTATCAAATCGACCAATTCCGGGTCCATGAATTCATAATCGTCAGGAATATCGAGTACATAGACTGCCTTGTGTTCCACATCGCTACGAAAATTGGCCCGTATCCGCGAAAAGTGCATTTCCTCCATCACAAAAATTAGGTCAGCCCATCGAATATCAGAGACATTCAGCTGTCTGCGAGCTTTGCTGCTAGTCCCAGCGGATCGCGTCGTCACGCCATCATAGCGACGATAAACACTCTCGCCCGTTGGACTACGCCATTTGTTTTGGCTGCAGATGAAAAGTACGTTCATCATCCAACCCTCATACCAACCAATGAACCGGTCAAGTTAGGCCCAAGCCGCCATCGGTTCAGCCTAAGCCCGCCCAAGCCTCAGCCGCAATAAACGTCCCCGACGATCCTTTTCGCATCGTAAACAACGTTGGTCCGGCGCGGCAGGTATTCCTGAGTTATGATGTCGTTCTCGCCATAGCTGCGAAAAAATTGGCCGTCGGGCAGCGTCGCGGCATCAACGGATGTGCCGATCAATGGCCGATAATCCGCGGCGTCGCATTGTTCGACAACGACAGGCCCGCCGCCTTGCAGATCGCTATCACCCGCGATCTCTTCAGCACTATCCGCTTTATCCGGATCGCCGTCATCCACTGCGCGACTGCACCCCTGCGTAATCAGCGCAAAGCCGAAAACCCCGATCAACAAGCACCTGACTATTTTCATGGCACCCTCGCGATTGGCCATTTGCAACGTGCATCAAAGCCGATGCAAATGACCAGCGCAACCGCACAGCGGAAAAGATTGCTGTTGACCCGAAGTATCGGGGAAACCGCCACAAAAACCAGCAAAACACCCAACCAGCCTCGCAAGACTTGGATCACCAAATGCCGTTTTCTTTTTGCAGCGCCCGAACATAATCGGCGATGGTTTGAACCTCTGCACGCGTCAGACCTTCAACCGGCGGCATATCGCCAAAGTTCCAGTGATGGCTGCGAACGCCGCTGCTCACTGCGCGTTCAAACGCAAAATCGGCATGGTGGCCCGGCTCGTAATATTTGTGAACAAGCGGCGGGCCTTTTCCTTCACGCCCCGAAGCATTCAATCCGTGGCAAGTCGCACATTTTGCCTCAAACGCGCGCTGGCCCATTTGTGCATTGGGTGAAAGTGTTTCAGGAATATTGACCGATACAATCTCGTCAGTATCAGACGATGTCGAAAGCGCTGGACCACCCGCACCATCAGAACCCGGTTGCCACCAAATTCCAAACGCGATGGCAAATGAAACTACGGCCACAATCGCCGCTAAAGCTCGATACATGTTAATACCTCTATGTTTCTCGGAGATCTAACAAACAGGCGGTTGTGGTCAAGGGGCCAGGTGCTCGGAAAACAGAATGTTCATTTTCGAACTTCGCGCATTGATTTGATAGTCACATTAAAGCAGGTTCGGACCAACAAATATAAGCTGAGGATTACTGAAATGCGCACCCGTGCCGCCGTAGCAACCGCAGCGGGCCAACCGCTTGAGGTCATGGACGTAAATCTGGACGGTCCGCGAGCCGGCGAGGTTCTGGTCGAGATCAAGGCAACCGGTATTTGCCACACGGACGAATTCACACGGTCCGGTGCCGATCCCGAGGGGCTTTTCCCCGCCATCCTGGGCCACGAAGGCGCGGGCGTGGTCATGGAGATTGGCGAAGGTGTCACCAGCGTCAAACCCGGCGATCATGTGATCCCGCTTTACACGCCCGAGTGCCGGACATGCGACTATTGCCTGCACCCGAAAACCAATCTTTGCCAAGCGATCCGCTCGACGCAAGGCCAGGGCCTGATGCCCGATGGAACATCGCGCTTCACGACGCTCGATGGCGATCCGATCCTGCATTACATGGGCTGCTCAACGTTTTCGAACCACACTGTCCTGCCCGAGATCGCGCTTGCCAAAGTTCGCGAGGACGCGCCCTTCGACAAGATCTGTTACATCGGCTGCGGGGTGACAACCGGGATCGGCGCCGTGATCAATACAGCCAAGGTCGAGATTGGTTCACGAGCCATTGTCTTCGGTCTGGGCGGTATCGGTCTGAACGTCATTCAGGGCCTCAGGCTTGCGGGCGCCGATCAGATCGTCGGCGTCGATCTGAACCCAGACAAAATACCTATGGCGACGAAATTTGGCATGACAGATTTCGTAAATCCAAGCGAGGTCGAGGGCGATCTAGTCGCTCACCTCGTCGATCTGACAAAGGGCGGCGCGGATTACACATTTGACGCCACAGGCAACGTGCAGGTCATGCGCGCCGCACTTGAAAGCGCCCACAAGGGCTGGGGCGAAAGCATCATCATCGGTGTCGCACCGGCAGGTGCCGAGATTACCACCCGGCCGTTCCAGCTTGTCACGGGCCGGGTCTGGCGCGGAACTGCCTTCGGTGGCGCCCGTGGCCGCACCGATGTGCCCAAGATCGTCGACTGGTATATGGACGGCAAGATCGAGATCGACCCGATGATCACCCACACCATGCCCCTGGACGACATCAACAAAGGCTTCGATCTGATGCACGCCGGCAAATCAATCAGGTCGGTCGTGGTCTACTAACTGAAGGTGAAAATCCGCACACCATCCGAAGACGACCTTGATGCGATCTGGGCGATACTGGAACCCGTCTTTCGCGCGGGCGATACTTATGCCATCGACCCAAATATTTCCGAAAGTGCCGCACTTGCCTACTGGCTTTCCGAACACGCATATATTGCCGAAGACAACACCACGCTCGGCACCTATTACATCCGCGACAATCACGGTGGCGGCGGCGCGCATGTTTGTAACTGCGGCTTCGTCACGGTGCACCGGGCCGAAGGAAAGGGCATCGCGCGCGCAATGCTGACCCACGCATTGGCAGAGGCAAAACGCATCGGGTACGAGGCAATGCAGTTCAATTTCGTGCTGGAATCAAACCCCCGCGCCGTCGCACTATGGAAGCGCCACGGCTTCAATCAAATCGGTCGCCAGCCGCGCGCCTTCAAAATGCCCGACGGCAGCTACTCCGACGCTTTGGTTATGCACAAATTTATCTGATAATCGCCCGTCGGCATCTTGCCATTCGCACGCCCAACAC
>CAXMNX010000110.1:0-66224 GCA_964194845.1 uncultured Boseongicola sp.
ACGACGGATCGGACTGCTGCCACTGTCCGATCCGCCGCCCTCGTCCCGTTTCCGGGTTAGTCCAGCTGCGCGCGCCACCTGGGGGGATGTCTGCTCGCCCGCGCGCCGGATCTCTTCAAAGGATGAAAGCGGGTGCCTGTACGAAACCTGCTATTTTATTGGTTCGGGGTCATTTGGTGCCCCTGATACTGTCCCGTTCCATCCGGTGATTGAGACGTTGCCATGGGATATCATGGGAAGCAACAGAAATTTTGGGGATATAGGGGTGATCAGGTGTCGACTGTTGATCATTTATCAACCTGTATATCGATATCTCGTGGCAAAAAGCCCAAATTTTGCAATTGGGATACAATATGTAGTGTCTAACCTTTAGGCGGATTTTTTCCCACTATTTCCCAGAGATTTATTGAGTGAGCGTAGAATATGCGAGTATTGAGCCGAATCTCTGCAAGAATCATCCGAAAATCGCGGCTCTCCCACGAAGTCCCTGCTACCTGAGTTCGGTGGTGTCGCTAAGCCGCGACCAAGCAACGACGCAATTGCGCGTCAGGCCATGCCGCCGCCGACCAGCCGCCTCGCCAGGTGGCCATAGGCCTCCGCTGCCGGGGCATCGCTTAGTGCAATCGGTTGCCCGCTATCCCCGGCAAGCCGCACTTCCAGCGACAATGGAAGCTCGCCCAGAAACGGCACGCCAAGACGCTCCGCTTCGGCCCGGACCCCGCCATGGCCAAACAAGTGTGCCTCGTGCCCGCAGTTCGGGCAGACATAGGTAGACATGTTCTCGATCAACCCCAAAATCGGCGTGTTCAGCGTCCGAAACATATCAATCGCCTTCCTCGCATCCAGAAGTGCGACGTCCTGCGGGGTCGAGACCACCAGCGCACCGGTCACCTGCGTCCGCTGACAAAGCGTCAATTGCACGTCGCCTGTCCCCGGCGGCAGATCGACGATCAGCACGTCCAGCTCGCCCCAGGCCACCTGCCCCAGCATCTGCTGCAACGCCCCCATCAGCATCGGCCCGCGCCAGATAATTGCCTTGTCCGCCTCCATCATGAACCCGATGGACATCAGCGTCACGCCATGGCTTTGCAACGGAATGATCGTCTTGCCGTCCGGCGACGATGGCCGCTTGGATATCCCCATCATTTTCGGCTGCGACGGCCCGTAAATGTCGGCGTCCAGCAATCCCACGCGCCGCCCCTGCCGCGCCAGCGCCACCGCCAGGTTCGACGCAACCGTCGATTTACCGACGCCACCTTTGCCCGAACCAACCGCAAGGATCCGCTCAACGCCTGAAACCTTCGCGGGCCCGCCCTGCTGCGGCGTCGGGTGCCCGCCCACCTTCAGCGACGGCGGCAGTTTCGGCGGCGCGGCGGGTCCGTGTGCCGTCAGCACAACCGACACCTGCTCGACGCCGTCAAGGTTTTTGACCGCCAGCTCGGCGGCATCGCGCACTGCCGCCATCGCCCGCGCCGCATCCGCAGTGGGTGCTTCGATGACAAAGCGCACCGCACCACCCTCGACCGTCAGCGCGCGCACCAGGTCATTCGATACCAGATCGCCGCCATCAGGCAGCGATATCCGGCGCAATGTCTCCAGAATGTCGTCCGCCGAGACTTTCATGCCAACACCCGCAATTGCCGTTCAACACCTTACTTGCGCGCCCGGCGCCGCAGACGCAAGGCCGCGTAAATCTTTTACGCCGCACGATTTATGCAACCACCGACCCATGTAAATGCTGCATGGCAGCATTGCGGCGATTGGGGATTGTGCAACCGCAGCATTTGTTTATCTTTTGGTCAAGAAACAACACGACCCAGCACATTCGCAGGTGCTTTTGAAGGAGCCAGGACATGAGTACGATTGATATCTTTACCCGCGCCGGTAACGCCCAGGGAACACGCCTGCGCGGCGTCTTCGCCAGGATTGTGGCCCGCGTGCGCCGTTACAACTCCTACAGCCGGACCCTGACCGAGCTTGGGAACCTGACCGACCACGAACTGGCCGATCTCGGCCTTTCGCGCCACCAGATCCGCAGCGTTGCCTTTCGCGAGGCTTACGAGCGCTGACAATTACACCACATCGGAAAGTCTTCTCCTCCCTGGACTTTCTGACATAAAGCGGCGGCATTCTCCTCCCTGGTGCCGCCGCTTTTTAGTTGCGGCACCTGGCGATTGCCCCGGAAAGAAAGCAAAATTTAAGTCAAATTCGCCTTCATCTTTTCAATAAATACGCATCCCCACGGCGGCAACAATTTACACCGTCAAAACGGCGCCTCGACCTCGCCCATGCCGACATAAACCGCCTTCGCTTCGGAATAATGCCCAATCGCCGCTTTCGAGTTTTCGCGCCCCACGCCTGACAATTTCGAGCCACCAAACGGCATCTCGACCGGTGCCGCGTTATAGTGGTTGATATAGCAGGTGCCCGCTTCAAACGCCGATGCCACGCGATGCCCGCGCGCCAGATCGCGGGTAAATACCCCTGCGGCCAGTCCAAAGGGTGTCGCGTTCGCGCGGGCCAACACGTCGTCCTCGCCGTCAAAATCCAGAACCGACATCACGGGACCGAATATCTCTTCCCGCGCAATCGTCATCTCATCTGTAACACCGGTAAACACCGTCGGTTCCACGAAATACCCGTCGCGGTTCGCCCGCCGTCCGCCGTACGCCAGCACCGCGCCCTCGGCCACGCCACCCTCGATAAACCCCAGCACAATTTTCATCTGCGCCTCGCTGACCAGCGGCCCGAAGTTCACCGCCTCGTCCATCGGGTCGCCCATCACCACGCCCTTTGTCAGCCGCTCGGTCAGCCGCGCAACAAAGTCATCGCGAACCCCGCGTTCGACAAAAACCCGCGTGCCGTTCGAACAGACCTGTCCTGACGAATAAAAATTCCCCAGAATCGCCCCCGACACCGCCTTATCCAGATCGGCATCCGCAAAGACCAAAAGCGGTGATTTACCCCCCAGTTCCATCGTGACATGGCGCATACCCGCCGCCGCCGCCGCGTAAACCTTTTTACCGGTCGGCACCGATCCGGTCAGCGACACCTTCGCCACTCGGTCGTCGGTGATCAGCCTCGCCCCAACCGCGCCGCGTCCCTGCACCACATTGTAGATGCCATCGGGCAACCCGGCTTCTTTGAAAATTTCCGCGACTTTCAAAGCGGAAAGCGGCGTCGTCTCGGAGGGCTTAAAGACCATCGCATTCCCGCAGGCCAGCGCCGGTGCCGCCTTCCAGCAGGCGATCTGGGTTGGATAGTTCCAGGCCCCGATGCCCACGCAGACACCCAGCGGTTCGCGGATCGTATAGGCCCAGTCGCCGCCCGGCAGCGGGATGTGTTCGCCGGTGATCGACCCCGCCAGACCGCCAAAATACTCCAGCGCATCGGCCCCTGATGTGGCATCAGCCACCAGCGTTTCCTGCAACGGCTTGCCGGTATCCAGCGTCTCGATCTCGGAAAGCTCGCGGTTCCGCTCGCGCATCATGTCGGCGGCGCGCCGCAACACACGCCCGCGCTCGGTCCCGGTCATCGCGGCCCAGACCGGCTGCGCCGCTGTCGCCGCCGCAAGTGCTGCTTCAACCACGGCATCCGTCGCCTCATGAAGACGCGCCACCACTTCACCGTTCGCGGCATAAACACAGTCGATCGCAGCACCCGCGTCATCTTCGACATAAGCGCCGTTCACAAAATGGCTGGCTTTCGGTTGCGCGCGCATGGGGTATCTCCGGCAAATTCACTCGCCGATCTCGACCACGAATTCAGACGCTTATCAAGTGCCCGATGTTGCCGCCGCCTGCGCCCCGGTAATCGCGATCATCTGATAGATGTCATCTTCGGTGGCACCACGCGAAAGATCGTTCGCAGTCCGCGCCAGCCCTTGCAACACAGGCCCAAGTGCCACAGCCCCGCCAAGGCGCTGCGTAATCTTATATCCGATGTTCCCAGCACTAAGGCTTGGAAAAATAAAGACATTTGCCTGACCCTCGACAGGCGATCCAGGCGCCTTCTTCGCCGCGATATCCGGCACCATCGCCGCATCGAACTGCAACTCGCCATCGACGGCCAGGTCCGGTGCGCGCGCCTTCACAATCGCAAGCGCCGCCTGAATGCGCTCCAGCGAAGAATGCGCGCGTTCCGGCACCGAACCTTTGGTCGAGAACGACAGAAACGCCACGCGCGGCTCAATGCCTGTCAATGCTTTCAGCGAGGCCGCCGATGCAAGCGCGATACTCGCCAGTTCTTCTGCCGTCGGTTGAAGGATCAATGCGCAGTCGGAAAACACTACGGGTCGGTCGAACGGCGCCCCCAGCAGCAGCAGAAAACAGCTAGACACAACGTCGACCCCGGGCGCCTTGCCAATCACCTGCAACGCCGTTCTCACCACATCGGACGTCGTCTCGACAGCCCCGCCAAGCGTGCCATCCGCATCACCCAGCCGCACCATCATCGCGGAAAATCCCAGCCGCGAGGTCATCGCCGCGAGCGCCGCCTCTTCGCTCAGACCTTTGTGCTTTCGCACCTCAAAATAGGCGTCCGCATAGGCATCCAACCGCCCGGACGTGGCCGGATTGATCGCCTGCACCCTTTCGCCCAAAGCCGCGACATCACCAACCAACGTAATCCGCGCAATCCCATCCGCTGCCGCCCGCAATGCTGCCGCCTGAACCCGCGGGTCATCGCCTTCCGACAGCACGATATGCGGTCGCGCCGCCTGACTTGTCGCGATGATGTCGTCGATTACACCCATGGCACTCATATCAGACGAAAAAGGCCGATGGTCCACCCCACCGGCCCTTCAAGCTCAGTATTGCCCGATTACTCAGCCGCCATGTCCGCAGCACTTACACCCGCAACCGCGACCGGAGCCTTCATCGCATCGCGACGGAACGGCTCGCCCAGTTCCTGGTTGATCATCGCCTCGATCAGCGTCGTCTTGCCGTGGTTCATCTGGTCGTCCACGGCCTTCCTCAACGCCTGCGTCAGCTCTTCCATCGTGCGCGCCACAACGCCCTGCAAACCGCAGGCTTTTGCGATCCCGGCATAGCTCACCTGCTCGTCCAGTTCCGTGCCGACGAAGTTGTCCGCATACCATAGCGTGGTGTTCCGCTTTTCAGCGCCCCACTGATAGTTGCGGAAAACCACATGGGTAATCGCAGGCCACTCGCCGCGGCCAATCGCGGTCAACTCGTTCACCGCGATGCCAAAGGCACCATCGCCGGAAAACCCGACGACCGGTACTTTGGGCTGGCCGATCTTTGCGCCGACAATCGACGGCAACCCGTAACCGCAAGGGCCGAACAACCCGGGCGCCAGATATTTGCGCGTCTCCTCGAAGGTCGGATAGGCATTGCCGATGGCGCAGTTGTTGCCGATATCGCTTGAGATGATCGCCTCTTTCGGCAGTGCGGCCTGTATCGCGCGCCACGCCATACGGGGGCTCATCCAGTCGGGCTTGGACGCACGCGCACGTTCGTTCCAGGTTGTGCCCGGATCGTCGTCTTCGTGATCCATTGATGACAATTGCTGCGCCCAGGACGATTTCGTCTGCGCAATCATGCTCTTACGGTCAGCCCGGCCAGTATCGCCAGCCCCATCAGACAGCTTGCCAAGAATGCCCTCGGCCACTTTCCTCGCATCGCCAACGATCCCGACCGACACCTTCTTGGTCAGCCCGATCCGGTCCGCATTGATATCGACCTGAATGATCTTCGCCTGCTTCGGCCAATAGTCGATGCCATACCCCGGCAGCGTTGAGAATGGATTGAGCCTTGTGCCAAGCGCCAGCACCACGTCTGCCTTCGAGATCAGCTCCATCCCCGCTTTCGAGCCGTTATACCCCAGCGGCCCGGCAAACAGCGGATGTGATCCAGGAAAGGCGTCATTGTGCTGATAGCCCACGCAAACCGGCGCATCCAACCGCTCGGCCAGCGCTTTGGAGGCCGGGATCGCGCCGCCCAGAACCACGCCCGCGCCGTTCAGAATGACCGGAAACGCGGCTTCCGACAGAAGTTCGGCCGCCTTCGCGATGGCCTGCTCGCCACCCGCCGGACGCTCAAACTCGACCATTGCGGGCATATCGACGTCGATCACCTGGGTCCAGTAGTCGCGCGGAATATTGATCTGTGCGGGCCCACTGGCGCGCTTGGCTTGCAGAATGACGCGGTTCAGCACCTCGGGGATGCGGCTGGGATCGCGAACCTCTTCCTGATAGGCGACACAATCGGCGAACATGTTCATCTGTTCGATTTCCTGGAACCCGCCCTGACCGATGGTCTTGTTCGCCGCCTGCGGTGTCACCAGCAGAACCGGCGTGTGGTTCCAGTAAGCGGTCTTCACGGCGGTGACAAAGTTGGCAATTCCGGGGCCGTTCTGGGCGATCATCATGCTCATATCGCCAGTCGCACGGCTATAGCCGTCGGCCATGAATCCGGCCGAACCCTCGTGCGCGCAGTCCCAAAACATGATCCCGGCGGTCGGAAACAGATCCGAGATCGGCATCATCGCCGAGCCGATAATTCCAAAAGCGTGTTGAATTCCGTGTTGCTGAAGCACTTTGATAAAGGCTTCTTCGGTGGTCATTTTCATGGGGCTATCCTCCGGTGGATTTGCGCCGATCAATAGGTTTAGGGGCGAGTTGGCAGTAGGGCCAGTAGGGTGTGCAACTTAGGGCCAGACGACCAGAAATTCGGACTCGTTGGCTCTATTTGTACCGATGGCCAACTCAGCGAGATATATCGAAGGGAATATGCCCGGATCCGACCCAAAATATCCGCATCGGCATCGTTTGTTGTATTTATTCAATTCGATCACCAAATACAGCGCAGATTTCACCACAGAATGTGGCATTCGTATAAGCGCCCAAACGCAATCAGGCGTCATATGGCCCCAATCGCCTTCGCAATCAGCGCAATCCCTTCCGGGATCCGGGCCGCCGGGATCGAGGAATAGGCCAGCCGATAGTAGTTTCGCGGCGGGTTCTCGCCGGGAAAGAACGGCGTGCCGTTTTCGATCAGCACGCCCTCGGCGATCAGATTGCCTGCCAGGACCTCGGCGTCAACGCCTTCCGGCGCGCGCATCCAGAAGCTTGACCCACCGGCACCCCCGCCCGAAATCTCCAACCCATGATCGCGGATCGCGGCCTCCATCACCCGGCGGCGTTCCTTGAACGCATTCGCGGTGCGCTTGATCAGCGCGTCATAATGCCCGAATGACAGAAAATACGCCGCCGTGCGCTGCACATGGCCCGGTGGATGGCGCAGGATCGTCGCGCGCAGCGCCCGCGCCTCGCGGATAAACGGCGCGGACCCCACCAGATACCCAAGCCGCAATCCCGGAAACAGCGATTTCGAGAATGATCCGATATGGATCACCCGCCCTTCCCGGTCCAGCGACTTCAGCGCGGGCGATGGCGGCTCCAGAAATGACATCTCAAACTCGTAATCGTCCTCAACCACCAGAAAATTATCCCGACCCGCGCGTTCCAGCAATTCCCGCCGCCGCGCGATCGGCATCGTGACGCTGGTCGGGCAATGGTGGCTCGGCGTCGCGAACACCACATCGGTATCCTCGGGCACCGTCTCGGGGCGCAACCCACCGTCATCCACTTCGACCGGCACAACATTGCATCGCGTCTGGTTAAGGATGTCCCGCAAACCGGGATAACAGGGCGCCTCGATCACCGCACGGCGCCGCTGCGTCAGCAGTATCTGCGCTGCCAGCCAAAGCGCGTTCTGCGCGCCCAGGGTGACCAGAATTTCGTCCGCCGCCGCCACAATCCCGCGGCGCGGCAGCGAATGGCGCGCGATAAACTCCACCAATTTCGGGTCATCGCGTTCGTAGTAATCCCCTGTCATTGCTGCAAAATCTCGCTGGCCCAGCGCCTGCAACGCGCAAAGCCGCCAGTTCCGGTGGTCAAACAATGTCGCATCCGCCTGGCCGTAAATGAACGGATAACGAAAGCGCCGCCAGTCCTCGGGTTTTTCCAGCTTCGGCCCCGCCGACCACCGCGTCCCGATCATTCGCGCCCAGTCCACCGTGTCTTCACGTGGCCCCGGACTGATCGGCATTCGGGGACTCGGTGCCGACGCAGACACATAATACCCCGACCGCCCCCGCGACACGATATAATCGTCCGCCAGAAGCTCGGAATAGGCCAGCGTCACGGTGATCCGGCTGACGCCTAAATGCCGGGCCAGCTTGCGGCTCGACGGCAGTCGTTCACCGGCAAGAAAACGCCCCGACAGGATGCCCTCGGCGACAATCGTCTGGATCTGCTTTTGCAGCGTCCCCTCGTGCGCGGGGTCAAGATAAAACGTCTCTTCTGATATCGGCATCAGTCAACTGGCCATATGATTCAAAAACCTTATAGCCAGAATGAAGCCCCCAAACCAGCCCATTCATCTTTTCAGTAAATACGCCCTTGGGTCGAAGACCCCCGCGACCCCTTAGCTGAAAACCTTCGTCAGCGCCTTGTCCACTGCACTTGTGATCTCGTCGATATCATCGGCTGTCGAGATCAGCGCGGGCGAAAAGCAAAGCGTGTTGTTGAACCCCGGCACCGACCGGTTCGTCGCACCAATGACCACGCCCTGGCCCATGCAATCGGCCACGACCGCCTGAACCTTCGCCTCAGTCGCCGGTTCGCGGGTCGCGCGATCGGCCACCAGCTCGGCCCCGCAGAACAGCCCCTTGCCGCGCACATCGCCAATCACCCGGTGCTTTTCCTGAAGTGCCGAAAGATTGTCGATCATCCGCGCGCCCATCGCGGTGGTGTTTTCAAGCAACCCCTCTTCTTCGATGATCGCCATATTCTCGATCGCCGCGGCCGGTCCCGCCGTGCAGCCGCCAAACGTCGAGATATCGCGGAAATAATCCAACGGATCGGACGGGTTCGCCTTGAACATGTCGAAAATTTCTTCCGTCGCAACCATACAGGCAATCGCGGCATAACCGCTGGCCACGCCCTTCGCCATCGTCACGAAATCG
This sequence comes from uncultured Boseongicola sp., assembly GCA_964194845.1. Taxonomy (GTDB): domain Bacteria; phylum Pseudomonadota; class Alphaproteobacteria; order Rhodobacterales; family Rhodobacteraceae; genus CAXMNX01. Next base: position 8,992 of record CAXMNX010000110.1, read on the forward strand.
GGCTTGATGCCATAGTGCTGATACCCGAACCACATGCCGGTCCGACCCACGCCGCAAACCACCTCGTCGATATGCAACAGAACTTCGTATTTGCGGCAGATCTCCTGAACCCGCTCCCAATAGCCCTCGGGCGGCACGATCACACCGCCACCTGCCGTCACCGGCTCAAGGCAAAGCGCGCCGACCGTGTCCGGCCCCTCACGCAGAATCACTTCCTCAATCGCATCCGCAGCACGCTCGCCGTAGTTTTCAGTCTCCCATTGCGCGCGATATTCCAGACAATGCGGCACTTCGACAAAGCCCGGTGTGTATGGCCCATACTGCGCGCCCCGTTCCGCCTGCCCGCCGGCCGACAGCGTGGTGATGGTGGTTCCGTGATAGTCGCGCTCGCGGTACAGGATCTTGTGCTTCTTTCCGCCATAGCGCTTGTGGGCGATCTGACGGACCATTTTGAAGGCTTTCTCGTTCGCCTCGGACCCTGAATTCGTATAGTAAACCCGGCTCATCCCCGGCATCTTCGCGATCAGGTTCTCGGCAAATATCGACCCCGGGATCGACCCCGCCGAGTTAGCGAAATACGGCATCCGGATCAGCTGATCGCGCACCGCATTGGCGATCCGCTCGCGGCCATAGCCAACGTTGACGGTCCAGACCCCGCCGGAAACCGCGTCCAGATATTCCTTGCCGGTCGCATCCCAGACCCGCATCCCTCGGCCTTCGACCATAATACGCGGATCACTGGTCTCAAACGGCTTGTGCTGGATCAGATGGTGCCAAAGATGCTCGCGGTCGGCTTCGATGACGGCGGAAAGGTCGTTTTGCTGCGCGGCGGACATGGGGCTTGCCTCCTATAGACCTATGCAATCTGGCTGAGATCGGCGAGTCGCTATAGGGCCAATCTTCGGGGCATCTTAGGGCCAAATTCCACGTTCGCCCACCTCCGGCATAGCGCCGCAAAAACGCAACGCCCCTTTTCCCTCGCCACGCTCGCGCCAGATCACTACGGTCCGCGCTCATGACCCAGGACAAACCAGTTCTTGGCATCGTTCTGATGCTGGGCTTTTGCGTTCTCGCGCCCCTCAGCGACGCAACGGCGAAGTTCCTGGGCCCCCGGATCGACGTCGGTCAACTTCTGGCGGTGCGGTTCGCGCTCCAGCTTCTGATCCTGGCACCCATCGTCTGGATAACCGGAAAATCGCTCCGGCTGGAACGCCGTCTGCTGCGGCTCACCGCCGTGCGGACGGTGCTGCATATCCTGGGCATCGGGATGATGTTTCTGTCGCTTCTCTACCTGCCGCTGGCCGACGCCATCGCCATCGCCTTCGTGATGCCTTTCATCATGCTTTTGCTTGGGCATTACGTGCTGGGCGAAGATGTCGGCCATCGCCGTATCCTCGCCTGCTGCGTCGGTTTTATCGGCACGCTTTTCGTCATTCAGCCCAGCTTTGCCGAGGTTGGCTGGCCCGCGCTTCTGCCGCTTGGCGTCGCCGTCGATTTCGCGCTTTTCATCCTGATCACGCGACAGGTGGCCAAGGACATCGACCCGGTGGCGCTTCAGACAATATCCGGCGCAATGGCGACCGCTGTTTTGCTGCCGCTCCTGATCCTTGCTCAGCCCTTTGATATCAAAGGACTTACCGTTATTGCGCCAATCAAAACCGACATGCTGCTCTTGTTGGCGCTCGGTTGCCTCGGCACTGTCGCCCATCTCGTGATGACCTGGTCCTTGCGCTTTGCCCCGGCTGCAACGCTGGCCCCGATGCAATACTTCGAAATTCCGATGGCCGCATTGGTCGGCTGGCTGGTCTTTCGCGACTTCCCTGACGGTCTGGCGCTGCTCGGCATCGCGATCACCATCAGTGCGGGGCTTTACATCCTCTTTCGCGAACAAGCCGTCAGCCGACAAGCGCGGGCAACACCCGGTCAAGCGCCTCCCGCGGCAGAATGACGATCATGCCGGGGTCGTCGAAATCCAGCGTGACCGGGCCGGTTGCACGGTTTGACGTGCCGATCGAACCCGATGGGCTGAACGCGATGCCATCAATCGGCCAGACCAATCCGCTCGAGCGGCCCGTCACCTGGCCCATCGGGAAAAGCGACATCCGCGTATCAGGCGCAAGATCAAGATGCAGATGCCCCGGCGCGGCAAAAGCAATGTCGGTATCCCCGATCAGGATCACCGGCGGCCCGATCTGGCGGGCAAGAACCGACATCGCCGCCAACGTATGGTCCAGCCGCCCCGACATGAACCCAGGCGCAAGCACGAAAGGCGCATCAATCCGGGCCAGGCATTTTTCGAAATCGGTGGTTTCCTGCTCGGCAATCTCAAGCACAGATGCCGGATCGATCACCTGCTTTGCCGCGTCCGAAAGCGAATCAATATCGCCGATCACCGCAACCGGCGTGAATCCCGCCACAATCGCAAAATCGGCACCGCCATCCGCCGCCACAAGCATCGGCGCCAATTTCAACGCTTCGTCAATGCTTTCGACGCTAGGCTGCCCCGCGCCAACCAATGTTACGCCTTTGTGGGATTGCACTCTGCCGTTTTCCATGCCCGAATACCCCAAACCTGCCGCCGCGCCACAATTCTGACCCGAAAATATCTTTTCAATTCCTTAGGAGCGTTCCTATTTCCGACCCCCTTCTTGGTAAACAGACAATTGCTGGAATGGGGAGAAAGCGACCACGATGACTGGTTCGAACAAGATACTCACGGTGTCCTACGGCACGTTCAGCTGCACGCTGGAGGGTTTCGACGATCCGTTCGGAACCATGCGCGGGATCGCCGAATACTTCCGCGACCTTGCCGCCGACGACCGTTACTTCGGTGCCGAACCGCCGACGCCCGACGTCGAGATGCTGCAAAATATCGCGCAGAAAGACGTTCAGCGCCGGGTTGAGGCCCACGTCGGCGAAACCGGTATCGCGCTGCGTCAGGTGGCGGACGCCACCCAGGCGCCCGAAGCACCCGCCGCTCAGGCGCCCGAAACACCCGCTGCTCAGGCGCCCACGCCCCCACCTGCGCGCCCACCCGCGCCCAAGGTTGAAGATGCCGAAACGCTGGATAGCGGACCGCTGGCTTTTGACGACGAATACCTGATGGCGGACGAACCCGAAGATGTCTTCAGCGTCGATACCGACACCGCACCGGCGGAAGACAGGGTCGCGGCTGAAACCGTTGCCGAAAAACTTCGCCGAATCCGGGCGGTTGTGTCGAAGTCGCTCGAAGTTGAGGAACCACAGGAACCTTTTAGCTCTGCCCTGGCCGAGGATGACAACGCCGGGGCCGATGCCGAAGAGCCGCAGAAACGCAGTCGCGCCCTGACCGCGACAATCGCGTCAATCACTGCCGATCTGTCGGACGAATTTGAAACCGAAGACGAACAGGATGCACCCGAGGCGGATGATGCCTCACCCGATGATGCTTCACCCGAAGTCGATCCAACTGCGATTAATAATCTCGCAGCACCTTCGGACGACCTGATCACTGACCAGGATGATGACGCGGCTGAAAACGCCTTTGACGCAATTGACGAGCCAATTGACGGCGTCGAAATCGAAGACATTGCTGAAGCCGAGACCAATCTGATCGGCGATGACGGCGATACCGCATCAAACGAAGACGAGGCATCATTTGAAGACGACGCTGCAATCGTGGCATCCGTCACTAAAATCGTCGCCAGCAAGGATGACGACGATGACGCGGAAGATGACGATAGTGATGCGCCTGACTGGGGTGTCTTCCAGGTGGAAGGTTCGCCCGATCAACCCAGCAAACCCAGGCCGCGGCAGCATACAACTGTGCCGCTTTCTTCGCTTCATGACAGCAATGGTGACATCGGCCGGCTACTTGAAGAAACCGATCAAAAGCTGAACGACGACGATGGCATTCGTCGGCGCCGGGTTATCAGCCAGATGCGCGCCGCCGTCGCTGCAACCAAAGCGGATCGCATCTTTTCAAAGATCGTCTCGCGCGAGACGAGCGACACGGAAGAGCAAAGCCCGTATCGGCAGGATCTGAACCAGGTAATTTCGCGCAATCCACCCGACGAGGATACCAATACCGCCGCCAACCAATCGCGCCCGGCGCCTTTGGTTCTTGTATCGTCGCAGCGCGTCGATACAGCCGAAGAAAAAGCGGCCGGGGCCGAAGTTCCCCCTCAACGTGTCGAAAAATCCGCCGACGGTGGAAGCGAAATTGCGAACTTCAAAGACTTCGCAACCAGAATGGGTGCCACCGAACTGCCCGATCTGCTGGAAGCGGCTGCGGCCTATTCCGCGTTTGTCGAAGGTGAGCCGCATTTCTCGCGACCCGACATCATGAAGCGCGTTGCACGGGCTGATCCCGCGCGCCAACTATCGCGCGAAACCGGGCTGCGAACTTTCGGACAACTGCTGCGGCAAGGGAAAATCCAGAAGCTTCAGCGCGGTCAGTTCGCCGTCGCCGATGACACCAAATTCAATCCCGCACAGCGGATCGCCGGCCAATAACCAACGCAGATTGCCATCCGTCAGTGGCCCCGGTTCCGGGGTCGTTTTTTTTGTCCGGCCAGCACCATGGTCGCTCGGCTTGCAACGGTTCCCGGTTGACGTGGTGCAAGGATCCAAAGCACGCTCGGCCTCAGCCATCTGACGCTGCACCCCGAGGTTTCATGCCAATCGAAAACTCCCCCTTCACCGCCGCCGAATACACCCGAAGGATCGAAAAAACCCGATCCGCAATGCAACGCGCCGATATCGACGTTCTGTTCGCAACCGATCCCTCCAATCAGGCCTGGCTGACCGGCTATGACGGCTGGTCGTTCTATGTGCATCAGGGTGTGATCCTTCGCGCCGACAGCGAGCCGATCTGGTGGGGTCGCCAGCAGGATACCAATGGTGCGCGCCGCACGGTCTGGATGAATGAGGCCAATATCACCGGATATGCCGACGACTACGTGCAATCCACGACCTCGCACCCGATGGAGGATCTTGCCGGGAAACTGAGCGATCTCGGGCTTGGAAATGCGCGCATCGGCGTCGAGATGGAGAATTATTATTACTCGGCAAAGGCGCATGCCGTTCTGACCGCCAGCCTGCCTGACGCCACGTTTATCGACGCAACAGCACTTGTGAACTGGCAGCGCGGCGTCAAATCCGCCGAAGAGATCGCGTTCATCCGCAAGGCCGCAAGGATCAGCGAAAAGATCGCGCATCTCACCGTGGAAAAGGCGGAACCTGGACTGAAGAAAAACGAACTGATCGGTGATATCGTGCAGGCGGCCTATTATGGCGTCGATGACGATTGGGGCGACTATCCCGCGATCATTCCGCTGGCACCTTCGGGCACCGACGCCGCCGCCCCGCATCTGACCTGGAACGGTGACACGCTTCGGGCGGGCGAAGCCACATTCTTCGAGCTTTCCGGCTGCTATCGCCGCTACCACGCCCCGCTTTGCCGAACCGTGCATCTTGGCCCCGCCCCGCAGTTTTTGCTGGATGCGTCGGAAGCGCTGACCGCCGGGCTTGAAGCTGGCATCCAAGCCGCGAAACCCGGCAATCGCGCCTGCGATATCGCCAACGCGCTGAATGCAGAACTCGCCAAGGCCGGCATCACGCGCGGCGAGCGCTGCGGCTATCCCATCGGCCTCAGCTATCCGCCCGACTGGGGCGAGCGCACGATCTCGATCCGACCCAGCGACACGTCCGTGCTCGAACCCGGCATGACGTTTCACTTCATGCCGGGGCTTTGGATGGACAACTGGGGATTGGAAACGACCGAGACCATCCTGATCCGCGACCAGGGCGCGGCCGAGGCGCTTTGCTCGGTCGAACGCAAAATGTTCGTGAAAGACTGACCGATGACCGATCTCGCCCGGACCCGAGATATCCTGCGCGACCTGATCGCCTATCCGACGGTGTCATCGGACAGCAACCTCGACATGATCGCCTATCTTGCAGGCCGGTTGGAAGACGTGGGCGCAAATATTGACATCTTCCACGATGACAGCGGGAAAAAGGCTAATCTTTTTGCGACCATCGGGCCGGAAACCGATGGCGGCATTCTGCTTTCGGGCCACACCGATGTAGTACCAGTCACCGATCAGAACTGGAGCCATGACCCGTTTGAAATGGTCGCGCTCGAAGACCGGCTTTACGGTCGCGGGGCCTGCGACATGAAGGGATTTATCGCCGCAACTATCTCAATGGCACCACTTTTTCAGGAACGTGTCTCGACGCGCCCCCTGCATTTTTCCTTCACTTATGACGAAGAAACCGGCTGCATCGGTGCCGCCAAACTGGCCGAAGATCTGGTTGAAAAAGGCGTGCGCCCGGCAATCGCCATCGTCGGCGAGCCGACGAACATGCGGATCATCGAGGGCCACAAGGGCTGCTATGAGTATTCCACCCATTTCCACGGGCTGGAAGGCCACGGATCGTCACCCGACGCGGGCGTCAACGCGGTTGAATACGCGGTCCGCTATGTCGCGCATCTGCTTGAACTGAAAGCGAAACTGAAGACGCGCGCGCCGCCGGGAAGCCGTTTCGAGCCGCCCTGGACGACCGTCAACGTTGGTGGTCTGACCGGCGGCGTCGCCCACAACGTGATCGCCAGCCGCGCCCAGATCGACTGGGAAATGCGCCCGGTTCAGAACGCGGATGCCGCGCTTGTCAAAGACAGCCTTCAGGCCCTTTGCCGCGACGAACTTCTGCCTGCGATGCGTGCCGTTTTCCCTGAGGCCGCTATCCGGCTGGAAACCATCGGTGAAGTCGACGGGTTGGAGCCCACCGACAACAATCAGGCTCGCGAGATTGTCGCCGAACTGACCGGCGCCAATACTGCGGACACCGTGCCATTCGGCACCGAAGCGGGCATCTTCCAGAAGCTTGGCATGGATGTCGTGGTCTGCGGCCCGGGCTCGATTGATCAGGCGCACAAGGCGGATGAGTTTGTGTCGGAAGACCAGCTTCAGAAATGTCTCACGATGCTCGAACGGCTTTCGCGAAAACTTTAGTCGCTCGGGCAATTTCACCGCTTGACCGAAAACGCGATGCGTGCAGTTAAGGGCTGTGCCAGATGGATACGCTCCAACTGAGTCGCATTGGCGATGGCGTCGCCAAAAATTCCTGAATTGTCCTGTACGCCGGGATGCTGGTTCAGTCCGCTTAACTGCGGCCTGACTAAGCTATGAGGCATACAAATGACAACAGACACGCGCCCTGATTTCTTTCGCTGCCACAACGGCGACAAGGAAAAACTCCCCTTCTCAGAAGCCGAGTATAATCGCCGCCTCGGCCTTCTGCGCGCCGAAATGCAGGTCCGCGACATACCCGCCGTCCTGCTGACCTCGATGCACAACATCGCCTATTATTCCGGCTTTCTCTATTGCGCCTTCGGGCGGCCATACGCCTGCGTTGTCACGCCTGACGCCTGCACGGTAATCTCGGCCAATATCGACGCCGGCCAGCCATGGCGCCGGTCCATCGGCGACGGCGTCATCTATACCGACTGGCAGCAGGGCAACTACTGGCGCGCCGTGGCGGAGGTCACGGGCCGCGTCGGCCGGTTGGGGATCGAGCGCGATCACCTGACGCTTGCTGCGCATACAATTCTGAATGACATGCTGGGCGCGCCGGAACTTGTCGATGTCGCGGCAACGACAATGGCGCTCAGGATGCACAAGTCGGGCGAAGAGATCGCACTCATTCGCGACGGTGCCCGCATTGCCGACATCGGTGGTGCCGCGATCCGCGACGCGATCCGGGTCGGCGCGCGCGAGATCGACGTCGCGATGGCCGGTCGCAACGCGATGGAAGTTGCCATCGCCGAGGCGCATCCGGACGCTGAATACCGCGATACCTGGGTCTGGTTTCAATCCGGTCTCAACACCGATGGGGCCCACAATCCCGTCACTGGACGGCGGCTTGAGCGGGGCGATATCCTGAGCCTGAACGCGTTTCCGATGATCTCGGGCTATTACACCGCACTGGAACGGACGCTATTCGTCGGCGAGGTGGATGCGGCGTCGCTGGACATCTGGCAGGCCAATGTGGACACCCACGAACTTGGCCTGTCGCTGATCAAACCCGGCATAACTTGTGCCGAGATCTGCGCTGAGTTGAACAGGTTCCTCACTGAAAAGAACCTGCTCAAATATCGCTCATTTGGCTATGGGCATTCCTTCGGCGTGCTCTCGCATTACTATGGCCGCGAGGCCGGGTTGGAGCTGCGCGAGGACATCGACACGGTGCTGGAACCGGGCATGGTCGTCAGCATGGAACCAATGCTTTGGATCCCCGAAGGGCAATCCGGTGCGGGCGGATACCGCGAGCACGACATCCTGATCGTCGCCGAAGACGGGGCCGAAAACATCACCGGCTTCCCATACGGGCCCGAGCACAACATCGTTGTGGCGTGATCGGGTGCCAGAGCCGGGCCAGCGCCTGCCCGTGGGGTGGCGCTGCGCCGGTTCACGCTGAGCGCTTTATGTCGAAAAACACATCTTCCCTGACAACGGCACACCAAACCAGAACAAGCGCCCGCCCGCCGCAACGGGCGGGCGCTGGCCCGGCGGGCTACGCCCTTGATTCCGGGCCTAAAAATCGTTTGGCTTAAGTCGGCGACATGCCCCGCAACCGCTCGGACCGCCGGCGCAGAATTTCCAGCGTCGTCAGAAGCGCGATGGAAATCACCACAAGGATCGTCGCGACCGCCAGAATGGTCGGGCTGATCTGCTCGCGAAGGCCGGTGAACATCTGCCAGGGCAAAGTCTTTTGCGCTGCAGAGCCGACGAACAGCACGACCACCACCTCGTCAAACGACGTAATAAAGGCAAACAAACCACCCGAGATCACACCCGGCAGGATCAGCGGCATCTGCACCTTGAAGAAGGTCGTCACCGGATCGGCACCCATATTTGCCGCAGCACGCGTCAGCGAGCGGTCGAAACCGACCAGCGTCGCGGTCACCGTAATGATCACGAACGGAATGCCCAATACGGCATGCGCCAATATCACCTTGATGTAGCCGACGAAGTTCTTGCCCAGTCCCAGCGTGCCTTCCATCCAGTTGCCGATCTGGCTGTAGAAAAAGAACATGCCGGTGGCCGAAATGATCAACGGCACGATCATTGGCGAGATCAGGATCGCCATGATCGCCCGGCGCGCCGGAACGTGGCTCTGGCTCAGACCGATGGCGGCCAGCGTTCCCAGCGAGACAGAAATGACCGTCGCGAAGGGCGCGATGATCAGCGAGTTTTTGAAACTGCGCTGCCACTCGTTATTGGTGAAGAAATCGCGATAATGCTTCAGCGAATACCCTTCGGGATCGAACCGCAGCATCTCCGGCGTGAAGGTAAAGAAATCCTGGGCGTTGAAGCTCAGCGGCAGCACCACGAGAACGGGCGTGATCAGGAAGACGAATATCGCGCCACAGATCGCGCGAAACCCGTAATGCCACAATATCTGGTTCGATGTCAGATAGGTCGGCAGCCCGCTGCGATATTCCCGATAATGAACAAAGAACACCAGCCGCGCCGCGATCACCCCGAAAATGATCCCGAAAAGCGCACCGCCAAGGCTGCCCAATGCCAATCCAATCGCCGCGCCCAGAAGCGAGCTGACAATCATCGCCGGCCTCTGACTGTCGAAAAGCGAGATCAGCGCATAGGCAAACGCAATCGCCAGACCGCCACCGGCGGCGACCGTCAGCAGAAACTCCGAGAACACGGACGCTGTCGAGACACCCGCGACGAAGGCAATCGCGGCAACGATCAGGCCGACCAGCGACAGCGTGAACGGCAGGGAGACCGGAACGATGATATCGTCGAATTTGCTCGCCATGATCCGTTACCCCAGCTTCACGTTGTCAATGCCGACAATCTTGTCGTAGCACCAGTAAAGCCCAAGCACGAGCACCAGCAAGATCGTTGCAAGCGCGGCGGCAAGCCCCCAGTTGAGCGAGCTTGAAATGTGGTAGGCAATCCGGTTCGAGATGAAAACACCCTTGGTGCCGCCCACGATCTCGGGCGTGATGTAGTAGCCGATGGAAAGAATGAACACCAGGATCGATCCCGCCCCGATGCCCGGAATGGATTGCGGGAAATAGACCCGCCAGAAGGCGGTCCAGTTTGTAGCGCCCAGCGATTTCGCCGCGCGCAGGTAAGTGGGCTGGATCGTCTGCATTACCGAATACATCGGCAGGATCATGAATGGCAGCAGGATATGCGTCATGGCAATAATCGTGCCGGTCTGGTTATTGATCATGATCAGCCGGTTGGCGTCATCCACCAGTCCCAGCCAGACCAGCACATCGTTGATCACGCCCTGCTGTTGCAGCATCACCTTCCAGGCCGACGTTCGCACCAGAAGCGACGTCCAGAACGGCAGCAACACAAGGATCATCAGCACGTTTGCCTTGCGCGGCGGAAGGTTCGCCAAAAGCCAGGCGACCGGATACCCCAGCAGAATACAAGACCCCATAATCACCAGCGACAGCAGTATAGTCCGCACGAAGAGCCTGATCAATATCCGCTTGTCTTCTGGCTGCGCCGCCACGCCATCGGGTGTCAGCCGCATGTCAATAGCGCTCAGGTAGTATCCCGGTGTTACTCTGCGTGCGTGGGTCTGGATGGTTCTCCAGGTGTCGAGTTCGCCCCAGCCTTCGTGCACGTCGATGAATTTTTCTTTGAAGGGCGCGTCTGCAACCGGATCCCATTTTTTGATCGCCCGGCCTGACTTGCGGAAAAGCGAAGAAATACCTGATTGCTCATAATTCAGGCGCGATCCCAGCCGTGTATGTTTCTTGGCCTCGACCGCGACAATCAAGTCCTGGGCCATCGCGGCAAAAATTTCTTCGCCCGGCAATTCGCCCGTGGAGGCATCCCATTGCACCAAAAGCGGAATGGTATCGGGCAGCGTCTCTTCCACGATGCCATTTTCGACCGACCGAAACAGCATCTGGCCGATCGGGATAATGAAAGAGATCAGGACGAAAACAAGCAGGGGCGCGATCAGCATCAGCGCCCGGGTCTTTTGAACCCGCAGCGCACGCGCCAGACTCTTTTTCAGCGGCGTGCCGTCGGCTGCAAGTACCGGGCCAGTGTTTGTTGTATCAGTCATGTCCATCCCCGCGGATCAATTGTTACGCGCCCGCATTATTTTGTTGGGCGGAAGGGGCCGCTAGCGGCCCCTTCCCCGATTATCAATTTACCCTACCGCGCAAGCCAGGCATTGAACTGCGCGTCGATATCGTCGCGGTAGTCGGCCCACCACTCGTAGTTGTTCAAAAACGTATTTTGAGCGTTGGCCGGATCGGTCGGCATATGGGGTGCCATTTCAATACCAAGCTCGGCGTGCTGCCCAACAAGCGGTGCCGACGACGCGCGTGCCGGACCGTACGAGATATAAGCCGCCTGATCTGCCAGCCGTTGGGTGTCGGACGAAAATCTGATATAGTCCAGCGCCCTTGCTTCGCGCTCGGGGCTGAGACCCGCAGGAACAGCCCATCCGTCCAGATCGAACATCTGCCAGTCCCACGCCATGTCAACCGGCTGATTTTGCTCGACAATCATGGAAAACAGTCGGCCATTGTATGAAGAACCCATGAAGATTTCACCATCCGCGAGAAGCTGGATCGGTTCGGCAGCGGCGGACCACCAAATGGTCTGATCCTTGATGGTGTCCAACTTTGCGAATGCCCGCGCTAGGCCTTCGTCTGTCTCAAGAGCGTCATAGACATCTTCGTAGGCGACGCCGTCGCAAAGAAGAGCCCACTCCATGTTCGCGATCGGACGCTTGTTCAGCGCGCGTTTGCCCGGGTACTTCTCCAGATCGAAGACGTCACACGCCCCGGTTGGCGGCTCCACGCCCGCCGGGACCAGATCCGTCCGATAGCCGAAGGTCGTCGAGTAGACGATCGTAGGAATATAGCAGGGAGAGACCAACTGATCCCCAAAGTCGACAGAGGCAAGTGTGCCGTCCGGCGCCGGTGCCAAATGCACGTCGGGGTCAATTTCAATTATGAGCCCCTCGTCGCAAGCACGGATATTGTCCGCCGCTTCCAGATCAACAACGTCCCATGTGATGTTTCCAGCCTCGTTCATGGCCCTCAGCTTGGGAACGCCTTCAGGCGAGGAGTCATCGTTGAGAATTGTGACACCCGTCATCTCAGAATAGGGTTCGTGATACGCCTTCAGCTGCGACTTCGAATAGGCACCGCCCCATGACACAATGGTCATTTCGCTTGCCATATGGCTGCCGGCAAAACTGGCGCCGGCGCTGACCGCCAATGCGGCAGAGGCCAATAATGTTGTTGTGAGTTTCATGTTATCTCCCTGTTGTTGCCCGCTTTGGGTGTCCCGGATCGGCGCCACGGGCCCAAGCCCCGATCCCCGTATATCGCCGTTATTTTTCAGCGACGTCTCATCCGCTACGCGTCCAGCGCGCGGCAATCCTTTGGCAACCAGCCAATTTCAATCTCCTGATCCGGGGTCAATCTTACTGCATCCGGCGCATTCCGTGTCTTCACAATGAAGTTTTCATTGCCCGCAACCGACAGCCGGAACCGGAAAACGTCGCCCATGTAGATAAACTCTCGCACGGTCGCTTTCAGCGTATGCGCACCCGGCTGAAGCCTGTCCTTGTTGAACTCCACGCGCTCGGGTCGGATCGATACCTGGGTTCGCTCACCGGCTTGGGTGACATTAACCGGCTTTGCATCAATTTCTTCGCCGTCATCTAGCGTGACCACGCAGGTGTCGCCGCTAATCGATTTAACAACGCCGTCCATTGTGTTGTTTTCACCGATGAATTGAGCAACGAAGCTGTTTTCCGGCTCTTCGTAAAGAACGTCCGGCTTCGCCAATTGCTGAATGCGGCCATCGTCAAAAACTGCGACCCGATCCGACATCGTCAAAGCCTCGGTCTGATCGTGAGTCACGTAAACGACCGTAATCCCCAGATCATGTGCGAGGTTTGTAATCTCGAATTGCAACTTTTCGCGCAGCTGTTTGTCCAACGCGCCAAGCGGTTCGTCCATCAGCACTAGCTCAGGCTCGAACACCAGCGCGCGAGCCAGCGCGACCCGTTGTTGCTGACCGCCCGAAAGTTGCGACGGGCGTCGACCGCCGAACTCACCCATCTGCACCATATCGAGCGCGCGCGTAATCTTCGTTTCGCGGTCTGACTTGCCCATCTTCCGCACCTCAAGCGGGAAGCTGAGGTTTTCGGCAATGGTCATATGCGGAAACAGCGCATAGTTCTGAAAGACCATGCCGATCCCGCGCTTGTGCGGCGGAATGTTGTTGATCGACACGCCGTCCAGATTGATCTCGCCGTGCGTCGCGGTCTCAAAGCCCGCCAGCATCATCAGGCATGTGGTCTTGCCCGAACCTGATGGCCCCAGCATGGTCAGGAACTCACCCTTGGGCATCGCCAGGTTGAGATCTTTGACGACCAGTATTTCGCCGTCGTAGCTTTTCTGTACGCGCTTGAATTCGACAAATGTATTGTCGTTTGTATCCCCCGCCACTGGCCATTCCCTGTTTTTTTCAGTTTTTATTGCCTCTTTTCGAGGCGTTTGCGGCACGAGTTATCATGAAATCCACACAAAAAGGCAACCGGAAACACGACCCTCCTGCACTCATAACCGTCATCGGCCGTGCGAACGGTCATATGCGGACCTTGCCGCGGGGGTCCAATTGCCCGCCAGGGCGTCGTCATCCGCGCAGACTTCGATCAGCAATGGATAGCATTCGGCCAAGTCTGACGAATGCTCGGACCCGCAATCCCCGCCGGGGCAGGCCGACAGACCGACAATCAGATCAATTTCGGCGTGAAGCTCTAAATAGTCGCCCGGCCGGACTGGGCTTGCCTTCATGAAATACTGGTGCGTGTCGCCCAGAAAACCCGTGCACATAAAGACGTTCATCACGTCATGCACGTATAATTCGGCCTCGATCAACGGCTTTCCCGAGTAGTCTGCCAAGGCCCGCGTCAGGTTCGAATGGCAGCAATGGTGATAGTCCTCGCCGCTCAGAAGACGGTTCGTATAGGGGTCGCAGCGGGTGCCGATGACGTCGTGAACCGACCCACCGTCAGCGTCAAAACCATACCAGTCCAATGTGTCCTCAACGATCGTCGCCATCGGGCGGAAATACGGGAACGTCGACCAAAGGCGATCGCCGGTTGAAACGTGCGTTCCGTGCAGCGCGCGTGTCTTGCCGGAGTAGAATCGCTCGGAAAAATCTTCTGCTGCCCAAAGGTTAAGATCACCAACCTGCGGACCTTCGGTGGAAACGATTCGAAAATAGCCGCCCGCTGGCACGGCCACGCAAGCCGCGTCGCGCGGCGGGATGGTCACGGTGTCAATGTGGGCCGCTTGCCGCCGCCTTGACCGCAACCCATCAAGATCGACCGCGGCAAGCGTCTCGGGAGGATAACAGACAATGGCAGGCTTACCTGCGCGATCCCCGGCATCCGGTGGGGCAGGAAATTCCGGACGATCGGGCTTCATCGGCGCATCCTTTCCGAAAACCAATTTGGCCGAGCCAACCCGGTCACCGTCTGAATTGCAATGCCGACAATCGACCGATTGACGATGGCGCGTCTTGCCGACAGGCTCTGCCAATGAAGATTTTCCCGAACCCCCATCGCGGCACCGGTCTGGACGCCACTGTGCTTTCCGGTGCGCCTTATCCAAGCATCGCCGCCGACCGTCCCGGCACATTGCTGAAACGTTGCCCCGAAGCCGGGGAAACGCCGTTGATCCAGTCACCCGAGTTGGCGAGCACCTGCGGTGTTGGTTCGGTGATTATCAAGGACGAGCGCAACCGCATGGGGCTCGGCAGCTTCAAAGCACTTGGCGCGGCCTATGTGATCGCGCGGGACGCAGAAGACGGCAACGCAAAAGGCGCGACCTATGTTACAGCCAGTGCGGGCAACCACGGGCTGTCGGTCGCCGCCGGTGCCGCGGCTTTCGGGGCAAATGCGGTTGTATTCGTGTCAATTCACGTCCCCGAGGCTTTCGCCGAACGGCTCCGTGCGCGTGGTGCGACAGTTATCCGCACCGGAGACACCTACGAGGCCAGCATGGCCGCTGCCGCCGACTATGCCGAAGGGAATGGCGCGATCCTTTTGTCCGACAGTTCCTGGCCCGGCTATTTCGAGCTCCCCCATGTGCTGATGGAGGGGTATCTCGTGTTGATGGCCGAGATATTCGGCCAGATGGCAAGCGCGCCGACCCACATCTTTCTTCAAGCCGGTGTCGGCGGGCTGGCTGGTGCGGCAGCTGCGGCGGCCCGCGCGCATTGGGGGGACGCGCCCACTATTGTGTTGGTCGAACCCGAAGCCGCCCCAGCGATCACTGCGTCCATTGAGGCCGGAAAGCCAGTGTTTGCGCCCGGACCAGTTTCCGCGATGGGCAGGCTCGATTGCAAGGAACCGTCGCTGATCGCGCTGAACGGGCTTGCCCGCGATTGCGATTATTGCGTGACGATCACCGAAGACGAAAGCGACGCAAGTGCCGCGAAATGTGAAAGCCTCGGATTGCCGACCACGCCGTCTGGTGCGGCTGGCATATCGGCCCTGCTCGTCGCTTCTGGCGAATTGGGCCTGAACAGCGGATCGCGCGTTCTGACGATCCTAAGCGAAGGCCCCGAGGCATGAGCGAGCCCGCGCGCGGTTTTCCGGTCAGTGAATATCACGCACGGCTCGAACGCGCGCAAGCGATGATGAATGCCGCCGGGCTTAGCGCGCTTTTCCTGACAACCGAGCCCGAGATCCGCTATTTCACCGGCTTCCTGACGCGGTTCTGGGAAAGCCCGACCCGGCCCTGGTATCTGGTGGTTCCGGCCACCGGCGAACCCATCGCCGTGATCCCGGCGATTGGCGCGCATTTGATGTCGCAGACGTGGATCAGCGATATCCGCGCCTGGGCCTCGCCACATTACACCGACGACGGGATCGGGCTGCTTGCCGATACACTGGCCGAACTTGCCGGTGCCGATGGAAATATCGGCGTTCCAAGCGGCCCTGAAACCCACCTCAGAATGCCGCGCGACGATTGGCAGCGGCTAACCGCCCTCCTCGCCCAGAACCCGCTGGATGCCGACGCAAACATCACCCGACGCCTGCGCAACATCAAATCGCGGCTTGAAGTCGCGAAAATTCGCGCTGCCTGCGGCATCGCCGACCGCGCATTTGCCCGCGTCGCTGAGATTGCCCGCACCGGCGACCCGCTCGACCGGGTTTTCCGCCGTTTCCAGGCGCTCGCGCTCGACGAAGGCGCGGACTGGATCGGCTATCTGGCCGGTGCGGCGCAAGCCCAGGGGTATGGCGATGTCATTTCCCCCGCGACCAGCAAGCCGCTGCATACGGGCGACGTCATGATGCTGGATACCGGGGTCGTCTGGGACGGATATTTCTGCGATTTCGACCGCAACTTTTCCATTGGGCCACCGACGAAGTCCGTTGAAAGCGCGCACTCCCGCCTGATTGAGGCCACTCAAGCTGCGTTGGATATGGCCCGCCCTGGCAAAACGGCGGCGGACCTGTTCCACGCGATGGATGCCATATTAACCGGCGGCACCAGCGGCCCCGAACCCGGCCGCCTTGGTCATGGCCTTGGTATGCAATTAACCGAATGGCCATCAATTCTGCCGCAGGATCAAACGGTTCTGGCGCCCGGCATGGTCCTGACACTGGAACCCGTCGTCGCTTTGGGCGCCGGCAAGATCATGGTACACGAGGAGAATATCGTTATCACCGACGCAGGTGCGGAGTATCTCACCACGCCCGCCCCGCGCGACATCGCAACACTGGACTGAACCATGACCGCATTCCCCTATCAGCTCGATGATTTTCAGCCGACAACGCTGGGATTGATCGTCTTGCAGTCTGACGAGCGGATCGAAAGCGATTTCCGACAACTGACGCCCAAAGGCGTCCAACTTTTCGTCTCGCGCGTGCCATCGGCCCTTGAGGTGTCGAACGAAACGCTGGCGGAAATGGAGGCGCATCTGTCGGCTGCCGCGAGTGTGCTTCCGCGCGCGCCAGATTTCGACGTCGTCGGCTATGGCTGCACTTCGGGCACCGCACAGATCGGTGCCGCAACCATCGCGGATCGCGTGAGATCAGGCGTCGAAACGCAGGCCGTGACCGAACCGGTCTCGGCCCTTGTCGCCGCCTGCCGCGCACTTGGGGTTCGCCAGCTAGGCATCCTGTCGCCCTATGTCGAACCGGTGTCGAAAAAATTGCGCAGCGTCCTTCGGGACGGCGGGATTGAGACACCGCAGTTCGGATCCTTCGCCGAACCAACGGAAGAGAAAGTCGCGCGCATTCTCGAGACATCGACGTTAGAGGCGGCCTGGCAGCTTGCGCAGAACGGCGGCATTGATGCGATGTTCCTGTCGTGTACGAACCTGCGCACCCTCAACATCATCGAACCGTTGGAGCGAGAGCTTGGTATCCCGGTTCTGTCCAGCAATCAGGTGCTGGCCTGGCACATGCTGGGCCTGGCTGGAATGGCCCCATCCGACCGGGCACCAGGTCGAATAAACTCAATGACGCCAGAAGTTTAGCGCTGGATCCAACCCCTGATTTCCGCCCCGGATCGCGGCGTGGTTCAAACAAAAAAAATTAGCGCCTAAACCCCGACCGACACGATCGCCTCGGCCAGTATCGGCACCGTCTCGGCGTTTAACCCGGCGATATTCATCCGGCTGTCGCCGATCATGTAGATGCCGTGTTTTGCCCGAATTGTCTCGACCTGCTCGGGCGTCGCACCGATCCGCGAGAACATGCCCCGGTGATCGGCGATAAAATCGAAACGATCCGAATTGGTGCGCTGGCGCAATTCTCCCGCAAGCTCGGTCCGCAGTTTCAACATGCCGTTTCGCACGTCCTCCAATTCGGTTTCCCAGTCTTTTCTAAGCGCGGCGTCCTCCAAAATCATCGTCACCACCCGCGCGCCGTGATCCGGCGGAAATGAATAATTCTGCCGGTTGAGATACGCCATTGTCGCCTGCGCCGAGGCCTTCGTGCTCGCGTCCCCGGTGACTGCCATCAGCAAGCCGGTGCGCTCTCGGTAGACGCCGAAGTTCTTCGAACAGCTCGCGGCGATAATCATTTCCGGCATCCGCGACGCCAGAAGGCGAACGCCATACGCGTCTTCCTCCAAACCGTCCCCGAAGCCCTGATAGGCGATGTCGATGAACGGGACCGCGCCGGTTTTTTCCAGATGATCCGCAACCACCTGCCATTGCGCTTGGGTCAGATTTGCACCTGTCGGGTTATGGCAACAACCATGCAACAGCACCAGATCGCCCGCTTTGACGCCTGCCAGATCCGCCATCATCCCGTCGAAATCGACGCCGCGCGTGGCGTCATCGAAATAGCGATAAGGTTGCGACGGCACGCCTAAGTATTTGATAATAGACGGATGGTTCGGCCAGGTCGGGGTCGAGACCCATATCGTCGCGGCCCGGTCCGCGTATTGCATCAGCTCAAGCCCCTGCCTGATCGCGCCTGTGCCACCCGGCGTCGCGACAGCGGCCACCCGGTCAGCATTGACACTGTCGGCAAGGATCATTCCGCGCATGACGGCTGCAAAAGCCGGATCACCGGCCAGCCCGGTATAGGCTTTGGTCTCCTGCTCTTCGACCAGGCGCCGTTCGGCCGCTTTGACCGCGCGCATCACCGGCGTCTTACCGCCCGCGTCGCGGTATACTCCGACGCCGAGGTCAATCTTGTCGGTGCGCGGGTCTTCGCGAAATGCCGCCATCAAAGCGAGGATTTTATCTGCGGGTTGCGGTTTCAGGTTGGTCAGCATCGGCGGCCTCCGTCAGGATGGAATGCGCGAGATATCGCGGTCGCGGGTCAAAACGCGCGTGCGGTCATCCCGCCTTACAGGCGTAAACCCGTGTTTTTGATAGGTAGCAAGCGCGCGCGGATGGTCAAGCGTGCAGGTGTTCACCGTCAGCTTGGTCGTGCCGGACCGGCCCCAGGCCATCAGCAGGGCCGTCTTTAGCAACCACGCACCCAGCCCCTTGCCCACCGCTTCGGGCACCAGCCCGAAATATGCCAGGTCAATCACGCCCTCGCCCGCATCCTCCAGCAGAAAGAAGCCCTGCGGCCAGCCGTGATCCAGCAGCGTATAAAGCGCCATTCGATCGCCCGTAAGCCAGTCCTGAAGCTCGGACTGCTCGCGTTCGTGCATATCTTCCCAGGCGTAATCCCGCCCCACCGCGTCATAAAGCGTCAGAAACCACCAAAGCGGCGCGCCCTCGGACCTGAGCAGCGCCGCCGTTGATCCCACCGGCAGATGCGGCCAGTCAAATTCCGGGCACGCGTCCATCTCAAGCCAGGTGATCGTGTAGTTTACCTTTGTCCCGGCTTTCTGAAGTGTCATCCCACCTCGACCTTCAGATCGCCATACATGCCCCATTCAGCCCAAGAGCCATCGTAAAGCGAATGCTGCCGGTGGCCGATCCGTTCAAGCGCGAGGTTGATAACCGCCGCCGTCACGCCCGACCCGCAGGTGGTGATCGCGGGCTTGGCCAGATCGACGCCCGCGTTGGCGAAGGCCATTTTCAGGTCATCGGGCGACTTCATCGTACCGTCGCCGTTCAGGAATGCGGCAACTTCCATGCTCTTTGACCCGGGAATATGCCCGCCGCGCAGGCCGGGGCGGGGTTCCGGGACTTCGCCGCGAAACCGTCCGGCGGGCCGCGCATCCAGGATCTCATGGTCCCCCAACTTCGACGCTGCCGCCACCTGCGTCACGTCGCGGACCAGATGATTCTGGCGGCTGACGGTGATGTGCCGGTCGCGCATCATCGGCGCCATGTCTTCGGTCGCGCGGCCTTCGGCCCGCCACTTGGGATAGCCGCCATCCAGCACCGCGATGTCGATCTTGCCCATAAGCCGGAAAAGCCACCAGACACGCGCGGCCGAAAACAACCCCGCACCGTCGTAAACCACCACCTGATGCCCATCGCCCACGCCCATCGCCCGCATCCGGGATATGAATTTTTCCGTGGGCGGCACCATGTGCGGCAGCTCGGACCGCTGATCGCTGATCTCGTCGATGTCAAAGAAACGCGCGCCGGGAATGTGGCCTGCGGCATAGTCAGCAAGGGCGTCGCGGTTCATCGCGGGCAGATACCACGAGGCGTCGAATATCCTGAGGTCCGGGTCCTTCAGATGCGCGTCCAGCCAGTTGGTTGAAACGAGGGTTTTCGGATCATCTGACATGGCGCGCTCTCGCTAGGTATCAACGCTTTGGTGCTACGCCGGGTGCGGAAGGATGGCAAGGTTTGGGGGGTGGTGGAGCCCAGGGTGGTCAGTGGGTGTCTGGACCACTCACGTACCTGCACTCAACTCGACACTTCGAACTGCCGCTTTCGGCAAGTAGAATAAGCATATTGGCATTAGCAGCAGCTAGATTTTCTATAAATTATTATCCAGACACTCGACAATTTCCACCCGCGCAGGGTCGCGCAGAATTTTCGCGTATTTGTACTTAAAAACACCACTGGACAAATCAACGATCTGTTCGGCGACCCAACTAGCATCCAACATTGTTTCGGTGTCTTCCCGAGTTCCATCCCAAAAGGAAGTTCTGATGCCGGAAGGCGCGGCGACGAGGACCTTGCCGATTCCATGATCCCGAACAAGAGACGCCCCGAGCATACCCAGCCCGGACTTGGTGGCACAGTATGCCGGTTCCATTTCTCGCGGTGTATATTGCGAGCTTGAGGTTATGAAAATCACCTTAAGGGGCGACGTCGCTTTCGCTTTTAGTCTCTGCGTCAACATCATAGGAACTAGCAGACCTACATTCACCATTGTCTGTAGATCATCGTCGCTTAGGCTGTCGATATGCCCCCTTTGGAGGTAACCAGCAGCGTAAATCAGAGTATTTACGTTTGGAAAGTTTCTTAACACGCGATCAATATCGTTGCCTAATTGCGCTGATATGCCCGTGATAGAGAGTTCCTGAAAATACGCCCCTTCCAAATTCCGGTCTTTGCGCCCGGTAATACAAAGATTGTGTCCATCTGAAATGTAATGCGCAGCAAGCTTTTCGCCGACACCAGAAGACCCGCCTACTATTAGGATGTTCTTATTCACTCCCACCTCTCCGAAAAACAAACCAATTTGCGAGGCAAAAAAGACGATGCCTTAAGCCTCATTCTTTACCATTACGTGATGCGGCAACTCAATGTGAGTTTATCCAGTGAAGGAAGATCAGGCGTTCATCCTATGGGACGCCTTGGTTGAAATAGGCTCAGACCTGTCTTTTTCCGCGCCGCCAAATAGAGCCGCCCACAGACCAGCACCAACTCGCCGGGCCAGCGCCTGCCCGCGGGGGTGGCGCAGAAACGGCAATTCGGGGTGCTTTATGGCAAAGACCGCATCTTGCCGATCCAAAACACACCACCCCAAATCAAGCGCCAGCCCGCCGGAATGGGCAGTCGTCGCCATTGTCGCTCGGACCAATGGCGCTCCAATGTCGACCCCGGCGCCTTCGGCTTGGTTCCGGGCTTGTTGGTGCCTCAGCCACCTACCCATTCTCCCGCAAAACCGCCCCCGCCAGATATAATGACCCGCAAATCAGCACCCGCGCGCCCGGCTCGCGCTCCAATATTCCCGCCAGCGCCTCGTCCACCGACCCCGCCATCCGCGCCATCAACCCAACACTTTCCGCCGCCGCCGCCGTGTCTTCCGCAGGCAACGTCGCGGTCTCACCCGGGATCGCAACCGCGCTCAGGCTTTCCGCCTCAGCCGCGAGCGGCTCCAGATATCCCGCCACGTCCTTGGTCGACAGCATCCCGCAGATCAGATGCGTCGGGCGCTTTGGCAAACGGGCAAGCGTCTCAGCCAGTGCAGCACCCGCCGCCGGGTTGTGACCGCCGTCGAGCCATAGCTCGGCGTCACCCGCCATCTCAATCAGCGGCCCGCGTCTCAGCCGCTGCATCCGCGCGGGCCAGAACGCATCCGTCACCGCGCCATCGCAGGCAGCCTCACCGAAGCCCAGATACCTGAGTGCGGCCAACGCCATCCCGGCATTGCCGATCTGGTGTGGCCCGCGCAGATTGGGAAGCGGCAGGTCCAGCAAGCCGGTTTCGTCCTGATAGACCATGCGCCCGCGTTCCTCGAACACATGCCAGTGCTGCCCATAGGCAATGACCGGCGCGCCAAACCTCGCCGCTTCGGCCTCTATCACCTCCAACGCTTCCTCGTGCTGCGGCCCAACCACAACTGGCACGCCGCGCTTGATGATACCGGCTTTCTGAAACGCGATCTCCGGGATGGTTTCCCCAAGAAATTGCTGATGATCGAGGTCAATCTTCGTGATAATCGTCAGCTTTGGCGCAGCGATAACGTTGGTCGCGTCATGCCGCCCGCCAAGGCCCACTTCCAGCAGCGTCCAATCCGCCGCCTCGCGTGCGAAGGCCAGGAAAGCGGCAACGGTCGTAATCTCGAAATAAGTGATCGAGCCACCGTCGTTGGCGTTGTAAACCTCGTCCAGAAAATCCGACAGCCGATCTTCGTCGATAATCTCGCCCGCCACCCGGATGCGTTCGTGAAAGCGCGCCAGGTGCGGCGATGTATAGGCGTGAACGACCTGGCCCCCGGCCTCCAGCCCGGCGCGGATCATCGCCTGCGTCGACCCTTTGCCGTTGGTGCCCGCCACATGAACCACCGGCGGTGACGCCTCGTGCGGGTTCCCGACAGCCTCAAGGCACCGCCACATGCGGTCCAGCGTCAGGTCAATAATCTTCGGATGCAGCGCCATCATCCGATCAAGGATGGCGTCGGACCTCATTGTCGTCATTCAACCGGTCTTTTCAGATTTCGATGCGGCGGCTTTCTTCGCCGGTTTATCCGTCTTCGGCTTGTCTTCGGTCGGCACTTCGGGTTCCGGCGGCGGCAGATCACCGCGCACCGCGGGCGATTGTCCCGTCAGCATCCGAATGATCGTGACCAGTTCGTGCTTGATGTCTCGGCGATGGGTCACGCGATCCAGCATCCCGTGATCCAGCAGATATTCGGCTCGCTGAAAGCCTTCGGGCAATTTTTCCCGGATTGTCTGTTCGATCACGCGCGGGCCTGCAAAACAGATCAGAGCGTTCGGCTCTGCAATGTGGACATCACCCAGCATTGCGTAAGACGCGGTGACACCGCCCGTCGTCGGGTGCGTCAGGACCACGATGTAAGGCAGCCCGGCATCGCGCACCATTTCCACGGCGACCGTGGTGCGCGGCATCTGCATCAGGCTGAGAATGCCTTCCTGCATCCGCGCGCCCCCCGCGGCGGAAAACAGCACCAGCGGGCGCTTCATCTCGACCGCGCGTTCGGCGGCGGCAATTATGGCGTTGCCGACATACATGCCCATCGACCCGCCCATGAAGCTGAAATCCTGGGCGGCCGCGACAATCGGCGTCCGCCCGATCTCGCCTTCGACCACCAGCATCGCCTCTTTTTCAAGCGTCGATTTCTGCGCGGTTTTCAGACGCTCGGGATACTTTTTCTGATCCTTGAAATGAAGCGGATCCACGACCGGGAACGGCACCTCAATTTCAATGAATATGCCATTGTCAAAGAGCGAGAGAAACCGGTCGCGCGGCTGCAACGCCATGTGATGATCGCAGTTCGTGCAAACGGCCATATTTTCCGCCAGCTCGCGATGGAAAAGCATCGTCCCGCATTCCGGGCATTTCGACCAAAGGTTTTCCGGCACCTCGCGGCGCGAAAACAGCGAGTTGATCTTCGGTCTGACGTAGTTGGAAATCCAGTTCATGCCTGGCCCGTGGCGATGAAAGCGTTAACCCCAGATAATTGCCACGCGCGGGATATGCAATCGGTCGCTTAATTGGCCAGCAAACGCCGGATGACCCACCAGATCGCGATCAGAACGGCGACGTCCAGCGCCAAAACCGGTGAAAGCGCAATCGGGGCGCCCAGCCCCTCGTCCCGAACCCAAAGGCCAAGGCCAAGGCCGGAAATGGACCCTTGCGTGGAAATCACTGCAACGCCCATGAAGTTGTTGGCGAAATGGAATCCCCAGGCAGCACCAATGCTGCCGGTGCGCGCGGTCAGATCCCCGGCGAGAAGTCCAAACAACGTCGCGTATCCGACAATGATCCAGCTGTTCGCACCGGGAAGCCCCGGAATATAATGGACCAAACCGAATATCACCGCCGGCAGTCCCAGCCAGATGACCGGCGTTTTCAACCGCGCCGCCAGTTGGGTTTGCAGATAGCCGCGAAAGAACACCTCTTCCGCGCCCGTTTGGATCAAAACGGCGACAAATGCGGCGGGAAGCCAGGCCAGCCAAATCGTGACCGGCAGGTTCCGCCGGACAAAATCTCCGCCCGTATTAGACA
Organism: uncultured Boseongicola sp.; assembly: GCA_964194845.1. Lineage (GTDB taxonomy): Bacteria > Pseudomonadota > Alphaproteobacteria > Rhodobacterales > Rhodobacteraceae > CAXMNX01. The sequence continues at coordinate 33,366 of CAXMNX010000110.1, forward strand.
GCACGGCAATGATCGCCGCGAAAGAAAGCGCCAGTGCGGCCGCCACGACAAAATGGCGCAAAAGACGGGATGCCGGACCGGTCAGCGACCGGCCCCTGGCCCCTTGCCAGGCCCGCACCGCGACATAGGTCCCGAACCCAAGACCTGCGACCAGCAACAGCTGGCTGACAGCACCACCCGGGCTTTGCCCGCCTGCCCCGACCACTTGCCGGAAGGTACGCACCAGGTCGGCATCGAGCCAGATCGACACGATGCCAACGATTGCCCCGATCCAAAGCACCAGGACCGCCAGCGCCGTCACAACGCCCGCAACCAGCCGCCAGATTGCCGGATCCGGGGTCGCAATGGCAATCATCGGGCGATAGCAGCGATAGGACATGGGCGCGAGCCTAGCGCATGATGACATTGGATGGAATCGGGTCGAATTTGGCTCTATGTCATCTTGCGCTGGCGGCCACGACGCCCGCGTCAATTCGGATCTCTTCCGCGCGATAAGAAATCGTTAACCGTGATCAGCGATGAACACATATGCGTTCTAAGACGGCTATAATTCTGCTTGCCTGGGAGATTTCCTGCGTCACCGCGCAGAGCGGGCATTTGCTTTTGGAGAAACCACCCAAGCTGCAATTTCATGCGGGGATCTCCGATTGGGAATTCTATTTTGGCGCACCAATGCCCGTTGCCGATCCGCCACCCGAATGCGCACTGACCGGTCTTTGCCAAAGCCAGACAATATCGCTGGCCCGGTGCCGAGAGATTCCGGAATGCGGGTATATGCCGCCGATATTCGGGGTCCAGACGCCGCACGGCCATTCAAATGGCAAAGACCACCAAACATCATCCGGGGCGGCCGCGAACATCCCGATCCCGCCCTCGGCCACATTGCTCTTGGGCGGCGCGCTTCTTGTGCCTCTGTTGCTGCCACGCCGGTCACGACGCCGACGCCGGTAGCTTCCGCGAAAATCCCCCAAAGTGATGACGCCGGCCTTGTCGCCAGCGGGGCGCTGGCCTATGCCTGCCGCTGATCCGCGCGAGAGAGGCCCGTGATGCTCAAATCCAAAGTCGACAAGTCGAGGCTGCCCAGCCGCCACGTCACCGAAGGCCCGTCGCGCGCCCCGCACCGGTCGTATTTCTATGCGATGGGCATCAGCGAAGCCGAGATTGCCCAGCCCTTCATCGGCGTTGCCACCTGCTGGAACGAGGCCGCCCCCTGCAACATCGCGCTCAGCCGCCAGGCGCAGGCCGTCAAGATGGGCGTGAAGTCGGCCAGCGGCACGCCGCGCGAGTTCACGACAATCACCGTTACCGACGGCATCGCGATGGGCCACGAAGGCATGCGCTCGTCGCTGGCCAGCCGCGACGCGATTGCTGATACCGTTGAACTGACGATGCGCGGCCATTGCTATGACGCGCTTGTCGGGCTTGCGGGTTGCGACAAATCGCTTCCGGGGATGATGATGGCGATGGTGCGGCTGAATACGCCGTCGGTGTTCATCTATGGTGGCTCGATCCTGCCGGGTCGGCTGAACGGCAAGGACGTCACCGTTCAGGACGTCTTCGAGGCCGTCGGCCAGCATCAGGCGGGCAATTATTCCGACGAGGAACTTGCGATCCTTGAACGCGTCGCCTGTCCGTCAGCGGGTGCCTGCGGCGGCCAGTTCACCGCGAACACCATGGCCTGCGTGTCCGAAGCCATCGGTTTGGCCCTGCCCAATTCCTCGGGCGCCCCTGCCCCTTACGAAAGCCGCGATCAATATGGCGAAGCCTCGGGCGTCGCCGTGATGAACCTGATCGAGAAGAACATCCGCGCCCGCGACATCGTCACCCTGAAAGCCCTGGAAAACGCCGCCCGCGTCGTCGCCTGCACCGGTGGCTCGACCAATGCGGGCCTGCATCTGCCAGCCATCGCACACGAAGCCGGGATCGAGTTCAACCTGGATGACGTCTGCGAAATATTCCGCGACACGCCGTATTTCGTCGACCTGAAACCGGGTGGTCAATACGTCGCCAAGGATCTCTATGAAGCCGGTGGCGTGCCGGTAGTGCTGAAGGAATTGCGCAAAGCCGGGCTGATGCACGAGGACTGCGTGACCGCAACCGGCTACTCGATGGGCGAAGAACTTGACCGGATCACCCGCGAGGCGGATGGCCGCGTAATATTCCCGGTGGATAACCCGATCACCCCGACCGGCGGCGTTGTCGGCCTGAAAGGCAACCTGGCACCCGAAAGCGCGATCGTGAAGGTCGCGGGCATCGCGAGCCAGCACCAGCGATTTGTCGGCCCCGCGCGGGTATTCGAATGCGAAGAAGATGCGTTTGAGGCCGTGAAAGCGCGCGGTTATGCAGAAGGCGAGGTGCTGGTCATCCGCAACGAAGGCCCGGCAGGTGGTCCGGGGATGCGCGAGATGCTGGCGACCACGGCGGCACTTTCCGGCCATGGCATGGGCAAGAAGGTTGCGCTGATTACCGATGGCCGATTTTCCGGCGCGACCCGGGGTTTCTGCGTGGGGCACGTGGGGCCCGAGGCAGCACACGGCGGTCCGATTGCCCTTTTGCGAAACGGTGACGTGATCACCATCGACGCGATCAAGGGCGAGCTTTCGGTCGACCTGTCTGACGACGAGCTTGCGGCCCGAAAGGCCGACTGGCCCGGCCCGCGCGCGACGATCTATGCCTCGGGCGCGCTTTGGAAATATGCGCAACTGGTCGGATCGGCGCGATTGGGTGCCTGCACGCATCCCGGCGCAAAGGACGAAGCGCATGTCTACATGGATCTCTAAATCGCTCGCAATTTGCGCCGCCTTTGCCGCCCTTTCAGGCTGCGACGGCGGCTTTAACATAACCCGAAATGCGCCTGGGAAAATTCAATTGGCCGATGGGTTGGTCATCGCGGGTGCGCGCGGCTGGTGTGTCGATCAGGCCACCACGCGCACAGGCGGCGATGCGGCGGTCGTGGTGCTTGGAAGCTGTGCCGCCATCGCCCGGAACGCGCTTTTGCCCAGACCATCGGTCCCCGGCGTGGTGACGGTTTCAGTCGAAAACCAGGCAAACGGCGTCCTGCCACCCGAAGTGCTTGAGGCATATCTCGTGACCGAAACGGGGCGTGCAGCGCTGGCGCGCGACGGGCGTGCGACAAGCCTGGACATTCTGGAAACCCGCCGGTCGGGTGAGACGCTCTACCTCCACGCCCTCGACCGCAGCGGCTGGCCCAAGAACGCGGCGGAAGATTACTGGCGCGCACTTTTCGATATCGACGGGCGTTTTGTCACGGTGTCGCTGGTTGGATTGACGAAGACGCCTATTTCCCGCGACGACGGGCTGGCGACGCTGGACGCGCAGATCGAGCGTCTGGTCGATGTCAATTCGAAATAATGCGTTTCAGGTAAATTGAATCGAAATACGCTGCCTCTCGCCTGCGGCTCGAACGCGCATTTCGATACGGAGTGCGATTCCGCTAAATCTGAAACGCACTAAGCAACCGGTCAGTTATCCACAGATAAATCGCATCCCGCCGCCGCTTGGCCATTGCCTGAATCTAGCGCTCGGCGCTAGACTGGCCGCTATATGATGTAGCTATGGCCCGGCCCCGCCCAATGCTGACCCAACTGAAAGATCGACGAACCCTGCGTCGCTGGAACCAAGCGATTGGCGCGGCGGATAAGATTGATCCAACAGCGTTAAAACACCTTCGCACCCGCGCCCGCGCGCTGGCCGCCCGGGTGAACCGGGTCATTCAGATCGCCGATGGCCGGTTGCAACTGCCGCTGGCGGGCGAGGCATCGATTCGCCGCCCGATGCATTCGGACTGGGCCTGGCGGCCCGCGCTTTGGACGGTACCGATCACACCACCAGGGCTGGCGGCTGTGGCGTCGAAGACCTCTTTTGGCGACGAGGCCAAGTTGTTCCACGATTGCGGTCTAAGCGAGCTGACCATCCGCCAGCTTCGCAACACCCGCGCCGAAGACGTGGCCCCCTTCGGGCTGCGACTGGACGTATTCCGCTTTGACGGTTCGTTCCTGAGTCTGGTTCTGGATATTCCCGAAGAAGGGATCGCCGACCTTGGCCGCAGGCATATCCTGCGGCTGGACATCCGGGTTGAAACCGAACGGCCGCTGGAAATATTCGGGCGGCTCAACATTCGCCACGGGCCGAACGTCGAACAGATCGTGCGCGAATTTGAACGATCCGACGGCGAGCTGATGATCGAATTTGACGTGGCCGCCAGCCGGGTGAACGAAAAGCGCGTGGACCGCGCCTGGGTCGATCTGATTTTTGAAGGACCGGATATGAACCAGATCACCTTGCGCGACGTGACGATGTCACGGCGCCCAAGGGCCGAGGTCTGATCCCGTGGCCGCGATGACGCTTACCCGGATGCGGCTGTCCGAAGGGATCTGGGAAGGGCTGTTGGCGGCGCGAAGCGATGCCGCACCTGTGCTTCGGGTGCGCCACGACGACCGAATTGTCAGCGAACCCGAAACCGAACGGACCGGCGATGGCGGCTGGCTGGTCAGGTTCCGGCTTCCGGTTGAACGGCTGTCCGATGGCATTCAGACCTTCGTCATCGAAGACGCTGAAACCGGCGACGCGCTGGCGCACGAGACCATTATCGCGGGCGCGGTTCTGGACGATGACGTGCGCGCCGAGGTGTCGCTTCTGCGCGCCGAGCTTGATATGCTGAAGCGCGCGTTTCGCCGCCATTCCGCCGATAGCTGAGCCGGGCAGTGATCCGCAGCGTGGGTCTTTGCGTATTTCAAAAAGATGAAGCACACGGCTGACTGACCCCCACTCCGTCAGCCCGCGCAATTTTAATCAAGATCAAAGTTAACGCGGGCCATCTCGCAGACCACTGCTCTTCATCTTTTCAGGAAATACGCCCTTTTGGGGGGCACGCAAGGCGTGCGGGGGAAAGTCCCGCTCCACTGCTTATTCGCCGCGGGGGAACCGCTTGGCTTCCTCCAGCTCGTTCAGGTCCATGTGATTGCGCATGTACCGCTCGGAGGCTTTTTGAAGCGGCTGGAAATCCCACGGGTAATATCCGCCTTTCCTCAGCGCGTCATAAACCAGCAGCCGCCGCGCCTGACTTGCGCGCACATCGGCGTCGAATTGTTCTAAGTCCCAGGTTTCATCCGCTTTCCGACGCAGCCGCGCAAAGGCGTCCGACGCTTCAGGTTGATCCGCGAGATTACGCCGTTCCTGCGGATCAGCATCGAGGTCATAAAGCTGATCCGGGTCAGCGGCAGATCGCACGTATTTCCACCGCCCGTCGCGCAACGCGACGATGGGTGCGACCGACGCCTCGGCGGCGTATTCGATCGGAACGGGCACTTGCCGCATCGCGCCGCCCGCAATCGGCAGCAGGCTTTCGCCGTCGGTCCATTCATCCAGTTCGCTCACGTCGATCCCGGCAATTTCAGCCAGCGTCGGCATCACATCCAGCGTTGATACAGGCGTCTCGATCCGACCCCCCTCACCGCCGGGCAGCGACATCATCAGCGGCACCCGCGCCGACCCTTCAAACATGCTCATCTTAAACCACAGCCCGCGTTCGCCCAGCATATCGCCGTGATCCGAGACAAAGACGATCACCGCCTCCTGGCCGAGATCGTCCAGCACCTGCAACAGCGCGCCGATCTTGTCGTCCAGATAGGAAATATTCGCGAAATACCCGCGCCGCGCCTGGCCGATGTGAGCCTCGGAAATGTCATAGGACCGCCAGTCGTTGGCATCGAATATCCGCTGCGAATGCGGATCGTGATCCTCGTAGGCCAAGGCCGGGACCGCGGGCTGAAGATGCGCGCAATCCTCATACAAATCCCAATACCGTTGCCGGGCCACATAAGGATCATGCGGATGGGTGAAGCTCACGGTCAGGCACCAGGGACGCGAGTCCCCGCCACGCGCAAGGTCATAAAGCTTTTGCTCGGCCAGATGGGCAACTTCGTCGTCGTATTCCATCTGGTTGGAAATCTCGGCCACACCCGCACCGGTGACCGACCCCATATTGTGATACCACCAGTCGATACGTTCACCCGGTTTGCGATAGTCCGGGGTCCAGCCAAAATCGGCGGGATAGATGTCGGTGGTAAGGCGCTCTTCGAACCCGTGCAGCTGATCGGGGCCGACAAAGTGCATCTTGCCGGAAAGACAGGTGGCGTAGCCTGCGTTGCGCAGGTGGTGTGCGAACGTCGGAATGTCGGATCTAAATTCAGCCGCATTGTCATAGACCCCGGTGCGCGAGGCCAGCATAGACGACATGAACGCGGCGCGACCCGGCGCGCAAAGCGGCGAGGCGGTATAGGCGTTTGAAAATCGAAGCGACCGCGCGGCAAGGCGTTTCAAATGGGGCGCGTGCAGCCAGTCGGCGGGGCCGTCCGGGAAGAACGTGCCTGCCAGCTGATCGACCATAAGGATCAGGATGTTTTGCTTCTTCATCGCGCGCTCCCGGCGTTTGGCCGAGAGCACAGCAAGTGCCGGTGCGCGTCAATCCCCGAACCGGGCGTCAGCCCAAACGGCGAACTTTAGGAAGTTCGGGTTTTTTCGGCTCGTCCGCGACATCTTCGCCCGATGGCAGAACGGTGATGTAGTTGCCGCGCACATAGACCGAACCGGGTTCGGAATAGGTCACGATGTCCTCGGTCCATTCTTCGGAAAACAGCAGACCAAAGACGCCGGGTGCCGCGTGAACGAAATTGTGCATCACTCCAAACATCAGGACGATACCAGCCACTTGCGCTGCTTTGAATTTGTGCCCCCTGAGATTCAGGAAGAAGATTATGGGGAAGGAAAACGCGATCGCGACGCCGACGTCGATGATCATCGCAATATCGGGATTATCACCGGCAAGGGTGCCGCCCATCAGGTGAAAGCGAAGAAGGCGGGCCACTAAAACTGCCTGCATCCCCACAAGCACTGCGGCAACTATCGTCATCGGTTGCTTGAAATTGGCTTTCCAATCGGGAAGCAAATCCACCTGCGGTTTCGCGGCGTCGATCGGCGCGCGCTGTTTTGCCACACGATTAAGCCGACTTTGAAATTCATTGCTTGGCGCTCTGCCTTGCGGGCTGCCCATTGGATACTATCTCCTCGCTCACATCGCGCGAATGTGCTGATCGAAAGCGGCGAAATCAGGGCAAAGCGGGTTAGTTTTTGAGGTATTGATCAGCGCAGAAATTAACGCACAAACGGCGTAGCGGGCGGTGTGGCGCCTCGTTTCAGCATCGCCTCGCGGATGGTGATGAAGGTGACAGACGCCAGAATGACGCAACCGCCCAGGATGACCCAGCCGTCCACTGGTTCGCCGAACGCCAGCAGGCCCAGAAGCGTCGCCCAGACCAGCTGAAGATAGGTCACAGGTTGCGTGACCGTGACCGGTGCGGCGGCGAATGCCAACGTCATCGTATAATGCCCGGCGGTGGCAAATAGGGCCACCAGCGTCATCCACCCAAGTTCTTCCCAGGTGGGCGGCTGCCAGACCGCCATCGCAAAGGGGAAAAGCCCGATCGTCGCGGTCAGCGAAAGCATACCGATGATCACCTTCGGCGACACTTCGTCCGTCAGCTTCTTGGCGATAATGTAGCTGCCCGCGAAAAGCGCGGCGGTTCCAAGCATGGCGATGTGACCCGGAGAGATCTCGCGAAATCCGGGGCGCAGGATGATCATTGCGCCGACGAAGGCAAATAACACCGCCAATATCCGCCGCGTCGCCAGCCGTTCACCCAGGACCAGCGCCGCGCCGATGGTGATATAGATCGGCGAAAGGTAATTCATCGCCGTCACTTCGGCGACGGTGATCCGCGTCATTGCATAAAACCATAAGATCACGCCCAGCGCCTGCGCCAGCCCGCGCCAGGCAAAAAGCGTCAGCTGGCGGCGCGTGAGTTGAGCTTTTATTATCGGCCGGATCAGTGGGGTGAGCAGTATCAACCCAATGATATAACGAAGAAATCCTGCCTGCGCCGCGGGCAAGTTCTGGGCACCGTGTTTGACCAGCGCGGTCACGGCGACAAAGCAGATACCGGTCACGAACATCCAGAAAATGCCGACGCTTGCGCGATTATGGTCGGTGTCGGCTGAGGCGTCCATGCGCGCGTTATGCGCCTCGCCAGCACGAGCCTCAAGTCAAGATCAGAGCACTCGCAATCGACCACATCAGCACGGCAATTCCGGCATCCAGAACGCGCCAGGCCGCCGGCCTAGCAAAGAGCGGTGCGAGCGCTCGCGCGCCGTATCCAAGCGAAAAGAAAAAGACGAATGACGAGGTGACGGCACCCAGCCCGAAGACCAACCGGTTGTCATATTGACTGGCGACCGATCCAATCAGCACCAGCGTGTCAAGATAGACGTGCGGGTTCAGCCAGGTGAAGGCAAGGCACGTCGCTAGTGCAGCCCCCAGCGATTGGGTTCCGGCACCTGTCGCGATCAATGCCGCGCCACCGCGCCAGGCCGACCGCGCTGCCAGCGCGCCGTAGACGATCAAAAACGCCGCCCCGCCCCAGCGCAGAACTGGTGCCACCCAGGGGAATGCCTCGGTCATCCAGCCGAAACCGGCAACGCCCGCAGCGATCAATAGTGCGTCAGAAATCGCGCAGGTCAGAGAGACCGCAAAGACATGGGCGCGCCGCAGCCCCTGGCGAAGCACAAAGGCGTTTTGCGCGCCGATGGCGAGGATTAACGAAAACGCAAGCGAAAATCCGGCCAGAAAAGGCGTCATGAAGGCTCCCCTTGGCACCTTGGAGCAGGTTTCCGGGCGCGCTTCAAGCAGCCGCGAAAGTGGACAGAAGCGGAATTTGCATCCAGTATCATTGAGTATTCATTTGCTGTTTTTAAGAAGGGATTTTGCAATGGCTCAACGCATCATCATGATCCACGGACGCAGCACTAAGCCCTGCAAAGCGCAGCTTGCGCATCTTCAAAAAACTGCTCTTTTGCAGGGGCTTAAGCTGGTACATTCAAGTAAAGCGGCGAAGGTCGACGATGGCCGTGTTGCCGTCGACTTTGTCTATTATGGCGACATCAACAACCGGATTTTGGCCGGGATCGACGATGCGACCGCGAATAAACTGAAAGCGAACGACCCCCATAGCGACAACGCGCCGTGCCTGCCTGCCGGTGGCTATGCGGCGGCGATTGCGGCATTGGCGAGCTTCGAGCGCTTCGACAAGGCCGCCTATCGGCGCGTCGTGGCCGAAAACAAGGATATGCGGTTCGTGGATGATGCGGCGCGGGCGGTATCCACGCTGGCGGCGATCCTGACGTTCGCCAACCTGAACCGGTTCGCGATCCAGAAAGCAACCGCCGATATGGGTGCCTATCTCATGCGCCGTTCGGTCGGGTCCGCCATCCGCGAGCGGCTTCAGGAGCCGCTGCGCAAAGCCTTGAAGCGTGGTGATGACATTTGTCTGGTCTCGCATTCCATGGGCTGCATGGTTGCCTATGACGTGCTGTGGAAATATTCGCGGATGAGCGAATACAGCGACCTTCGGGCGGGCGGTGCCAAGGTCAACCGGTGGGTGACGCTGGGGTGTCCCTTGGGCGAAGCCGGGGTCAAAGCCAACCTTTACGACGCCAACGAATATGATTTCAAAGGCGGCACCGACAGGCACCCCATGAATATCGTCGGCGACTGGCTAAACGTGGCCGCGGTTGATGATTTCATCAGCCACGATGCGACGATGAAGAACGACTACTCAGCGATGCTGAAGCATGGCTATGTCGACAGCATCACCGACCTGAGGATCTATAATTGCTTTACTTTCAAGGGAACGTCGAACCCGCACAAGCTTTATGGGTATCTGGCCAATCCGACGTGTGCCGCAACGATTGCCGACTGGATCAGGTAGCTCCTAAAGCTGCGCCATAACCTCGTCCGAAACCTCGAAGTTGGCGGTCACGCGCTGGACGTCATCGTCGTCTTCCAGCACGTCGATCAGCCGCATGAGCTTCTCAGCACCCTCCAGATCAAGCTCGGTTGTTGTCGTCGGTTTCCAGATCAGCTTGGTCGCGATCGCTTCGCCCAGGTCCGCCTCAAGCGCGGTCGAAACGTCGTTCAGATCGGTGTCACCGGTATAAATCGCGTGGCCATCTTCCGAGCTTTCCACGTCTTCGGCCCCGGCTTCGATGGCGGCCATCATGATTGTGTCTTCGTCGCCCGCTGAAGCCGGATAAAGGATCTCGCCTTTACGTTCGAACATGAAGCTGACTGATCCGGTTTCACCCAGATTTCCGCCGTGCTTGCCAAAGGTCGAACGGACCGTCGATGCGGTGCGGTTGCGGTTGTCGGTCATCGCTTCGACAATCACCGCAACGCCACCGGGGCCGTAGCCCTCGTAACGGATTTCCTCGTAATCCTCGGCATCCCCTCCGGTTGCCTTCTTGACGGCGCGGTCGATGTTGTCCTTGGGCATGGACTGCGACTTGGCTTCTTTAATTGCCAGGCGAAGGCGCGGGTTTTTGTCCGGGTCCGGGTCGCCCATTTTGGCCGCGACCGTGATCTCTTTGGAAAACTTCGAGAACCGCTTTGATCGCACAGAGTCCTGACGGCCCTTGCGGTGCTGAATGTTCGCCCATTTTGAATGGCCTGCCATGCGCGCGATGCCTTTTGATCTTTCAGGGACGCGCACGCTATAGGCCAGAGCGGCGGGGCGGTGCAAGGGGCGGCCGAACCGGGCGGCGTTAACCATCTGTTAGGGATTTGCTGGACCGGATGGGTCGCTTTCTGGCAGTATGACACCCTCGCACCAGAACGGTGTTTGTTTGTTTTTTATGTAACGAGTGCCTTATGTTTCATTTCCCAGTACCCGCGCTGTTGCGCGATGATGCCTATCGCCCGCCATTGAGCAATGGGCAAATAAATTGAGCGCGGGCGATAACGGCCAAAGCCGCCCGCGCCACCTTGCTGTTCTTGTGATCGACGCCGACGAGCAGTCCCAACTGCAAATTCGCAGCGCCATCCGCGCCACCGAAATGTTTGGTACAATCCTGTCGGCGGGAAACGCGCTTATTGCCCATGATGCGATGAACGGCCCCGATGCGCTGGTGCTGGATCTGGTCATCGTGGATTCAACGATGCTGAACGCACTGGCGCTGGCCAGAGGTCCGGCGGCATCCGGCGCGGTTTTCGCGATCGTTGCCGAAGCTGGCGCGGACGTCCCCGACATAGGCTGGCCGTTGCTGCAAAAGCCGGTGACCGCTGGGGATATCGAACGGCTGTTTCAAGAGCGCGATTGACTGCGCGAAAATGGCCGTAAATCAAAGAGGCCAGAAAACCGGGATCAGCAGCGACGCCAGTATCCCCACCGACAGGTTCAGCGGTATTCCCACGCGCAGGAAATCGCTGAACTTATAGCCGCCGGGGCCATAGACCATCATGTTTGTCTGATAGCTGATCGGGGTCGCGAAAGTGGCAGACGCCGCGACCATCACCGCGACGACCAGCGGTCGCGGATCAACGCCGACCGAGATTGCCAGACCGATCGCCACCGGTGTCACGACTACTGCAACGGCGTGGTTGATCAGTTCGGAAAGCACCGAGGTCAGCAGATAGACCGCCCAGACGATCAGGAAAGGTGGCAGGCCTTTCAGCCCCGGCGCAATCGCTTCAACGATCAGGTGGATTGCGCCCGAGGTTTCCAGCGCCGTCGCCACCGCGAGCATCGCGAAAATCAATGCCAGCAGACGCCCGTCGATGACCGAAAACGCCTCGTCGGCGTCGATGCAGCGAGTGAGGAAGATGAACGCCACGGCGATAATCGCCAGCGCCAGAATGGGTGCCACGCCAAACGCGGCGAAAAGCACGATGCCCGCTAGTGCCGCCAGGGCGAGCGGCGCGTGCTTGCGCCGGTAGGCGCGCGCCGTCGGGGCCGAGACATTGACGAGGTCGGCATCCGTGGCCAGCCGGGCGATGTCTTCAATCGCGCCTTCCAGCAAAAGCGTGTCGCCGACGCGCACGACCAGATCGTCCAGCTGGCGACCGATATTCTGGTTTCGCCGGTGAACCGCCAGCGGGTAAACGCCATACCGCCGCCGAAGCCGGAGCTGGCCCAGCGAACGCCCCACCAGCGTCGCACCCGGCGTGATCAGAACCTCGACCGTGCTGGTTTCGCGCGAGGAAAGCTTGTCGACCATGCGCACATCGGAACTGGCCTGAAGGCCCAGAAGCTCTTCCATGTCGGTGCGCAAAACCACCCGGTCACCAACCTCAAGTTCAACTGCGGCCATCATATCGCGGCGAAGCGAAGCGTCCCCCCTGAGCACGTCCACCACGCGGGTTCCTTCGCGTTTGAAAAGATCGACCTGGCCCACCGGTCTGCCGATCAACTCGCTGTCTTCGGGGACCGCAACTTCGGTGAAGAATTTTTTCTTATCGCGCCCTGACAGCAGCGTCGCCATGCTGGCGCGGTCGGGCAGCAGCCTTGGTGCCACGAAACGCAGATAAATCGCACCCCAGATAATGAGTGGGACCGCCAGCGGGGTGACCTCGAATATCGTGAAGGGTTCCATCCCTTGCGCCCGCGCGACGCCATCGACCAAAAGGTTTGTTGACGTGCCAATGAGCGTCAGCGTTCCGCCAAGGATGGCGGCATAGGAAAGCGGGATCAGCAGTTTGCTGGCCGACACGCCGATTTTTTTCGAAAGCTGCACAAAGACCGGGATCATCACCAACACGACGGGCGTGTTGTTCACAAAGGCCGAGGCGACGACCACCAGCGCCATCAGTCCGCCGATGGCCAGTGCGGGATTGGTATCGGCGTGGCTTTCGGCCAGCCGTGTGAAGCGTTCCAGCGCGCCGGTGCGCACAAGTGCGCCCATCACGATGAACATCGCCGCGATGGTCCATGGTGCGGGATTCGACAGCACCGCAAGCGCGTCGTCGTAGGGCAGCACGCCAAGGGCGAGCAATGCGGCGGCCCCGGCAATCGCGATCACCTCGGCTGGGTAGACCTCGCGGATGAACAACGTGAACATCACCGCGACCACGCCCATCGTGAGCGTGGCCTGAATTTCTGTGGATAATTCGAAAAAATGGACCATCTGCGTCAAATCTTGCCGGAATCCGCCCCGGCTGCAAGCGTGTCGCGTGGCCGGGGCAGCACGAGGAATACGCCGGAGAGGATCAGGACCATCGCTGCCCAGACCCAGAGCGAATAGTTCTCGCCCAGCAGAATCATAGACCAGAGAACGCCGAACCCGGTGACAAGATAGCTGACCTGAACAGTAAAAAGCGGACCCGCGCGCCCGACCATCCAGACGTAGGTGGCGTAGACGAATACATGCACGACCGATGACAACACAAGCGCGCCGTCGGGTGCGCCCCACGGCGGGCGCGGGTCGATAAATGTGCCGGTTGCGATGGACAAGGGTAGCGTTAGCAGCGCGCCGAAGATCGAGGCACCAAACAGCACGTCGATCCCGTCGAGCCCGGCAGTGCCCCATTTTGCCACGACGTTGCTTTCAAGCGCATAGAGCGTCGGCGCGATCAGGGCGAGCGGGATGAAGGCGATCATCGCGCGTTCGGGCAGGCTTGCGTCAGGGCCGACGATCAACAGGACGCCGAAAAGTCCGAACCCAAGACCCATCAGCCGGATCAGGGCAAACTTTTCGTTGCCCAACGCCAATGCCAGGGGAAAGGCGATCAGCGGTACCAGCGACAGCAATATGGCGATGAGGCCAGCAGGCAAATGGCGTGCTGCCTCATAAGACGCGGAGTTTGGCAGCAATGTTCCGATCAGCGCGATCACGACAAAGACCCGAAGCTGCGGCGCGCCGACCTGCAAGCGGCGGCCACGGATGATCTGGATTGTGCCCATGACAATCGCACCGATCAGCAACTGCCAGAATATCAGGCCGATATTCCGGTAGCCCTCGCTGACCGCGATCTTCGCCAGCGGCAAAGTCAGCCCCCAGCCCGCACCCATCAGCGTCAGGCAAAAAAGCAGAAAAAATCTTTCGGTCACGTTTGCCCAGCGGGCGCGAGGCATCCGCCGTCGCGGATCATTTGCACCGACTTCGCCTTGCCGGTCCGGTCGTCGGTTTCGATATAGAGACCGCAAAGCGTTGCTTCGCCGCGCGCGGGCTCGAACCTGCCCCGCCCCATGCCGGTGACAAACCGGCGAAGCGGTTCTTCCTTCGCCATGCCGATGACCGAGTTGTAATCGCCGCACATGCCTGCGTCGGATTGATAGCCCGTGCCGCCGGGCAGAATCATTGCGTCTGCGGTGGGCACATGGGTGTGGGTTCCGATGACGCCGCTTGTGCGGGCATCGCAGAAGTGGCCCATGGCCATCTTCTCGCTTGTGGCTTCGCAGTGCATTTCAACGAGGCTGGCCTGAACCAGACCACCCAAGGGATGTGCGCGCAGGACGGCGTCGACGGCAGAGAATGGATCGTCGAACGGGCGTTTCATGAAGACCTGACCCAGAACCTGGGCCACCAGTATCTTGCGCCCGCCCGGCGCGTCAAAGACTCGCGCCCCGACGCCGGGGGCGCCTTTGGCGAAATTTAATGGCCTCAGGATGCGCGGCTCGCGGTCGATAAAACTCAGCATATCGCGCTGATCGAAGGCGTGATCGCCGAGCGTCAGGACATCGGCCCCGGCATCCAGCATCGCTTTTGCGTGATCGGGGGAGATGCCCGCGCCGGAGGTGGCGTTTTCGCCATTGACCACGACAAAATCGGCCCGCAGGTGATCCCGCAGGGCTTGAAGCCGCTCGCGGATCGCGGTTCGGCCCGAGCGGCCAACAATGTCACCAAGAAAGAGAAGTCGCATGTCGGTCGGGTAATGCGCTGGCCCGGGCATGGCAAGGGGCACGATTTTTCTGCGAAAAATCATGTTTGGGGCCTGAGCCAGTTTATTCTTCGATTAAGGAAGGGAGGCGGCGCGGCTCCGGTCGATCCCGTTATCCTCAACCGGCCTCTCGACCGGGCGTTGAACATGCGGATGCCCCTGCGCCTTATAAAGAGGCGGTCTTTGGGGCCGGTGATCTGATGCACGCAGGTTGCAGGCCCGCGAGGTAGCTACGGGTTGGGTTCTATGTGCCACCTATTTCAGAGCGGTGAAGACGCCGGGCGGAAAACCATGGTCAAACGCAACGCCAGTTCGACTTTTGGGGGCGCTGCCCCCTTCGCTTCGCTCATCCACCGGGGAGTATTTTCGAACAAAAGAAGCGCTTAGAAACGGCGAATGCCGACCTCGGTGACGATAAAGTCGAGCGGCTGATCGGTTGGTTCGAGCGGCAGATTGTCGGCAAGTTGAATTTCATAAGCGAAACCTATCGCCGTGACAGGGCCGCGTGCCCGAAACTCTTCCAGCGTGCGGTCGTAAAACCCGCCGCCGTAGCCCAGACGGTAGCCGTCTTCGGTGAAAGCAGCGAGCGGGATGATGAGAATATCAGGGACAACTTCGTCCGTCGCGACCGGTATTTCGGCCCCGTACGCACCCACTTCCAATTCAGCGCCCGGCACCCAACGCCGGAACGTCAGCGGCAGGCCCGAACCGCCAACAACCGGCAGGCTGATGGTATATGTATCGGCCAAGGAGTGAATAGTTGTGCGGGGATCAATCTCGGTCCGGATCGGCCAATAGGCCGACACGACTTTGCCGGGGGCGGCGCGAACCGCGGCTTCCAGGTGGCGATTGGCGGCGTCGGCATGTGCCGGATCAGCCAATTTGCGTCGGGCGTAGGCTTCATAGCGGGCCGCCATCTTATCGTCTGCCAGGCTCACAACAGCACCAGTGTGGCAAGCCCGAGGAATGCGAAAAATCCCACGATATCGGTCACGGTGGTGACGAATGTGCCAGCCGCAAGTGCTGGATCGATCCCCGCCTTGTCGAGCGCCAGCGGGATAAGAACACCGGAAAGACCGGCAATCAGAAGGTTCACCAGCATCGCGGCGGCAATCACTGCGCCAATGAGCGGCGAGCCGAACCAGATAACGCCAACCATCCCCATCACGATGGCGAATATTGCCCCGCTGAAGAGCCCCGCAAGAGTTTCGCGGCGTATCACCCTGAGCGCGTTCGACCCCGTGAGATCGCGCGTCGCCAGCGCGCGCACGGCGACGGTCATGGACTGCGTTCCGGCGTTACCGCCCATCGAGGCGACGATGGGCATCAGGACGGCCAGCGCGACCACCGCAGTCAATGCGTCTTCGAACAGCGATATGACGATCGAGGCCAGGATCGCCGTCGCCAGATTTACCGCCAGCCAGGGGAACCGGCGCCGGACAATTTCGAGCGTTGAGTTCGACAGGCTTTCGTCGCCGACACCGCCCAGACGCAGGACATCTTCCTCGTGTTCTTCGTCGAGCACCGCCATCGCGTCGTCTATGGTGATGACGCCGACCAGACGGCCATCCACGTTAACCACCGGTGCCGAGATCAGGTGATACTGGTTGAACGCATATGCGATATCGCCTTCGTCTTCGTCCACACTAAAGGTGCGAAAGCTGTCTTCGGTGATGTCAGAAAGCCGGGTGTCGCGCCGCGACGACATGAGCCGCCCGAGCGTGATATAGGCCACCGGCTGGAGGCGCGGATCCACCAGTACGACGTGATAAAACTGTTCGGGCAGATCATCGTGCGCGCGCATATGGTCGATGGCATCGCCGACGCTCCAGTGTTCCGGCGCGATCACCACCTCGCGCTGCATAAGACGACCGGCGGAATACTCGGGATAGCTCAGCGCCTGTTCGACGGCGACGCGGTCAACCACATCCAGCGCGCCAAGGATCGCTTCGTGCCGTGGCGCGTCCAGATCTTCCAGAATGTCGACAACATCGTCGGTCTCGAGCTCGCGAACCGCTTCGGCCAGAACCTGCGGCGCAAGCGTCTCGACTACTTCGTCGCGGATGTCTTCGTCTATTTCCGACAGTATTTCGCCGTCGATATAATCGCCCGCCAATTGCAGGATCGCGGTCCGGTCGTCGGCGTCGACCTGTTCGAGAAGGTCGGCGATATCGGCTGGATGAAGCGGTTCGAATACCTGGGTCAGCAGGGCGCGATCGCCTGCCTCAGCGGCTTCAATTGCGGCGGCAACGACGCTGTTTTGAAGCGCATAATCGTCCTCGGCCTCGTCGTCGGCGGATGCCTGAATGTCGATCTGATCGGCCATGGGTGCAGCAATCCCTTTGGAAAATTTGAAGGACTATTAGGCGATGTCAGGCATGGACAACAGGGGCTTCGCGCATTTTAGGTGGCAGCGGAGGACGGCGCGCATGACAGACAAAACGCTTCTGATCGGTCAGACCCTGCGGTATCACGGCGATCCGTTTCAGGAGGGCTTGCAAGCGGCGGTGCATGACGCACGCGGCGGGGTTCTGATCGAGGCGGGGCTTATAGCGGCGGTTGGCAGTGCGGATGATCTGCGTCGTGAACACGTCGATGCGGCGGTGGTGGATCACGGCGATGCGCTGATCTTTCCCGGCTTTATCGACGCGCACGCGCATTATCCCCAGTCCGCGATCATCGCGAGCTGGGGCAAGCGGCTGATCGACTGGCTGAACGCTTACACATTTCCCGAAGAGATGCGCTTTGGCGATCCTGGCTATGCCGAGGCGGCGGCAAAGCGCTATTTCGACCTGATCCTTGCCCACGGCACAACGACGGTGGCGAGCTATTGCACGATTCACCCGGCGAGCGTTGACGCTTTCTTTGAGGAGGCGGCACGGCGGCATTTGTGCGCGATCGGCGGCAAGACCTGCATGGACCGCAATGCGCCCGAGGGCCTGCGTGACACCGCGCAATCGGCCTATGACGACAGCAAGGCGCTTTTGGAACGTTGGCACGGGCGGGACCGGTTGATATATGCCGTCACGCCGCGATTTTCGCCCACGTCCACGCCGGAGCAACTTCGTGCGATGGGTGCGCTTTGGGCCGAGCATCCCGATTGCCCGATGCAGACGCACCTGTCCGAGCAGACCGATGAGGTTGCCTGGGTGAAAGAGCTTTTCCCTGAAGCGCGCGATTATCTGGAAACCTATGAAGCGGCGGGGCTGGTTGGGCCTGGGGCGCTTTTTGGCCACGCGATTTACCTCACCGACCGTGAAAAGTCGCGGATTGCCGAAAGTGGTTCGGCGCTGGTGCATTGCCCGACTTCGAACACGTTTATTGGCTCGGGGCTTTTCGATATGGATGGGTTGAAGGGTGCGGGGCACACGATTGGTTTGGCCACGGACACTGGCGGCGGGTCGTCGTTTTCAATGCTGAGGACGATGGCGGCGGCTTATGAGATTGCCCAGCTTCGTGGCCGCGCACTGCATCCAGCCGAGCTTCTCTGGCTTGCCACCGAGGGATCAGCGCAGGCGCTGAGGATTGATGATCGTGTTGGTGCGCTTCGCCCCGGACTGGCAGCTGATCTGATCGTTATCGACCTTGCCTCGACCCCAGGAATCGCCCAGCGCACGGGCCGGGCCGATACGATCTGGGAGGCTGTGTTTCCGACAATAATGATGGGCGACGACCGCGCGATCAAAGAGGTGCGCATTATGGGCGAGCCGATTGCCTGATTTTTGGACGGTGATGCGTATTTTTGAAAAGATGAAGCGGTGACCGGCGCGAATTTTAATCAAACTTAAGGTTAACGCGCCTGGGATTATTGTTGGCGAATGGCCTCGTGCCTTCGTCTTTTCAAAAATACGCAATTCAAACACCGCTAAGAGTGGCAGTCTCGCGATTATGGTTAGGCCGATGATGTCTGATCACCCGGCCAGCCGTTCAACCGCGCGGCGACCAGCGCACAATTCGGCGTCAAGATCAATGGTTGTGATCTGGCCTTCGGCGACCACGCGGCGGCCTTCCACGAAAAGATCGCGCACGCGCTTTGGCCCGGCGAGCAGCAATGCTGCCGGATCCCAGCTTCCCGCACTGTCGATGCCTGATGCGTCCCAGATGGCGATATCGGCGCGATATCCCGGCGCGATCTGGCCGATGTCGTCGCGGCCCAGAACCGCTGCCCCGCCGCGCGTCGCAATCTCGAGCGCTTCGCGCGCCAACATGGCGTCGGCGCCGTTGGCGACGCGCTGCAAAAGCATCGCCTGGCGCGCTTCGCCGATCAGGTCGCCCATGTCGTTTGACGCCGATCCATCGACGCCAAGCCCGACGCGGACACCGGCGTCCCGCATCGCGCGCACCGGTGCGATGCCCGACCCAAGGCGGCAGTTCGAGCACGGGCAATGCGCGACGCCGGTGCCTGTTCGTGCAAAAAGATCAATCTCTTGCGCGTCCAACTTCACGCAATGCGCGTGCCAGACATCGTCGCCGGTCCAGCCGAGATCTTGCGCGTATTGACCGGGGCGGCAGCCGAATTTCTCGAGCGAATAGGCGATGTCCTCGTCGTTCTCGGCAAGATGCGTATGAAGCCGCACGCCGGTTTCGCGCGCGAGGATCGCGGCGTCGCGCATCAGCTCGCGGCTGACCGAAAATGGCGAGCATGGTGCAATGCCGACGCGGACCATCGCGCCGGGTGCCGGGTCGTGAAAAGCGTCGATCACGCGCTGGCAATCGGCGAGGATCGCGGCTTCGTCTTCGACCAGCGCATCGGGCGGCAGACCGCCCGCACTTTCGCCGATCGACATTGAACCGCGTGTTGGGTGAAACCGCAGACCCACTGCGGCGGCGGCCTCGATCGTGTCGTCGAGCCGCGCGCCATTGGGAAAGAGGTAAAGGTGATCGGAACTGGTCGTGCAGCCCGAAAGCGCCAATTCGGCCAGCCCCAGTGCCGTCGAACACCGCATATCTTCGGGCCCCATCCGGGACCAGATTGGATAGAGCGTTTTGAGCCAGCCGAAAAGCAACGCGTCCTGCCCATCGGGCACCGCGCGCGTCAGGGTCTGAAAAAGGTGATGGTGGGTGTTCACCAAACCGGGCGTCACGACGCAGCCTGAAACGTCCAGCGTGTCAGCGCCGTCGATTTCCAGCCCGCGCCCGACTTCCGAGATGATGCCGCCTTTGATCCGAATGTCAGCATCCCGAAGTTCGGATCCGTCCATTGTCAGGATGACATCGGCGTGTCTGAGAAGTCTTGTCTTTGCAGTCATCAGGCCAACAAGGCCAGCGCAGCGGTGTGCAGCTCGGGCGTTGCAGCGGCCAGCGCCCGCCCACCGTTGTGCGCCGGGCCGCCTTCCCAGTCAGTGACGACACCGCCCGCGGCTTCGATCACCGCAATCGGTGCCTGAATGTCGTAAGGGTTCAGCCCGGCTTCGATCACCAGATCAATCTGACCTGCCGCAAGAAGCGCATAAGCATAACAATCGCAGCCATAGCGGGTCAGCCGGACCTTGTCGGCAACGCGCCGGAACGCGACACCTTCGGCTGCGGTTCCGACCTCGGGGAAGGTGGTGAAAAGCGTCGCATCGGCAAATGCGGTGGTTTGACGGACGGCGAGTTTGCGGGTGCCCAGCGGCCCGGTCACCTTGGCCCGGCCTGGCCCGCCGTAAAAACGTTCGCCGATATAGGGCTGGTCTATGACGCCCAGAAATGGACCTTTCGCGTCCGAAAGCGCGATCAGGACGCCCCACGTCGGCGTGCCGGAGATATAGCCGCGCGTGCCGTCGATGGGATCAAGGACCCAGGTGAGGCCGGATGTCCCGATGGTTGGTGCCTGTTCTTCGCCGAGAATGCCATCGTCGGGGCGGCGGTCGGCCAGAATGCGGCGCATGGCAGCTTCGCAGGCGCGGTCGGCGATTGTTACAGGGTCAAAATCCGCGCCCTTGCTTTCGGCGGTCAGATCAGTAGTGCGAAAATGCGCCAGCGTTTCGACCCGCGCAGCATCGGCGAGTGCATCGGCAACCGACCAGAGCTCCGAGACATCGTCTAAGGCGCGATTGTGCAAGAAAAGACCCCCATGCCGTGCAACATGGAGGTCGGGTTAGAGAGACCCGCGCTTCGGGTCAAGCAACGTCGCTTAGAACTCTCGCAAGTTCAAAAAGACGGCGCCTTTGTGTTTCGGGAATTGCGTAATACGAGCGCACAAGCTCGAGAGCTTCTTTGTCGGCGAGAATGTCGTTTGGCATTTGCCGGTCGACGGTTGCGCCGGATGTTTCTGTTTCGATACCTTCGAAGAAAAAACTGACCGGCACACTCAAAGTCCCGGCGATGTCCCAAAGACGCGATGCCGAAACGCGGTTCATACCGGTTTCATATTTTTGAATTTGCTGGAATTTAATACCAACATTCTCTGCAAGCTGTTGTTGCGTCATTCCAACCATCCAACGACGATGGCGGATACGCTTTCCAACGTGAATATCGACTGGGTGCTTCATTGGCTAGCTCCCCTTTATTTTGCAACCACAACTATACATGCGGTAATTCTATACAACTAGGATAGGTGTCTTTTTAGGTAGGTCGCGGAAATTGCTTAATTCTTTCGAAACGCTCAATGACGTGAGTGGCATCTCTGAGGGCAATCTGGTTCCATTTCAATTGTTTGGTTGACAAGATTAAGCCGATTTCCACCTTAACTTGTCGTGGCTGAGCATAGGCCAGAAGTGGCTCATAGATTTCAGTGGTTTAGACTTGGTATAACTCTCGGTTTATTTTTGGTATAGAAATGGTTCATATGCGCGTCGTTGAAATCGGGAAATCTGGTGGATCCCCGGCCATTGTAGAGCGTCCGATTCCCGCGCCTTTGCCTGGTCAGGTCAGAATTCGCGTTGCCGCGACGGGCCTGAACTTTGCCGATCTTCTGATGATCGATGGCCGATATCAGGCGATGCCGCCGTTTCCGTTGGTACCTGGGCTTGAAGTCGCCGGAATAGTCGATGAGGTCGGCAAGGATGTCACGGGCATCGAGCCTGGCACCCGCGTAGCTGCCCGGTGCGGCAACGGCGGACTTGCCGAATACGTTGTGGTGGAAGCGGTGCGGATAATGCCGCTGCCCGACGCGATGGATGACGCCGTCGGTGCGGCGTTTCAGATTGCCTATGGCACATCGCATCTGGCGCTGGCGCGGCGCGGTCGGCTTTTAAGGGGTGAAACGCTTGTGGTTCTGGGTGCCGCAGGCGGGGTCGGGCTGGCCGCGGTCGAAATCGGCAAGGCGCTGGGCGCGCGCGTAATTGCCGTTGCCAGCGGCGAGGCCCGGCTGGCCGCGGCAAGGACTGCGGGTGCCGATGAACTGATCGATAGTATCGCAACGGAGAAATTGCGGGAAACGCTCAAAACCGAAGGCCCGCCAGATGTGGTTTTTGATACCGTGGGTGGACATCAGGGCGAGGCCGCCTTCAGATCGCTGCGACCCGAGGGGCGGCATCTGCTGATCGGTTTTGCCAGTGGCGACGCTCCTACTTTGCGACCAAACCACATGCTGGTCAAAAATATCGACGTGATCGGCGTGAACTGGGGCGGTTATCCATCATTTGCGCCTGAAGCCGTGTCCGAAAGCCTGAACACATTGATCGGGTGGTATTGTGAGGGCCGCATAAAGCCTCACATTGGCAAAGTGCTGGCGCTGGAGCGGGCGGCGGAGGCGCTTGATATTCTTCGCAAACGTCAGGTGACCGGAAAGATTGTCATTACGCCGTAAGCGCCAGATGCGGCGCGCGATAGTTTCGGCGCACGAGGTCAACCAGATGATCCTTTGCCGGACCCTTGGACATATCAGACACATAAAGATTGATCAGCTTGAACCCCAATTCCGGTAGCGCGCCGCTGTGGGGCACAAGTTCCATAACCGGACTTACTGCACCTTCCAGTTGGAACATAATTGCCAGGTCGGCGGATACGGTCGCTTCGATCGTGCGGGAAGATTCGGAATCGACGGCCATTTCCCAAGGCACGCCAGCTTGATCCAGCGCTGCCTGTGTTGATTTGCGAAACTGGCAAGCCGGTTCCGAGGCAATCGGGACCGGCCGGCGCTGCCAGGCATTTCCGCCCGGTGCGCCATACCAAAGCAGCGGCTTTTTCATCAGTGTTTCGCCACCGGCATCGCAGTGATCCTCGGTCGTCAGGATCAGGTCGCATTTGCCTTCGGTAATAAGCTCGCGCAGCCGCACCGTATTGGATGACAAAAGCTGAATGCGCATTCGGGGATAGTCGGCGTTGAACAATTGCAGAACTCTGGGGATGGACGGGTAAATAATATCGTGCGGCACGCCCAGAACAAGAACGCCTTCGAATGCGTCATCGGTCATCTGGTTGTAAATCTGATCGTTGATCGCGATCATTTTGCGCGCGCTGCTGAGGAGCTGTTCGCCCGCCGAGGTCAGCCCGATGGTGCGCGAGGACCGGTCGAGAAGGGAAACGTTGAGCGCAACCTCCAGCCGTTTCAGCTGCATTGAGACCGCCGACTGCGTCAGGTTCAGCATGCTGGCGGCGCGGGTTACGCCGCCCATGTCGGCGACCGCGACAAATGAGCGGAGCGCTGTCAGGTCAAGATTTCTCGGCATATCAATTTCCGTGATGTGTCAGTTCATAAACATTCGTTTTTATAATCTATCCGACTCGCCCATATAGATCAAGTAAATTGATGAGACGACATCGACACATAAGAGAATCGAAAGGAACAACCCATGTCAACGCAAGTCAAAACCACCTCGCTATACGCACTGCGGCCACGCCGGACGGGTGCCTGGACCTGGCTGAGTGCTGCATTGGCGAACCGCCGCAGCCGTAACGATCTCAGGTCGCTGGACGCACATTTGCTGAGCGATATCGGCCTGACCGAGCTGGAAGCGCAAAAAGAGGCTGATCGCCCGGCCTGGGACGTTCCCGGCCATTGGATGAAGTGATCCGGGCACAGTGCAATATTTCGTGCGCAAATTGCGTTCATAACTTGAAAATCCGGCCATTCCTGCCAATATCTTGCGGTGAGTGGCCGGTTCAGACCGGCCATATGGAATTAACCTGAGGAGAACACCTCTTATGGCTGAATATGAGACCGTCCGCACCGCCACCGGTGTCCGCACGGCCGAGATAGATGCGGGCCTGCGCGCCCATATGAACAAAGTCTACGGCAGCATGTCGATTGGCATGGCCATCACCGCGTTGGCTGCCTGGGCCATTGCCGGCCTTGCCGTGACGACCGACCCGACGGCTACAGGCATCATGATCCGCGAAGGCGAGTTTCTGAGCGGGCTGGGTGCGGCGATTTACACGTCGCCGCTCAAATGGGTGGTGATGTTTGCGCCGCTGGCCTTCATATTCTTTGGCTTTGGCAGGCTAATGAGCCGTGGCTCGGCTGCTGCGGTTCAACTGGGCTTCTTCGCCTTCGCCGGGATGATCGGCCTTGCGATCAGCTCGATCTTTTTGGTCTACACCGACTTTTCAATCGTCAACACATTCCTGGTAACCGCGATCGCCTTCGCTGGTTTGAGCCTTTGGGGCTATACGACCAAGCGCGATATTTCCGCCTGGGGCGCGTTCCTGATCATGGGCGTGATTGGCCTGATCGTGGCGATGATCGTGAACATGTTCCTCGCCTCACCGGCGATGGAATTTGCGATCTCGGGTATCGGAGTGCTGATCTTTGCCGGGCTGACGGCCTATGACACGCAGAAGATCAAGACCACCTATATCGCACATGCGCACGCGGGTGATCAGGAGTGGCTGGACAAGTCGGCGTATGCCGGGGCGTTGAACCTGTACCTGGATTTCCTGAACCTGTTTATGTTCCTGCTGCATTTCATGGGCGGGCGGGAATAAGCGCTCGGGCATTAACAACAAAGGGCCGGTCTGATCGACCGGCCCTTTTTGTTTGGAAGACTAGAATTAGCTTAAACCCAAATTAAGAATTGCATCACAAGTGCGTGGCAACCGGGAATCTCTTCTGGGGTGTTGCGACGTTTAGCCGACCGGTTGTTGAGGCAGACTTTCGTTTCTTGATAACGATGTCTACGTCGCGTCCAAGTTTCAAAAGCAACCGCAGGAGCCGATCCGCTGAGAAGCTATCAAGCTTTCCGTTGAGAATTCTGGAAACATGAGGTTGGGGGATGCCAAGAATTTCACCAGCATCTTTTTGCGTCAGGTGCCGGTGCTTGATGATCGAAGAAACCTGAACCGCAAGCGTCGCTTTAAGGCTCAATTCCTCTGCATCGTCCAAGCCAAGGTCGGTAAAGACGTTGCCGGAGCTTTCGATAATTTGTTCAGTCATGTGCCTGCTGTCCCTTTGTAGTCGTTCTCGGCAAGTTTGATCCTGGATTTGATAAGATTGATATCTCTTGGGGGTGTTTTAATACCGGATTTCGATTTCTTCTGAAACGCGTGAAGAACGTAAACGACTCCTTTCAAGCGAAGAAGATACACACACCGATATGTGTTACCGTCATGGTCATCTATCACCTCCAAAACCCCTGATCCAATTCCGGCCAAACGCTTGGTATTGTTTGTTTTCCCACCCGCCTGCGCATACATCAATGCGGTTCCCATGGCCTTCTTAACTTCCGAAGGAAATTTCTTGAGGTCCGATAGGGAACTGCCGACCCATAGGCAGGGCTTCAAGGGGCTGTTATCGCTTTTTATACTCATTTGGGTATATTATGTCAAGACAAAATTTCTAACAAGCAATTCAAATTAGCCACACATTTCATTTGCAAAGCCACGGACCAGAAAGTCCCAGACACAAAGTTGGGATTCTCGTCACCGCCCGTGCAGGCGCGATCCTTTCCGCACCTTGAGACGCTTCGATCAAACGGAATCGGGTTAAAACTCCGGCCTGTGCATGGGTCCCCAGAATATTACCCCGCCGCCGCCTTTTCCTCCGCCGCTTCCGCCAGTGCTTCGGCGCGGGCGGCTAGTTCGGCCAGCGTTTGCGTTACTTCGTCGGGGATCACCGCCACCTCGACGCGCTGGGGTTCGGGCTGTGGCTTCGCCTGAAGTTCTTCGATCCAGGCCGCCTGCTGGGCCACCTTGTCTTCCAGCGACTTCATCTGATCATCGGAACCGGCGGTCTTGTCCGCCAGCATCAGCCCCGCCATCAGAAGCATTCGCGCCTCGGGCAAGCGCCCGATCTGGTCCATCAGCGTCGCGGCTTCGTTGTCCAGCAGCTTGGCTGCCGATTCCAGAAAATGCTCTTCGCCGTCCTGGCAGGCGACGGCGAACGGGCGACCGCCGATCGAGATTTGAATTTCGGGCATCTCAGGCCTCCTTCAGAACGGGTTCGAGCGTGGCCAGAATATCGTCCAACTCGGCCCGGTCGGCGGCGCGCGCAGCACGCAGGCTTTCCAGTTCGCTCATCATCGACTTGTTCACCAGATGTGGATCGGCAAGACCGTTTGCGTTCGCTTCGCGCAGCGCCTGGTTCGACGACCTAAGCTCGGCGTTGACGGATTTGATCCGCTGAAGCTCGCCGTCGCGGCTTTCGACCGACGCTTTGAGACGCGCCACTTCGGCCCCTAACCCGGTCACATTGGTTTCCTGTTTTTCCTTGATCGCCCGCACCCGCTCTTCAAGCTGGGCGTTGGCCATGCGTTCGGCCTCAAGCTCGGCGGCCAGGTTTGCGCCGTCGCTTTCGCTTGGCTCGGACACGCCGGCAGCGGCAAGGCGGTCCATCGCCTGACCGGCGCGATCGAGCGCGGCGGTGATGCGGCGTTCCAATTCGGAAATATCGCTCATGTGCTGGTTCGGCTCCCTCGTCGTTTTCTCAGGCGGGCATCTGCGCGAATCGCGCGTCGCAACACCATTGCCTTGTTCATACGAAGGACCGCGCCGGTTTTCACCCCCCTTTACGCAACAGCGCACACCACGCGCTTGAACTCGCCACCCTGCCTGCTATCAGTCGCGCTACCGGACACACGACCAACGAGGGGAACAGGCACCGTGGACATCGCGACGTTGAGACAGCTTCATCCCGATCATTGGGCCCGTGCTGCCGCGATCCGCACGCTGGCGATGGACGCGGTCCAGGCTGCAAATTCCGGCCACCCGGGAATGCCGATGGGCATGGCCGACGTCGCGACGGTTTTGTTTGAAAAGCACCTGAAGTTTGACGCGAGCGCCCCGAACTGGCCGGACCGCGACCGGTTCATTCTGTCGGCGGGCCACGGATCAATGCTGCTTTATGCGCTTTTGCACCTGACCGGTTATCAAGACATGACGCTGGATCAGATCAGGAAATTCCGCCAGTTGGGGTCGATTACCGCCGGGCACCCGGAATATGGGCACGCCAGCGGCATCGAGACCACAACCGGGCCGCTTGGGCAGGGACTTGCGAACGCGGTCGGCTTTGCGATGGCCGAAGAATCGCTGCGCGCGCGGTATGGCAAGAAGGTCGTCGATCATTACACCTATGTCATCGCGGGCGACGGCTGCCTGATGGAAGGCATCAGCCACGAGGCCATCGGATTGGCTGGGATGCAGAAACTTTCCAGGCTGATCGTGCTTTGGGATGACAATAATATTTCCATCGACGGCGCGGTTTCGCTATCCGACATCACCGACCAGAAAAAGCGGTTTCAGGCCGCTGGTTGGCAGGCGCTGGAGTGTGACGGTCACGATCCCGAGGATATCGACCGGGCGCTGACACAGGCGAGGGATACAAATAAGCCGTCGATGATCGACTGCAAAACCCACATCGGCTTTGGTTCGCCCGCCAAGCAGGACACCGCCAAGGCGCATGGGTCACCGCTGGGTGCGGACGAAATTCAGGCGACGCGGGACATCTATGGCTGGGAACACGGGGCTTTCGAGATACCGGCGGATGTGCTGGACGAATGGCGCGCCATAGGTGGCCGGGGAGCCGCAGACCGGGCGGAATGGGATGAACGGTTCGCGGGCGTCAGCCCGTCGCGGCAGGCGGAAATGCAGCGGATCTGGGCGGGCGAGCCGCCAAAGAAGCTTGCCGGTGCGATCCGGGCGGTGAAAAGGCAGGCCTCGGAAGAGCAGGCAAAAGTTGCAACGCGAAAATCGTCGGAAATGGTGCTTGAGGCGGTGAACCCGGTGATGCCGGAGAACATTGGCGGTTCAGCCGACCTGACCGGATCGAACAACACGCTGACCACCGATCTGGGCGTCTTTGACCCCGCCAACCGCAAGGGGCGCTACGTGCATTATGGCATCCGCGAGCATGGCATGGCAGCGGCGATGAACGGCATGGTGCTGCACGGTGGCATCCGGCCATACGGCGGCACGTTCCTGTGTTTCACGGATTACGCGCGCGGCGCGATGCGGCTTTCGGCGGTGATGGGGGTGCCGACGACTTACGTGATGACCCACGATTCGATCGGTCTGGGCGAGGATGGGCCGACGCATCAGCCGGTCGAGCATCTGGCGATGCTGCGGGCGACGCCGAATATCAACGTCTTCCGCCCCGCGGACACGGTTGAAACCGCGGAGGCGTGGGAACTGGCTTTGACCTCGGAAAAAAACCCAAGCGTGCTGGCGCTTTCGCGTCAGGGCCTGCCCACCGTCAGGACCGAGCACAAGATGAGGAACCTGAGCGCGCAAGGGGCTTACGTTCTGGCCGAGGCGGACGACAAGCGTCAGGCGATCCTGATGGCGACCGGGTCGGAGGTCGAGATTGCACTTGCGGCGCGCGAGTTGCTTCAGGCGGACGGCATTGGCACGCGGGTTGTGTCGATGCCGTGCTGGGAACTTTTCGAAGCTCAGGATGATAAATATCGCCGCAAGATCCTGCCCCCCGGCCCAGTTCGCGTCGCGATTGAGGCCGGTGTTCGGTTTGGCTGGGATCGCTGGCTTTTCGGCGAACGCGGCAAGCGCGACAAGGGCCGGTTCATCGGCATGGAGGGCTTTGGGGCGTCTGCCCCGGCGGGCGAGCTATATCCCTATTTCGGCATCCGCGCTGAGGCGGTAGTTGAGGCCGTCAAGGGGATGCTCGCGCCAAAGCCTGAATAGTAGCTACGGGGTTCAGGACGGGTCGTCTTCCTGTTTTGGCACGGCTGATTTCGGCCCGCCGCCAAGTGGGTATCGGCCCGAGGTGCTGACGAACGGCTGCACCAGCATCCGGTCGATCCTGAGATCACCTTTCGTTCGGAACTGTTCGATGCCGATCGTCATGTCCTGATGCCCGTCGCGCGGTTGCGCGTTGTAGGTGCCGAAAAGCCTGTCCCACCACGGCACGTTGAAACCGAAGTTGGAGTTGGTCTCGCGCACATGCACCGAGTGGTGGACCCGGTGCATATCGGGCGTCACAACGAAAAGACGCAAAATCGCGTCTGC
Source organism: uncultured Boseongicola sp. (assembly GCA_964194845.1). Taxonomy (GTDB): domain Bacteria; phylum Pseudomonadota; class Alphaproteobacteria; order Rhodobacterales; family Rhodobacteraceae; genus CAXMNX01. Next base: position 62,470 of record CAXMNX010000110.1, read on the forward strand.
CCCGCGCGGCAGGGCGACGTTGGAATGGTTGAAGATCGACGAGGCATTCAGCACCACTTCGAAGATCAGAACCGCGATGGGTGGCGCGCCGAGTGCTGCGACAATGGCCAGTTTCCAGATCATCGACAGGACGATCTCGATCGGGTGAAACCTGAGGCCGGTGGTCAGATCAAATTCGAGATCGGCGTGGTGAACGCGGTGCAAACGCCAGAAAACCGGCACGGCGTGGAAAAGCACGTGTTGGAGGTAGATCGCAAAATCCAGGATCAGAATTGCAATCAGCACCGCCACCCAGCCGGGGATATCAATCGAGTGAAGCAGGCCCCAGGACCGGTCCTGGGCGATGATCGCCAGCCCGACCGCAAGCAAGGGAAACACCAGCCGGACGACGATCGTATCGACGACGACCAGGCCGAGATTGTTTGTCCAGCGGATAAATCGCGGGATCTCGACCCGCCGCCTTGGGGCGGCAAGTTCCCAGATCGCCATGGCCACCAGCATCGCGCCGAACGTGACAAGCCGGATCGGCGCTTCGTTTTCCAGGATCGTGTCTAACACCCCGCACCCCCAATCCCGCACGGCGGCCTAAAAGTTGCGCAATCGAATTTACGAGCAATCCAGTGTGAAAACGGCCGCGTCATTCGAGCGGAGCGGTTGCGGATCAACCAGACAACCGGTTCTGGCCCGGATCACGCTTGCGAGCGAGGCCACAGGTGCTGCCCCTTCGGAGACGACGTAATTGTTCCCGTTTAGCTCGACCTGGCGCATGTAATAGGTCCGGCTTTCTGCGGTGACGGCAAGATTTGCGGCTTCGGTCCGCAATCGCTGGCCGCCCACATTCAGGGCATGTGCCGGGGTCGCGGCACCGTTGATCGAAAAGCGGTAGATTGGCAGCGGTTCGACGCCGGCCATTTCGAACTCAACGCGCGTCGATTGTGGCGCTGTCACGCCGCCGCCGCCCGCACCCACCGTGCCAAACCCGACGCCGCGGTCGTTGCCGCACGCGCTGAGTGTTGTCGCTGCTGCAAGTATGAGGATCGCCTTTTTCATGGGCCCAATACCTTTGTCTAACCAATGCCTTCGAGAAAGCGTCGCATATGCACCGCAGGGAAGTCGATACCCTGGCGAAGCGAGACCGTCATCGGACCCAGCGTGCGAAACCCGCAAGCCACATAAAACGGCTGGGCGGTCAGCGTCGAGAAACACTCAAGCTGTGCGATGCCGGTGGATGCGGCATTGGAAACAATATGCGCCATCAGCCTGCGCCCGATACCCCGTCTGGTCCGCCGGTGATCCGTCACGACATGACGGATGTGTCCGACGCGCTTTTGCGCCGCACCACCCGGTGGCGCGCCCGGCGTCCAGCCGCCCGCGCCGAGTATCTCACCACCTGCCTCGACCACGAAATAGGTGCCCGAGATCACCAGCGACGGGTTTGCGCGCGATATCAGCGGGATCGCCGTGACCAGAACCGAGGGGCGATAGTCGGCCTTCAGAAGTGCCGGATAAGACCGGCTTAAAAGAGCATCGATTGCGGCGAGATCGTCGCGGTGCGCAGGCCTGATGGTCAAAAGGTCGCCCATGGTGGACAAGATGGGCGCGGGACGGCGAAAATGCCAGCCGATCAGCGCTGTTTTCTAGCTTGCGCGCGTTGCCCGGGCGGCAAAACAGCCCTGCTTTGCGTTGTGGATATGGACATAGTCCACCGCCGGATCGGCAAACATCTGGCGTAGATTGTCCGCCAGCGTGCTGCCCTCGACGACGTCGGCGTCGGTCATCATGTGATCGCAACCAAAGGCCCGCAATGACAGCAAACGCTGCGACAACACGGCTGGGACTTCGCCGGGGTTTGGGTTGGCCTGCTCGACGTCTTTCCGGACATAGATCGCGTGCGACGCGCGGTAGGGCGAGTGTTCATCCAAGTGGGCATAATTCGTCAGGATCAATTCGTCGCCCACGTCGGCGTCGGCCAGGCTCACCCGGCACGGGAATGCGCCCGGTTGGTCCGCGATCGCCCGGCGTGCGCCCTTTTCGGCAAGTTGAGCGTCGCTGAGCGCGAAAAGTGCGGCAAAGCGGTCGGGTGGCAGGGCTTGTATCTGAAAGGTCATGGTTGGCTCCTGATGAAAACATTCCGTTGACCTGATCGCAGCGCGCGCATTTTAGCGACCCGTTCCTTGCGCAAACGCGCAGAAGTGCGCTGGAAGGTTATATCGGCTAGGCTTTGCTCGCACTCAACAAACGACGGACCGCTGCCATGCCCATCCACCGCCCCAACACGGTCACGCGAGACGAAAGCGACGGCGCGGATAACCCCTGCGGGCCATACAGCGCGCTGAGGTTCAGTGACGACGGCGGGTTGACGCAGTTCGGCGCATTCGTCGAGGTGCTGCCGCCGGGGTCGACGTCTTCGATCAAGCATTGGCACGCCGAAGAGGACGAGATGGTATATGTGCTGGCGGGCGAGGTCGTGCTGCACGAGGGCGACGCGCGCACGACGCTTCGCGTGGGCGAGGCCGTAACGTTCAAAGCGGGTGTTGCGGTCGGCCATTGTCTGGAAAATACCAGCGATCACGACGCCCGCTATCTGGTCATTGGCACGCGGGCGCAGAGCGAGGTCGTGACATATCCCGACGATGACCGGCGGCTGGCGTTTGATCGCACGACAAAGGACAGGCGCTGGCCCGACCATGCCGGGCAGCCAGCGGCAAATCCCTATAAGATCGTATGAAACAAACATAGCAGATTGCGTTTAATTTGAACCACTATTCGCTGCCTCTCTATCAGCATGCTGCTGATTTCGAACGCAAATATTGATACTCGGTGGTTCATTGATAACGCAAACCGCTTTAGGCAAAGAAAAAGCCGCGCAAATTGCGCGGCCGCTTCGCCCCAAAAGGCCCGATCAATCTACTTGATCTTGCCTTCCTTGTATTCGACGTGCTTGCGGATGACGGGGTCGTATTTCCGCACCACCATCTTTTCAGTCATCGTCTTCGCGTTTTTCTTGGTCACATAGAAGTGGCCGGTGTCCGCCGTCGAGTTCAGACGAATTTTGATGGTGGCCGGTTTTGCCATGTCCCGTCTCCTGATTGGCCGCAGCTTCGAATGCCAGGCCAGAAAATCTGAAGCCCGCGTTTGTCATGGAGGTGGAGTGCTGTCAACGGTATTCTCAGTGAGTGCGTAGCGCAAGATGGTCGTTGGAAGCCAAATTTTAGCCCGCAACTGCTCCGCCGCAGGCACGGCAATATAGTCACGGAGAGAAGTCCGGTTGTTAAGACCGCCGGACGAAACTGCCATTGGCCCGAATACGCGGCGCAAGCCGGGCAGAGGCCTTGGTTTTTGGTAGTTGGTTAAGCCCACCCTACGATTGCTATGAAAAAACACGATAGGCCACAGTTGCGCCGAAGATATCAGAGTTTTCTGACTTTACCTCCGACCGACACTGTCCCATCGCGGGTGACGCGGGCGTAGATGCCGCGAAGCCTTAGTTTGCGGCCTTCGCCTGTGTTCACAAAAAGACATGCGTCACGCCCATAGCGGTCGATGAATGACTGGCAGCCATTGTGCTTCAACTCTGTCACCACAAATTCGGCGCTTCCGATCGCGAACCGTGTGCCGGGCGGCATATTGGCGGGCGTGAGGTCCATATCTATGAAGAAATTGTCGCCGGCAGGTGCCCAGTTCGCCCTGTCGCCCGCGATTGCCTGAATGCACCCGGACATCATCATGCAGATTTGTGCATCCGGGTCGCCCGT